>NZ_BNBS01000034.1 GCF_014656075.1 Streptomyces hydrogenans
GCCGAGGCCGCCGCCGAGGCCGCGAGCAAGGCCGCCGCCGAGCGGGCCGCGGCGGAGCGGGCGGAAGCGGAACGCCGCGCCGCCGCCGAGCGGAGGGCCGCCGAGGAGTCGGCGAGCGAGGTCACGGTCCAGACGCCGGTCGTGAACCTCGGCAAGGACTCCGGTACGGCTCCGGGGGCGGGTGCCGCCCCGACCGTCTCGCCGAACGAGGTCACCGTGCCGACGCCGGTCGTCCGCCCGGACGACCCGCGCCGCCCCGAGGCCGAGACGGCGGTCCTACCGCAGGTCACCGACCGCGCCGCCGACGAGACCGCCGTGCTGCCGCCGGTGCGGGACACCGCCGTGGACGAGACCGCCGTGCTGCCGCCGGTGACGGACGCGCGGCGGGCCGATCCGGTGGACCGGGTGCCGCGGGACTTCTTCCGGGAGGAGCGGGACGAGCCGGAGGCCGGCGGGGCCGGTTCGAACGACGTCACCCGCGAGCTGCCGCAGCTCGACGAGGCGGGCCGGCCGCGCCGCCGCTCGGACTGGGCCGAGGAGACCCCGCTGGACGACCTGCCGACCCTCGCGGACGAGCTGTTCGGCGGATACGAAGGCGACGAGGACGGGGACGGACGCGGCCGCCGCCGCTAGGGCCTGTCCGACCATTCCCGTCGGGTCCGGGCCGTCCGGCACGCACGCTCGCCGCACGGCCGAAACGCCCGAGTAGCGCCGCTACGAGGACGCCCCGGCCGCACGCCGATCGCACGCACCGGACGACCCGGCTCCCTCCCCGGGCGGCCCGGTCCGGGACGGTGGCGGTCCCGTCCGATGCGGGGCGGTGAGGTCCTGCAGTGGGTGCGGGCCGGACCGGGTTGTCAGTCGGCTGCCCCACAATGGAGGGCGTACCTTCAGGAGGGGCAGACATGGCCGTATGGGACGACCTGGTCGGGCAGCAGCGGGTCGAGGAGCAGCTCGCCGCCGCCGCCCGGGACGCCGACGCGCTCGTCACCGCCCAGGCCGCGGGCGAGCCCGACCCCGAGGCGTCGAAGATGACCCACGCCTGGCTCTTCACCGGACCGCCCGGCGCGGGCCGGGTCGACGCGGCGCGGGCCTTCGCCGCCGCCCTCCAGTGCGTCAGCCCCGACCGGGCGCTCGGCGGGGTGCCGGGCTGCGGCTTCTGCACCGGGTGCCACACCGTCCTCGTCGGCACCCACGCCGACGTCACCACGGTCTCCGCCGTCGGCACCGAGATCCTCGTCAAGGACATGCGCGACACCGTCCGCAAGTCCTTCACCTCCCCGGCCAACGGCCGGTGGCAGGTCATCCTCGTCACCGACGCCGAGCGGCTCAACGAGAAGTCGGCCAACGCCGTGCTCAAGGCCGTCGAGGAGCCCGCCCCGCGCACCGTCTGGCTGCTCTGCGCCCCCTCTGTCGAGGACGTCCTGCCGACCATCCGCTCCCGCTGCCGCCACCTGACCCTGCGTACGCCGCCGGTCGAGGCCGTGGCCGACGTGCTGATCCGGCGCGACGGCATCGAGCCGGAGGCCGCCCACGCGGCGGCCCGCGCCACCCAGGGGCACGTCGACCGGGCCCGGCGGCTCGCCACGGACGAGCGGGCCCGCGCCCGCCGCGCCGTTGTCCTCAAGCTGCCGCTGCGGGTGGCGGACATCGGCGGCTGCCTCAAGGCCGCCCAGGAGCTGGTGGACGCGGCGGCGGAGGACGCGAAGCAGGTCGCCGAGGAGGTCGACACCAAGGAGACCGAGGAGTTGAAGGCGGCGCTCGGCGCCGTCCAGGGCGGCCGGATGCCGCGCGGCACCGCCGGGCTGATGAAGGAGCTGGAGGACAAGCAGAAGCGCCGCGGCCGGCGGACCCAGCTCGACAGCCTGGACCTCGCCCTCACCGACCTGACCGGCTTCTACCGGGACGTGCTCACCCTCCAGCTGGGCACCCGCTCGGCGCTGGCCAACGAGGACGTGCGGGACGCGGTGGAGCGGATCGCCCGCGACACCACCCCGGAGCGGACCCTGCGCCGGGTCGAGGCCGTCCTCGCCTGCCGCGAGGCCCTGGAGCGCAACGTGGCGCCGCTGCTCGCGGTGGAGGCGATGACGATGGCCCTGCGCGACTGACCACCCTGCGCGACCGACCACCCGGCCGGCACCGGAAGCCCCCGCTCCGCGATTGGACACGTTGCGTACCCGTCCGGATACGCTCCGGGCATGGACTCCAGGCGTCTCCTCCGCATCTCCGCCACGGCGCTCGCCGCCGCCGGGCTGATCCTCTCCGGCTGCACGGGCGGGAGCGACGCGGCCGCCCCCGTGGGCCCGGGGTCCGGATCGGCGCGGCCGGTCGCCTCGCCGTCGCCCTCCCCGGAGGCGCTGCGGAAGTACTACGAGCAGAAGCCGGCCTGGCGGGAGTGCGGCGTCAGCGGCTTCCAGTGCGCGACGCTGCGGGCCCCGCTGGACTACGCGAAGCCGGACGGGCCCGAGGTGCGGCTCGCCGTGTCCCGGGTGCGGGCGAGCGGGCCCGGCGAGCGGATCGGCTCGCTCCTGGTGAACCCGGGCGGCCCCGGCGGCTCGGCCGTCGACTACCTCCAGGGGTACGCGGGCATCGGCTACCCCGAACCGGTGCGGGCCCGCTACGACATGGTGGCCGTCGACCCGCGCGGGGTCGGCCGCAGCGAGCCGGTCGACTGCCTGACGGGCCCGGAGATGGACGCGTACACCCAGGTCGACCAGACCCCGGACGACACGGCGGAGGTCAACGCGCTGGCCGCCTCCTTCAAGCGGTTCGCGGCGGGGTGCCGCAAGCGCACCGGCGCGGTCCTGCCGCACGTCTCCACGGTGGAGACCGCCCGCGACATGGACATCCTGCGGGCGGTCCTGGGCGACCGGAAGCTGCACTACGTCGGCGCCTCGTACGGCACCTTCCTCGGCGCGACCTACGCCGAGCTGTTCCCCGGCCGGGTCGGCCGGCTCGTCCTCGACGGGGCGATGGACCCCTCCCTCTCGGCGCTCGACCTCAACCGGGACCAGACGGCCGGCTTCGAGACCGCCTTCCGGGCCTTCGCCGCCGACTGCGTCACCCGGCCCGACTGCCCGCTCGGCACCGGCTCGCCCGAGGCGGCCGGGGAGGCCCTGAAGTCCTTCTTCCGCGCCACGGACGCCGAGCCCGTCCCCACCGGCGAGGACCGCGCGCTCGGCGAGTCGCTGGCGACCACCGGCGTCATCGCGGCCATGTACGACGAGGGCGCCTGGCCGCAGCTGCGGGAGGCCCTGACCCGGGCGATCGGCGGCGAGGGCTCGGCGCTGCTGGCGCTCGCCGACAGCTACTACGAGCGGGAGCCGGACGGCTCGTACGCGAACCTGATGTTCGCCAACGCCGCCGTGAACTGCCTCGACCTGCCCCCCGCCTACCGGGACCCGGCCGCCGCGCGGCGGGCCGCCCCGTCCTTCGACGAGGCGTCCCCGGTCTTCGGCACGGGCCTCGCCTGGGCGGCCCTGAACTGCACCTACTGGCCCTCCCCGGCCACCGGCCGCCCGCACCGCATCACCGCCGAAGGCGCCGCACCGATCCTCGTCGTCGGCACCACCCGCGACCCCGCCACCCCCTACAAGTGGGCCGAGGCCCTCGCGGACCAGCTCTCCTCCGGCACCCTCCTCACCTACGAGGGCGACGGCCACACCGCCTACGGCCGCGGCAGCGACTGCGTCGACACCGCCATCAACACCTACCTCCTCGAAGGAACCCCGCCTCCCGCGGGAAAGCGCTGCTCATGACCCCCGGACCCGGGTGCTCCGCCCCTGGTCGGAGCACCCCCGGAAACTGTGTAGACTTGGCGACGCTGCTGCACCCACCATGGTGTCGCGCAGCACGCCGCCTTAGCTCAGTTGGCCAGAGCAACGCACTCGTAATGCGTAGGTCTCGGGTTCGAATCCCGAAGGCGGCTCAGATCGAAACCCAGGTCACGTCCTTCGTGACCTGGGTTTTTCTGTACCCGGGTTCGCGTGGGGTCGGGCGGGTGGCCGGGGAGGGCGCCGGGCCGCGGGTGCCCGGCGGCCTCCCCGGGGGGTCAGCCGGTGGTTTCGGTGGCGGCGGGGGCCGTCGGGGTGAGCGGGGTGACGCGTATGGTGGCGAAGGCGTCCGAGAGGAAGCGGGTGAGTTCGGCCGAGGTGCCGGGGCCGACCACGCCGGCGATCGGGACGTCGGTGTCCGCGTAGCTGAGCACCGTCTTGATCGACTCGTCCTCGGTCCGCTGGCTCCACCGGTACACCAGCGGGCTCTCGCGGAACTCGTCCGCGCCCTCGATCCGGCAGCGTTCGGCACCCAGGGTGTGGCTCGGCCAGCAGAACCAGCCGTAGCGGGACCCGTCGGACTCGGGCCAGGTCAGGTCCTCGGCGGACACGCCGCCGGTGACCATCTGCAGGTACCGGGAGGGCATGTGCACCCCGGTGGCGAGCTCGAAGGTGTCCACCACGTCCGCGCCGCCGAAGCGGGCGCCGACCTCCAGGAAGACCAGCCCGTCCGGGGTCTCGATGCCCTCCAGGTGGAAGAGGCTGGTGGTGAGGGAGACGGCGGCGAGGCAGTCGGCGGTCCAGCGGCTCAGTTCCGGGGTCATCTCGATCTGCACCGAGCCCAGCGGCGTGCCCTCGGCGAAGCCCAGGCAGGTGCCGACGTAGCGGCTGGCCTGGATCGCCATGGGCTTGCCGTCGATCAGCATGCCGTCCACGTGGACGATCGGGCCGGTGACGAACTCCTCGACCTCGAAGCCGTCCCACTGGGTGCCCTCGGGGGCCACCGCGCCCTCGCGGACCGCTGCCAGGGCCTCGTCCGGCGTCGGGTAGACGTGGACGTCCAGGCTGGCCGCGCCGTCGAGCGGCTTCAGCACCGTCCCGCCGGTCCAGGGGATCTCCCCGGGGCCGGCCGCGAGGGCTTCGGACAGGGAGAGGAAGCGGGGGACCCGCAGACCGGCCGCGGCGACCATCGACTTCATGATCACCTTGTCGCGCCAGGGCGCGATGTCCTCCTCCCGGTCGCCGGGCACCCCGAGGGCCGCGCGCACCCGGGCGCCGGCGATCAGGTCGAACTCGGAGAGCGCGAGCACCATGTCGAAGGCGGGCAGCCCTTCGACCGCGGCCAGCACCTCTTCCGTCAGGTCGCCGGTGTCGGGCCGTTCGATGCGCGTGCAGCGGAGGTCGGACGGGAGGGTGGCCAGCCGGTCGGCGGGGCCCACGTAGGTGACGTCGTGGGCCGCGTGGTCGATTCCGTCCGCGTGCCGGATCATTTTGTCCGTGACTCGGTGCAGGATCAGGATGCGCATGGTGGGGTCCTCAGGCGTGCGAGTAGCGGAATGAGCAGGACGACGGCACAGGCGGAGCCGATGACGGAGCCCAGGACGATGCTCTGGGGGCTGAAGGACTGGGTGAAGAGGGCGACCAGGAGTCCGGCTGCGGGCAGGGACAGCTGGTGCAGCAGGATGATGATGGCGATCGTCTTCGCGAAGTGCTCGCGCGGAACCCTTCGGACGCGTTCCGTACGGATGACGACGTTGAAGAAGCCGACGGTTCCGAGCAGCACCGCGTAGCCCACGGCGTACTGGGTGAAGGTCTGCGCCAGGCCCACTCCGACGCCGCCCAGGCAGATGAGGCCGTAGGACGTCATCAGGGCGGCGAAAGGATTCATCCACCTCGTCAGACGCGGGACGACGAAGAGTGTCAGGACGCCGACGATTCCCGCCGCCGTGCTCAGGGCGCCGAAGTACCCGTCGGGTCGGCCGAAGGAGCCCACGGTGGTGGCGGCGCTGGTGGCCATGCCGACGCCGACCATGAGGTTGACCGTCATGGTCAGGCCGACCAGGCCGAGGACCGCGGGCAGCTTCCGCAGCGTCCGCACGCCCTCGGCGATGCCGACGGCCACCGAGCGGACCGTGGTGGGCTCCCCGGCTCCCGCGGCCGTCAGCGTCTCGGTGCGCAACCATCGGCGCAGGGAGAGGGTGTTGAGGGTGGTGAGGCCGTACACCACGCCGATGATCGCGAGGAGGCTGGTCGTCGGGAGCGCCGAGGCGAGCAGCGCGGCCAGGACCGGGCCGATGACCTCACTGGTCTGCTCCGTGCCCTGGATGATCGACTGCGCCCGGACCATCTGGTCCATGGGGACGAAGCGGGGGAGCGTGGCCTCCAGGGCGATGTACGACTGGGCGCCGGCCACCGACATTCCGGCGGCGAGTACGCACAGGGTGATGAACTGGCCGTCGGGCAGCAGGAACATCAGGGCGAAGGCGGCGAGCCCGAGGGCCGAGCGGAAGAAGTCCGATCCGATGTACAGGACGTAGCTGCGGATGCGGTCCGCGAACACCCCGGCCACCGGCAGGAACAGCACCCGGGGGAGCCATTCGACCAGGAAGATGAGGCCGGTCTGCGACGCGCTGCCGGTCAGTTTGTAGGTCAGCAGCGGAATGGCGAACAGGAGGAACTGGTCGCCCAGCGCGGCCAGTCCACGACCGGCGACGAATCGCGCCACCTGGGGGCCCGGCATGTAGGCGTGCGGGGCTTCCGGCGTGGTGCCGCCCCCGCCCCCCACGGGCCCGTCGGCCGTCTTCTCGCTCGCTTCGTGGCTCATGCTCCCCCGTCGTTCGTGTCACCGAGTCCGTTGGACAGGCTCTCCGCGGCCTCGGTCTGCCGGAGGCGGAACGCGTCCCGCGTCCGTGTTCCGTAAGGCCGGGCGAGGGTCTCACCCGCAGGGCAGTGCCAGAGTATAAGCACTCGGCTGCGGGCGGCAGTTGGTCCGCGGGCCCCGTCGGCCGCTCCGGAGAGCGGTGATCGACACGCCGGGAGTGTCGACATCCGAACACCCCTTGTCTGCGCGGGAGTACGAGACTAGCTTTCCCAATCGAATGCCTCGGGCGAGGCGTTGACCGTGGGTTCGTCCCCGCGGGAGGCGGCCGAGGGTTACCGAACGGGGGGACTGTGCGGGCGCGTACCGTTGCCACACTTCTGGAGTTCGAGCGGCACGTCGTGCCCGCGGTCGACTCGCTGCGCGAGCTGCGCACCGGACGTCAGGCCGCCGGCCGCGCGGACGGCGGCGCGCCGGCCGTCACCGACGAGGAGGTCCGCCGCGCCGTCGACGCCGTCATCACGGCCGTCGAGGGGCTGCGGGGCCTGATGCCCGACACCCAGATCGCCGCCACCTGCGCGGAGTTGAGAGCGTGGCGGGAGACGGGCTGCGAGGGCGTCCCGCACTTCGACGCCACCCGTGACGCGGTGCCCGCCCCCGAGGACGGCGAGGCCGCCGCCTACGTGGGGCCGGTGACGCTCCCCAACAGCGACCGGCACGACGTCCACATCGAGGCGTTCTCGGTGGTCCGCGAGGACCCGGAGAGCACGCCCCGGCTCCAGGCGGACTACCCGCACCCCAAGGCCGTCTTCCAGTCCACCCGGCTGCTGTCCGCCTCCCGCGGCCTGCGCGAGGGCAACTGCGTGGTCTTCTTCCCGGAGAACATCCCGGCCGCCACGCGATGTACCGACCAGAACTTCGCCTGGTTCTTCTTCAACCGGCACACCGAGATCTACGCCCAGACCCTGGCGATCACGGAGCGGCTGTGCGGACCGGGCTCGCCCTTCGCCGGCGAGACGGCACTCGTCTCGGCGGACGTGGACCCCGAGACCACCTACCAGGCGCGCTGTGTCTGGGGGTACATGCACGACTACTTCCACCACACCGGGCCGCGCCCCCTCGACGAGCACCTGGCCATCAAGACGACGTGGCGGCCCGGGCTCCTGGAAGAGCTCAAGGTCGACATGAAGTCGGCGATCGCCTGCTTCGAGGAGCAGGTGCCGCACGGTCCCCTCGTGTTCGAGTACGTCATCCTGGAACGCCTCTTCCGCTACCCGGCGCAGCCCGAGCCGCTGCGCAACTTCGACGCCGGCACCGGCTTCGCCCTGGGCACCTGGCTCGCCGCGAAGGGGCTGTTCACCCAGGACGCGCAGGGGCGTCGGTCGCTGGGTTCGAAGGCCGAGATCGTGGAGTCCGTGCGCGAACTCGTCGGCCTGATCGAGGAGATCGAGCGCAACGAGGACGACGCGGCCTACAAGGCGGAGGCCGTGGACTTCCTCTTCGGGACGCTGCTCCGCCGCCCGGAGGCCAAGCCCGACCGCTACGGCGGGCCGCTGGCCCCGCTCGCCCTGTGGGGTGCCGAAGTCCATGTCTGAGTCCCGCAGCACGCCGGAGCTCGCGGCGATCCTCAAGGATCCGGGCTTCTGCCGTCACTCCACCCCGCACACCGCCGTCGTCGACTGGGACGCGGACACCGGCTGGTCGCAGCCGCGGATCGAACCCCGGTCCGACCTGACGATGAACCCGGCCACGCTCGGACTCCACTACGGGCAGGCGGTGTTCGAGGGCCTGAAGGCGTTCCGGGCCGAGGACGGTTCGGTGCGCCTCTTCCGTCCCGAGGACCACGGAGTCCGCCTCGCCCGGTCCGCCGCCAGGCTCGCGATGGCCGAGATGCCCCCCGAGCTGTTCGTACGGGCGTGCGCCGAGCTGGTCGCGGCCGACGCGGCGTGGGTGCCGGGCGGGTACGGGCAGAGCCTGTACCTGCGGCCGCTCCTCATCGCCACGGAGGCGGACCTCGGGCTCCGGCCCTCCAGGCGCTACCGCTGCGTGATCCTCGCCTACCCGGCGGACCCCTGCTTCGGCGCCGACTTCCGGCCGCTGTCGGTGACCACCGCGACCGAGACGGTACGCGCCGTGCGCGGTGGCACCGGAGAGTCCAAGTGCGCCGGCAACTACGCGGCCGGCCTGCTCACCCGCACCGAGGCGCAGGCCGCCGGGTACGACGAGGTGCTGTGGCTCGACGGGCTGGAACGGAGCCGGATCGAGGAGCTCAGCACCATGAACCTCTTCCTCGTCTGGCGCGACGCGGAGGGCTCCCGGCTGACCACCCCGCCGTGCGACGGGACCATCGTCCGGGGCCTGACCCGCGACTCGCTGCTGACCCTGGCCCGGGACCGCGGGATCGCGGCCGCCGAGGAGCACACCACGATCGACGCCGTCCGGGACGGCCTGCGCTCGGGCCGGCTGGCCGAGGTGTTCGCCTGCGGCACGGCCGGCGTCGTGGTCCCGGTGGGCCGGCTCGGCATCGGCGCCGAGGACCTGACGGTGGGCGACGGGGGAGAGGGACCGATGACCACGGCTCTGCGCGGCGGCCTGCTGGACGTCCAGCACGGACGCGCGTCCGACGCGCACGGCTGGCTGTGGCCCGTCCCGCGGGCCGACGAGAACGGGGAACGACGCGCATGAACGACGAACACGTCGGCTCGAAGGGCGACCGGGAGGACGCCCTGTCCAGAGTCACGGTCATCCACACCCTGGGGCCCGCGGGCACCAACCTGGAGAAGGCCGCCCACCACTGGCTCGCGGAGCGCGGGATCGCCGGCGAGGTGGTGCTCCACGCCGAGGTGGAGGACGGCCTCGACGCCATGGCCTTCGACAGCACCGAGGCCATCCTCGCCTGTGCCGTCTACCCCCGGCTGCACGACCTCGTCTTCCAGAACCTGCACCGGCTGGAGATGGCCGACAGCTTCATCCTCGACACCCACGACATGGTGCTGGCCGGTCGCCCGGACCGCACCTCCGTGTCCACGATCGTCAGCCACCCGGCCCCCAGCAGCCTGGTCGCGGAGCGCGGCGAGATCACGCTGGCCAGCAGCAACTCGCGCGCCGCGGCGCTGTGCGCGGCCGGGGAGTACGACGCCTGCGTGACCACCGGGCCCGCCGCCGCTGCGGAGGGGCTCCGGCTGATCGAGAACTTCGGCCCGGTGCCGATGATCTTCACGCTGCACATCGGCCGGAACCCCGGCGAAGGCCGCGGGGCGGGGAGCGTACGCGCATGCTGATCGTCGTCCAGCCCCTGTCGGCGGGGGTTCGGCTCACCGCCCGGATGGTGGCCGCCGGAGTCCCCTGTCTCGTCCCCACCCAGTTCCCCGAACTGCTGCCGCCCGAGGTGCGCGCCGGCGCCACCGTCGTCGACTGGCACCCCGACGCGGGGGTGGCCGGGCTGCTCCGCCTGGTCGAGAAGGCCGTCGCGGAGACCGGCACCGCGCCCAGCGGGGTGATCGCGGGCTTCGAGTACGCGGTGCCGGAGGCCGCCGAGCTGGCCCGCACCCTCGGGCTGCCCGCGCTCGACGCCCCGGCGGCCGAGGCCGTGCGGCAGAAGGACGTCATGCGCCGCCGGTGCGAGGAGCGCGGCGTCGCCCACCCGCGCTCGATCGCCGTCGGCCCCGACGAGGCCGGCCCCTGCCCGCTGCCCTTCCCGGTCGTGGTCAAGCCCGTCGACTGCGGCGGCAGCCTGATGGTGAGCCTCTGCCGCGACGAGGAGGAGTACGCGCGGGCCCGCGCGGTCGTCCACGACCCGGGTGAGGAGGTGAAGTTCCATCCGAACCCGCGCCGGACCGCCGTCGTCGAGGAGTACGTGGAGGGCCCCGAGTTCTCCCTCGACGGCTGGGTCGACGCCGACGGGCCGCACCTGGCGAGCGTCACCAGCAAGTTCCTCTCCGCCCCGCCGGACTTCTTCGAGATGGGCCACATCGCCACCGCGCCGGAGTGCTCGCCGCACGGCGAGGTCCTGGAGCGGTTCGCCCGCCAGGTGGTGGCCGCCTTCGACCTCACGGTGGGGCCGTTCCACATCGAGACCCGGATCGTCCGCGGCCGCGGCCCGGTCCTGATCGAGGTCGGGGCCCGGCTCGCCGGGGACAACATCCCCGAGCTGGTGCTCGCCGGCCCCGGCGTGGACCTGTGCGCCGCCACGGCGGACGCCGCGCGAGGGCTGTCCCACGATCCCGGCGCGCTGTCGCCGGTGAGCGCGGGTCTCGCGTTCGTCACGACCGACCGGTCCGGCACCTTCACGGGAACGCTCCACGGCATCGACGCCTTCACGGAGGCGGCCGAGTTCCGCGGCCTCCTGCCGGAGGAGGAGCCGGGAGCGGTGCTGGACCCGGGCGACATCTTCCGCAACCGCGTCGCCCGTATCCACTTCGAGGGCGACCTCGACCGGGTCGAGCGCCTCGTCGCCTCGGTCCTCGCAGAGGTGAGGGTCGGCGTCGAGGACGCCGGCCACCAGGACAAGAAGGGTGCCCCCGCATGAGCAACGAACTGACCGTCACCCCCACGACCACCCCGAGGCCGCGGGCCGAGGCGGACGGGTCGGCCGGGGCCGTCCTCACCGACCACGCGTTCTTCATGCGGACCGGCAAGCGGCGCAGCTGGCAGGGACTGACCGTGGCGGACCGGGACGGCATCCCGCCGCTGCGGCCCACGGCCGGCGCCGTACTCGCCGGGCAGACCGTCGTCGACGAGTTCGCCGCGTACCGGCTCGCGGACGGCTCGGTCGCCGTCTTCCGTCCGGACAGCCACATCAAGCGGCTGAACAACGGGGCCCGCCGGCTCGCGATGCCGCAGGTCGACTTCGACCGGGTGTGGAGCTCGGTCCGGGCGATGGTCGAGCTGGACGAGGGCTGGCTGCCGCGGGAGGCGGGCGCTTCGCTGCGACTGCGCGCGGTGCTCGCCGCGGACGGCACGGAGCTGACCCCCGGGCCCGCGGGCGCCTGCCTCTTCTACGTGCTCGGCTCGGTGCCGGCCGCCGCGGAGTCCGGGCCGCTGAAGGCCATGACGCTGGACGGGTACGTGCGGGCCTGGCCCGGCGGCACCGGCGACCTGAACACGGCGGGCGGGCTGGCGGCCGGTGTGGTGCCCGCCGAGATCGCCGCCAACTACGGCAACGACCACGTGCTGTGGCTCGACGGCGAGGGCCGCTTCGTCCAGCAGATCGGCGAGCTGAACGCGTTCTTCGTGATCGACGGCGTGCTGACCACGCCCGCGCTCGACCGCACCGTGCTGCCCGGCGTCACCCGCGACTCCGTCGTGAAGCTCGCCCGGGACGCCGGGACCGCCGTGGTCGAGCGGCCGGTGGAGCTCGCCGAGGTCCTGAAGGGCATCGCCGACGGCTCGGTCACCGAGTGCTTCGCCACGGGCACGGCCGCCGGGGTGGCCCCGGTGGTCTCCCTCGGTCACCAGGGCGAGGAGTACCGGCTCGCCTCGGAGGAGGCCGGTCCGGTGACCGCGCGCTTCCGGGACCTGCTGGCCGGGATCCACCGGGGAGAGTCCGTCGACCGGTTCGGCTGGATGCGGCGGATCACCGAAGTGGCGCCCGTCCACGCCTGAGGGAGGAGAGAACCATGGCGTATGTCGTCACCGACGAATGCGTGGGCTGCAAGTACACGGACTGTGTGGACGTCTGCCCCGTGAGCTGTTTCCACGAGGGTCCCGACATGCTCTACATCAACCCCGAGGAATGCATCGACTGCAACGCGTGCGTCTCCGAGTGTCCGCCCGAGGCGATCTGGGCGGACGTCGACCTGCCGGAAGACAAGTTCCAGTGGATCGAGATCAACGGCGAGATGAGCAACAAGTACCCGGTCATCCACGAGAGCCGGGGCACCAAGGGCGAGCCCACCGAGGCTTCCGCCGAGCCCTCCAGCCAGCCTTCCTGACCCCAAGAGCGGGAGCCTAGGTCATGACGACCCACGTCGAGAACCCCTTCATGCTGGGCCTCGACTCGAACTTCTACCTGAAGGACGAGTTCGAGAGCCCGGAGAAGCGCACCAACGTCACCTGGTTCTACCCCAAGATCTGCGCCTTCCAGGACGCCCTCGACTCCGAGGGCAAGAAGGCGGAGTACTTCTCCTTCCTGGACCGCCAGTCGCACCCGGAGCAGACGGACATCCTGCTCTACTTCCACATCCCGTTCTGCGAGGCCTTCTGCAACTTCTGCGCCTGCTTCAAGGAGTCGGCGGCGAAGTACCAGGGCGAGCGGCAGAAGCGTTTCGTCCAGGCGATGGTCAAGGAGATCCAGCGCAACGCCCGGTCGAAGTACTTCCAGGGCACCAAGATCAAGTACGTCCAGTTCGGCGGCGGCACGCCCTCCGCGCTGGAGCAGGAGTCGATGGCCGCCATCCTGGAGGCCGTCCACCGCGAGTTCGACCTCAGCGAGGTCGACGGCATCTCCCTGGAGGGCAGCCCGCTCGGCCTCTCCAAGGACGGCTACATCGAGATGCTGAAGTCCCTCGGCATCACCCGCATCTCCTTCGGCGTGCAGACGCTCGACCCGGAGATCCGCAAGAAGCTCACCATCAAGGCCACCGTCGAGCAGGTCCACCAGACCGCCGAGAACATCCGCAAGGCCGGCATCCGCACCTTCGCCCTGGACCTCATGTACAACCTGCCGGGGCAGGACGACGAGGTCCTCGCCAAGGACCTGGCCGGCATCTGCGGCGAGCTGCGCCCCAGCTTCGTGCAGACGTACCGCTTCAACCAGTGGGAGGGCACCCGCCTCGACCAGCAGATCAGGGCGGGCAAGGTCGCCGACGTCAAGCCGTCGGGGGCCATCGAGCGCGAGCAGTACCGGCAGATCAAGGAGGGCCTGGCCGGGTACGGCTACGACAAGCAGCTCCTGATCAACTTCTTCACCCACCTCGACGACGCGGGCGAGATCGGCCTCAACCACGCCTGCGGCGGCAACGGCTACCGCGCCAGCTACACCCTCGGCATCGGTCCGGCCGCCGAGAACTACATGGGCGAGCGCAGCTACCGCAACCACACCGACGTCGACCGGTGGATGCGGGAGGTCGAGGAAGGCATCATCCCGATCGAGCAGGGCCGCATCTGCTCCGAGGACGAGGTCGAGAACCGGGTCATGGTCTTCTTCCCGGTCTTCGGCACCGTCCGCAAGGCCGACGTCGCCAACTTCGAGAAGTACCGCCGCGAGGTCGACTGGCTGGTCGAGGGCGGCTACGCCGTCGAGACCGACGAGGACCTGACCCTCACCGAGGTCGGCCGGGAGAACGCCGGCAACATCGCCTTCCTCTTCTACTCGGACGAGGAGAAGGCCCGCGCCCGGCGCACCATGTACCTCTCCCTGAAGAACAAGCGCAACCCGTTCCACCAGGACGCGCAGAACATCCCGCGCACCCCGCTCTTCCTCCAGACGCGCCCGAAGTCGGCGGAGGAGACGGCGCAGGAGGCCGGCTCCACGAAGACCGAGGGGAGCTGAGGCACCGGTGGACGACCGCAAGACCCAGAAGGTGATCGAGGAGGACCTCCGCGGGGTGATCGCCCAGATCTTCCCCGGGCAGCGGGTCGAACTCGACTCGGACACTCCGCTGTTCAACGGCGGCCTGTCGCTCAACTCGACCCAGATGATCGAACTGACGCTGGCCTTCGAGACGTTCTACGACATCGAGCTCGAACCCGAGCTGCTGACGACGGAGAACTTCGCGACCCTGGGCTCCCTCGCCGGACTCCTGGAGGAACTGCTCGAAGACGAGGTGTCCCCTGTCTGAGATCCGTTCGGACGTGCGCGTGGTGCTGATCCACGGGAACGCCGGAGCGAGCGTCGAGGGCATCTGGTTCCCCTACCTCAAGCGGGAACTGGAGGCCCTCGGCGTCGAGGTGGTGGCCGAGACCTTCCCCGACCCCATCAAGGGCCGGATGCGCTACTGGCTGCCCTACCTCAGCGACGTCGTCCGCCCGGACGAGCGGACCGTCATCGTCGGTCACTCGTCCGGCGCGCTGGCCGCCTTCCGGTACGCCGAGAAGGCGCCGCTCCTCGGCACCTTCGCCGTGGCCGGCCACCACCACGACTGCGGGTTCGAACTGGAGCGGCGCAGCGGCTTCTTCGACACCCCGTGGGACTGGGACGCCGTCCGCGCCCACCAGTCGTTCATCGAGCAGTTCCACTCGAAGGACGACCCCTGGGTGCCCTTCGACGTCGCGGAGGAGCTCCACGAACTGACGGGGAGCACCTTCCACGCCATGGACGGCATGGGGCACTTCGGCTCGTACGACCAGCAGATGGACACCTTCCCGGAACTGCTGGAGGCGATCCGCCGCCGGCTCTCCGGGACGCACACGGAGGACCGATGAACGTCACGCTCGCCGACGAACTGCTGGAACGGCGGCGGGACAGCACGGACATCGCCGTCGTGGACCTGGGCACCGGCGAGCAGGTGTCGTACCGGTCCCTCGCCCGGCGCGTCCAGGCCCTCACGGACCTGCTGGCCGGGCTCGGCGTCGGCCGGGGCGGGACCGTCGCCCTGCTGACGGACAAGTCGGCCGCCTCGGTGGCCGTCATGTGGGCCGCGCTGCGCCTCGGCGCCCGCTACGTGCCGCTGGACGAGTCGCTGCCGGCGGCCCGGATCGGGCTGCTGCTCGGGAAGTGCGCGCCCACGGTCACGGTGGTCGGGCCCGCCCACCGCGAGCTGCTCGACGGCGCGCCGGCCGGGAAGGTGGTCGTGGTCGGCGCGGACCCGGTGGACGACGGCCTCGGCTGGGACCCGTCGGCCGAGGCCGAGCCCCGGCCGGCCGGGGTGGCCGGCCGGAGCCCCGAGGACCACGCGTACGTCGTCTTCACCTCCGGCTCGACCGGCTCGCCCAAAGGCGTCGTGATCAGCCACCGGTCGATGTGCGCCCTGCTGACCGGGGTGCAGGAGACCGTCGGCTTCGAGGACGGCATGCGCTTCCTCAACGTGGCGCCGCTCTTCTTCGACGCCTCCGTCGTGGACCTGTGGTCGACGTTCCTGGTCGGCGGCACCGTCCACCTGCTGCCCCGGCTGCGCATGCCCAGCCAGGTCACCCGCGCGATCGAGGAGTGGCGCATCACCGACACGCTGCTGGTGCCGTCGGTGATCCGGATGCTCGTCGGCCGGTTCAGCGACGCCGGGCGGCGCGACCTCGGCTCGCTGCGCCGGCTCTGGTTCGGCGGCGAGTCGTGCCCGGTCTCCGTCCTGGAGGCGTTCTCCGCCCTCGTGCCGGGACTGCGGTACGTCCACGGGTACGGGCCCACCGAGACCACCCACAGCGCCACGCTCTTCCTCACCGACGCCCCGGGCGCGGACGGCGGGGAGTTCCTGCCCATCGGCCGTCCCCTGCCCGCCGTCGACGTCCTCGTCGTGGACGACGGGCTGCGGCCGGTGCCCGACGGGCAGACCGGTGAACTGCTCATCGGAGGGCCGCAGGTGATGGTCGGTTACTGCGGCGAGCCGGAGCGCACCGCCCGCTCCGTCGTCGAGCTCCCGGCCGGCTCGGGGCGGCGGTACTACCGCTCGGGCGACTACGTGCGGCAGCGTCCCGAAGACGGGGAGCTGGTCTTCC
Organism: Streptomyces hydrogenans; assembly: GCF_014656075.1. GTDB lineage: Bacteria > Actinomycetota > Actinomycetes > Streptomycetales > Streptomycetaceae > Streptomyces > Streptomyces hydrogenans. The sequence goes on from NZ_BNBS01000034.1 coordinate 16,183, forward strand.
TGGGCCGCCGCGACGACGCCCTGAAGATCAACGGCAACCTCGTCCACCTCTCCGAGGTCGAGGCCGCGACCCTGGCCGCGGCCGGGGTGACGGACTGCTGCGCGGTGCCGGTCGAGCACCCGCTCACCGGCCGGGCGATCACCCTCTTCGTCCTGGGCGCGTCGGACGGCGACACGGCCCGCCGCGAGGAGGAGCTGCGCCGGGAGCTGGCGCTGCGGCTGCCCGACTACATGCTGCCGGCCACGATCGAGTTCCCGGCCGACGGGGACGTGGGCCTGACGGCGAGCGGGAAGCTCGACCGCGCCCGGCTGCGGGAGGCCGCGGACGCGGCGGGAGACAGGACGGTCGCGCGGTGAGCGAGGCGGAGAGGGCCCGCTTCGAGCGGTGCGGGGTGGTGACGGTCGTGCCCCGCTCGGCGGGCGGACCGACGCTCGGCGACGACCCCGCGCTGCTCCTGCGGCACGGGGTGGAGGCGTTCCTCCCGGCCCCCGGCACCGTGGACCGGCTGGCCGACGCGTACGCCCGCGAGGGCCTCGCCGTGGAGGCCCGCACCGAGGTGGGGCTCACCGTCTCGGGCCCCCCGGACCTGCTCGCGGAGGTCTTCGGCCACCCGGTGCGGCCGGTGCGGAACAAGTACATCCGGGAGACCGTCCGCCACGAGTTCGCCGCCGCGGGCCCGCTCCGCTCCAGGCCGCACCCCGATCTGGTCGCGGAGGTACGGGTGCCCCGGGCGGGCTTCGAGCTGGCCGCCCCGCCGCCGCCCCGGGCCGTCCCGCCGCTGCCCCGCGACCCCCGCCGGCTGCGCCTGCCCGAGGACGCGGTGCGGCTCGCGGGCGCGGGGCCGGCGCACGAGGCCGGGAACCGCGGCGACGGCGTCCGGGTGGTGATGGTCGACACCGGCCTGTACGACCACCCGCACCACCGCGCCCACGGCTACCGCACCTCGGTGGTCCCCGCGCTGTCCGCCCTCGATCCCGCCGTGGACGAGCGCGGCCACGGCACCGCCATGTCCGCCCTGCTGCTCGCGGTCGCCCCGGCGGTCGAGCTCACCATGGTCAAGATGGCCTGCGAGAGCTTCTCCTTCCCGGTGGCGGCCTTCCAGCGGGCGGTGGAGCTGGCCCCGGACGTCATCTCGTGCAGCTGGGGCACCCTGCGCGCCGAACCGCACCTCCACCTGGAGGTCGCCGACGCGGTCCGGCGCGGGATCACGGTCCTGTTCGCCGCCGGGAACGGCTCCACGGACCGGCGCACCGCCATGTTCCAGTCCGTGGCGACGCCGGGCGCGATCACCGTCGGCGGCGTCCACGTGACGCCGGACGGCCGCAGGCGCGCGGCGGACCTGGCGTCCAGCTACCGCTCGGACGTCTTCCCGGGCCGCCGGGTCCCCGACCTGTCCGGGCCGTGCGGCATGCTGCCGCACGGCGACTACGTGGTGTTCCCGACCCAGCCGGGATGCATGTTCGACCGCCGCAACAGCGCCTACGACGACACCGCCCCGGACGACGGCTGGCTGGTCTCCAGCGGGACGTCCGGGGCGACGGCCTACGCGGCCGGGGTGGTGGCGCTCGCCGTGGGGCGGGGCGTCGGCAAGGGGCGGGCGCTGACCGCGGCGGACCTGGCGGACGCCTGTCTGCCGGTGACGGAGGGGCGGACCCAGACCGGCGACGACTGCGGAGGGGCCTGCCCGAACGATGCGGTGGGCCTCGGCCTGCTCACCGCCCCGGCCTGACCGGGCCGGGTCCGACCGGACCCGGCCGCCGGGGGCGTGCCCGCTCAGACGAGGCGCCGCATCCAGCCGTGCGGGTCCTCGGCGCGCCCGAACTGGATGTCCACCAGCCGGCGGCGCAGCCGCATGGTGACCGAGTCCTCGGCGGCGGTGTCCGGGGCGGTCACCTCGCCGCCCTCCCAGACGAGACGGCCGACGGGGGTGACGACGGCGCCGGTGCCGCAGGCGAACACCTCGCGGATCTCGCCGGTGCGGGCGCCCTCCTGCCACTCGCGGATGTCGACCTGCCGCTCCTCGACGTCGAGGCCGAGCTCCTTGGCGAGGGTGAGGATGGAGGCCCGGGTGACGCCCTCCAGGATGGTGCCGAGCTCGGGGGTGACGAGACGGCCGTCGCGGGTGACGAAGTACAGGTTCATGCCGCCGAGTTCCTCGACGTACCGCCCCTCGGTGGCGTCCAGGAAGCAGACCTGGTCGCAGCCGTGCTCGCCGGCCTCCAGCATGGGCGCGAGGCTGGCCGCGTAGTTGCCGCCGCACTTCGCCGCCCCGGTGCCGCCGCGCCCGGCCCGGGTGTACTGGTCGGAGAGCCAGATGGAGACGGGCTTCACGCCGCCGGAGAAGTACGGGCCGACCGGCGAGGCGATGACCATGTACGTCACCTCGGCCGCGGGCCGCACGCCGAGGAACGCCTCGGAGGCGAACATGAACGGCCTCAGGTAGAGGCTCTGTTCGCCCTGGTCCGGCACCCAGTCGCGGTCGGCGCGCACCAGTTGGGTGACGGATTCGAGGAAGACGTCGACGGGCAGCTCCGGCAGGGCGAGCCGGCGGGCGGAGCGGTTGAAGCGCTCGGCGTTGGCCTCGGGCCGGAAGGTCCACACCGAACCGTCCGCGTGCCGGTAGGCCTTCATGCCCTCGAAGATCTCCTGGGCGTAGTGCAGGACGGCGGCGGCCGGGTGCATCGGGATGGGGGCGAACGGCACGACGGCCGCGTCCCGCCAGCCGCCGTCCTTCGTCCAGACGACGCGGGCCATGTGGTCGGTGAAGTACTGACCGAACCGGGGGTCCTGGAGGATCTCGGCGCGACGGGCGCTGCTCGCAGGTGCGGGGTTGGCCTCGATCGTGAACCGCACACTCATCGCGGGGACCTCTCGCTACTGTGGTGCTGTGTCGGGTGGCGGCAGGCACCCTAGCCTGAGGGCGGTCGTGCGGCAAGGAGACGGATCGCGAGTGGTGCCCCACGCGGAGTGGACGCAAGACCTGGTCGGGAGACGGGTGTTGTGCGTCGGGACGGACCTGGTGGACGTGGCCGACATGCGGGCCGCCCTGGCCCGGCAACCACGCTTTCGGACCAAGGCGTTCACCGAGGCGGAGCGCGCCTACTGCGATGTCCTCGACGACCCGGCGGAGCGGTACGCGGTCCGGTTCGCGGCGAAGGAGGCGGTGCTGAAGGCCCTGGGGACCGGCCTCTCCGGCGCGGCCCTCACCGAGATCGAGGTGCGGCGGGCCCCCGACGGCCGGCCCTCCCTCGTCCTGCTCGGCCGCGCGGCGGCCCTCGCGGAGGCGGCCGGCGTCCGCTCCTGGCTGGTCAGCCTCACCCACACGGCGACCCGGGCGCACGCCTTGGTGGCGGGGGTCGGCGCGGGCGACCGGCGGTAGCCCCGCTCGTTCCGGCCGGCCGGGGTTGCATGATGTCCCCACAGGTTTCGAGAAGTTGGGGGAAGCATGGGTCGGGACGAGATCGAGGTGACCGAGCGGACTCGGTTGCGGCGGATGCGGGAGAAGGGGTCGCACCGTCGGGCGGATCTCGACGCGGTGCTGGCGGCCGGATGGCTGTGCCACCTCGGGGTGACCGTGGACGGGGTGCCGATGGTGGTGCCGACGGCGTACGGGGTCGAGGGGGACCGGCTGTACGTGCACGGGTCGGTGGCCAGCCGGAGTCTGGTGCGGGCGCCGGACACCACGGTCTGCGTGACCGTGACGCACGTGGACGGGCTGGTGCTCGCGCGGTCGGTGTTCGAGCACGGGGTGAACTACCGGTGCGCGATGGTCTACGGCGTGCCCGAGCTGGTGACCGACCCGGAGGAGAAGCTGCGGGGGCTGCGGGCGCTGACCGAGCAGAGCAGCCCGGGGCAGTGGGAGTACGTGCGCCGGCCGAGCCGCAAGGAGCTGGCGGCCACCTCGCTGCTGGCGCTGGACCTCACCGAGGCGTCCGTGAAGACGCGGAGCGGGCCGCCGGACGACGGGGACTCCGAGGACGCGGAGCTCGGGCTGTGGGCCGGGGTGCTGCCGGTGGTGACCACCTTCGGCGTACCGGTGCCCGACCCCGCGCTGCCGGCGGAGCTGGCCGCGGCCGTACCCGGGCACATCGCCGGGCGGGCCGGGACGAGTGCCGACGGGCGGGACTGAGGAAGCGGGGCGGGGGCCCGGGCGGGCGCCGAGGCCCGGGGCCGGTGCCGGGCGTCCGGTCCCGGGCCGTTCCTACGGCGTGGCGATCGCCCGGCGGGAGACGTGGGGCGGGTCGGCCAGGACGTCGATCGAGGTGATCGGGCCGGCCGGGGCCGTGAAGACGTAGACCGCGTCCGGGGCGGCGACCAGGCCCGGGGTGCCGTCCACCAGGACCGGGCGGGCGATCGCCGCGCGGGCGCCGAGGTCGCGGGCGACGGCCGGGGCGCCGTGGCCGGGGCGGACCCCGCCGCGCACGGCGCCGGGGTCGGCGCGCTGGCCGGCGTCCGGGTCGAGCAGGGCGAGCAGGGCCGCCGGGTCGCCCTCGCGGGCGGCGGCGAGGACCGCGTCCACGGCCGTGCGGAGGCGGGCCGGATCGGACGGGGGCATCTCCTCGGTGCCCCGGGCCCTGGCCCGCGCGCGGGCGCCGATCTGGCGGACGGCCGCGGGGGCGCGTTCCAGGACGAGGCCGAGGGTCTCGTACGGGACGTCGAAGAGGTCGTGGAGGACGAGGACGAGCCGCTCCGCCGGGGTCAGGCCGGGCGAGGGGCCGGGGGCGTCCGACCAGGGGTCCCACGGGTCGGTTCGGCGGGCCTCGCGGGCCCGGAGCCGGCCGAGACAGACCCGCGCCAGGACGGCCTCCGGGGGCGGGCCGGGATCGGGGACGGGCCCGGGTCCCCGGCGGGCGCGGGGACCGGGGCCGTACGAGGCGAGGGCGCGCTCCGTGGTCCGGACGGCCCGGTCCGCCTCGGGGGCGGAGCCGAGCAGTCCGAGGGCCATCGCCCGCAGCCGGGCGCGCGGGACGGTGTGCACGTCAGTCGCCGTGTCCGGTGCCTCCGCTGCCGAAGCCACCGCTGGAGATCCCGCCCCACTTGCGCTTCTCCTCGCTCGGTGGCGTGGGCGAGGTCTCGGTGCCGCCGCCGTCCTTCAGCTGGTACGGCATGAGCCGGTGCTCGCCGTCGGTGTGCGGCATCTCGGTGCCCCGGCGGTACTCCGACATCTCGCCGGGGATCGCGCCGGTGTCCGGGCGGTGCGGCTGCTCTTCGGGCTCGGGTGGGCGCGGCTCGCGGGTGCGGACCCGGTAACCGAACCAGAAGGCCCCGATCAGGATGGCGACGAGAACGAGGCCGCCGAGTACTTGTCCCAGACCTGACTGCCAGACCCCAGCGGCCAGGATCTCTGCGCTGAGAGTGTTCATACCAAAAGGATTACCCGATTCCGCTTCTTTGGATGCGTTCGAGAGCGGGTTCGATGAAACATTTCCCCGGCCCCGCCGCGTCGAAGGGGTGTGACGCCACCCGGGCGAGCCCGCCGCTCGCTCAGGGCGACCGCACGTCACCACACGCGACCGCAACGGAGAGGAGGGGCATGAGAACGTCCCGCGCGGACGAGTTCCTGGAGTTCGCCTCGGCACGCACGGGTCAGCTGTTCCGCTCGGCCTGCCTGCTGACCAGCGGGGACGTCCACCTCGCCGAGGACCTCACCCAGGAGACGCTGGGCAAGATGTACGCCCTCTGGGGGCGGGTCGCCCGGATCGGCAACCCCGCCGCGTACGCCCAGACCGTGCTCGTCCGGACGTTCCTCAGCCACCAGCGCCGGCGCTCCGCCACCGAGCGCCCGCTGGGCGAACTGCCCGACCACACCCCGGACGACGGCACCGACCCGCTGCTGCGGATCGCCCTCCTCGACGCGCTCGCCGCACTGCCCCCGAAGGACCGGGCGGTCGTGGTGCTGCGCTACTGGGAGGACCGCAGCGTCGAGGAGACCGCCGACGCCCTGCACACCAGCTCCGCGGCCGTCCGCACCCGCTGCACCCGGGCGCTCGGCAAGCTGCGGCAGCGACTCGGCGGCAGCATCGGCGAGTTCGCCACCCGCTGACCCGGCCGCCGGACCGCTTTCCTTCTTTCACCCCTTTCGAGCAGAGACGGTGATCTCGTCATGTCCCAGCACGAACACCACGACCCCGAGGGCGGGTTCGCCGACGAACTCGGCTCCGCGCTCCGCAGCACCGGAGAGAGCTTCGGCCTCGACGGCCGGCCCGAACTGGTCTCCGGCGGGCTCGCCCGCGGCCGCCGCCGGCTGCTGCGCCGCCGGCTCGCCGTCACCGGAGGCGCCCTCGCGCTCGCCGGCATCGGCATCGGCGGCGTGTACGCCGGCTCCGTCCTCACCCCCGGAAAGTCCGCCGAGAAGGCGTCCGTGGCGGCCCCCAGGACCCCCGCGCCGACCGCCACGCCGACCCCCGGGTCGACCGGGGAACCCGCCTCCGACTCGCTGAAGCCGGGCATGGCGGAGATCCCCCTCTCCCAGATCGCGGACGTCCTCAAGGCCAACACCCCGGCCGGCCAGTGGCGGTTCGACGGCCTCGACGGCACCGGCCAGGCCCTCGGCGGCGTCTACGACGACGGCCGGGGCGAGGCCGCCGTCGGCATCTCCCTCTCCCGCGCCGGACGCGGTCCGGACGCCGGCCTCGACATGGTGACCTGCCCCGAGCAGGCGTACGTCCCCTACGACCGCTGCGTCGAGGGCCGGATCGCGGACGGCTCCCGGGTGATGGTCATCGAGGGCTACGAGTACCCGGACAAGCGCGAGGAGACCAAGAGCTGGCGGGCCGTGCTGCTCACCAAGGACGGCTTCCTGGTCGACGCGAGCGAGTACAACGCGCCCATCGAGAAGGGCGGCACGATCACCCGGGAGGACCCGCCCTTCACCGCCACCCAGCTCAAGAAGCTCGTCGCCGCCGAGGCGTGGCGGCCGCTGCTCCGGCAGATCCCGCCGCTGCCCACCGCGCCCGCCCAGCCCGGCAAGGCGCCCAAGGCGCCGCCGCGGATCGCCGGCAACGGCGTGCAGAACACCCTGCGGGCCCTGCTGCCGAAGGGGCTCACGGTCGCCGACAAGGGCGGCGAGGGCGAGTTCGCCTTCGTCGTCGTCGACGACGGCAAGGGCAAGAGCCTCGTCCAGGTCAACGTCCAGTACGGCATGGGCGGCGCCTCCGGCGACCTCTTCGGCTCCGGCGACGTCACCACCCTGCCCGACGGCCGCAGGGTCAAGCTCACTCAGCAGCCCGGCGAGAAGGGTGGCGAGGGCGTCGTCTGGTGGACCGCCGACACGATGACCAGGGCCGGCTTCCGCGTCGTCGTCTCCGCCTTCAACACCGGCGCCCAGCACGAGGCCGCCACCCGGGCCGAGCCCGCGCTCACCATGGAGCAGCTCAAGACGATCGCCCTCGACCCGAAGTGGGCGAAGATCCCGGCCAAGTAGGCCGGTACCACGGGGGAAAGGGCGGTACGCGGACGCTACTTGGCGTCCGCGTACCGCTCCACCGTCGCCGTCGTGAACGGGAAGCGGACCGGCGTCTCGCCGAAGGCGATCCGGCCCGCCTCGTCGCCCGCCGCCCGGATCGCCTCCGTCACCGCCCCGGCCTCCTCCGCCGGGCAGTGCACGATCACCTCGTCGTGCTGGAAGAAGACCAGCTCGGCCCGCATCCCGGCGGCCGAGAGGGAGCGGCGCAGGGCCGCCAGCATCAGCAGGGCCCAGTCGGCGGCGCTGCCCTGGACCACGAAGTTACGGGTGAACCGGCCGCGCGCCCGGGCGTTCCCCGAGGCGTAGCCGGGGGTGAAGCCCTCCTCGGCGACGGGCTGTTCGGGCCCCTCCTGGGGGAGACCCGCCTCGCCGTCGTCACCGGCGCCGACCGCCCTCGGGCTGGTGCGGCCCAGCCAGGTGCGGACCAGGCGGCCCTCCTCGCCGGCCTTCGCCGCCTCGTCGACATAGCCGACCGCGCGGGGGAAGCGGCGGCGCAGCGCCGCCAGGTTCTTCAGCCCGTCGCCGCTGGTCTGGCCGTAGACCGCGCCCAACAGGGCGATCTTGGCGTGGTCGCGGTCGCCGGAGAAGGCCCGGTCGGACAGCCGGGTGTAGAGGTCGTCGGGGTGACCGGCGACCTCCATCAGACCGGGGTCGCGGGAGATCGCGGCCAGCACCCGCGGCTCCATCTGGTCGGCGTCCGCGACCACCAGCCGCCAGCCCTCGTCGGCGACGACCGCGCGCCGGATCACCTTCGGGATCTGGAGCGCCCCGCCGCCGTTGGTCGTCCAGCGGCCGCTGACCGTGCCGCCCGGCAGGTACTCCGGCCGGAAGCGGCCGTCCCGCACCCAGTCCGCCAGCCAGGACCAGCCGTGCGCGGTCCAGATCCGGTACAGCTTCTTGTAGGCGATCAGCGGCTCCACCGCCGGGTGGTCGACCTCCTCCAGCTCCCAGCGGCGGGTGGACCGCAGCCGGATCCCGGCCTGCGCGAAGGCCCGCACCACGTCGGCGGGCAGATCGGGCCGGACGCGGCGGCCGAAGGCGGCCGACACCTCGTCCGCCAGCTCCGCGAGGCGGCGCGGCTCGCCCCCGCCCGCGTACCGCTCGCCCAGCAGCTCGTGCAGCAGCTCCCGGTGCACGTCGGCCCGCCAGGGCAGCCCGGCCCGGTGCATCTCGGCGGCCACCAGCATCCCGGCGGACTCGGCGGCGGTGAGCAGCCGCATCCGGCCCGGGTGCCCGGCCCGGTCGTGGCGGCGCTGCTGCTCCGCGTAGACCGCCAGGAGCCCCTCGAAGGGGACGGTCGCGACCGGCCGCGGCTCGAAGAGGGAGTCCTGGGAGCCGGGCTCGGCCGTGCGCTGCGGCGGATCGGGCGGGACCGGGGCGTCCCGCATCCTGGCCCACGCGGCGGCCGCCGAGCGGGGCTCGCCGAGCCGGCCCTCGTGGCCCAGGAGCAGCTGCTCGGCGTCCTCGATGTCGTAGCACCGCTCGACGCGGACGCCGGCGGCGAGCAGCCGGGGGTACACCTCGGCCGTCGACCGCCACACCCAGCGCGCGACGCCGGGCCGGGACCGGACGGCCTCGACCAGGTCCGGCTCGCGGCGCGCCTCCCCAGCGGGCGCGCCGTCCGGCCCGAGGGGGACGAGGACCGCGCCCTCCCCCTCCGGTTCCGGGGCCAGCGCCCACCTCTCGCTCATGGGTGCGAGTCTGGCATCCGCCACTGACAGCGGCGGAGCACGACATCCCGGACGGACGGACGGACGGGCGGGACGGACGGGCGGGACGGACGGGCGGGACGGAGGCGGCGGGCCGCCGCCCGGAGCCCGGGCTACGCCGCCGCGTGGAACAGGGCCGCCGCCTCGCCGCGGGAGGCGACGCCGAGCTTGCCGAGGATGTTCGCCACGTGGAACTTCACCGTGGACTCGCTGATGTGCAGCTCCGCGGCGATGCGGCGGTTGCGGTGGCCGAGGGCCAGGTGCGTCAGGACCTCGACCTCCCGCTCGCCCAGCCCGGCCAGCGGGTGGACGGCCGCCACCCGGGGGTCGGGGGAGGCCAGCGGCAGGACGGCGGTCATGGTCGTGCCCCAGTGCGGCACCGCCTCGATCTCCAGCCGCCCGCCGAGGACGTCCAGCCGGTCCCGGACCGTGCCCGCCCCGATCTCGCACGCCTCGAAGAGGCCCGGCCCGTCGTCGCGCACGGCCGCCCACAGCTCGTCCTCGGTGAGCCGCCAGCCGACGTGCACCCGGCTCAGGCCCTCCTGGTCCAGCAGGATCAGGAGCAGCGCCCGGACGATGGACCGGGCGCCGTGCGCCACGTCGGCGGGGAGCGAGCGGCTCTCCGGCGGCGGGCCGAGTTCGAGCCGGACCGGACTGTGCCGGAGCATCGGCCGGAGCTGTTCGGCCAGCCGGCCGAACGCCTCGCGGGCCGGCTCCTCGGCGATCTCCCGGTCCTGCCGCCGCGCGGCGCGGGCCTCGACGAGCGCGGCGGCGGCGAGTTCGGTGGCGGCCGCCCGGGCCGCCGGGGCGTCCAGACCGCCGCTGCGGAGCACCGAGAGGAGGCCCGAGAGGGCGGCCACATGGGCGGTGGTCAGCTCGGCGGTGACCCGGGCGCGGGTGTCGGCGGCGGTCCGGGACCGGGCCAGCGCCCCCGGCATGGCCTCGGTCGCGAAGCGGTCCAGATGCGCGGTCACCAGGTTCCACAGGCCCTGGGCCAGGGCCAGCCCGTCCGGTCCGGCGGGCGGCGAGCCGTCCTCGCGCAGCAGCACGAGCAGCGAGTGGCGGGCGGTGGCGCCGCTCGTCACCGCGAGGACCGTACGGCTCCGGCCGCCGAGCCGGACCGTTCCCTGCCAGGGCTCGCCGGGCACCCCGGCGGCGAGCAGCGGCGCCAGGTCGGCGGTGCCGAGCCCGTCGGCCGCGCCGGTCGTCTTGAACGGCGAGTGCGCGCAGTGCGTGGAGAGTTCGGCCGCGCCGGTGTGCGGGACGGCCGGGGCGAGCGTGGCGGAGAGCTGCCCGAGGACCTGGTCGAGCGGCCGGCGGAGGATCTCGTACGCGGTGGTCAGCGTGAACGCGTCCATGGCGGCCAGCCTAGCCAGTGGGCGGGCCCGGGCGGCTGGTCTTTCGGACGGGTGGGACTGGCTGGAGGGAGGGCCTGGCGGGGCGGTCGTGCGGCGCAGGATGGATCACGTCGATCACGCCGAGAGACCGGCGCCCGGGGGATCCGGGAGCCGAACGGGCGGACAGGGAGGGCGACATGGCGACGATGGAAGCGATCGTGTTCGAGGAGTTCGGCGGGCCCGGGGTGCTGCGGCACGAGACCGGTGCCGAGGTGCCGGAGCCGGGACCCGGCGAGGTGCGGCTGCGGGTGGCGGCGGCGGGCGTCAACCCGATGGACTGGAAGGTGCGCCGGGGCCTGCTGGAGGCCCACTTCCCGACGACGTTCCCCGCCGTGCCGGGGATCGAGGTGGCCGGCACGGTCGACGCGCTCGGCGAGGGCGTCACCGGACTCGCCGTCGGCGACGAGGTGTTCGGCTGGTCGAGGACCGGCGCCTACGCGCAGTACGCCCTCGCCGGCGACGTCCTGCCGAAGCCGGCCGGGCTGTCCTGGGAGGCGGCGGTGGGCCTGCCGGTCGCGGGCGAGACCGCGGCCCGGGTGCTGGCGCAGCTCGGCGTACGGGAGGGGGAGACGCTGTTCCTGCACGGCGCGGCCGGCATCGTCGGCACCATCGCGGTGCAGCTCGCGGTCGCCGCCGGCGCCACGGTCGTCGGCTCGGCCTCCACCGCCAACCACGCCTATCTGCGCGGGCTCGGAGCGGTCCCGGTCGCGTACGGCGACGGCCTCGCCGACCGGGTGCGGGCCGCCGCCCCGCAGGGCGTCGACGCGGTCTTCGACGCGGCCGGGCACGGGGTGCTGCCCGTGGCGATCGAGCTGCTCGGCGGGGAGGGCACGGCGCGCAAGGAGCGGATCGCGACGATCGCGGCGACGGACGCGGAGGCGTACGGGATCGCCTACAGCCTTCCCGAGTCGGACTTCGAGCGGGTGCGCGGCTGGCTCACCGCCCAGGCGGAGGGGGTCCTCGCGGGCACCCTGCGGCTGCGGCACGCCGAGACCCTCCCCCTCAAGGAGGCCGCCCGCGCGCAGGAGCTCAGCGAATCGGGGCACGTGCGCGGCAAGCTGGTCCTGCGGCCCTGACCCCTCCCGGCGCGCGGCGGGAGGGCACGGGGGCGGGGCGGTGGCCCGGCTCCGACCCCGGCCACCGCCCCGTCCCACCTTCGCCGCTCAGCGACTGAGGCGCCACGCGGGGAGGGCCGGGGCGGCGACGGCGACGACCGGGCAGGTGGTCGACGCCCCGCCCGCCCAGGCCCAGGGGACGGCGAGCGCGACCGGCGCCGAGAGCGCGGCGAGGCCCGCTCCGAGGGCCCCGAGGACCACGGCCGTCACGGCGAGCCCGAGGACCGTGCCGATCGCCACCGCGAGCAGTGCCTCGCCCGTCACCGCCCGCAGCGCCTGCGCGCGCGTGGCGCCCGCCAGGCGCAGCGAGGCCAGCTCCCCGCCCCGGACCGACGTGGCCATCAGCAGCGTGCCGGCCAGGCCGATCACCGTGTAGAGGAGGACCAGCGCGAGCAGCAGGCGCAGGCCCAGCCGGGCGGCCCGGTTCGCGGCCGGCGGGGCCGCGGCGGGGCCGGCGTCCGCCGCCAGGGGCCGGTTCGACTCCAGGCGGTCGAGACGGGACCCCGGAGCCTGCGCGCGGGTGACGTAGGGCCCGTTGTCGCCGGTGCCGCGGGCCAGGACGGCCGCGACCCGGAGCCGTACCGGGCCGCTGCCGTCCGCCCGCCACACCTCCACCTCCTCGCCGACCCGCCGCCGCTCGAACTCCTCGTTGACGACGATCGACCGGTCGTCCAGGTCCCGCAGGTCGCCCGCGACCACCGGGAGCCGGGCCAGCTCGGCGAAGGCCGCCGGGTCGGCGACCGCCCGGGCCCGGTACTTCACGACCGCCTCGGCCCCGTCCCGTACGAAGAGGGAGGTCGGCCCGGACGCGGCGACGACCGTCCCCGCCGGCGTCCGGCCGGGGAGCGTCACCTCCCGGCCCTCGGCCACGTACGCGGCGGACGTCCGGTCCCGGGCCTCCGTCTCCTTGGCGCGCGCCACGCTCTCCGACGCGCCGGACAGCGTCCCCGCCAGCGCCACGGTCACCAGGACCGGCGCGGGGACGGCGGCGGTGCGGCGCGCGGCCGCCGCGCCGTTCGCCCGGACGAGCAGCCCGACCGCCCCGCCCCGCGGGACCGGCAGCAGCCGGGCCGCGGGCCGCGCCAGGAGCGGGGCGAGCAGGGCGGCGCCGCCGGTCAGGAGCATCGGCAGGGTCGTGTACGTCTTGCGCTTCAGCAGCGCCTCGGGCTCGGTGGCGTACGTCCAGACCAGCAGTCCGAGCCCGGCCGCGAGGAGCCCGGCGCCGAGCAGCGCGCGGCCCGGCGGCAGCACGTCCCGGTCGACGTCCGCCTCGCGCAGCGCGGCCGTCGGCCCGGTCCGCCCGGCGCGGTGCGCGGCGGCGGACGACCCGGCGAGGGCGACGCCGAGCCCCGTCCAGAAGGCCAGCTGGTACGGCCATCCGGCGGTCCCGCCCGAGACGGCGGCGAACCAGCCGGGCGCCAGCTCCCGGGCGACCAGCGCCCGCGCCATCGGGGGCGCGGCGAGGGCGCCGAGCCCGCAGCCCGCCGCGGACGCGGTCACGCCCAGCACCGCCGCCTCGGCGAGCAGCAGCCGCCGGACCTGGCCGGGTGTGGCCCCGGCGGTGCGGAGCAGGCCGAACTCGCGGCGGCGCAGTGCCACGGAGAAGGCGAAGACGGACGCGACGACGAAGACGGAGACGAAGGCGGCGACGCCGCCGACGGTGCCGAGGAGGGCGTTCAGGCCGGTGAGCTCCTGGCCGTCCCGCTCGTGGCCGGGGTCGGCGCGGCGGCGCTCGTCGCCGGTGAGCACCTGCGCCCGGTCGCCGACCAGGGCCCTGACCCGCGCGGCGGGGGCGTCGAGGCCGACGGCGTCGGGGTGGGCGGCGGCCGTGTCCGAGGGGTCCGCCGGGCGCTCCGTGAGGGTCCACCGGGCGCGGAGCTCGCGCAGCACGGCGGTGTCCACAGGCTGTGGACGGTCGAGCGGCCGGGAGACGAGCGCGGTGCCGGGGCCGCGCCGGACCTCGACGGTCAGCCGGTCCTGGCCGAGGACGACGACGGGGGAAGAGGCGAACCGCTCGGGGGCGTGCGCCGGCGGGTCCAGCGCGGCGGCGAGGCCGAGCCCGGTCGCGGTCAGCAGCCCGACGCCGAGCGCCAGGGCCAGGAACGCGCCCAGGAAGGAGGCCCAGCGCACCCGCAGCCCGCCGAGGACGACGCTCAGCACGGCGCACCCGCCGATCCGACCGGGCTCGCCGATCCGACCGCACCCGCCGGTTCGACCGCACCCGCCGGTTCGACCGCACCCGCCGGTTCGACCGGCTCCCCGCGCGCGCCGCCCGTCGCCGGGCGCAGGCGGGCGAGGCGGGCGGCGACGGCGGTCGGGGTCGGGGCGGTGAGTTCGCCCGCCAGGCGGCCGTCGACGAGGAAGACGACCCGGTCCGCGCGGGCGGCGGCGACGGGGTCGTGGGTGACCATGACGAGCGTGCGGCCCTCCTCGTCGACGAGGGCCCTGAGCATGTCCATCACCTCCGCGCCGGTCGTGGAGTCCAGCGCGCCGGTCGGCTCGTCGCCGAAGAGGACGGCGGGGCGGGCGATCAGCGCCCGCGCGAGGGCGACCCGCTGGCACTGGCCGCCGGAGAGCTGCGCGGGGCGGTGCCGCTCGAGGACCGCGAAGCCGACCCGGGCGAGCACCGCCCGGGCCGCGCCGCGGGCCGGGCGGCGGCCGGCCAGCCGGAGCGGGAGGGCCACGTTCTGCGCGGCCGTCAGCGTCGGCAGCAGGTTGAAGGACTGGAAGACGAAGCCGATCCGGTCCCGCCGCAGCAGCGTCAGCCGCCGCTCGCTCAGCCCCTCCAGGGCCGTGCCCGCCACCTCGACGCGGCCCGCGTCGGGGCGGTCGAGTCCGGCGGCGCAGCGCAGCAGGGTGGACTTCCCGGAGCCGGAGGGGCCCATGACGGCCGTGAAGGTGCCGGCGGCGACGTCGAGGTCGACGCCGCCGAGGGCCAGGACGTCCCCGTGCCGCCGGACGAGCCCCCGGAGCCGTACGGCGGCGGGAGGAAGGGAAAGGGTGCTGGTCATGGCTCCAGCGAACCGTTTCGCCGGGGGTCGGGTCACGCCGTCTGCCGGGCGTCCCGGGGTAGGGCCAGACCTACCCCGGGACGGGGTGCGACCGGGTGGGCCCGGCCGTCCTGAGACCATCGGAGGAGGCCGGACGCGAGGCGGCGCGAGGCGACGAGAGGCACGGAGAGGGCGCGGTCATGCGGGACGAGGCACGGGAGTCCACCGTGGGACGGGCGCTGGGGGAGGCGCTCCACAGCCGCGACGACCGCTCCCTCGACACGGCGGCCTCGCTGCTCGCCGCCGACCCGGCCGCCGACGCCGGCCTCGCGCGGCGCGGCGAGGAGCTCGTACGGACCCTGTGGGAGCACGGCTGGCAGCCCGCCGACCTCGCGCGCACCGTCCGCCGCGAGCTGGCGGAGGAGCACCTGCGGCTGCTCGGCGTGCTGGTGCGGGCCGAGACGGCCCGGTACGCGACGCTGCCCCGGCGCTGGCGCGAGCAGCTCGAAGCACTGGACGACGGGGCCGGGGCGGGCGCCGGCACCGCCGACCGCTTCTCGCACGCGACGGCCGTCCTGGAGCTGTACCGGCTGCTGGTCCGGCTGCCCCGGCTCGACGCGGTGGGACCCGTACCCGGCGAGACGCTGCCGCCGGCCGCCGCGGGGGAGCCGCGGATGCTCACCCGGATCCGGGCGCTGCTCGCCAAGGCGGAGGCCACCGGCTATCCGGAGGAGGCCGAGGCGCTGGCCGCGAAGGCGCAGGAGCTGATGGCCCGCCACAGCCTCGACGAGGCCGGGCTCGCGGCCGGGGCGCCGTCGCCGCAGACGCCGGGCGCGATCCGGATCGGCGTGGAGCCGCCCTACGAGCAGGCGAAGGCGATCCTGCTCGACGCGGTGGCGGGCGCGAACCACTGCCGGGCGGTGTGGAACGAGACGTACGGCTTCTCGACGGTGGTCGGCTTCGAGGCGGACCTGGATCCGGTCGAGCTGCTGTACACCTCCCTCCTCGTCCAGGGCACCGCGGCGATGACGCGCGCCGAGGCGGAGCAGCGGAAGGGCGGCCGCAAGCGCACCAAGTCCTTCCGGCAGTCCTTCCTCCTCGCGTACGCGAACCGGCTCGGCGCCCGTCTGGAGGCGACGTCCCGCAGGGTCGCCGCCGAGGCCCCGACGCTCCTCCCGGTCCTCGCCTCCCGGGAGGTCGCGGTGACGGCCCGCACGGACGAGCTCTTCCCGGAGACGCGGGCGACCCGCGTCCGGGCGATGTGGGACGAGGACGGCTGGAACCACGGCGCCACCGCCGCCGAGTCCGCCACCCTCATCCCGGACCGGGCGCGTCTGGACCGCCGCGCCCGGGGGTAGGGCCTGTCCGACCCTTCCCGTCGGTCCGGCCCGCCGGGCGCGCACGCCCCGGACGGCCCGGCCCGATCCGACGCGAACGGCTCGGACGGGCCCCGGCGCCGTGGGTGAAATGTCGGCTTACGGGGGGTTGGTCGCTACGCTCGGATCATGAGCTGGCTCCGGGCGCTGAAGGAGACCGCCCGCTCCGGCCTCACCGTCGAGCGGCGGCGGCTCGCGCCGGTCGTCGCGGCCCGCGGCGCCCTCGGGCTCGCGCTCGTCCTCGGCTTCTCGCTGGCCCTCTTCGGGCCGGCCGTCGCCGCGGCCTCCGCGTTCGGCGCCTTCCAGGCGGCCATCGCCACCTTCCAGCGGTCCTGGCGGCCCCGGCCCACCCTCGCGCTCGCCTCCGGCGGCAGCCTCGCCGTCTCCACCTTCCTCGGCTATCTGACCGGCACCCACACGGTCCTCTTCCTCGCCCTGCTGGTGCTGTGGACCTTCCTCTCCGGGCTCGCCTGGGCCGCCGGCCCCACGGCCGGCATCATCGCCTCCTCCAACGTGGCGATCATGCTGGTCACGGTCACCCTGCCCACCTCCGTCGCGACCGCCGCCGGGCACGCCGCCATGATCTTCGCGGGCGGGGTCGTGCAGGCCGCGCTGGTGGTGCTGCTGCCCGTCCGGCCCTGGGGCGCCCAGCGCGACGCCCTCGCCGACGCGCTCGCCGCGGAGGCGGACTACGCCCGCCGGCTGCGCCACGACCCGGTCGCGCCCTTCGACCCGGTCCCGCTCATGACCGCCCGCATCGCCGCCGCCGTCACCTCGCGGCAGGCCCGCCGCCGGCCCGCCGAACTCCACGGGCCCCGGCGGCTCGCCGAGCGGATCCGGCCCGTCCTCGCCTCGCTCGCGGACCCCGCCGTCGGCGCCCCCGCCGAGGGCCCGCAGCGCGACCGGGTCCGCGAGCTGCTCGCCGCGGCGGGGGAGATCCTCGACGCCGCCGCGCGCGCCATCCGGCACGGCGAGCCGGTCCGGCTGCCGCCGGCCGCCGTCGCCGCCCTGCGCACCCCCGACACCGGATCGATCCTCTCCGACCGCTCCCATCGCGCCGCCCTCCGGCTGTCAGCCCTCCTCGGCGACGTCGTGGACACGGCGGACCCGCGGACGGAGACGGGGCAGCCCGGGGCGGGGCCGGAGAGGTCCGGTGCGGGGCCGGGGGCCGGTCCGGCTCCCGGCGGGAGCCCCGGGCCGCCGGAGGCCACCGTCCTCCCCGAGCGCCCCACGCCCCGCAGCCGCCCCACCCTCGTCCGGCTCGCGCCGCTCGTCCTCGCGAAGATGCGGGCCGAGGTGCGGCCGGGTTCGGCGATCCTGCGCCACGCGATCCGGGTCTCGGCCGTCGCCGCCGCCGGGTATCTGCTCGGTCTGGTGCTGCCCTTCGGGCACGGCTACTGGGCGCCGATGGCGTCCGTGATGGTGATGCGGCCGGACTTCTCGCAGACGTACTCCCGCTCGGTGGCCCGCTTCGGCGGCACGCTCGTCGGCGTCGGGCTGGCCAGCGCCGTCGTGCAGACGGCGCACCCGGGGACGTACCTCTCCGCCGCGCTCGCCGTCCTCTGCGCCTTCGGCATGTACCTGCTGATGAGGACGGGGTACGCGGTCAGCCAGGTCTGCGTCGCCGCGTACGTCGTCTTCCTCCTCGGCATGGAGGGGTCCGGCGTCTCCCAGACCGTCCGGGACCGGGTCCTGCTCACCCTCCTCGGCGGTCTCCTCGCGATGCTCTCCTACGCCGTCTACCCGGCCTGGGAGACGCCCCGGCTGCGGGGCCGGCTCGCCGACTGGCTCGCCGCCTCCGGGCGGTACGCGGCGGCCGTCGCCGCCCGGTACGCCGCTCCCGAGGGCCCCGGCAGCCCGGACGTGCGCGAGGCCCTGCTGTCCGCCCGGGCCGCGCGCGTGGCCTGGCACGACGCGCTGGGGCGGGCCGGCCACGAGCTGGTCCGGCACCGGGGGCTCTCGCACGCGGCGGCCGAGGGCGCGGGGCACGCGCTCGCCGAGTTCGGGCGGGCGGCCATGCTCCTGGAGGCCCATCTGCCCGAGCACGGCGCCCCGCCCCTGCCCGCCGCCGCCGGTCTCGCGGAGGCGCTGCGCGAGGCGACCGAACGCGGTGCGAAGGCGGTCCGCGAGCGCGGGGAACCCGTCTGGGACGACCTCCGCGAGACCGTCGCCGCCTGGGACACCGAGGTCACCGACCCGCTGCTGCGGAAGGCGGGCCGGCTGCTCGTGGACGCCCTGGACGACCTGTCGGCGGCGCTCGCCGACGCCTGAGCCGGGACGTCCTCCACCGCCGGGAGGTCCTCCGCCGCCGGGAAAACCTCCGCCGCGGGGAAAATCTTGCGCCGCGCTGTCATCCCGGGCCGGGCCGGGCGGAGTTGAGAAGGGTGGAAGACCGTCCGCCGAAACAGGAGCCGTCCCATGAAGAAGTACCTGCTCGCCGCGGGCGCCGCCGTGACGGCGGCGGCGGCCGCGGCGGCCCTCGCCGCCCCGGCCACCGCCGCCCCGTCCCCCGCCGCGCCCGTCACCGCCTCCGTACCCGCCCCCTCCGCGGCCGAGGTCTCCGCCCCCGCCCCCGCCCCGGCCGTCCGCACCGTCCGTCAGGGCCTGCGCGTCGACGCCGGCGGCGGCTACACCCTCTGGCTCACCCGCGAGGGCAAGCACTGGACCGGCCCCGACGGCTTCGAGCAGTTCCGCAGCGTCGTCGACGGCAACCTCGACCTGACCCGGCCGGCCCTCAGCCACCAGGGCGAGGGCACCTTCCACTCCGGGATCTACGGCGGCCCCGAGGCGCCCGGCCGGGTCGACGTGACCGACGCCGAGGGGCGGGTCACCCGCGCCACCCTGCTCCAGCTGCCGGGCCGCCCGGGCTGGGGCGTCTGGTACGCCCACACCGCGCCCTCCGACCGTGACGTCTCCGTCGCCTTCCACGCCCGTGACGGGCGGCTCCTCGTCGAGCTGCCCGCCATGGACTTCTGACGGGCCGTCCACCACGCTCGGCGGGGCCCGGCACGGGGCGGGCCCCGCCGTACCACCTCCCGATCGCGAGGTCCGCCACCGTGACGCACGCAGCAGAACCCGAGACGGACGACGGCTTCGCCGCGTTCGCCACCGCCGCCTGGCCCCGGCTCGTCCGCACGGCCCAGCTGCTCACCGGTGACTTCCACGAGGCCGAGGACCTGGTGCAGACGACCCTCGCCAAGGTGTACGGCCGCTGGCGGAGGATCCCGGCCGAGGGCGTCGACCTCTACGTGCGCCGCGCCCTCGTCAACAACAACCTCAGCCGCCTGCGCCGCCGCCGGGTCGCCCACCTGCTCGTCCCGGTGCTGCCGGAACCCGCCCGGCACCGGGACGCGGGCCACGCCGAGCACGTCGAGGAACGGGCCGTGCTCCTGGCGGCGTTAGCCGATCTGAGCGCCCGCCAGCGCACCGTGATGGTCCTGCGGTACTGGGACGACCTGACCGAGCAGGAGATCGCCGACGTCCTCCAGTGCTCGATCGGCACGGTGAAGACCCACGCCCGGCGCGGCCTCGCCGCGCTGCGCGCCCACCCCCGGCTCGCCTCCGGCCCCGCGCCGCTTCCCGCTCCCGCGCCGTTGCCCGGCCCGCCCCTCCGCACCCCCTACGGAGCCCGCCCATGACCCCCGCACCCGATGCCGGGCCCGACGCCGCCGGCGCGTGGGACGACCTGCTGCGCGCCGAGTTCGCCCGCGCCGCCCACGACGTGACCCCGGGGCCCGCGCCCGTCGCGGCGGTCGTCCGCGCCGGCCGCGCGCGCCGCCGGCGCCGTACCGTCGCCCTCTCCGTCCTCGCCGTGCTCGGCGTCGCGTTCGCGGTGGCCGCCGGTACGTCCCTGGGCCGCGACCCGCACCCCGCCGCCGGCCTCGCCGCCCCGCCGGCCCGGCCCGCCACCAGCGCCTTCGCCCCGACCGCGGGCCCGCCCCCGCCGGCCGTCCCCCGGACCTCCGCGTCCTTCTCCTCCGGGCGGCAGATCCCCACGCCGGTGCGGACCGTCGCGCCCGGGGAGCGGGTGGCGGCGGCCCCCGGGTGGAAGGTGTGGCTCACGGCCGACGGCAAGCACTGGCAGGGGGGCGAGGACCCGCTCGAACAGTTCCGCAGCGTCACCGACGGCAACATCGACCTCGCCCGGCCCGGGATCAGCCACCAGGGCGAGGGCGCCTTCCACTCCGGCCTCTACTACGGGACCCGGGACGCGGGCCGGGTCGAGCTCGTGGACGACCGCGGCCGGGCCACGGCCGCCGCCCTCCTGGAGCTGCCGGGCCGCCCCGGCTGGGGCGTCTGGTACACGGTGACGCGCGAGGGGGGCGCCCTGGGCCTCCGGCTGTACGACCGCGCCGGCCGTCTCCTGTCCGAGCTTCCACCCCTCTGAGCTGCGCCGATGTCTCCGTCGGCAGGGGCGGGAGATCATATTGGCAATGGGATTCGTTTTCGTTTACCCTCGGCCGCATGGCACGCAACGAGATACGTCCGGTCCTCAAGCTCAGGTCCACCGCCGGGACCGGCTTCACCTACGTCACCCGCAAGAACCGCCGCAACGACCCCGACCGGCTCACCCTGCGCAAGTACGACCCGGTCGCCGGCCGGCACGTCGACTTCCGTGAGGAGCGCTGAGCCGAACCGGGCCCGCGCCCGGGGAACCACCGCCCCCGCGCTTCCGTCCACCCGGATGGGAAGATCGCGGGGGCGTTCCCGTGTCGCCGGACGCCTCTCGCACGCAGCGTCGCGTAGTGGCTACGCCACGCCTCGTGCACGTGCATCTGCTCATGCAGCGGCATATGAACGCAGCTATGATCCGGGGAAGTTGACATACGAACGAAGCAACTCGGGGAGCTACCAGTGCATCACGCGCACCACGCGTACAACGGCATGGCGGCCACCGAGCTGCGCGGTGTCGTCTGGCAGAAGAGCAGGCACAGCAACTCCCAGGGCTCGTGCGTCGAGTTCGCCAAACTGCCGGGGGGAAACGTTGCCATGCGCAACTCCCGCCACCCGGACGGCCCGGCGCTCGTCTACACGCCGGCCGAGATAGAGGCCCTCCTGCTGGGGGTCAAGGACGGGGAGTTCGACCACCTCGTCTGACCCCCGCCCGTGGACGGGCGCGACGCGCCTGGTCCGCCCCGCCCGTGGACGGGCGCGCGGAAACCCCGGACGCGGACGAGGGACCCGTACCCGGAAAAGGAGAGAAGGGCCCCGGCGGTCGCCCGCCCGGGCCCTTCCTCACGTTCGACCGCCGGCTACTCCTCCGGGCCCACCCGGAACAGCGCCCACACCACCTTGCCCTGCAAGGTCCCGGCGAGCGGGTGCCAGCCCCAGCTGTCGCTGAACGACTCCACCAGGAACAGGCCCCGGCCCGACTCGGCCGAGAAGTCCTCCTCGCCGCCGCGCGCCTCCGGGCTCTGCCGGCTGGGGTCGCGCACCGCGCACACCAGACGGGAAGCCCAGCGCATCAGGTGCAGCCGCACCGGCGGACCCTGGGGTTCGTCCGGCGAGCCCTCCGGGACGGCGTGCCGCAGCGCGTTGGTGACGAGTTCGGAGACCACGAGGGCCACGTCGTCGAAACGGTCGCCGAGGTCCCAGCTGTCCAGGGTCGCGCTGGTGAACTTCCGGGCCCCGCGCACGGCTTCGTAGCGGGCGGGCAGGGCGCAGGAGGCGGAGGTGGAGACGGCGCCGGGATCGATCGGCGGGAGACCCTGCCGTAAAGGCTCGAGCACGGTCGATCCATTCGTCCCCATGCGAGGCACTCCCGGGAATCGCGGCGGTGGTGCGACAACGGTGCGAAACGGTGCAACAACACGACAACGCGACACGAGACGCGGCTGCGCGGGGTCCATGGTTCCGAATGCGCCCACGGGATGCAAGGGCAGATGCACGTGCACGCGGTGGCAGGTGCCGGACCTGTCCGACCCTGTGGTGAATCTGTGGAAATCTTCTTGACGGCGGCGTGTCCGGTTCCCGTCCGGAAGCCGTCCCTTCGCATCCCCTTCCGTAACCAGATGTGTACGCGCTGAAGCGTTTGGTGGCAGAATCCGGGGCTCGACGGGGGCTCGTCACCGTGAAGGGAAGGCTGGAGCCGTGACCGCAGGCGAAATGAACGGAGCGGGCGGGAGCGTCGTCCGGCGCATCCTGCTGGGCTCCCAGCTGAGGCGCCTGCGCGAGTCGAGGGGCATCACGCGCGAGGCCGCCGGCTACTCGATCCGCGCCTCCGAATCCAAGATCAGCCGCATGGAGTTGGGAAGGGTGAGCTTCAAGGCCAGGGACATAGAGGATCTGCTCACTCTCTACGGAGTCACCGAGGAGACCGAGCGCGGCGCGCTCCTGGGTCTCGCCCGCGAGGCCAACCTCGCCGGCTGGTGGCACAGCTTCGGCGACGTCCTGCCCGGCTGGTTCCAGACGTACATCGGCCTCGAAGCGGCCGCCTCCCTCATCCGCGTCTACGAAGTGCAGTTCGTGCACGGCCTGTTGCAGACCGAGGAGTACGCCCACGCGGTCGTCTCCCGGGGCATGCCCGGCGCCTCCCGGGCCGAGATCGACCGCCGCGTCGCCCTCCGCCTCGAACGGCAGAAGGTCCTCGTCTCCGAGCGCGCCCCGCACTTCCACGTGATCCTCGACGAAGCCGCGCTCCGCCGTCCGTACGGCGACCGCGCCGTCATGCGGGGGCAGTTGAAGCACCTCATCGAGGTCTCCGAGCACCCGGGGGTCACCCTCCAGGTGATGCCCTTCAGCTTCGGCGGCCACGCCGGCGAGAGCGGCTCCTTCACCATGCTCAGCTTCCCCGAGTCCGACCTCTCCGACGTCGTCTACCTGGAACAGCTCACCGGCGCGCTCTACCTCGACAAGCGCGAGGAGGTCGCCCAGTACGCCGCCGTGATGGAGAAACTCGCGAAGGACAGTCCGGATCCGGCCGAAAGCCGTGATCTTCTCCGGGGCCTCCTTCAACTCTCCTGAGACATCAGTACGATGACGGCGCATCAGTAGCCCCGGCGACCGGCGCCCGCACGCGCCCGGGCGACCGGCAGCCGGCAGAGGGGTTCTTCGTCCATGTCGCACTTCACCGACCTGGCCCACCAGTTCATCGACGGCGAGTGGAAGCCGGGCAGCGGCTCCTGGGACATCATCGACTTCAACCCCTACACCGGGGAGAAGCTCGCCTCGATCACCGTGGCGACCGCCGAGGAGGTGGACCGCGCCTACCGGGCCGCCGAGCGCGCGCAGACCGCCTGGGCCG
This sequence comes from Streptomyces hydrogenans, assembly GCF_014656075.1. Lineage (GTDB taxonomy): Bacteria > Actinomycetota > Actinomycetes > Streptomycetales > Streptomycetaceae > Streptomyces > Streptomyces hydrogenans. Next base: position 39,478 of record NZ_BNBS01000034.1, read on the forward strand.
AGACCAACCCCTACACCCGCCGCCTGGTCTTCGAGCGCGCCCTGCGGATCGTCGAGGACCGCGAGGCCGAGATAGCCGAGACGATCGTCGCCGAGCTCGGCGGCACCCGCCTCAAGGCCGCCTTCGAGCTGCACCTCGCCAAGGAGTTCCTGCGCGAGGCGGTCCAGCTGGCGCTGCGCCCCGAGGGCCGCATCCTGCCGTCCCCGGTCGACGGCAAGGAGAACCGCGTCTACCGCCTCCCGGTCGGTGTCGTCGGTGTCATCTCCCCCTTCAACTTCCCCTTCCTCCTCTCGATCAAGTCGGTCGCCCCCGCCCTCGCCCTGGGCAACGCGGTCGTCCTCAAGCCGCACCAGAACACCCCGATCTGCGGCGGCACCCTGGTCGCGAAGATCCTGGAGGAGGCGGGCCTCCCGGCCGGCCTGCTCAACGTCGTCGTCACCGACATCGCCGAGATCGGCGACGCGCTGCTGACCCACCCGGTCCCGAAGGTCATCTCCTTCACCGGCTCCGACCGGGTCGGCCGCCACGTCGCCACGGTCTGCGCCCAGAACTTCAAGCACGCCGTCCTCGAACTCGGCGGCAACAGCGCCCTGATCGTCCTCGACGACGCCGACGTCGACTACGCGGTCGACGCGGCCGTCTTCAGCCGCTTCGTCCACCAGGGACAGGTCTGCATGGCGGCCAACCGGATCCTGGTCGACCGCCGTCTGGAGGCGGAGTTCACCGAGAAGTTCGTGGCGAAGGTGCGGACCCTGCGGGTCGGCGACCCGGCCGACCCGGCCACCCACATCGGCCCGCTCATCAACACCCAGCAGGCCGAGTCGGTCTCCGGGGCCGTCGAGCAGGCCGTGGCGGCCGGCGCCACCGCGCTGCTGCACGGCACGGTCGAGGGCAGCCTCGTCTCCCCGTCGGTGCTGACCGGCGTGCCCGCCGACGCGCCCGTCCTCTCCCAGGAGATCTTCGGCCCGGTGGCCCTGATCCTCCCCTTCGACGGCGAGGACGAGGCCGTGCGGATCGCCAACGACACCCCGTACGGGCTCAGCGGCGCCGTCCACACCGGTGACATCGAGCGCGGCGTCCGGGTGGCGCGGAGCATCCACACCGGCATGATCCACATCAACGACGGCACGGTGCACGACGAGCCGATCGTCCCCTTCGGCGGCGAGAAGCACTCGGGCATCGGACGGCTCAACGGCGACGCCATGGTGGAGGCGTTCACCACCCAGAAGTGGATCTCGATCCAGCACGGCCGCAGCCGCTTCCCCTTCTAGAACGTTCTCTTCTGGGACGTTCCTCTTCTAGGACAAGAGCTGTCCTACTTCCTCCGTAACGTGGGCACTGCCCGAGAGACGGACAGACGGAAGGCGGACATCATGGTGGCTCTTGTTCCCGCGGAGGCCCCCGGCGACGAGCGCGGCGCGTTCCTCAACTTCGTGGAGGCCCAGCGCGCCGCGCTCCGCCGCACGCTCCTCGGCCTCACCGAGGAGCAGGCGGCGAGCCGCCCCAGCGCGAGCGAGCTCAGCCTCTCCGGCCTGGTCAAGCACGTGGCCGAGGTCGAGCTGAACTGGCTGCGCCTCGCGCAGGGGAAGCCCAACGAGCGGCAGCGGACCGAGGAGACCTGGGGCGAGGCGTTCCGGCTCGTCGACGGCGAGACGATCCCCGAGGTGCTGGGCTTCTGGGACGGGGTGGCGAAGGAGACCGAGGAGTTCGTCCGCTCCGCACCGAGCCTGGACGACACCTTCCCGCTGCCGCCCGCGCCGTGGTTCCCGGCGGACGGGCGGGTGTCGGTCCGCTGGATGCTGCTCCACCTGGTCCAGGAGACGGGCCGGCACGCCGGGCACGCGGACGTGATCCGCGAGTCCCTGGACGGCAAGGGCTCCTTCGACCTGATCGCGGAGGAGAGCGGTCGTACCGCCGGGTCCTGACCCGCCTACCCTGGTCGGAATCGACCAGAGAGGTACGTGGGGATGTCGGCGATCCGCCTTCTCGTCCTGGGCGCGGTGAAGCAGCACGGCCGCGCCCACGGCTACCAGGTGCGCAACGACCTGGAGTACTGGGGCGCGCACGAGTGGTCCAGCGCCAAGCCCGGCTCGATCTACCACGCGCTCAAGCAGATGGCGAAGCAGGGACTGCTGCGCGCCGACGAGATCGCGCCGAGCACGGCGGGCGGTCCGCCCCGGGTCGAGTACGAGATCACCGAGGCGGGCCGGGCGGAGCACCTCCGGCTGCTGCGGGAGGCGCTGTCCACCTACGACCAGCAGATGGACGTCCTGTCGGCGGCGGTCGGCTTCGTCGTCGACCTGCCGCGGGCGGAGGCGGTGGAGCTGCTGCGGGAGCGACTGCGGGGGCTCGACGCCTGGCGGACGTCGGTGACGGAGTACTACACGCCGGAGGGCGGCCCGGGGCAGCTCGGGCACATCGGCGAGATCATGCACCTCTGGGTGCATTCGGCGGACGCCGGCCGCGCGTGGACGCTCGGGCTGATCGAGCGGATCGAGGGCGGGGCGTACACCTTCGCGGGGGAGGGCGATCCGTTCGTGGGCGTCCTCGCCGAGGGGCAGGAGAACCCGTACGCGACCGGTGGCGACGGGGAGACCGCGGGCCCGTAGGACCCGGCCCGCGAGCACACTTATTAATCAAGTTTGACTAGCCCTCGGGCGGGGCATACCCTCTCCGCCGGGTTGCTGGTCAAATTTGACTAGACGGATAGCAGGAGGAAACGGATGTCTGTGGGTGGCGACGCGATCCTCATGGAAGGCGTGCGCAAGCGGTACGGGGACAAGCCCGCGCTCGACGGCCTCGACCTGGCCGTCCGGCGCGGCACGGTCCACGGCCTGCTCGGCCCCAACGGCGCGGGCAAGACCACGACGGTACGGGTCCTCGCGACCCTGCTGCGGCACGACGAGGGCCTGGTGCGGGTCGCGGGACACGACGTGCGGAAGGAGGCCGCGCGGGTCCGGCGCCGGATCGGGCTCCTCGGACAGCACGCGGCCCTCGACGAGGAACTGGGCGGCCGGCAGAACCTGGAGATGTTCGGCCGGCTCTTCCACCTCGGCGCCCGGGGCGCGGGGCAGCGGGCCGACGCGCTCCTGGAGCGGTTCGGGCTCACCGACACCGGCCGCAAGCCGGTCAAGCGGTACAGCGGCGGCATGCGGCGGCGGCTCGACCTCGCCGCCTCCCTCATCACCGACCCCGAGGTGCTCTTCCTGGACGAGCCGACCACCGGACTCGACCCGCGCGGGCGCGGCGAGGTGTGGGAGGCCGTGCGGTCCCTCGTCGACGGCGGCACCACCGTGCTCCTGACCACGCAGTACCTGGAGGAGGCGGACCGGCTCGCCGACCGGATCTCGGTGGTCGACGGCGGCCGGGTGGTCGCCGAGGGCACCCCCGGCGAACTGAAGTCGCGGGCGGGCCGCGACCGGATCGACGTCGTCGTCCGCGACGCCGCCCGCCTCGACGAGGCGGTACGGGCGCTGCCCTTCCGCCCCGCCGAGACGGACGTCGACCGCGACCGGAGGCTGATCAGCGCGCCCGTCCGGGACCGGATGGCCACGCTCGCCGAGGTCGTACGAGCCCTGGAGGCCGCCGGCATCGAGGCCGAGGACGTGGCGCTGCGGCGCCCCACGCTCGACGAGGCGTTCCTGCGCCTCACGGACAGGACGGAGGTGGCGGCATGAGCGCCGCGTACGCGCTGAGCGACTGCTGGACCATGACCCGGCGCGAGCTGGCCCACTGGGCGCGGCAGCCGGTGGCGGTCCTCGTCGGACTGGTCTTCCCGGTGATGATGCTGCTGATGTTCGGCTATCTGGTCGGCGGCGGCCGGGCCGTGGAGGGGGAGTACGTCGACTTCCTGGTGCCCGGGATGCTCACCCTCACCATGGTGTTCGGGCTCGAAGGCACGATGACGGCGGTCACCCGGGACCTGGAGAAGGGCGTCGTCGACCGCTTCCGCTCCATGCCCATGACCGACGGGGCGGTGCTCGTCGGCCGGGCCACGGCCGACATGCTCCAGTCCGCGGCCGGACTGCTCGTGATGGTCGGGGTCGGGTACGCGATGGGGTGGAGCGCCCAGGGCGGACCCGCGGCCTTCGCGGGGGCGCTCGGGCTGCTCCTGCTGCTGCGCTTCGCCATGCTCTGGATCGGGATCCACCTGGCCCTGGTGGCGGGGAAGCCGGAGCTGGTGCAGGCCGTGCAGATCCTGGTCTGGCCGGTGGGCTTCCTCTCCAACGCCTTCGCGGCGCCGGAGTCGATGCCGGGCTGGCTCGGCACGGTCGTGGAGTGGAACCCGATGTCGGCGACCGCGACGGCCGTCCGCGACCTCTTCGGCAACCCGGGCGGCGAGCCGGGATGGGTGACCGCCGCCGTGCTGTGGCCGCTGGCACTGCTCGCCGTGTTCTTCCCGCTGGCGGTCAGGAGGTTCCGGCGCCTGGGGAGGTGAACCGGGCGGCCTCGCGTGCGGGACCGAGGAAGAAAGGGGCGCCGAGGTGGGAACCCGAAGGCGGTGAGCGGTGTAACAGAAGCAGACGGTTCACCGCGAACCGCCCGACGGACAGGGGGAAGTCCGATGCGCGTACCCGCCTCGCGGGCGCCGGCTCCGCTCCGCGCGCTCGTGGCACTGTTGCTCGCCTGGCTGCTCGCCGCCTGCACCACGGGGCCCGAGCCCGCCCCGGACGCCCGACCGGCACCGAGCGGCGGAGGCGAACGGACGCCCGGCGCGGGGGCGTTCGGCGATCCGCCGGACATCGCCGACGGGGCGGGACTGCCCGGCTGGGTCGCGGACCTGGGCCTCGCCGCCGACGGCAGCGGCTTCGCGCTCCTCGCCGAGTGCGTCGACGACGCGGCCCGCCCCGAGAACGGCTTCTGCCGGCAGCGGGTCGCGGTGCTCGACCGGGGCGCCCCCCGCTGGGAGCTCCGCGCCTCCCCGCTGCCCGAACTGCGCGGCACGGCAGGGGTGTCGGCGATCCTCTCGGTGCTCGGACCGGGGCGGGCGCTGATCGAGGACGGCCGCGGCGAGCGGACCGGACGGAGCTGGTTCACCGCCGACGGCGGCCGGAACTGGCGGCCGACCGACCCGCGCACGGCCGGCCGCACCCCAGAGATACCGCGGGGCGCGCGACTCACCACGGAGTGCGCCACGGACCCGGGCGCCCCGGCCGAACGGTGCGCCCGCGAGCGGCTGGCGGTCGTCTCGCCGTCCGACGGGCGGCGGCGGACGCTGGTGCGGCAGCCGCTCCTCGGGGCGCACCCGATCCCGATGACGGTGGTGGAGCCCGACGGATCCTGGTGGGTGTCCGGGACGGACCCGCTGACCGGCGGACCGGCGGTCGCGGTGTCCCGGGACGCGGGCCGAGGCTGGACCGTGAGCCGGCTGCCGGGCCCCGCCGACGGCCCCGGCCGTCACGCCCGGATCGTGGTGGGGCCGGACGCGGTGTACGCGGCGGAGATGGGCGAACGGCCGGGCGGCGAGCCGGTGAAGAACCCGCTGTGGGCGCTCCATCGCTCCCGGGACGGCGGCCGGACCTGGCAGCGGACGTGGACCCCGGGCGCGACGGACGAGCCGCGCTCGCTGGAGGGGCTGCCGGTGCCCGGCCCCGGCGGCCGGGTGGAGATCGCCGCCCAGTGGTCCGGCTACCGCAGCCTGGACGGCGGCCGGACCTTCCGCGAACTGGACGACGGCAGCGCCCACGTCCGCCGGACCCCCGCCGGACTGCTCCGGGAGCGCTCGCGCTGCCGGTACGAGCTGACCCGTGACGGCGTCCGCTGGACGGAGTTCACGCTGGCCTGCGGCGACGACGCCACCGTGGGCACGTCCTAGTGGTGGAAGGAGGTCGCGGCGCCCTTGTCCCGGGTCGAGGGGCCCGACTGCGCGCGGAGTTCGGGCAGCAGCCGGTGCAGGTCCTCCACCAGCAGGCTCGCGAGGTCGGCGGAGAAGCCGTTGCGGCAGACGATCCGCAGCACGGACAGGTCCTCGCGGTGCGCGGGGAAGGTGTAGGCGGGGACGAGCCAGCCGCGTTCGCGCAGCCGGCGGGAGACGTCGAAGACGTCGAAGGAGGTGACGTCGGAGGCGGTGGTGAAGGCGAAGACGGGCAGCTGGTCGCCGCGCGTGAGGAGCCGGAAGTCGCCCGTCGCCTCGATGCGTTCGGCCAGGCCCCGGGCGACGTCCCGGCTGGTCTGCTGGACGGCCCGGTAGCCCTCCCGGCCCAGCCGCAGGAACGTGTAGTACTGGGCGACGACCTGCGCGCCGGGGCGGGAGAAGTTGAGGGCGAAGGTCGGCATGTCGCCGCCGAGGTAGTTGACCCGGAAGACCAGCTCCTCGGGGAGCTCCTCGGCGCCGCGCCACAGCGCCCAGCCGACGCCCGGGTAGACGAGGCCGTACTTGTGGCCGGAGGTGTTGATGGAGGAGACGCGGGGGAGGCGGAAGTCCCACACCAGGTCCTCGTCGAGGAAGGGGGCGACCATGGCGCCGGAGGCGCCGTCGACGTGGACGGGGACGTCGAGACCGGTGCGCGTCTGGAGCTCGTCCAGGGCGGCGCAGATCTCGGCGACGGGTTCGTAGGAGCCGTCGAAGGTGGAGCCGAGGACGGCGACGACCCCGATGGTGTTCTCGTCGCACAGGGCGGCGGCGGAGGCGGCGTCGAGGTGGTAGCGGTCGCCCTCCATGGGGACCAGCCGGGGCTCGACCTCCCAGAAATCGCAGAACTTCTCCCAGCAGACCTGCACGTTGACGCCCATCACCAGGTTGGGCCGGGCGGTGGCCGGATACCGGTCGGCGTTCCGCTTGGCCCAGCGGCGCTTGAGCGCCATCCCGGCGAGCATGCACGCCTCGCTGGATCCGGTGGTGGAGCATCCGACGGCCGCGCCCGGGTCGGGGGCGTGCCAGAGGTCGGCGAGCATGGCGACGCAGCGGCGTTCGAGCTCGGCGGTGCGCGGGTACTCGTCCTTGTCGATCATGTTCTTGTCGCGGCACTCGGCCATGAGGACACCGGCCTGGGGCTCCATCCAGGTGGTGACGAAGGTGGCGAGGTTGAGCCGGGAGTTGCCGTCCAGCATCAGCTCGTCGTGGACCAGCTGGTAGGCGCTGGACGGGGGCAGCGGACCGTCGGGCATCCGGTGGCGGGGCGGCGCCTGGGTCATCCCGCCGACGGGGTCCGCCTCGCCGTAGAAGGGGTTGAGGGCGAGCCGGCGGAAGTGCTCGCTGTCGGTGTCGTCGGATCCCTTGTGGAGGGGGGCCATCGGGAGCTCCTTCCGCGGCTGGGCCGGGTCGCGGCCGGGCCGGGCTTCGGCGGGCGGGTCAGCGCAGGGCGCGGCCCTGGTGGTCGAGTTCGAGCTGGGGGCGGCCGGTGACGATCAGCCAGGCCGGCAGGGTGGCCAGGCAGAGCAGGCTGAGCATGGCGGGGGAGGAGGCGATGACGGCGGCGATGAAGAGGCTCACCCAGCCCTGCCGGGTGGTCGCGAGGAGGACGCCCAGGACCGCGGAGGAGACGGCGACCGCCGGGTGGATCTCCGGGACGAGCGCCTGGGCGACGAGGCCGAAGGCGGCGCCGATGAAGACCGCGGGGAAGACCCGGCCGCCCCGGAAGCCGCAGGCGGCGGCGACCAGCAGCGCGGCCAGCTTCACGACCGCCAGCTTGGCCAGCTCGCCGGAGGAGTACTCCCCGATGGAAGCGACGAGTTCCTCGGTCTCGTGCAGGCCCTTGAAGAGCGTCAGCTGCCCGCCGAGGGCGCCGAGGAGGCCCAGCACCAGACCGCCGACGGGCAGCATCACCATGGGGTGCCGCAGCCGCCCGAAGGCCCGGTGGAGGTGCGGGAAGGCCCAGCAGCCCAGCAGGCCGAAGAGGGCGCCGAGGGCGGCGACGACGAGGGCGGCGAGCAGGTCCTCCCAGCCGGGGTCGGTCAGCGGGGGAAGGCCCATCGCGAAGCTGGGGTCCGAGAGGAGTTGCGTGGTCATCGCCCCGGCCCCCGCGGCGACCAGCGGCGCGAAGAGCCGGTCCCACAGCGAGCCCTGCCCCGGGCGTCCGACGAGCGCCTCGGAGAGGACCAGGGCGGCGGCCACGGGGGTGCCGAAGAGGGCGCCGAAGGTGCCGGCGATGGCGAGCGAGACCCAGAAGGCGCCGGGCACGCCCGGCGCCGCCCGCAGCCCCAGCCAGGCGGCCAGGGCGATCGCGGAGGCGATCGTCGGCTGTTCGGGGCCGAGGCTGACGCCGCCCGCGAGGGCGAGCATGCTCGCGATCAGGAGGCCCGGCACCACGCCGGGGGCCATCGGCGGCCCGCCCAGCCCCTCGGAGGCCGGATCGGGTCCCGCGTGCCCGGGCGCCTTCCAGATCACCAGCCCGACGGCGACGCCGGTGGCCGTGAGGACGGTGATCACCCACAGGGAGGAGTAGGGGCCGATGTCGAGGGCGTCGGGCAGGGTCTCCCAGAGCACCGACTGGAGCTCCTCGGCGAGCTTGCTGACGCCGAGGAACAGCAGCGCCGATCCGACGCCCACCACGAGGGCGGGGAGGACCTGCGGCAGCAGGATCCGTACCGGGGACTCGGCGGGGGCGGTCGCGTCATGATCGGTGGCCACCGCCCCACCATAAGTGAGCAAATGCCGCACAACACCTCGAACGGGCCGGGCGTCGGGGCTTGCACCTCACGTCACGTCAGGACCGAGGCTGACGGCGTACCGACAGAGCAGAGGGGGACGGCCGCATGGGCTACTCCGTGGGACAGGTCGCCGGCTTCGCCGGGGTCACGGTGCGCACCCTGCACCACTACGACGCCATCGGACTGCTCAGCCCGGGCGGGCGGAGCGCGGCGGGCCACCGCCGCTACGACGACGCGGACCTCGACCGGCTCCAGCAGATCCTGTTCTACCGGGAGCTCGGCTTCCCCCTCGAAGAGGTCGCCGTCCTCCTCGACGACCCGCACGCCGACCCGCGGGAACACCTGCGGCGGCAGCACACCCTGCTGACCGCGCGGATCGACGGGCTCCGGAGGATGGCGGCGGCCGTCGAGCACGCCATGGAGGCGAAGAAGATGGGCATCAACCTCACCCCCGAGGAGAAGTTCGAGGTCTTCGGGGACAAGGACCCCGAGCGGTACGCGGAGGAGTCCGCGCGCCGCTGGGGCGGCACCGACTCGCACACCCGGGCCCAGGCCCGCGCCGCCGCCTACACCAAGGAGGACTGGCAGCGGATGAAGGACGAGGTGGACGCCTGGGGCGCCGCCTACGCGGACCTGATGGACCGGGGGCTGGACCCGGAGACGGCGGAGGCGATGGACCTCGCCGAGGCCCACCGCCGCCACCTCACCACCTGGTTCTTCGACTGCCACCCGGCGACCCACGTCCGGATCGCCGAGACGTACCTGGCCGACGAGAACTTCCACGCCTTCTACGCCTCGATCCACGAGGGACTGCCCGAACACCTCGCCGCCGCCGTCCGGGCGAACGCCCGGCGGGCGGAGACGCGGAGCCGGTAGCGCCCGGCCGGAGCGCCCGTAGCGCCCGGCCGGAGCGCCGGTGGAGCCCGGGAGCCGCTGCGGTCACGCAGCGGCACGGGCCCCACCGGGCCCGGCCCCGGACCCCGGGAGGGCTCAGGCGCGCGGCGCGATGACCACCGCCGTCCCGTAGGCACATACCTCGGTGCCCACGTCCGCGGCCTCCGTCACGTCGAAGCGGAACATCAGCACGGCGTTCGCGCCGCGCGCCCTGGCCTGCTCCACCAGACGCTCCATGGCCTGGTTCCGGGTCTCCACCAGGGTCTTCGTCAGACCCTTCAGCTCACCGCCGATCATCGACTTCAGACCGGCGCCGATCTGGCTGCCCAGATGACGCGAGCGGACCGTCAGCCCGAAGACCTCGCCGATCACCTGCCGTACCTCGTAGCCGGGGACGTCGTTCGTCGTCACCACCAGCACCTCGGGGTGCGGTCCCTGACCGCCTCCGTACTCCTCGATGCCCATCGGCACTCACCTCCTGGTCACCCAGGGTCGCCGGAAGGGCGCGGCTCTGCATCCCGTGGCACCCGGGCGGAACCGGGGCCCTTCCCTCCACGTTGATAGCTTGGGGCGCGCCGTCGGCATGTCCCCGCCCGACATGCCCCCACACCGACCGCCAGGAGCCCGGAACCGTGAACACGCTTGCCCTCGGACCGAGCTGGCTGGATCCGGACTACCTGATCCAGACCTTCGGCCTGATCGGTGTCCTCACCATCGTCTTCGCCGAGTCCGGCCTCCTCATCGGGTTCTTCCTCCCCGGCGACTCGCTGCTCTTCACCACCGGCCTCCTCGTCACCACCGGCAAGCTCGACTCCCCGCTGTGGCTGGTCTGCACGCTGGTCGTCGCCGCCGCGATCATCGGCGACCAGGTGGGCTATCTGTTCGGCCGGAAGGTCGGTCCCGCGCTGTTCCGGCGCCCCGACTCCAAGCTGTTCAAGCAGGAGAACGTCGAGAAGGCCCACGAGTTCTTCGAGAAGCACGGCCCGAAGTCGCTCATCCTGGCCCGCTTCGTGCCGATCATCCGCACGTTCACGCCGATCATCGCCGGCGTCAGCAAGATGAACTACCGCTCGTTCATCACCTTCAACATCATCGGCGGCGTCCTCTGGGGCGCCGGCGTGACCCTGCTCGGCGCCTCGCTCGGCAAGGTCGACTTCGTGCACCGGCACATCGAGATGATCCTCGTCGGCATCGTCCTCCTCTCGGTCGTCCCGATCGTGATCGAGTACCTCCGGGCCCGCTCCCAGTCGAAGAAGGCCGCCGCCCAGGGACCGGCCCCCGTCGACCCGTCGGCCCCCGCGGCCCCCGGCGACCAGGGCCCCTACGGCGAGCAGCCCGGCCAGGACGGCGAGCCCGGCCACGACGGCCGCCGGGACCAGGGCGGCTACGGCCACCAGGGCGGTTACGCCGAGCAGGGCGGCTACGGCGGCCAGGGCGGCTACGGCAACCAGGCCGCGTACGGCGACCAGGGCGGGTACGCGGGCCAGGGCGGCTACGGCGGCCAGGGCGGTTACGCCGAGCAGGGCGGCTACGGCGGTCAGGGCGGTCAGGGCGGATACGGCGGCCAGGCGGGGCAGACCGGCCAGGCGGGGCAGACCGGTCAGGCCGGGTACGGCCACCAGGGCGGCTACGCGGAGCAGGGCGGCTACGCCGCTCAGGGCGGTCAGGCCGGCTATGGCGACCAGGGCGGGTACGCGGGCCAGGGCGGGTACGCGGGCCAAGGCGGCTACGGCGGCCAGGGCGGTTACGCCGAGCAGGGCGGCTACGGCGCCCAGGCCGGATACGGCGACCAGGGCGCGTACGGCAACCAGCCCGGTCACCACGCCCAGCCCGGTCACCCTGCCCAGCCCGGCTACAACGCCCAGCCCGGCTACGGCGAGCAGCCCGGTCAGGGCGGATACGGCGGGCAGGGCGGCTACGACGGCCAGGGCAGCTACGACGGCCAGGGCGGATACGGCCGGCAGGGCGGCCACGACGGCCAGAACCCCCCGCCGCACGGCGGGGACGGCCGGCCCGTCCAGCGCTGACCCCCCCGACGGCGCCCCACCGCACCACAGAGCCCCGCCCCCGGCCCTCCCGGCCGGCGGCGGGGCTTCTTCGCGCCGCCGCCCGGACGGCTCAGAAGCCTCGGGTCCGCTTCGCCGCGCTGCGGGCCGAGACGGCGCCCGGGGCCCGCATGAAGAGGCGGGCCAGCTCGCCTCCCAGGTTCACCCCGATCGCGATCGCCAGCGCCAGGGCGGCCGCCTTCGCCAGCGAGGTGAAGCCCTGGTCCAGGTTGTTCTGGGCGATCGCCAGCACCCCGAAGTACGTCGCGGAACCGGGCAGCAGCGGCCCGATCGCCGCCGTCACGTACGGCAGCGACGACGTGTGGTGGTACCGCGCCATCAACTGCCCGAAGAGGCCCACCAGACCCGCCGCCACCGCCGTCGCCATCACCGTCGACCCCTCGCCGGTCACCGCGATCGACGCGTACACCACCCAGGCCACCCCGCCGTTGAACGTCGCGAACAGCACCGTCCCCCGCGACTGCTGCAACAGGATGGCGAAGGTCGCGCACAGCACCATCGACGACACGATCTGCGTCACCGGCCGCTCGACCGGGCTCAGCGCCCCCTCCGGATTGAGCTGCGCGTCGAACTGCACCGCCACGTACAGCACCGACAGCACGCCCACCACGATCGCCACGAAGAAGTAGGCGACCTCCAGGAGCCGCGCCGAGGCCGTGATGTAGAAACCGGTCAGACCGTCCTGCACCGCCGCCACCAGCGCCCGCCCCGGGATCAGCGCGAACAGGCCACCCGTGATCACCGCCGAGGGCCGCAGATCCGCGTGGAGCAGCGTCAGCAGCACCCCCATCGCGGCCGGCGGCATCGCCGCCACCAGGAACTGGTAGAACTCCGGCAGCCCGCGCCCCGCGCACAGCCACGCCAGCCGGTCGCCGAGCACCGCGCCCAGCGCCGCCACGAAGAACACCCACGCCCCGCCGCCCAGCAGCGTCGAGGCCGCGCCCGCGAGCACGCCCGCCGCCGCCGTCAGCACCCAGCCCGGGTACGGATGCCGGTTGCGCCGTATCTCCGCCAGCCGCCGGTACGCCTCCTCCGGCGACACCTCGTGCGCCGGCGCGTTGATGTCCGCGAGCAGCTGGTAGACCGCCGCCAGCCGGGTGTAGTCCGTGCCCCGGCGCCGCACCGTCCGGTTCGCCGTCACCGGATCGTCCACCAGCGACGGCTGGTACGTGATCGACAGCAGCGTGAAGGTCACCGTCGGCTCGCACCGGTCGAGACCGTACGACCGGCAGATCGCGAACATCGCCGCCTCGACGTCCTCCGCGCCCTCCCCGCCCGCCAGCAGCAGCTCCCCGATGCGGAGCGTCAGGTCGAGCACACGCGGCACCGACGGCCCCGTCTCGTCCTTCGGCGCCCGCTCCGGCACCGGACGGTCACCCACCGGCAGCCGCAGCATCGTCCGCATCCGGTCCTGCCACGGCGCGTTGTGCGGCAGCCGCGCCAGGGGGACCCCGTACGCCGGGGTGAAGGCCGGCGGCGAGTCCTTCGCCGAGTACGTCGACGGGGTGGCGAAGGCCGAGCCCTCCGGCTCCGGCGGCGGCTCGGGCGCCAGCCCCTCCGGCACCACGAAGGCCGAGCCCTCCGGTTCGGCCGGCGGCGGCTCCGGCACCAGCCCCTCCGGCAGGGCGAACTCCGAGGTCGCCTCGTCCGACAGGGGCTTCCGGTCCTCCGGAGCCTCCTCGGGGCCCGCCGGCTCCGCCACCACTCTCTCCGCTCACACCCGGGGAATCTTGAATTCCAGTATGGGCGTCAGACGGGCGTGCGAAACGCGGATGCGCGAAAGGCGGCACACCCCGAAGGGTGTACCGCCTCCCGCGAAGCCCATCGGACCAGGGGCGTCAGTGAGCGCCCTGCTCCTTGGCGCGCGCGATCGACTTCTCGATCTCCGCCTCGGCCTCCTCGCGGCCGACCCAGTCCGCGCCCTCGACCGACTTGCCCGGCTCCAGGTCCTTGTAGACCTCGAAGAAGTGCTGGATCTCCAGGCGGTCGAACTCCGGCACGTGGTGGATGTCGCGCAGGTGCTCCATGCGCGGGTCCGTCGCCGGGACGCACAGCAGCTTGTCGTCGCCGCCGGCCTCGTCCGTCATGCGGAACATGCCGATGGCGCGGCACTTGATCAGGCAGCCCGGGAAGGTCGGCTCGTCAAGGATGACCAGCGCGTCCAGCGGGTCGCCGTCCTCGCCCAGCGTGTTCTCCACGTAGCCGTAGTCGGTCGGGTAGGCCGTCGACGTGAAGAGGCGACGGTCCAGACGGATGCGACCGGTCTCGTGGTCGACCTCGTACTTGTTACGCGATCCCTTGGGGATCTCGATGAGAACGTCGAACTCCACGGGTGGCTCCTCCTGAATCAACACAAGTGAATGCTCGCGACGACGCGCGGTGATTAAGTGTCTCTCACGCACGTACGTGATCGCGAAAGGGGCTGGTCAGCAATGCCGGAGCCGAGGGTGTGGCAGCTCACGGCGGGCTCCGCCGTGCTCGGTCTGGCTCTCGCCGCCGCAGCGGCGACCGCGGCCGGCCCATGGGACGGAGGCCAGCGTACGGCCGAGCGGGCCCGCGCCGCCGCCCCCGCGACCGGTGGCGAGCGTCACCCCGCCCCGGCCGCCGCGCCCTCCGCCCCTCCGCGACCCGCCCGACCGGCCCCCGCGCCCAGCGCCCCCGGCGTCCTCACCGCCCTCACCGGACCGGCCGCCCCCGGCACCCGCCCCGCGGACCTCGCCCGCGTCCTCGTCCCCCTCCTGGCCGATCCCGGCCTCGGCACCGTCCGCAGCGCCTCCGTCGTCGACACCGCCACCGGCCGCCAGCTGTACGGCGAAGGCGCCGGCACCCCCATGACGCCCGCCTCCACCGTCAAGATCGCCACCGCCGCCGCGGCCCTCACCGCCCTCGGCCCCGACCACCGCATCGCCACCACCGTCTCCGCCGCCCCCGACGGCAGGACGGTCACCCTCACCGGCGGCGGCGACCCCACCCTCGACCCCGCCCGGCTGAAGAGGCTCGCGGCCGACACCGCCCGCGCCCTCCGGAAACGCGGCCACACCTCCGTACGCCTCGCCTACGACACGCGCCTCTACCCCGGCCCCGCCGTCCACCCCATCGGGCCCAACGAGAACCTCGCGCCCGTCACCGCCCTCATGACCCGCGAAGGCCGCCTCGACAACAGCACGAGCGGCCCCGCCCCCCGCTCCGGCGACCCCGCCCTCGACACCGCCACCGCCTTCGCCGGCCACCTCGCCCACGCCGGCCTCAAGGTCACCGGCGACCCCGCGCCCGGCCGCACCCCCCAGGGCGCCCCCCTCGCCCGCACCCACTCCGCCCCCCTCGCCGACCTCGTCGAACGCACCCTCACGAACAGCGACAACGACCTCGCCGAGGCCCTCGCCCGGCAGACCGCCCTCGCCCACCGGCAGCCCGCCTCCTTCCGGGGCGCCGAGAAGGCCGTACGCGACGAACTCGGCAAGCTCGGCCTCCCCCTCAACGGCGCCCGCTTCGCCGACGGCAGCGGCCTCGACCGCCGCGACCGCGTCTCCGCCGCCCTCCTCACCGCCCTCCTCACCCGCGCCGCCGACCCCGCCCACCCCGAACTCCGCCCCCTCCTCACCGGCCTCCCCGTCGGCGGCTTCACCGGCACCCTCGCCGGCCGCTACGGACAGGCCCCCGCCGGCGCCGGACTCGTCCGCGCCAAGACCGGCACCCTCACCGGCGTCAACACCCTCGCCGGCACCGTCGTCACCACCGACGGACGCCTCCTCGCCTTCGCCTTCCTCGCCGGCCGCACCCCCTCCCCGGACCTCGCCCAGCCCGCCCTCGACCGCCTCTCCGCCGCCCTCACCGGCCAGAACTGACCCCCACGCCACCCGCGGGAGAGGACCCGAACGGGGCCCGAACCCGTACCGTTGACGCATGACGAGCATCGGTGGTGCAGGCACGTCCGGAATGGTCGACTGGAACCTCGCGGTCGCGACCGCGACGAGGCTGGTCCGCCCCGGACCCGACGTCGGACGCGACGAGGCCCGCGCCGTCGTCGCCGAACTCCGCCGCCACGCCAAGGCCGCCGAGGAACACGTCCGCGCCTACACCCGGATGCTCCCCGAGGGCGCCGAACCGCACGACACGCCCGTCCTCGTCGTCGACCGCGCCGGCTGGATCAAGGCCAACGTCGCCGGCTTCCGCGAACTCCTCACCCCGCTCCTCGGCAAGATGCAGGAACGCCGCACCAGCACCCCCGGCAGCACCGTCCTCGGCGCCGTCGGCGGCAAGGTCACCGGCGTCGAGCTCGGCATGCTGCTCTCCTTCCTGGCCTCCCGCATCCTCGGCCAGTACGAGACCTTCGCCCCCGCCGCCCGCGACCTCCCCGGCGCCCCCGAAGGCGGCCGCCTCCTCCTCGTCGCCCCCAACATCGTCCACGTCGAGCGCGAACTCGCGGTCTCCCCCCACGACTTCCGCCTCTGGGTCTGCCTCCACGAGGAGACCCACCGCACCCAGTTCACCGCCGTCCCCTGGCTCCGCGACCACCTCCAGGGCGAGATCCAGTCATTCCTCGCCGCCACCGAGGTCGACCCCGGCACCTTCGTCGAACGCCTCCGCGAAGCCGCCCAGACCCTCGCCGGCGGCCGCCCCGAGGCCGAGGAGGGCGACCCCTCCCCGTCCCTCGTCGAACTCGTCCAGACCCCCGAACAGCGCGAGATCCTCGGCCGCCTCACCGCCGTCATGTCCCTCCTCGAAGGCCACGCCGACTACGTCATGGACGGCGTAGGCCCCCAGGTCGTCCCCTCCGTCGCCGAGATCCGCGAGAAGTTCCAGGCCCGCCGCGCCCGCGGCGCCTCCCGCCTCGACCTCGCCCTGCGCAAGCTCCTCGGCCTCGACGCCAAGCTCCGCCAGTACCGCGACGGCGAACGCTTCGTCCGCGCCGTCGTCGACCAGGTCGGCATGGACGGCTTCAACCGCGTCTGGACCTCCCCCAACACCCTCCCCACCAAGAGCGAGATCGCCGCCCCCGCCGACTGGATCGCCCGCGTCCACCGCGGCTCCGACTCCTGACCGCCGACACACGACGGCACACCGGCGGGGGCGCACCGTAAGGCAGACTCCTGGGACAGGAGCGTCGGACGGCGCGACGACACCGGCAAACACCCCGCCAATCACCCATCCGAGGGACCCTGGCCGTGGGGTGAGGCGTGCAATGCTCGGGTAAGGGCCACGTTTCTGTCACCATCGACGCACTCTGAGTGACCGAACACCCCATTCCGATCGTTAAGACTCCGACCGAGGCACCTCACCCCATTCACGAAGGGCACCGAACCATGGGTCCCCATCCTGCGGTCGCGGCGATACGCCTGGCGGTCCGCCGCGTACTCCACGACGTCCTCACCGAGCACCCCACCGACCCCGCCGCCCCCCGCGACACGCACCCCCTCGTGCTCGTCGCCTGCTCCGGCGGAGCCGACTCCATGGCGCTCGCCTCCGCCCTCGCCTTCGAGGCACGCAAACTCCCCGTCCGGGCCGGCGGCATCACCGTCGACCACGGCCTCCAGGACGGCTCCTCCGGCCGCGCCGGAGAGGTCGCCGACCGCATGACCGCCCTCGGCCTCGGCCCGGTCGACTCCGTCGCCGTCACCGTCGGCCGCGAAGGCGGACCCGAGGCCGCCGCCCGCGACGCCCGCTACGCCGCCCTCGACGCCGCCGCCGAACGCCACGGCGCCACCGCGATCCTCCTCGGACACACCCGCGACGACCAGGCCGAGACCGTCCTCCTCGGCCTCGCCCGGGGCTCCGGCATCCGCTCCCTCTCCGGCATGGCCGCCGTCTCCGGCAGCCACGGCCGCTACCGCCGCCCCTTCCTCCAGCTCGACCGCCAGACCGTCCGCAAGGCATGCATCGCCCAGGAACTCGCCGTCTGGGACGACCCCCACAACAGCGACCCGGCCTACACCCGCTCCCGCCTCCGCCACGAGGGCCTCCCCGCCCTGGAGAAGGCCCTCGGCAAGGGCGTCGTCGAAGCCCTCGCCCGAACGGCCCAGCTCTCCCGCGACGACGCCGACGCCCTCGACACCTGGGCCGCCGACGCCGAGACCTCGGTACGCGACGAGGCCGGCGCCCTGGAATGCGCCAAGCTCTACGGCCTGCCCCCCGCCGTACGCCGCCGCGTCCTGCGCCGCGCCGTCATCGCCGAGGGCGCCCCCGCCGGCTCCCTCTTCGCCCGCCACATCGAGGAACTCGACCGGCTCATCACCGGCTGGCGCGGCCAGGGCGCCATCAACCTGCCCGGCCGCGTCGAAGCCCGCCGCCAGGGTGGCAGACTGGTCATCCGGCAAGGCTGACGCACGCTGCAACGAAAGTGACCCGGGTGAACGAGAAGGACATGGGCACCGACCTCCAGTCGGTGCTCATCACCAAGCAAGAGATCGACGCCAAGCTCGCCGAGCTGGCCGCGAAGATCGACGCGGAGTACGCGGGCAAGGACCTGCTCATCGTCGGAGTCCTCAAGGGCGCCGTGATGGTGATGGCGGACCTGGCACGCGCCCTGTCCACCCCCGTCACCATGGACTGGATGGCCGTCTCCTCCTACGGCGCCGGCACCCAGTCCTCGGGCGTCGTCCGCATCCTCAAGGACCTCGACACCGACATCAAGGGCAAGCACGTCCTGATCGTCGAGGACATCATCGACTCCGGCCTGACGCTGTCCTGGCTCCTGTCGAACCTCGGCTCGCGCGAGCCCGCCTCCCTGGAGGTCTGCACCCTGCTGCGCAAGCCGGAGGCCGCCAAGGTCGCCATCGACGTCAAGTGGATCGGCTTCGACATCCCCAACGAGTTCGTCGTCGGCTACGGCCTCGACTACGCCGAGAAGTACCGGAACCTTCCGTTCGTCGGCACGCTCGCCCCGCACGTCTACGGCGGCTGACCCGCCTCGGCGTCACGGGGAACCCGTACCGCCTTCCCCCCGTTGAACCACGGGAAGGCGGTCGCGGGCGACGATGCTGAGGTACCGTCCGAAGAACAGCTTTTCGCACACCGCTTTTCACACCGCATTTCTCACAGAGGCATTTACCTACGGGCAGGAGGGACGGAGCGTTCTCGCTCCGTATGGATGGACGTGAAGCGATACTTCCGTGGGCCGGTCATGTGGATCGTGCTGGCCGTCCTCGCCGTGGTCGTGCTGATGCAGGTCGTCGGCTCGTCCGAGGGCTACAAGACGGTGGACACCGGCAAGGTCGTCCAGGCGATCGACAAGAACCAGGTCAAGCAGGCAAAGATCACCACCGGTGACGAGCAGATCGTCAAGATCGAGCTCTCCGGTGACACGAAGATCGACGGCAGCAACAAGGTCCAGGCCAGCTACATCGGCACCCAGGGCGCCGACCTGGCCGACAAGCTGCAGGAGAAGTTCGAGGCCGGGCAGATCGAGAAGGGCTACACCGTCTCCCCGACGAAGCAGTCGCCCTTCGTCTCGATCCTGCTCTCGCTCCTCCCCTTCGTCCTCATCGTGGTCGTCTTCCTCTTCCTGATGAACCAGATGCAGGGCGGCGGCTCCCGCGTCATGAACTTCGGCAAGTCCAAGGCGAAGCTCATCACCAAGGACACGCCCAAGACCACCTTCGCCGACGTCGCCGGCTCGGACGAGGCCGTCGAGGAACTCCACGAGATCAAGGAGTTCCTCCAGGAACCCGCCAAGTTCCAGGCCGTCGGCGCCAAGATCCCCAAGGGCGTCCTGCTCTACGGCCCGCCCGGAACCGGCAAGACGCTCCTCGCGCGCGCCGTCGCCGGCGAGGCCGGGGTGCCCTTCTACTCGATCTCCGGCTCCGACTTCGTCGAGATGTTCGTCGGCGTCGGCGCCAGCCGCGTCCGCGACCTCTTCGAACAGGCCAAGGCCAACGCCCCGGCCATCGTCTTCGTCGACGAGATCGACGCGGTCGGCCGCCACCGCGGCGCCGGCCTCGGCGGCGGACACGACGAGCGCGAGCAGACCCTCAACCAGCTGCTCGTCGAGATGGACGGCTTCGACGTGAAGGGCGGCGTCATCCTGATCGCCGCCACCAACCGCCCCGACATCCTCGACCCCGCCCTCCTGCGCCCGGGCCGCTTCGACCGGCAGATCGCCGTCGACCGACCCGACATGCAGGGCCGCCTGGAGATCCTCAAGGTCCACCAGAAGGGCAAGCCGGTCGCCCCGGACGTCGACCTCGGCGCCGTCGCCCGCCGCACCCCCGGCTTCACGGGTGCCGATCTCTCCAACGTCCTCAACGAGGCGGCGCTCCTCACCGCCCGTTCGGACCAGAAGCTGATCGACAACAAGGCGCTCGACGAGGCGATCGACCGCGTGGTCGCGGGCCCGCAGAAGCGGACCCGGATCATGTCGGACAAGGAGAAGAAGATCACCGCGTACCACGAGGGCGGCCACGCCCTGGTCGCGGCGGCCTCTCCCAACGCCGACCCGGTCCACAAGATCACCATCCTGTCCCGCGGCCGCGCCCTGGGCTACACGATGGTCCTGCCGGACGAGGACAAGTACTCCACCACGCGCAACGAGATGCTCGACCAGCTGGCGTACATGCTGGGCGGCCGCGCGGCGGAGGAGCTCGTCTTCCACGACCCGACCACGGGCGCCGCGAACGACATCGAGAAGGCCACCGCCACGGCCCGCGCGATGGTCACGCAGTACGGCATGACCGAGCGGCTCGGCGCCATCAAGTTCGGCGGCGACAACACCGAGCCCTTCCTCGGCCGCGAGATGTCCCACCAGCGCGACTACTCGGAAGAGGTCGCCGCGCTGGTCGACGAAGAGGTCAAGAAGCTCATCGAGACCGCGCACAACGAGGCGTGGGAGATCCTGGTCGAGAACCGCGACGTCCTCGACAACCTGGTCCTGGCCCTCCTGGAGAAGGAGACCCTGGGCAAGGAGGAGATCGCCGAGATCTTCGCGCCGATCGTCAAGCGCCCGGCCCGTCCGGCCTGGACCGGCTCGTCCCGCCGCACCCCGTCCACGCGTCCGCCGGTCCTCTCCCCCAAGGAGCTGGCCCTGACGAACAGCGCGAACGGCACGGCGGCCCCGGTCGTCGACACCACCAAGGGCATCGACATCGCCCCCGAGGACACCCCGGAGCCCTGAGCCCCGGCCCCCCCCGGAATGGAAGCCGCGCCCCCACAGGTTCTAGCCTGTGGGGGCGCGGCTTTTCTCGCGCCCAGTCAGACCAGACGGAACGAGGCACAGATGACCGACCCGGTGACGCTGGACGGTGAAGGCACGATCGGCGAGTTCGACGAGAAGCGCGCCGAGAACGCCGTACGAGAGCTCCTCATCGCGGTCGGCGAGGACCCGGACCGCGAGGGTTTGCAGCAGACCCCCGCACGCGTTGCACGTGCATACAAGGAGCTCCTGTCGGGGATGCGGCAGGAGCCGGAGGACGTCCTGACCACGACTTTTGACCTCGGTCACGACGAAATGGTCCTCGTGAAGGACATTGAGCTCGTAAGCTTCTGCGAACATCATCTTCTCCCGTTCCATGGTGTCGCCCATGTGGGCTACATCCCGGCGGAGAGCGGAAAGATCACGGGCCTGTCGAAGCTGGCCCGCCTGGTAGATGTCTACGCCCGTCGCCCGCAGGTGCAGGAACGTCTCACCACTCAGGTGGCGGACTCGCTGATGCGTATTCTCGAAGCGCGCGGGGCGATCGTCGTGATCGAGGCCGAGCACATGTGCATGTCGGTACGAGGCATCCGCAAGCCGGGCGCGAAGACGACCACCTCGGCGGTGCGCGGACAACTTCGCGACGCTACCACCAGGGCCGAGGCCATGTCCCTGATTCTGGCACGTTAGGGGCGAACCGCCCGCCGTGCTCCATACCGTCCCGGTATGGGATACGGCCTCGCGAGCAAGATGCTCGTCAATCTGGTCGGAGGCTGCGTTCAGGCGAAGAACGTGGCCTCCGGCGACATCATGTGGACCCTGGACGGGGTTCGGACGGTGCGGACCACGGTCACCGGTGTGACCGCCGCCAAGGCGCGGCACGCCGTCGAGGTGGTCACCGACCACATGGCCTTCCTCGCCAGCCCGGACCTGCTGCTGTTCACGCCGGACGGGTGGACACACGCGGCGGACGCGGCGGGGACGACGGTCGCGTGGACGCCCGCGCGGAAGCTGTGCCGGGAGCGGCCGGCGATCCGGCCGGGATACGAGTTCGGCTACTTCGTAGGCGCCACGTGCGCCGACGGTACGGTCGGCAAGAACTACGTCTCCCTCGTGGTGAACGAGGAAGCCTTCGCGGAGCGGTACGCGACCGCGCTGACGGCCTGCACGGGGCTGCCCGCCCGCTTGGAGGCGGTCACCCGGCCCTCGGGCTTTCTGAAGCGGGACCTGCCCGGCTTCCGGGTCAGGGTGGTCTCTTCCTACCTCTCCGACGCCCTGCGCCACTACGTGGGCGGAGACGCCCACCACCTCCGCCAGGGGTTTCCCCGGGTGGTGCTCCGTGACATCGACACCTTCAATGGCTTCCTCGACGGATACGTCGAGGGCGACGGCTGCCGCATCAAAGCCTGGCCGGCCAGGATGATCGTGAGTGCCAACGCTCCCTTCCTGGCCGAGGTCGCCCGCGTCATCGGGGCGCGGTTCACTCCGAGGCCCCAGGGGATTTCCCAGCTCGTGGTTTCCGACCGCTGGCAGTCCCGAGGCACCTTCACCCCCGAGCACCACCCCCTGGACCCGCCCGAGTCCTCCTGGGTCCAGGTGCACGAGGTCCGCCCGCGCCCGGCTCTCGGCACGAAGCCGTTCACCTTCTACGGGTACCGGCTCGCCCCGCACCCCACCTTCCTGGTCAACGGACACCTCGCCCGCGAGGCCTGGTAGGGGTCAGGCGGCCGGGGCGGGGCCCTTGTCGTCGTCCTCGGGGAGTTTGCAGATGCGCTCCAGGAAGAGGGCGGCGGCGATGACGCCGAAGCCGGCGACGACCGCGGCGGCGGCGTAGAGGGCCTGGTCGCGGCGGGCGGGGACGTCGAGGGAGCCGAGGAGGAAGACGCCCACGCCGCCGTAGAGACCGGCGACGAGGGCGGCGACCAGGGCGCTGGCCTGGCCGAAGACGACCGCGCGGGCGGCCATCAGGGGCTCGACGCCCTTGGCGCCGGGGCGGCGCTCGCGCTGGGCCTTGAGGCGGACCCGGATCGACAGGGCCGTCGCGGTGAGGACCACCGCGATCACGGCGAGGACGATGGGCGCGGCGAGCGGCACGCTGGGGAGCGTGCCGACGGAGTCCCACAGGCGGGCGCCGCCCCAGGAGAGGATGCCGGCGACCAGGAAGAGTCCGGCGAGCACCTTGAGCCGCAGTTGTTTCACCGGGTGTCCTTCACGTGGTCGCGGGTGGTCTGCCACGTAGCGTAACGATTACTCGGGGAGACGGAGTTCCAGGTCGGTCCGGGGCGTCACGCCGGCGCGGTCGACGACGGCGAGGAGGGCCGCCACCGGACCGTGGCCGGGGAGCTGGGCCTCGGGGTCCGCGTCGTGCCAGGGGGCCAGCACGAAGGCGCGCTGGTGGGCGCGGGGGTGGGGGAGGGTGAGGACGGGGTCGTCGGAGACCACGTCGGCGTACGTGATGATGTCGACGTCCAGCGTGCGGGCGCCCCAGCGCTCGTCCCGGACCCGCAAAAAGGCCTCCTCGACGGCCTGGGCGCGCTCCAGGAGGGAGGAGGGCGGGAGGGTCGTCTTCACGAGGGCGACCGCGTTGAGGTACGAGGGCTGGCTGTCCGGCTCGACGCCCCAGGGCTCGGTCTCGTAGACCGGGGAGACGACTTTGACGCGGAGGCCGGGGGTGTCGCCGAGGGCGTCGACGGCTCCCTGGAGGTTCTCCAGGCGGTTGCCGAGGTTGGCGCCGAGGGCGAGGACGGCCCAGCGGGGGTTGGAGAGGGTGGTGTCGGCGGCGTCGACGGCGGCGACGACGGCGGCGGGTACGGGCTGGACGGTGGGGTCGCTCTGGGTCGGCTTCATCGTCGGCTCCGGGTGATCGTGACGGTGACGTCGTCGAAGGGGACGGTGATGGGTGCGTCCGGCTTGTGGACGACCACCTCGACCTCCTGGACGCCGGCGTGGCTGAGGCACTGCTGGGCGATGCGCTCGGCGAGTGTCTCGATCAGGTCCACGGGCTCGCCCTGGACGACGTCGACGACCTCCTCGGCGACCACGCCGTAGTGGACGGTCTTGGTGAGGTCGTCGTCGGCGGCCGCCGGGCGGGTGTCGAGGCCGAGGACCAGGTCCACGATGAAGGTCTGCCCCTCCTCGCGCTCCTTGGGGAAGACGCCGTGGTGACCTCGGGCCTTGAGGCCGCGCAGCGCGACACGATCCACGCGAATCACTCCTGCTGTCGTAGTTGCGGGGGCACGCAGCCGGGTGCGGACGGCCGGGTGTCCTCCATCGAATCTACCTGCGGGCACCGACAGCGCTTGCTGTCGGGGCCGTCAGGCGGAGGTTCCGGGGTCGTCGTCGGGGGCCGCGGGGGGTGTGTCGTCGTCGGTTCCGGCGATGACGGGGGAGGCGTGGTGGGACCAGATCCGCCAGCCTTCGGGGGTCCGGCGGAAGGCGTTGGTGGCGACGACGAGCTGTCCGACGAGCGGGCCGAGCTCGGCGCCGTCCTCGGCGGGGCCGCCGCTGAGGATGTTCTCGGTGCAGGTGACGAGGGCGGTGTCGCCGGCGAGGGCGATGCGTACGTCGGTGAGGAAGAACTGGATGTAGTCGGTGTGCGCCATGATCAGGGCGTACGAGCGGAGCACCTCGCCGCGGCCGGTGAGGACGGGCCAGCCGGGGTGGACGCAGGAGATGTCGGTGGCGCCGTCGTCGAGCCAGAGGTCTTCGAGGCGGTCGAAGTCGCCCTCCTCCATGGCCGCGTAGAAGGCGGTGTTGGCGGCTTCGACGGCGGTGCGGTCGGTGGCCCAGCCGCCCTCGGGCCCGCCGGTCCCGGGTCCGCCTGCCCCGGGTCCGCCGGTCCCGGGCCCGCTCGCCTCGGGCCCGTCGGGCTCGGGCCCGTTCGCCCCGGGCCCGCCGGTCACCGGGCTCCTTCGACGGCGCGGACGACGCGGACGGCGTCGGCGGTGGCCCAGACCTCGTGGACGCGGACGGCCCAGGCGCCCTCGTGGGCGGCGAGGGCGGAGACGGCGGCGGTGGCGGCGTCGCGCTCGCGGGCGGGCGGCGGGACGGCGCCGGGCTCGCGGGTGAGGACGTGGCCGAGGAAGCGTTTGCGGGAGGCGGCGACCAGGAGGGGGCGGCCGAGGGCGCGCAGCTCGGGGAGGTGGGCGACGAGGGCGAGGTCGTGGGGGGCGAGCTTGGCGAAGCCGAGGCCGGGGTCGATGACGATCCGCTCGGGGGCGATGCCGCCGTCGACGACGGCCTCCATCCGGGTGCGGAGTTCGGTGACGACCTCGGTGACGACGTCGTCGTAGACGGCGAGGCTGTTCATGTCCTGGCTGAAGCCGCGCCAGTGCATGACGACGAAGGGGACCTCGGCGGCGGCGACGGCGGGGATCATGCCGGGGTCGGCGAGGCCGCCGCTGACGTCGTTGACGAGGGTGGCTCCGGCGGCGACGGCGGCGGTGGCGACGGAGGCCCGCATGGTGTCGACGGAGACGGTGACGCCTTCGGCGGCGAGGCCGCGGACGACGGGGACGACGCGGCGGAGCTCCTCCTCCTCGTCCACGCGGGTGGCGCCGGGCCGGGTGGACTCGCCGCCGACGTCGACGAGGTCGGCGCCCTGGGCGACGAGGTCGAGGCCGTGTTTGACGGCGGCCGTGGTGTCGAACCAGCGGCCGCCGTCGGAGAAGGAGTCCGGGGTCACGTTGACCACGCCCATGACCGCGCAGCGGTCCCACTCGGGAAGGCCGAGGGGAGCGCCCCGGTCGATCGTCGTACTCATACGACCAGCGTAGGGCCCGTAGGGGTCCGGGGCGGTTTCAGGCCGCACTGACCTCGTGTTCCCGGCTGCCGCGGGGCGGTACGACGTGGGCGCAGGGGCGGGGGGTCCTGGCGGGTCGGCGGCGGGCGAAGGGGCGGGGGAGGGCGAGGCTGAGGAAGCCTTCGGCCTGCATGGCGGCGAGGCCGATGCGGGGGAGGTCGCGGCCGGTGCGGTAGACGACGAAGCGGGGTTCCCAGCGTGGCTGGAACTTGGCGTTGAACTTGTAGAGCGACTCGATCTGGAACCAGCGGGAGAGGAAGAGGAGGAGGCCGCGCCAGAGGCGGAGGACGGGGCCGGCGCCGATGCGTTCGCCGCGGGCGAGGGTGGAGCGGAACATGGCGAAGTTGAGGGAGACGCGCCGGATGTCGAGGGTGGGGGCGGCCTGGAGGGCGGCGACGATGAGGAGCTCGTTCATGCCGGGGTCGGCGCTCCGGTCGCGGCGCATGAGTTCGAGGGACATGCCGTCGGGGCCCCAGGGCACGAAGTGGATCATGGCTTTGAGGTCGCCGTAGGGGCCGTCGGACCCGTCGGGGTCGGTGAGGTGGGCGGTCGCTATGACGGCGTCGCCGTCGCCGGGGGCGCCGATCCGGCCGAGGGCCATGGAGAAGCCGCGTTCGGTGTCGGTGCCGCGCCAGTCGGCGGCGGCGCGGCGGACGAGGTCGAGTTCGGTGTCGGAGAGGTCGCGGACGCGGCGCACGCGGGTGGTGTAGCCGTTGCGTTCGATGCGCTTGACCATCTGGCGGACGTTGCGCATGGCGCGGCCGGAGAGGGAGAAGGCGTCGACGTCGATGACGGCCTCGTCGCCGAGTTCGAGGGCGTCGAGGCCGGTCTCGCGGGTCCAGACCTGGCCGCCGGTCTCGGAGCAGCCCATGACGGCGGGGGTCCAGGAGTGGGCGCGGGCCTCGTCCATGAAGCGTTCGATGGCGCCGGGCCAGGCTTCGACGTCGCCGATGGGGTCGCCGCTGGCGAGCATGACGCCGGAGACGACGCGGTAGCAGACGGCGGCCTTGCCGCTGGGGGAGAAGACGACGCCCTTGTCGTGGCGGAGGGCGAAGTGGCCGAGGGAGTCGCGGCCGCCGTGGCGGTCGAGGAGGGCGCGGAGCCGGACCTCGTCCTCGTCGGTGAGTCGGGCGGCGGGGTGCTCGGGGCGCAGCGCGAGGTAGAGGGTGGTGAGCGTGGTGAGGGTGCCGAGGGCGCCGAGGGAGTAGCCGACGGTCCAGTCGACGTCGTGGGTGTAGGCGACGGGGCCTTCGACGCCGACGAGTCCGAGGAGGACGTGTTCGAGGCGGTCGGTGAGGCTGGGGTCGCCGACGACGCGGCGGGGGTGGGCGCTGACGACGACGAGGCCGAGGGCGAGGGAGCCGGCGCCCATGACGACGAAGTTGGCGAGGGCGCGCCAGCGGCTGCGGGGGTCGGGGAGGGCGGCGAACTGGTCGCGGTGGCGCAGCAGCAGGGCGAGCAGGGCGAGGGAGAGCAGGGAGCCGAGGACGGAGTGGCGCCAGACGAACTGGGCGACGGCGCCGAGCGGCAGGAGGAGGACGACGGCCCGCCAGGCGCGGCGCTTGTGGCGTTTGAGGCCGTGGGCGACGAGGAGCAGGAGGACGCCGGCGCACAGGGAGACGGCGGCGGAGAGCGGGCCGAGGGTGCCGGGGAGGACTTCGGCGAGGGCGTGGACGCGGCTGGCGCGGAACCGGGGGAAGACGCCGGCGGCGATGTCGAGGAGTCCGATGAGGCTGACCGCCGTGCCGATGAGGGCGGGGACGCGTTCCGGTTCGGGGCCGCGGAGAATTCGGCGGACCCGGACCGGAACCGATGATGTTTTGTCCCCATCTACCGTGACAGACATCGCTTCCCGCGCTTCCCGTGCTTCCGTGGTCTTTTTCGGCCCCGTTCGGGGCGCTCCTTAGGACGGGGCTGGGCGGGGGCGGGTTCATCGGGGCACAGGAAATTCTCAGGAAGTCGTCGGGGCGTCCGGGAAGTCGTACTCAGGAAGGTTCGGACGTCTCATGGGTCTCACCAGTGGTGCGGCGCTCGTCACGGCGGTGGTGGCGGCCGTCGCGTTGTTCTCGGTCACGGTGCTGTGGTGGCCGCGGTTGGCCGGGCGGGGGTGGCGGCCGGTCGTGGGCAGGGTGGGGTTGTTGTTCGCGACGCAGCTGGCGCTGTTCGCGGCGGTGGGCCTGGCGGCGAACCGTTCCTTCCTCTTCTACGGTTCCTGGGCGGATCTGTTCGGCCAGGAGCAGGAGATGGGGGTCGTGGTGGACCACGGCGCGGCCGCGAAGGACGTGCGGGTGGTGGGCACGCGCGCGGTGGACGTGCCGGGCGGGGCGCGGCCGTCGGTGGGCGGGCAGATCCAGCAGGTGGTGGTGCGGGGCGACCGGTCGGGGATCACCTCGCCGGCCTTCGTGTACCTGCCGCCGGAGTACTTCCAGGAGCGGTACGCGAAGCGGTCGTTCCCGGCGGCGGTGGTGCTGACGGGGTATCCGGGCACGGCGGAGAACCTGATCAAGGGGTTGAAGTACCCGAGGACGGCGGCGCTCCAGGCCAAGGAGGGCCGGATGCAGCCGATGGTCCTGGTGATGCTGCGGCCGACGGTGGCGCCGCCGAGGGACACCGAGTGCGTGGACGTGCCGGGCGGTCCGAAGTCGGAGACGTTCTTCGCCGAGGACCTGCCGCGGGCGGTGTCGGAGACGTACCGGGTGGGGACGAAGGCCCGGAACTGGGGGTTCATGGGGAACTCGACGGGTGGTTACTGCGCGCTGAAGATCGCCCTGCACCATCCGGACCGGTTCGCGGCGGGGGCGGGTTTCTCCGCGTACTACCGGGCGGCGGAGGACGTGACGACCGGTGACCTGTTCCACGGGGACGAGGGGTTGCGGCGGCGGGCCGACCTGTTGTGGAGCCTGGACCACCGTCCGCAGCCTGCCTCCTCGTTCCTGGTGACCACGTCGAGGTCGGGCGAGGGGAACCTGAAGGCGACGCGGGAGTTCGTCCGGAAGGTGCGGAGCCCGGCCCGGGTCTCCTCGATCACGCTGGAGAGCGGGGGCCACAACTTCACCACCTGGAACCGCGAGATCCCGCCCGGCCTGGTGTGGATGAGCGGGAAGCTGCGGGCGGACTGATCTACGCGGCGCTGCGGCGCAGGGCGCGGTGGACCCCGGCGGGGGTGAGGGTGCCGAGGGGGCGGCCGTCGTCGCCGGTGACGGTCAGCTGTCCGGAGTCGTCCTGGAGGAGCAGGGCGAGCGCGTCCTTGAGGCTGCCGCCGAGGGGGACGGAGCGGGGGTCCCCGGTCGGTGCGGCGCCGTCCGGGAGCGGGTCGAGGTCCTCGGCCGTGACGGGGGTGACGGCGAGCCGCTTGAGGGCGCGGTCGCCGCCGACGAAGTCGGCGACGTACGGGGTGGCGGGGGAGGCGAGCACGGTGGCCGGGGTGTCGAACTGCTCGATGCGGCCCTCGCCGTAGACGGCCATGCGGTCGCCCATCCGGACGGCCTCCTCGATGTCGTGGGTGACGAGGAGGACGGTCTTGCGGACGGTGGCCTGGAGGGCGAGGAACTCGTTCTGGAGCCGCTCGCGGACGACCGGGTCGACGGCGCCGAAGGGCTCGTCCATGAGGAGGACCGGCGGGTCGGCGGCGAGCGCGCGGGCCACGCCGACGCGCTGGCGCTGTCCGCCGGAGAGCTGGGCGGGGTAGCGGGGGCCGTGGACGGCGGGGTCGAGGCCGACGAGTTCGAGGAGTTCGGCGGCACGCGCGCGTGCGGCGGCCTTCTTCCAGCCGAGCAGGGCGGGGACGGTCGCGGTGTTGTCGAGGACGGTGCGGTGGGGGAAGAGCCCGACCTGCTGGATGACGTAGCCGATCTTGCGGCGCAGGGCGACCGGGTCGACCCCGGCGACGTCCCGGCCGTCGACGAGGACGCGGCCGGAGGTCGGCTCGACCAGTCGGTTCACCATCATCATCGTGGTCGTCTTGCCGCAGCCCGAGGGGCCCACGAGCGTGACGAGCTCACCTTCGGCGACCTCGAAGGAGAGGTCGTCGACCGCGGTGGTGCCGTCCGGATAGCGCTTGGTCACCTGTTCGAACCGGATCATGGGGCCATTCTGTCCCCTCGTCATCCGGCATGTGTGAAGGCGGTGTTGCGGCAAGGTGGCGGATCGGCGGCGCGGGCCTCGGACCGGCCCCGTTGTCGGTGGCGGACGCTAGGGTCGCCATACACACGTTCTAACGGCGGCGACCTGGGGGGGAGGTCCGGATGAGCGCGCCGAACTGTCTGGTCGGCAACGACTGGATCTGCGGGGAGTACCTGCGCACCCGCCGCGAGGAGCTGACCGACGCCCTGGTCCAGCACATCGGCCTCACCGCCGCCTCCGTGGCGATCGCGCTCCTCGTCGCCGTGCCGCTGGCCCTGCTCGTGCGGGCCCGGCCGCGGCTGGCCGCACCGGTCCTCGGGCTGACCACCCTGCTCTACACGGTGCCGTCGCTCGCCATGTTCTCCCTGCTGCTGCCCGTCCTCGGCCTCTCCTCGGCGCTGGTCGTCACCGGTCTGGTGCTGTACGCGCTGACGATCCTGGTGCGGAACACGCTGGCCGGGCTCGAAGCGGTGCCGGCCGAGACCCGGGAGGCGGCGCGCGGGCTCGGCTTCGGCCCCTGGCGGCTGCTCTGGCAGGTCGAACTGCCGCTCGCGCTGCCGGTCCTGATGGCCGGCGTCCGGATGGCCACCGTCACCACGATCGCGCTCACCACCGTCGGCTCGGTCGTCGGCCGCGGCGGCCTCGGCAATCTCATCGAGGACGCCCTGCCCACCTTCTTCAAGGCCCAGGTGCTCGCCGCCTCGGTGCTCTGCGTGCTGCTCGCCGTCGTCGCCGACCTGCTGCTCCTGGGCGTCCAGCGGCTGCTCACGCCCTGGTCCCGGGCCCAGGGCGCGCCGGGGGGTGGGTGAGGTGGGGGTCGTGACGGACGCGTGGGCCTGGCTCACCACCGGTGCGCACTGGACCGGCGAGGAGGGTGTCGGCGCGCGCCTGGCCGAGCACGTGTACGTGAGCGTGCTGGCGCTGCTGATCGCCGGGGCGCTCGCCCTGCCGCTCGGGCTGTGGCTGGGCCACCTCGGCCGTGGCGGGGCGCTGGCGGTCAACGTGTCGAACGTGGGGCGGGCGGTCCCGGTCTTCGCCGTCCTCGCCCTCTTCATGGTCTCCCCGCTGCGGAACGCGGGCTATGTGCCGACCGTGACCGCCCTGGTCCTCTTCGCGATACCGCCGCTGCTGACGAACGCGTACGTGGGGGTCCGGGAGGTCGACCGGGCGGCCGTCCGGGCGGCCCGGGGCATGGGGATGACGGGCGGGCAGGTCTTCCGCCGGGTCGAACTGCCGCTGGCGGCGCCGGTGGTGATGACCGGCGTCCGGTCCGCCGCCGTGCAGGTGGTCGCGACGGCGACGATCGCCGCCATGGTCGGCCAGGGCGGTCTCGGCCGGATCATCACCGCGGGCTTCGCGCTCTACGACACCGCGCAGGTGGTCGCGGGCGCCGTTCTGGTGGCCCTGCTCGCGCTGGTGGTGGAGGGCGTGCTGGTGGCCCTGGACCGGTTGCTCGTGCCCCGGCCGCCCCGGACTTGACGTATGTGGACACCGAGAGCGAAGGACTGAAGTCGTGAAGAGGATCTCGCGCGCCACGGGCGCGCTGCTGGGTGCCGCCGCGCTGGCCGTCTCGCTCACCGCGTGCGGCGGCGACAGCCTGGAGCAGGGCAAGGAGAAGAGCTCCTCGGGCTCCGGCGGGGAGAAGGGCTCCCTGGTCGTGGGCGCGGCCGCGTTCACCGAGTCGAAGGTGCTCGCCGAGCTGTACGCGCAGCTGCTGCGCGACGCGGGCTACTCGGCCTCGGTCACCACGGTGAAGAACCGGGAGCTGTACGAGCCCGCCCTGGAGAAGGGCGAGATCGACGTCGTGCCGGAATACGCGGCGACGCTCGCGGAATTCCTCAACGCGAAGGTGAACGGCCCGGAGGCGCCCGAGGAGAAGCCGGTCGCCTCCGGTGACGTGAAGGCCACCGTGGACGCGCTCCGCGGGCTCGCGGAACCGCGCGGACTGAAGGTCCTGGAAGCCGGCGGGGCGGTCGACCAGAACGCCTTCGCGGTGTCGAAGGAATTCGCCGAGAAGAACAAGCTGAAGACGCTTTCCGATCTCGGCGCGGCGAAGCTGAAGGTGAAGATCGCGGCGGGCGACGAATGCGCGGTCCGCCCCTTCTGCGCCCCCGGTCTGAAGAAGACGTACGGCACCGACGTGGCCGGCGTCGACCCCAAGGGCGTCGGTACCCCGCAGGCCAAGCAGGCGGTCAAGGACGGGGTGGACCAGCTGGTCCTGACCACCACCACGGACGCCACGGTGGACAGCTTCGGCCTGGTCTTCCTGGAGGACGACAAGCACCTGCAGAACGCCGACAACGTGCTTCCGGTGGTGAACGCGAAGGAGGCCGGGGCGCCCGAGGTCACCGCCGCGCTCGACAAGATCACCAAGGTGCTCACCACCGCGGATCTCGCCGAACTCAACCGCAAGGTGGACGCCGAGCGGGCGAAGCCCGAGGACGTCGCCGCCGCCTATCTGAAGGAGAAGGGGCTGGTCGGGAAGTAGGCGCCGAAGAGGGGAAGTCGGCCCGAAGCGGAAGCGGAACGCGGTCTCTCCGATTCCGTCGTCGAGAAGTGGCCAAGAGATTGCCGGGCCGACCCCCCACACCGCGCCTACGCACGGTAAATTTCAGGCCATGCCACGTGGACGCCACCGTCATTCCCCGCCTCTGCACAAGCTGATGCCGCCCTCCGCGGTCGCCGGCGCCGCGGTCGTCTGCGCCGCGGCGGCCTGGGTCCCCGGGGAACTCGTGGTCGTGCGGCTGCTCGCCGCCGCGGCGGCGGCCGCCGCCGTCACCGGTGCCGTCCTCATGCGCGGCTGGGACCGCAGCGCCGGCCGTCAGGTCGCCGAGCTGACCCGCGCCCGCACCGCCGACCAGTGGAAGGCCGAGGAGCGCCTCGCCGAACTGGAGGCGGACCTGGAGGAGTCCCGCGCCCTGCGCATCCGCCTGGACGCCAAGCTCCGCGCCAAGCGCGTCGAACTGGCCGGACTGCGCGGCGAGCACGCCGACCTGCTGCGCCGCTACGCCACCGCCGAGACCGAGCGCGCCAGCGCCCTGGAGGGCCGCCGCGTCCTGGCCCAGGCGACCGCGGCCGACGCTCCCAAGGAGCTGCCCGCCGCCGGGTCGACGCCCACCCCGGAGGCGTACCGCCGCGTCGCCGAGGCCCTGCGCGACCGCCCCGGCAGCGCCGCCGCCCAGCAGGCCCGCCGCACCGCCGAGGCGGCCC
>NZ_BNBS01000035.1 GCF_014656075.1 Streptomyces hydrogenans
GGGCACCAGTGCCGCGCCGGCGCCCGCGGCGGCGAGCGCCGGCACGACGACCGTGGAGCCCGTCCGCTCGCTGCCGCCCGGCGCCACGCTGCGCAGCGCGGGAACGGGCGGCTACATCGTCTCGATGCCCACCGACACCTCCGACGAGCGGATCCTCCGCTGGATCCCGTACGCGGGCGGCACGCACCGCGACGACCACCGTTCCTTCGAGTGGCACACCCGTCCGTCCGGCGACCTGGTGGCCGCGACCCTGGAGGGGTACGACGGCGCGCTGACGGACCTGGCGACCGGGGAGTCCTTCCGCATGGAGGGCGTGCCCGGCTGGACGGACGCCGAGTTCGCGGGCACCGCGGGGCGGGCGATCGGCGTGCGGGCCTTCGGCCGGGTGTACCTGGACACGAAGGACGCGGCGCCCCGCGCGATCACGGGGCTGCCCGAGGGGAGCACGTACGGGGACCTGCGTCCGGGCACCGCCGCGGTCGGGCTGCTCGACCACAGGACCGCGACGGGCGAGCGGCGCGTGGGGCTCGTCGACCTGGCCACCGCCACCGTCACCGAGTCGTACGCGCGCGTGGAGGCCGTCTCGGCGACCCGGGTGGCCTGGACCGAACCGTCCGTCGGCACCACCCCGCGCCGGGTGGTGGTCCACGACCGGGCCTCCGGGGCACAGACCGAGGTCCCGGTGAGTTCCACGGTCTCCCCGCTCCCGATGGGCCTGCTCGGCGACTGGCTGCTGTACGGCACCTCGGCCACGCACCTGGGGACCGGCGAGACGGTCACGCTCTTCGACCGCGTCGAGACCCTGGTGCCCGCCCCGGACGGGACGGCGAGCGTCGTCCAGGGCAGCTCGGCCCGGGACGGCGCGGGCCTGCACCGCGTCGCGCTCGGCACGGACGGCAGGCCCACCACCCGGCTGCTGGCCCGGCAGGGCACCGCTTCCTCCTTCGTCCACGACATCGACGCCGACGGCTTCCCCGACCTCCTCGGCCGGGACTCCGCGGGCGCGCTGTGGCGGGACAGCGCCGGGGACGGCCGGAGCCGGGTCTCCGTAGGCACCGGCTGGAAGGGCTACGACAAGATCGAGGTCGTCGGCGAGGTGGAGAAGCACGCCCCCTCCCACGCCTTCACCGCCGACGTCGTCGCGCGCGACGCCTTCGGCGTCCTCTGGCTGCACCAGGGCGACGGCGCCGGCGGCTTCCGCCCCCGGGTGAAGATCGGCGGCGGCTGGCAGACCTACGACCGGATCACCGGCGGCTCCGACCTCACCGGCGACGGCACCGCCGACCTCGTCGCCGCCGACACCACCGGCGCCCTCTACCTCTACGCGGGCACCGGCACCAGCACCCGCCCCTACGCGCCCCGCGAGAAGATCGGCACCGGCTGGGGCGTCTACAACCAGCTCACCTCCGTCGGCG
Source organism: Streptomyces hydrogenans (assembly GCF_014656075.1). Lineage (GTDB taxonomy): Bacteria > Actinomycetota > Actinomycetes > Streptomycetales > Streptomycetaceae > Streptomyces > Streptomyces hydrogenans. The sequence continues at coordinate 1,416 of NZ_BNBS01000035.1, forward strand.
ACATCGCCGGCGCCGCCGGCGGCGACCTCGTCGCCCGCGACAAGGACGGCGTCCTCTGGCTCTACCTCGGCAAGGGCGACGGCACCTACACCGCCCGGACGAGGATCGGCGGCGGCTGGCAGATCTACGGCCAGATCACCGGCGCCGGGGACGTGGACCACGACGGCAGGGCCGACCTCCTCGCCCACCACCCCAGCACCAAGAAGGTGTACCTCTACAGCGGCACCGGCGACCGGCTGAAGCCCTTCCGCGTCCGGGCCCTGTCGGACGTCCAGGCGGGATACACGTACAACCACCTCGCCTGACCGGGGGCCGGTGAACGGAGCGACACTGAACGAAAGTTCGGATCGTCCGTACAACCAGTCGATCTCCTCGTGAGTCTGACCGGGCACGGCACGCCCGTGCCCGGTCTTCCCGTGGGAGTTCACCTTGCAGTACCGCACCGCCGGCGCCCGCCTGGCCTCCGCCGTCACCGCCGTCCTCGCCGTCACGGCCCTCGGCGCGGGCACCCTCGCGACGGCGCCGGCGGCCTTCGCGGCGACCTCCGGAACCACCGCCGCCGGTGCCGCCGCCGCGCAGGAGGACGCCCTGCCCGCCTTCCCCGCGGGCGCCACGGTCGCGGGGGCGGGCGCCACCGGCTTCCTCACCTACGACTCCTACGCCTCCGAGAACTCCCCCGAGCTGCTCTGGACGCCGTACGGGGGCGGCGCGCCGACCCCGCTGACCCGCCCGGAGGGCGGCGCCTGGGCGACCTCGGGCGGCGACGTGGTCGCCCTGGGCGACGCCGGCTTCATCTCCGAGTTCCGCAAGCTCACCCTGCGGAACATGGCCGTGCCCGGCGCCCCCGGCGTGGACCTCGACCTCGGCTCCCTCGGCGGCAACTACGTGGCCGTCCTGGGCCCGTCGAGCGTGCTCGCCCAGATCACCGAGGCCGACGGCACGGCCGAGCTGCACGTCGTCACCCAGGGCGGGAGCGCCGCGCCGACGACGCGCAAGGTACCGGGGCTGCCCGCCGACGCCACCGACTTCTTCACCAGCGCGCCCGTCAAGGACGGCCTCGTCCTCGTCGGCTACGAGACGGGCCCCTCGGGCGCGCGCAAGGGCGGCCGCGCCCTGATCGACCTCACGCAGAACAAGGTCCTGGAGACCTACGCCTCCGCCGAGTCCGGCTACGGCTTCAGCCACCTCATGTTCTCGGACACCCACGTGGCCTGGCTCGACTGGGCCAGCGGCACCGGGCTGTACGTGACCTCCGTCGACCGTGCGACCCGCGCGACGAAGCAGACCGTGCTGGGCTCGCGCGGCGACGAGTGGTTCGTCGAGCTGACGGGTGACTGGCTGGTCCACGGGGCCAACGGCGAGGCCGTCACCGCCGTCTCCCTGACCGACGGCACGAAGCGCGCCGTCGCCGACAGCGTGACCGGCAGCGACAGCGCGGCCGACGGCAGCATGGTGCTGACCGGCAGCCGCGGCGCGGACGGCGACGGCCTGTTCCGGGTCACGGCCGCCGGAGGCGGCGACCCGACCGTCACCAAGACGGCGGACATGGTCGCGCCGAACCCGCCGGCCTTCGTGAAGGACGACGTCCCCGCGACGACGAACCTCGACGCGACCGGCGGCGAGGTGCGGCTCGGCTGGACGCTGTCCCACGCCGACGCCTACATGTTCGTCACGCTCACCCACCTGGCCACCGGCAGGCAGTACCAGCAGTACGTGCACTCCCCCACCGACGACGAGAACTTCTCCTTCGTCTGGGACGGGCACGTCGACGACGACGACGCGCCGAACGGCACGTACCGGGTGGACGCCGAGGCGCATGCGCTCAACGGGCTCGGCGAGCCCGCGCGCCGGACCGACCAGCTGGTCCTCACCCGCACCCCCAACCCCCACGACTACTCGAACAACGGCTCCACCGACGTCCTCGCGCGGGACGCCGCCGGCGTGCTGTGGCGCGACGAGCTGAGGGACCGGCCGCAGAACGGCGTGGTCGTGACGGCGGGCCGGACCAAGGTCGGCGCCGGGTGGAACACGTACAAGCAGATCGAGGCCGTCGGCAGCATCGCCGGCGCCGCGCACGGCGACCTGGTCGCGCTCGACGGGGCCGGCGTGCTGTGGCACTACCTCGGCAAGGGCGACGGCACCTTCACCGCCCGCACCAAGGTCGGCGGCGGCTGGCAGAACTACACCCGGCTGACCGGCGGTTCGGACCTCGACGCCGACGGGCGCTCCGACCTCCTGGCCACGGACGCGGCCGGCGCGCTCTGGTTCTACAAGGGCACCGGCTCCGCCACCAAGCCGTTCGCGACCCGCGTGAAGGTCGGCGGCGGCTGGCAGGTCTACAACCAGCTCACCGCCGTCGGGAACATCGCGGGCACCGCCGCCGGCGACCTCGTCGCCCGCGACAAGGACGGCGTCCTCTGGCTCTACCAGGGCAACGGCCGCGGCGGCTTCGGCGGGCGCGTCCAGATCGGCGGCGGCTGGGGGGCCTTCTCGCACCTCGTCGGCGCCGGCGACGTCGACAACGACGGCCGCCCCGACCTCGTCGCCCACGGCCGCAACGGCACCTACGTCTACAAGTCGACCGGCACGGCCAACCGGCCCTTCACCCGTCTGACCACCGACCTGTACGCGGGCGAGGGCAGCACGTTCGGCCAGGTCGTCTGATCCCCTCCGTCCTCCGAGGAGTCTCGTGAACCACCGCGTTTCCGGGCGCCGGCTCGCCGCCGCCCTCCTCACCCTCACCACGGTCACCGCCGTGACCGGCACCCTCGTCACGGCGCCGGCCGCCGTGGCCGCCGCCACCGCCGACGGGCGGTGCGTGCCGGCCGCCGCCGGGCTGCTGCCCGTCGGGGCGGAGATCGCCGCCACGGGCGCGTTCGGCTACGTGACGACCTGCACGGACGAGAACGGCGAGACGCGTGTCGAGCGGCACGCGCCGGACGGCACGGTCTCGGCCCTGAACGCGTCGGCGGTCCACGACTCGTCGTCCGACTGGCTGGTGACGAACGACAACGGCACCGTCACCGCCTGGAACCCGACGACCGGGACGTACACCCACCACACGCTGCGCGGCGACCTCGTCGGCGTCGCGTACAACGTCGCGTACGAGAGCCTGCCCGCGGAGTCCGGCGAGGGCCGCGAGCTGTGGCAGCTGCGCAACGACAACGGCGCCGTCAGCCGGACGAAGCTCACCGACTCCGTCGGCAACGCCTTCAACGACTACACCGAGACCGCGCACAAGGTCGTCGCCGCGGGCCGGGACGCCGACGGCCGGCCCACCGTGCTGATCCTCGGCAAGGGCTACCGCACGGTCCTGAACGACCGGCGTCCGTACACCTTCCAGGCCCGGCTCCCGATCCCCACCGGCGGGCCGATCACCCAGGGATCGCTGGGCGGCGGCGGTGACTGGAACGAGGCGACGACCGGGGCGGTCACCCCGAAGTACCGGGCGTCGATCACGGACACGGCGGACGGCGGTCACACCCTCAACCACCTGGCCGTCGGCAGCACTTCGGACCACGACATCCCGCTCACCGACATCGCCGGACAGCCGGTCCTGGCCGGGATCATCGGCGACACGGCCCTGTACGCGGCCCGGCGCGACCCGGGCGCCGGCCCCGAGGTGCTGACCCCGCTGTTCGCGCGGAACCTGGCGACGGGCGGAGCCCCGTACAAGGTCCTGGAGAACTTCTCGTCCGTCGCGCACGCGGCGGACGGCAGCCTGCTGGTGCGCGGGGCGAGCGCCGAGGCCGACGGGCTGTTCGCCCTTGGCCGGGACGGGACGGTGACGCCCGTCCTCGTCGCCGGCACCGGCCGGGTCGTGGCGCTCAGGGTGACCGGCTCGACCGTGCCGGCGTCGGTGAGCCTGGAGAAGCCCGGGACGAGCGTCCCGCTCTCCGTCCGGCTCTCGCGCGCGGACGCGACCGTGGACCTGACCCTCACCCACACCGCCACCGGCCGGAAGCTGACCAAGCGGCTCGTCCGGTCCGGCGACGAGCCCCTGTTCACCGGGGCCTGGGACGGCGTCCTGGGCGGGATCAGCGCCCCCAACGGCGGCTACACCTGGCAGGCCGCCGCCACCTCGCTGGACGGCGCCGCCCACGACACCGCCTCCGGCACCCTCGCCGTGACCCGTGCCGCCAACCCGCACGATCTCAACGCCAACGGCTCCACGGACCTCCTGGCCCGGGACGCGGCCGGGACGCTGTGGCGGGACGACCTCTTCGACTGGCCGGTCGGCGGGCAGGTGAGGCCGGCCGAGCGGACGAGGATCGGCACGGGCTGGAACACGTACCGGCAGATCGAGGCGGCCGGGAACATCGGCGGCGCGGGCCACGGCGACCTCGTCGCCGTCGACGGGTCGGGCTACCTCTGGCACTACCTCGGCAAGGGCGACGGCACCTTCACCGCCCGCACCAAGGTCGGCGGCGGCTGGCAGGGCTACACCCGGCTGGCCGGCGGCTCGGACCTCGCGGCGGACGGCAGGGCGGACCTCTTCGCCGTCGACACGGCCGGCTCCCTCTGGTTCTACCCGGGCACGGGCAGCGCCTCGCGGCCGTACGGGACGCGCGTCAGGATCGGCGGCGGCTGGCAGGGCTACACCCAGCTGACGGCGGTCGGCAACATCGTCGGCGACGCGGGCGGCGACCTCGTCGCCCGCGACAAGGACGGCGTGCTGTGGCTGTACGAGGGCAACGGCTACGGCTTCAAGGGCCGGGTCCGCGTCGGCGGCGGCTGGAACGCCTTCCGCGAGCTGGTGGGCGCGGGCGACGTGACCGGCGACGGCCGGCCGGACCTGATCGGGTACGGGGCGGGCGGCACGTACGTCTACCGCTCCAACGGCACGGTCCAGTCGCCCTTCACCCGCCAGTCGACCCCGCTCTACGTGGGCGAGGGCAGCACGTTCACCAGCGTCTCCTGACGGCGCCGGCGCGGCACCGGAGGCGGGAACGGGCGCGGGAACGAAGAACGTGTCTCGTGCCGTACAACCATATATACGGATCAAGAGTCCCCTAGGGCGGTACGCACCCGTGTGCGTACCGCCCGGTCTCGTTCCAGGCAGTACCTCCAGGGGGAACACCTTGACTTCCGTACGCTCCGCGCGAAGCCGCCGTCTCGGCGCGGCCGTCGCCACCGTCCTCGCCGCGACCCTCGGCGCCGGCGCCCTCACCACCGGCCCCGCGGCCGCCGCCGTGAGCGCCGCCCCGCAGGCCGCCCCCACCGCCGACGGACTCGGAGTGGTGCCCGCCTTCCACAAGCTGCTCGGCGGCGGGAAGCACGGCGCCTTCACGATGGACGGCAACCGGTACGACCACCAGGACCCCACCTACGGGCGGCTGACCTACACGCGGTACACCGACGGCACCACGATCGAACTCGACATGATCAGCGCGGAGGACCGCGTCGTGGCCACCGGCGACACCGGGGCCGTGATCAACCCGTTCGAGACGTCCGTCACCGTCTTCGACGGGGCGCGGGGAGGCTCCTACACCCTGCCGGTCGACGAGGACACCTACGACCTCCGGGAGATCGGGCTCGCGGGCGGCGGGCTGCTCGCCGTCTCCACCACCGGCCCGCAGCCCGTCCTGAAGCTGCACACCGTCGCGGAGGGCAGCCGGGTGATCGACGGCATGCCCGGCAAGGACGCGACCCCGACCCTGGCGTCCGCCACCGACGCGCACGCCCTGCTCCTCACCAAGGACGCGGGAGGCGCGGCCGTCTGGGCCGTCGTCGACCTGGCCACGGCGAAGGTCGTGGAGACCTACGCCGTCCCGGCCGCGGCGGACCCGTCCTCCGTCACCTTCTCCGACCGGCGGATCGCCTGGGTCGAGTACCCGGCGGACGCCGCCCCCCGGGCGGTCGTCCGCGACCGGACCGGCGGCGCGGACAGCACGGTGCCGCTCCCCCAGGCGCCCGACCGGGACTACGACCTCGGCCTGGTCGGCGACTGGCTGACGTACAGCCGGCCCGGCGGACTCACCGCCACCACGCCCTCCCCGGCACGCCCCCTGACGGCCCGCCACCTGACCGGCGGCGAGTCGTTCGAGCTGCTGGACCACACCGTCCGCTCCACCGACAGCCCCGCGGGCGGCCAGACCGTGTGGGGCGGCAGCGTCGCCGGCGGAGCGGACGGCGAGGGCGTCCACCAGATCACCGCCGGCCCGGACGGCGTGCCCCGGGCCGTGCAGGAGGCGACCACCGGCGAGTCCACCGCGCTGCGGCCCGCCTCCTCGGAACTCCCGCACGACGGGAAGTGGTTCCGGCCGGTGAACGGCGTCCTGGCCCCCCTCCGCTTCGACTTCGCCCTGAACCGGGGCAACGTGCGGGTCGACGCCGTCTTCCGGCACCAGGACGGCAGGAAGCTCACCCGCACCTGGACCGCCACGGACCGGAACGTGCGGTTCGACTGGAACCACTACATCGGCACCACGGAGAACGGCGAGCCCCGGTACTCCGGCGCACCCAGCGGCAGCTACCAGGTCTCCTTCACCTTCACCCCGCTGAACGGAATCGGCGAAGCGGTGCGGGTGGAGGGCCAGCTCGCCCTCGAACTCGGCATCCGGCCGCACGGCTTCGACTTCGACACCACCCCCGACCTCCTCGCCCGCGACGCCGACGGCGTCCTGTGGACCGACACCACGGTCCTGACCCCGGAGGGGGAGCTGGACGGGCGGCGGGCACGGGTCGGCGGCGGCTGGCAGGCGTACGACCGGATCGAGACCACCGGGGACATCGCCCTCGCCAACAGGTCCGACATCGTCGCCCGCGACCGGTCCGGCGTCCTGTGGTTCTACGAGAGCAACGGCTACGGGCGCTTCTTCGACCGGTCCCGCGTCGGCGGCGGCTGGCAGGTGTACGACCAGCTGTCCGGCGGCTCCGACTACACCGGCGACGGCCGCCCCGACCTCCTCGCCACCGACAAGACCGGCGTCCTGTGGCTCTACCGGTCCACCGGGAACGTCGACGCCCCCTTCGCCGCCCGCAAGAAGATCGGCTCCGGCTGGGGCGTCTACAACCAGCTCGTCGGCACCGGCAACATCGCCGGAGCCGCCGCGGGCGACCTCCTCGCCCGCGACAAGGACGGCGTCCTCTGGATGTACCTCGGCAAGGGCGACGGCACCTTCACCGGCCGCACCCGCATCGGCGGAGGCTGGAACGCCTACACGGAGCTGATCGGCGGCGGCGACGCCGACAACGACGGGAAGCCCGACCTGTTCGCGTACAGCGCCGCCGAGCGGAAGACGTACTTCTACGGCGGCACCGGCGACCGCACCAAGCCCCTCAAGGTCCGCCGGGCGAACACGGTCTTCGCCGGCGGCGCGTACAACCACGTCGCCTGACCACCGGTCCACGAGGGCGGCGCGCCCACCGGGCGCGCCGCCCGTCCCAGACAGGGGAACACCTCATGCCCGATCGCTCCGCCGGACGCCGCCCCGGCGCGTCCGTCGCCACCGTCCTCGCCGCGACCCTCGGCGCCGCCGCCCTCGCCGCCCCGCCGGCGGGTGCCGCCGACGCCCCCGCCCCCCTCCGGATCGAGCCGCAGGCGGCGGTCGTCGCCGCCGGGTCGACGGGCTTCCTCCTCGCGACGAACCGCTACCGCGGGGACGATCAGTACTGGGTGCGGTACGACACCGGGGAGCGCACCCCGATCGACGGAAACCAGTACATGTACCCGGGGGAGAACCTCGTCGTCGGCGACCACGTCCTGCTGTGCGGGTCCGGCACTCCCACGGTGCGGAACATGACCACGGGCACCACCGTCCTGACCATGCCCGAGGGGAGCGGCGAGCGGTGCGCCGGGCTCGCCGGCGGCGCGATCTTCCTCACGTTCTGGAACGGGACCGGCAAGCTGCGGATGTACGACGCCGAGCACGGCAGCCGCACCGTCACCGGCATCCCGGAGGGCTCCACGCGCGTGGAGGTGCGACAGGGCACCGCCACCCACGCGCTGCTCCGCTACCAGGGCGCCGACGGCGTCGCGCACCGGGGCACCATCGACCTCGCCGACGCCGCCGTGGCGGAGGACTACGCGGCGCCGCTCGCCTCCGAGTGGCACTTCGAAGCGGCCCTCTCCGACACCAGGATCGCGTGGAACGAGTACGACCCCGCGACCAAGAAGTCCACCGTCGTCGTGCACACCCGGGGCAAGGCCGAGAAGCAGGTCGTCGAGGCGGCCAAGGACGCCCACGTCGCCTTCCTCGGCGACCGGCTCGTCCACTCCGCCCCGGACGGCACCCAGGCACTCGCCCCGTCGCCGCTGAACCGGCTGAACGTCGTCGACCTGAAGACCGGCACCACGACCCGGCTGCTCGACCACGTGCGGACCGTCGCCGCCGCCCCCGACGGCGACCTGCTGGTCAGCGGCGGCCAGATCGGCACGGGCGACGGCATCTTCCGCGTCTCGGTCGGTGCGGACGGCACGCCCACCGCCGCGTTCCTCGCCGACGGCGGCTACCCGGCCGGGTTCGCGGAGGTCAGCGACCCCCACCTGCCGCCCGCGACGGTCGACTTCGACACGACCTACAGCGCCCCCTTCGAGCAGTTCTTCAACCACAAGGGCGTGAGGTTCCGCTACACCCTCACGCACGTGCGGACCGGCAAGACCTACTCGCGCGTCCAGAACGGCTACGTCAGCGCCGGGGACGACGCCTACTACCCCGACGGCATCCCCCTGGGCGGGGAATGGACAGGCACCCTCCGCGGGAACGCCGCCGGGCCGGACGAGGAGATGGCCGCCTACAACGGCGCCTACACCTGGAAGTCGGTCGCCGAGTCCGGCGGCGGCTTCGGCCCGCCGATCGGGCGGTCCGGCTCCTTCACCGTCACCCGCGCGCAGAAGCCGCACGACTTCGACGACAACGGCTCGCCGGACCTGCTCGGCCGCGACGCCTCCGGCGTGCTGCGGACGCACGACTCCGGGTACATCGGCGGCGGCTGGCAGATCTACGACCGGATCGAGGCCACCGGGAACATCGCCGGCACCGGCGTCGCCGACATCGTCGCCCGCGACAAGGCGGGCGTCCTCTGGCTGTACCAGGGCGACGGCCGCAACGGCTTCGCCGGCCGGGTGAAGGTCGGCGGCGGCTGGCAGACCTACGACCAGATCGCCGGCGGTTCGGACTTCACCGGCGACGGCCGCCCCGACCTGGTCGCCTCCGACAAGACCGGCGTCCTGTGGATGTACAAGTCCACCGGCGACACCACCAAGCCCTTCGACACCCGCAAGAGGATCGGCTCCGGCTGGGGCGTCTACAACCAGCTCGTCGGCACCGGCAACATCGCCGGAGCCGCCCACGGCGACCTCCTCGCCCGCGACAAGGACGGCGTCCTCTGGATGTACCTCGGCAAGGGCGACGGCACCTTCACCGGCCGCACCCGCATCGGCGGCGGCTTCGGCCGTTACAGCGAACTCGTCGGCGCCGGCGACTACAACCGTGACCGCTACCGGAGGAACGACCTGCTCGCGGTCGACCCGGTCACCAGGACCACCTACGTGTTCCGCGGCACGGGGCAGCGGTACACCCCGTTCGACCTGATCCGCTCGACCACGCCCCTCTTCCAGGGCCGTTCGTACAACCTTCTCGGCTGACCGGTTGTCCTACAGGCAGGTTCGCGCGGTTGTACGAACCTGCCTGTCTGCACCTGGAGGGGTCTTGCTTCCCGTACGCGTCACGCGACGCCGCACCGCCGCGGCCGTCGCCACCGTCCTCGCCGTCACCCTCGGCGCCGGAGCCCTGACCGTCCCGGCCGCCGTGGCGGCCCCCGTCACCGCCGCCGCGGCGACGGGGGCGCAGGAGACGGTGGCCCAGATGCCGCTGCACACCGTCGTCGACGCTCCCGGCGGCAGCGCCGGCTTCTTCGTCGACAACTGGTTCCGGGGCGACTCGGTCGCCTGGACCAGCTACAAGGACGGCAAGACCGTCCCGCTGGGCGACTACTCGGAGATCTACGGCGGCGACCTGTACGTCGACTACAAGGGCAACGTCGTCGACATGGCGACCGGAGCCCGCTACGAGCTGCCCGCGGAGAACGCGAACGCGGTGGGCGTCGCCGGCCCGTACGTCTTCACCGCCTTCACCTTCGACAACACCTCCGGCACCGGCGTCACCACCCTCTGGGCCCACACCGCCGAGGGCCAACGTCAGATCACCGGTCTGCCGGCCGGCGCCCAGGAGTTCTTCGTCCGCGGCGGCACCGGGAAGGTCGGCCTCGTCCGCTTCAAGGGCGCCAACGGCGACCGCTACGAGGGCCTCGTCGACCTGGCGACGGGGAAGGTCACCGAGATCTACGAGGTGCCGGGCAACGGCGCGTTCACCGCCTCGGACACCCGGGTCGCCTGGGTCGAGACCAACGCGTCCGGCGCGCGGCGGGCGGTCGTCGTCGACCGGAACACCGAGACGCGGAAGACCGTCGACCTCGGCCCGGTGAACGCGTCCCCCCGCATCGCCCTGATCGGCGACTGGCTGCTGGCCGGCGCGTACCCCGGGGCGTACGGGATCGACCCCGCGCTCGACTACCGGCTGCGCGCCTGGAACCTCGCCGACGCCTCCGCCGCACCGGTCAAGCTGCTCGACCGCGTCCAGTCGATCCAGCCGGACGCCGGGAACGGCCTGCTGATCAGCGGCGGTCTGGTCGGGACGGGCGACGGCACCTACCGCATCGACCTCGACGCGGACGGCAGGCCCGCCGCCACCTTCGTGGCGGCGAACGGCTCGCCGACCGAGACCGCGGAGCTGTCGCCCGCGAAGGTGCCGTCGGGCACGGTGGACCTGAACGGCAGCGACGACCTCTCCTTCCGGTGGAACCTGAACCACTCGGACACGCGGGTCACGGTGGAGCTCAAGCACGTCCGCACCGGCGTCACCTACCGCGCGGTCGAAGAGGGCTACGACGAGGCCGGCGGCTGGGACAGCAACTACGACGAGGGCTTCCCCATGGGCCCCAGCTGGTGGGGCCAGTTCACGAACGTCGACGGCACGAAGGCGCTCCGCTCCCCGTCCAACGGCGACTACACCTGGGAGATGACCGCCGAGTCGCTCGTCGGCGCCGGTCCCGCCCTGAAGAGGTCCGGCTCCTTCACCGTGACCCGCACGCCGAGGACGCACGACTTCGACGACAACGGCTCCGTCGACCTGCTCGCCCGCGACGCCTCCGGCGTCCTCCGCTCGGACAGCTCGCTGCGCCAGGGCCGCTACGGCGAGGCCGAGGTCCCGGAGACGACGATCGGCGGCGGCTGGCAGATCTACGACCGGATCGAGACCGTCGGCAACGTCGCCGGCTCCGTCCACGCCGACGTCATCGCCCGCGACAAGGCCGGCGTCCTCTGGCTCTACCAGGGCAACGGCAACGGCGGCTTCGCCGGACGCGTCCAGGTCGGCGGCGGCTGGCAGACCTACGACCAGATCAGCGGCGGCTCCGACTACACCGGCGACGGCCGCCCCGACCTGGTCGCCTCCGACAAGACCGGCGTCCTGTGGATGTACAAGTCCACCGGGAACGCCACCAAGCCCTTCGACACCCGCAAGAAGATCGGCTCCGGCTGGGGCGTCTACAACCAGCTCGTCGGCACCGGCAACATCGCCGGAGCCGCCCACGGCGACCTCCTCGCCCGCGACAAGGACGGCGTCCTCTGGATGTACCTCGGCAAGGGCGACGGCACCTTCACCGGCCGCACCCGCATCGGCGGCGGCTTCGGCCGCTACGGCGAACTGGTCGGCGCCGGCGACTACGACCGCGACGGCAAGAACGACCTCCTCGCGGTCGACCCGGCCGCCAAGAAGACGTACTACTTCGAGGGCACCGGCGAGCGGTACACCCCGTTCGACCTGGCCCGCGTGAGCACCACCCTTCACGCGAACGGTTCGTACAACCTTTTCTCCTGATCGATTGTCATACGGGTCGGTCCGCATGCTTTTGCGGACCGGCCCGTCTTCGTCTGGAGAGCCCGTGCTTCCTGTGCGTCTCACCCGCCGCGCCGCGGCGGCCGCTGCCACCGTCCTCGCCGTCACCCTCGGCGCCGGAGCCCTGACCGCGCCGGCCACCGCGGCGGACGCGGCGACCGGCGCGGCGACGCAGGAGGGCGTCACCCGGATGTCCCTGAACTACGTGGTCGACGAGGCCGGCAGCACCGGGTTCTTCGACAGCCTCTGGTTCAACGAGGGCGTCCGCGCGTGGACGAGCTACACGGACGGCCGGTCCTACAGCCTGAGCCGCTACGCGAAGTCGGTCTCGGTGGTGGGCGGCGACCAGTTCGTCGACAGCGAGACCGACACCGTGATCAACATGGCGACGGGTGCCCGCTACCAGCTCCCCACCAGCAACAACTGGGAGATCGGCATCGCCGGTCCGTACGTCTTCACCACGCTCTCCCCGGCCTCGGGCGTGACGCTGTGGGCCCACACCGCCCAGGGCAGCCGGCAGATCACCGGCCTGCCCGCCGGCGCCAAGAGCGTCTCGGTCCGTCCCGGCACCGCGCGGTACGCCGTCATCGCCTTCACCGACGCGGACGGCGGACGGCACCAGGGCCTGGTGGACCTCGCGGCGGGGAAGGTCACCGAGGTCTACGCGGTCCCGGCGTCGGCCTCCTCGTTCACCTTCTCGGACACCCGGGTCGCCTGGGCGGAGCGCGACGACGCGTCCGGCACGGCGCGGGCGGTCGTCCTCACCCGGGGGACGGACGAGCGGAAGACCGTCGACCTCGGCACCATGCCCCGCACCGCCGAGGTGCAGCTGGTGGGAGACTGGCTCCTCGACGGACTGCCCCTGCGGGAGGGCCGGGACCTGACGCCCGGCTACGGCCTGCGCGCCCGGAACCTCGCCGACGGCTCCGCGCCGGTCAAGCTGCTCGACTACTTCCAGACGATGACCCGCGACACCGGCGGCGGCGTCCTGGCCAGCGGCGGCCGGCTCGGGAAGGGCGAGGGCGTCCACCGGATCGAGCGCGGCGCGGACGGCCGGCCCACCGTCACCCTCGTCGCGAGCAACGGCTCGCCGGCCGAGACCGCGGAGATGCGGGAACCCCTGATGCGGAACCCGGTCGACCTGGACCGGGAATCGAGCGTCTCGTTCCACTGGTACGTGAACCACTGGGACACCAAGGCCACCGTGCGGCTGCGGCACGTCCGTACCGGCAAGACCTACGACTGGGCCTCGGACGGCTACGGCGGGGGCCGTCGCATGGACGGGAACAACAACGACTACGGCGACGGCTTCTCCATGGGCCCCGGCGACTGGGTGGGGACGTTCGGCACCCAGGACGAGAGCGCGCCCGGCACCACCATCGCCTACAACGGCGCCTACACCTGGGAGTTCACCGCGGAGTCCCTGGCCGGTCTCGGCCCCGCCGTGAAGAGGTCCGGCACCTTCACCGTCGTCCGCAGCCCCAAGCAGCACGACTTCGACGACAATGGCTCGCCCGACATCCTCGCGCGCGACGCCTCCGGCGTCCTGCGGTCGGACACCTCGGTCCGCTCCCGCCGATGGAGCGCCCTGACCGAGTTCGAGGTCCCGGAGACGACGATCGGCGGCGGCTGGCAGATCTACGACCGGATCGAGACCGTCGGGAACGTCGCCGGCTCCGTCCACGCCGACGTCATCGCCCGCGACAAGGCCGGCGTCCTCTGGCTCTACCAGGGCGACGGCAACGGCGGCTTCGCCGGCCGCGTCCAGGTCGGCGGCGGCTGGCAGACCTACGACAGGATCACCGGCGGCTCCGACTTCACCGGCGACGGCCGCGCCGACGTCGTGGCCGTCGACAAGGCGGGCGACCTGTGGCTGTACAAGGCCACCGGCAGTGCCACCAAGCCCTTCGACACCCGCAAGAAGGTCTCCTCCGGCTGGGGCGGCTACGACCAGCTCACCGCCACCGGGAACATCGCGGGCGCCGCCCACGGCGACCTCGTCACCCGTGACGCGAACGGCGTCATGTGGATGTTCCTCGGCAAGGGCGACGGCACCTTCACCGAGCCCACCCGCCTGCGCGAGGGCTTCGGCCGGTACAGCAAGTTCATCGGCGCGGGCGACTACGACGACGACGGCAGGAACGACCTGCTCGCCGTCGAGGCCGCCACCGGCAAGACGTACCTCTTCCAGGGCACGGGCGCCCGCACCACCCCGTTCGAGCGGGCCCGCATCGGCACCGCCCTCTTCTCCTCGGGGTCGTACGACCTGTTCGGCTGACAGCACCGTCCCTCCCTCCGAAAGGGCGAAGCAGATGAACCAGCGCCACTCCCCCCGCCGCCTGGCGACCCTGGTCCTCGCCCTCTCTGCCGTGACGGCGGTGACGGGGACCCTCGTCACCGCCGTCCCGGCGGCCGGGTCCACCGGGGCCGGGGCCCGCCCGGCCGCCGCCGACGCGGCGACCCTGCCCGTGGACGCCGAGGTCGTCGGCTCCGGGGCGACCGGATACCTGACCACCCGTGAGGACGCCGCCGGGAAGCCGGTGCTGGAGTGGCGGACCTTCGCGGACGGAGCGGTCACGGTCCTGCCCGGGGCGACCGTCGGATACGACAGCCGCTCCGACCACGCCGTGGTCAGCGGCCCGGACGGCGTGACCGTCCGGGACATGCGGCCGGGCGCCACCTGGTCGGCGACCTACGACCTGGCGGAGGAGTTCCGACCGGGCTCGCGGATGGCCGGCGCGGTCGGATCGCACCTGTTCGTCAACGTGCCGACGGACTCGGGCTTCTGGGACCTGTACGAGCTGTACGAGACGCCCGGCGGCGAGGTGCGCAAGACGCGGCTGACCTCGCGCCCGCGCGGGCTGGGCTCCACCGTGGCGGCCGCCTCCGGTGACAAGGCGCTGATCCTGGGCCTGAACCAGGTGACCGAGAACCTGCGCCCGGTGGCCCACTGGCGGGCCGTCGCGACCCTCGGCGGCGGCGCGGTCGTGGACGGGGAGGGCGCGCACGACCTGGGCGGGACGGGCACCTGGCCGTCCCCGGTGACGGGCGCGCTCACCCCCGCGTACCAGGCGTGGACCTGGTCCGAGGCGGGCGGCACCGGCATCGTCGTGGCCTCGGCGGACGGCGAGCGCCGGCTGCCGCCCTGGGTCTCGGGACCCCCGTACCTCGCGGGGATCGTCGGGGACACCGTCCTGTACGGCCCGGTGCGCACCGTCGAGTCGTCGCCGGACGACGAGTTCCCGCTGTACGGACGGGACCTGCGCGACGAGGAGAGCGCGCCCTACCGGCTCCTCGGGGAGTTCACGAGCGTGGCGCACGCGCCCGACGGGAGCCTGCTCGTGCGGGGCAGGTCCGCCGAGCACGACGGGCTGTTCCGGATCTCGGCGGGCGCCGGGCGTCCGGTGGCCTCGCTGGTGGCGGACACCGGGCGGGACGTGGCCCTGCGGATCGTCGCCTCGCACGTGCCGGCCGTGGTCGACATGCAGAAGCGGAACGGGCCCTACCGGATGGACTGGGTGCTCAACCAGGCGTGGGCCTACGTCGAGGTGACGCTCACCCATACAGCCACCGGCGCCACCCTGCGGACGTACGCGACCCGGACCGGCTACGCGGACTCCGACCCGTACGTCTTCGACTGGGACGGGCTCCTGGACGGGGCCGCCGCGCCGAACGGCGCCTACCGGTGGGAGGTGACGGCCCGGTCCTCCGACGGGATCGCCGCCCCGGCGACCGCCTCGGGCTCGTTCACGGTCCGCCGGGACCGCAACCCGCACGACTTCAACGACAACGGCTCGACGGACCTGCTGGCCCGGGACGCCTCGGGCGTGCTGTGGCGGGACGACCTCCTGGACTGGCCGCTGAACGGCCGGTTCGCCGCGGCCCGGCGGACGAAGGTGGGCGCCGGGTGGAACACGTACAAGCAGATCGAGGCCGTCGGGAACATCGCGGGCGCCGCGCACGGCGATCTGGTGGGGGTCGACGGGGCCGGCCTGCTGTGGCACTACCTCGGCAAGGGCGACGGCACCTTCACCGCCCGCCGCAAGGTCGGCGGCGGCTGGCAGGTCTACGACAAGATCACCGGCGGCTCGGACCTGAACGGCGACGGCCGCCCGGACCTCGTCGCGGCGGACCGGTCCGGCGGGCTGTGGTTCTACAAGGGCACCGGCGACGCGGCCCGGCCGTTCGCCGCCCGGGTGCGGGTCGGCGGCGGCTGGCAGGTCTACGACCAGCTCACCGCCGTCGGGAACATCGCGGGCACCGCCCCCGGAGACCTCGTCGCCCGCGACAAGGACGGCGTCCTCTGGCTCTACCAGGGCAACGGCCGCGGCGGCTTCGCCGGACGGGTCCGGGTCGGCGGCGGCTGGCAGGCGTTCTCGCACCTCGTCGGCGCGGGCGACATCAGCAACGACGGCCGCCCCGACCTCATCGCCTACGGCAGGAACGGCACCGCGCTGTACGAGGCGACCGGTTCGGTCACCCAGCCCTTCTGGCCCAGCGCCGTCGAGCTGTACCCGGGCGAGGGCGGCACGTTCGACCCGGTCCTCTGACCCCCGCCCGTCCCCTCATCCGTTCACCCCGGGGGTCCCGCGGGTGCCGCGCTCCCCGCGTCACCCGCACCCCCGGCCCCACACCCAGGAGGCCCCTTCCGTGTCGTCCGCCCGCATCCGCCGGCCCCGGCTGTCCGCCGCCGTCGCCGTCGCCCTCGCCGTCACGGGGACCCTCCTGGCCGCCCCGGCGGCCCTCGCCGCACCGGCCGCGCCGGTGAGCGCCGTCGGGGCGGCCGTCCAGGGCGTCGCCCCCTTCCCGGAGAACGGCACGGTGCTCAGCGCCGGCGAAACCGGCTTCCTCGCGAAGGCCGGCACCTCCCTCGCCCCGTACTTCTGGACGTCGTACGACGGCACCGTCACCGCCCTGCCCGGCGCCCGCCACCTCGGCGCCGACGGGTCCGACACGGTCGTGCAGGACTCCGGCGACGGCACGTACACCCTGCGGGACATGGGGTCGGACGCCGCGCCCGTCGTCATCACCACGCCCGGCAGGCTGGTCGCCGTCGTGGGCACGACGCTCGTGACGCAGGACGCGCAGGGATTCCACCTGGTGAGCCGGGACGGGGACCGGGTCGAGCGCCGCACCGTGACCGGCCTGCCGGGCGGCGAGGCGCGCCTGGGCAGCGCGGTGCCGGGGGCGCTGACGGTGCTGACGGACGGCGGCGCGGACCGCCTCTCCCTGGTGGACACCACGACGGCCTCCGTCGTCACGACCGTCACGGCCCGCAACAGCGTCCTGGGCTTCGAGAACGTCGCCGGGTCGCCGACGCACCTCACCTGGTACGACTACACACCGGCGGACGACGGCGGGTCGTTCCACCTCTACGACCGCGCGACCGGCCGCACCCAGGTCCTGGACCACGTGGGCGGCGGCCAGTCGGTGGCCCTCTCGGAGGACTGGCTGGCGGTCGCGGGCGGCGGGACGCTCGGGCAGGTGGGATGGCCGCTCCTGCTCCGGTCCCTGGCCGACGGCCGGGAGAAGGAGGTCCTCGACCGCGTCGACAACCTGCGGATCGGGGCCGACGGCGCGTTCCTCGTCCAGGGCGTCGACGCGCGCGAGAAGGGCGTCTACCGGATCACGGTCGGCGCGGACGGCGAACCCGCCGCGCGGCTCGTCGCGAGCTCCGGACGCCTGCCGGACCTCACCATGACGCTGGAGGACGTGCCGAAGGTCGTCGACTTCGACGACGAGGACGCCCGCGTGTACCTGTCCTGGGACTTCAACCTCAGCGTGGCGCCCAAGCTCACGCTGACCCACACCGCCACCGGGCGGCAGCGGACCCTCTCGTACGGCATCCACTCCCCCGGACCCAGGTACCGCTTCGTCTGGAACGGCGACGGTCCGTTCACCGGCACGGGTGACTACAGCGGCGAGTACACCTGGAAGATGACGGCCACGGAGACGTCCGACGTCGGCCCGAGCGTCGAGCGGACCGGCACCCTCACGCTCAACCGCCCCGCGACGCCGCGCGACTTCGACGCCAACGGCTTCCCGGACGTCCTCGCCAGGGACGCCTCCGGCGGGCTGTCCGCCTACGAGGCCAAGCAGTTGGGCGACAGGTACGCGGACACGCTGTCCCCGACGCCGCTGGGCACCGGCTGGAACACGTACACGCTGACGGCCTCGCCGTCGGACCGCACGCTCGTCGGCCGGGACCGCGACGGCGTGCTGTGGATGCACCGGAGCGAGGGTCAGAAGCTGCTGCCCCGCACGAAGGTCGGCGGCGGCTGGCAGGTCTACAACAAGATCGTCGGAGGCTCCGACCTCAACGGCGACGGCCGCGGCGACCTCCTCGCCACCGACACCTCCGGCGTCCTGTGGCTCTACACCTCCACCGGCAACACCGCCCGCCCCTTCCACACCCGGAAGAAGGTCGGCGGCGGCTGGCAGGTCTACAACCTCCTCACCGCGCCCGGGAACGTCGCCGGAGCCTCCGGCGGCGACCTCCTCGCCCGCGACAAGGACGGCGTCCTCTGGCTCTACCTCGGCAAGGGCGACGGCACCTTCACCGCCCGCCGCCAGATCGGCGGCGGCTGGCAGAAGTACACCCACCTCGTCCCGGTCGGGACGAACGACGCCGGCGCGGCCGACGTGTACGCGGTCGGCCCGACCGGCCTCGTCGCCTACACCGGCCTCAACAGCACGACCCGCCCCTTCGGCCCGGGCCGCACGCTCACCGCGGACCTCGACCCCACCCGCTTCACGGCCTTCTTCTGACGGGTGCGGGGCACCCGGCGGACGTCACCGACCTGACGTACTCCCCACGGTTTCCGAATAACCACAAACATCCCTACAACCCCACATACCGCTCATGAGTCGGACGGGGAGAGCGGCGTCTCCGCGCCGCTCTCCCCGTCCGACTCACGTGAAGGGCCTGCCCGTTGATGCGTACTTCCCGATCCCGGCGGCGGCTCGTGACGGCCGTCGCCGTCGCGTTCGCCGTGACCGCCGGCGCCGCCGCGGCCCCCGCCCTCGCCACCCCCGCGTCCGCTCCCGCCCTCGCCGTCGCGGCGCCCGCGGCAGCCGGAGAAGCGGAGCAGGACGCGATAGGCATCCGCGCGAGCCTCCTGCGCGGCAGCGGGCCGTCCGGTTTCCTGACCCGGTCGAAGACGACGGTCGACCAGTTCTTCTGGACGCGGTACGCGGACGGCGTCACCGTCACGCTGCCCCGCGGCGAGTACCACGGCTCCGCGCGGAGCGACGTGGTCGTGCGGCGGGCGGAGACGGACCGCTACGCGGTGTACGACATGTCCACGGGAGGCGCGCCCGTCGAGATCGACACCGCGTTCCTCGGCTCGTCCGCGCAGTTCCTCGGGCCCTCCGGGAGGACCCTCGTCTTCCGCACCTCGGACGCCTCGGGCAACGCCACCCTGCACCTGGTCTCCCAGGAGGAGGGCGCCGAGCCCGTCGACCGCACGGTCACCGGACTGCCCGCCGACACCAGGGTCGTCCGCCACAGCCTGTCCTCGCCCGGCGTCCTCGCCCTCCTCCACACCGGTTCGGTCGACGGGGTGTCCCAGACCCGTCTGGGCGTCGTCGACCTGACGTCCGGGAAGCTCGCGGACAGCCGCGTGGTGCCCGCCGGCACCGGCTCCATCAGCGCCTCCGACACCCACGTGGCCTGGGTGGACGGGGCGTACGTGGTGACGGCCCGCCGGGGCGCCACCACCACCGTCCGGACGTCCGTCGGCTGGGGGACCGGACTCCGCGTCGACCTGATGGGCGACTGGGTCACGTACAGCCTGCCCGGCGGGTCGACCGCCACCACGCCGTCCGACCTCCACGCCCTGACGGCCCGCTCCCTCACCGCCGGGAACGCGACCACCGTCAAGCTCCTGGACACCACGCTGACCGCGTACGCGGAGGCGGGCGGCAGCCTGCTGGTCCAGGGCGGGACCGTCGCCCAGGGCGAGGGCGTCTACCGAATCGCCCCGGGCGCCGACGGCAGGCCGGCGGCCACGCTCGTGGCGGACACCGGCGAGTCCACGGCACTGGCGGTGACGGACGAGAAGCTCCCCGGAACCATCGACCTCCGCCTCGACAACGGCGAGCCGCACCTGTCCTGGGGCCTCAACCAGCAGAAGGCGCAGGTGACCCTCAAGATCACCGAGACCGCGACCGGCGCCCACGGCCGGGTCCCGGTCAAGGACGACGACGGGGACGGGACCTACACCGTCTTCTGGAACGGCGAGCTGGACGGCGCGGGCGCCACCAACGGCGCGTACACGTGGACGATGACCGCCCAGCCCGCCAACCGCATCGGGCCCGACCTGATCCGGTCCGGCTCCTTCACCCTGGACAGCGGCCACGGCCCACACGCCTACTCCAACAGCTTCTCCCCCGACCTGCTGACGCGCACCGGCTCGGGCCGGCTCGTCTCCTACGACGTCCGCCGACTCACCGACAACGGCCATTCCGCGCCGGCGAAGGACCACGGCGGCGGCTGGCAGATCTACGACCGGGTGATCGCCACCGGCAACGTGGCGGGGACCACCCACGCCGACGTCCTGGGCCGCGACCGCGCCGGCGTCCTCTGGTTCTACCAGGGCACGGACACCGGCCTCGCCCGCCGGACCCAGGTCGGGGGCGGCTGGCAGGTGTACGACAAGCTCGCCGGAGGCACCGACGTGACGGGCGACGGCCGCGCCGACCTCCTCGCCGCCGACAGGTCCGGCGTCCTCTGGCTCTACCCGGCCACCGGCAACACCGCGCGCCCCTTCGCCACCCGGAAGAAGATCGGCGGCGGCTGGCAGGTCTACGACAAGCTCGTCAGCCTGAACAACGTCGGCGGCGACGGCGCCTCCAGGCTCTTCGCCCGGGACAAGAACGGCGTCCTCTGGGACTACTGGAGCCCGGGCGACGGCACGTTCAAGCCGCGTCGGCAGATCGGCGGCGGCTGGCAGCGGTACAAGGAGATCGTCGGCACCGGCAACGCGGACAGCGACGACCGCTTCGACCTGATCGGCCACGACCCGTCCCACCTCGGCCGGACCCTGCACTTCTACGGCAGCGCCAACGCCTCGCCCACCATGTTCCTCGGCGGCCGGAAGCAGTTGTCCACCCCGCCCGCCCTCGACGACCGGAACACCCTGGTCTTCTGAGCGCCCGGCCGACCCCCCGAACCTGACGCACTCCGGGGATCTTCGCAACGGCGTACAACCCTCCGGGCCCCTCGTGAGTCATGCGGGCGTGGCGTGTCGCGCCACGCCCGCACTCCTGGGGAGAAACGTTCCGTTGAAGCGCCCGCTCACTCTCACCGCCGCCCTTGTCCTCGCCGTGACCGCCGGCGGCCTCACCGCACCGGCGTTCGCCGCCGGGGCGGCACCCGCCTCCGCCGCGGCGGCGGAGGCGGACCAGGAACAGCTCCTTCCGTTGCCCGCCGGCGAGATCGTCGGCGCGGGCGCTACCGGTTACCTCGTCCGCGACGTCACGACGGACACGTACCGCTGGGTGCGGTTCGACACCGGGGCGGTCGTCGAGCTGGACGGCGCGTACGTCCCGTACGTCCAGGGCTCGGACAGCGTCGTCGGCGAGTCGCACTACGGCCCGACCACGGTCCGGGACATGACGACCGGCACGGTCGTCCTCACCGTGGAGAACACCAGGCTGTACCGAGCCCGGGCCTTGGGCGCGGTCGGCTCCACCCTGCTCGTCACCGTCCCCGACGACACGACGGGCCACGAGAGCCTGCACCTCTTCCGCTCGGGTGCGAACGGCACCGCCGTCCGGTCGGTCGCGACCGGGCTGCCCACCGACGCGACCGCGGTCTGGAGCGGGGCGGTGACCGGCACGTCCGTGACCCTCGGCTACGCGTCCGGGGGCAAGCGGTACAGCGCCTCCCTCGACCTCGCCTCGGGCACGGTGACCGGCGCGCGGGTGGTGACGATCCCCGCCGACGCCCTGTACAAGCAGCCCGGGGACGCGTCGGAGACCCTGAAGGCGTGGCTGACGCAGGACGCGTCGGCCAAGGTCCGCCTGGTGCTGCAGGACCGGAAGACCTCCGAGAGCCGCTCCCACGTCCTGGACGACGCGTACGATCCGTCGGTCCACGTCGTCGGCGACTGGGCGCTGTACGCCGACAGCCTGGTGCCCGTGAAACCGTCCGCGCTCCAGGCGCTCCGCGCCCGCTCCTTCTCCGGGACCGAATTCAAGCTGCTCGACACCTTCGCGGCGGCCGTCCGGCAGCCGGACGGCACCCTCCTCGTGCAGGGCGGGACGCTGGAGCGGGGCCAGGGCCTGTTCCGGATCACGACCGCGGCCGACGGGAAGCCCGTCGCGACCATGATCGCCTCCAACGGCGTGCCGGTGAAGCTCGTCCTGACGTCCACGGCGATCCCCTCCGTCATCGACCTCGACAAGAACGGCGGCACGGCGAACCTGGACTGGAAGCTGTCCCGGATCAACGTGGACGTCAAGGTCACCCTGCGCCACCGGCGCACGGGCCGGACCACGACCGCGTTGCTCTCCCCGGCCTACAACGACCACGTCGACCGCAACACCGTCCGCTTCCGCTGGGACGGCTCCTACGGATCCGAGCGCGCCTTCAACGGCGCCTACGACTGGCAGTTCACCGCCACCCCGCTGGACGGGCTCGGCCCCGCGGTCAGCTCCTCCGGCTCCTTCACGGTCACCCGCAAGGTCAACCCGCGCGACCTCAACGACAACGGCTCGCCCGACCTGCTGGTGCGGGACCGCGCGGGCACTCTCACCCGCCTCGACACCTTCCACTTCCCCGCCGAACCGCGGACCTCCGGCAACACCCCCCACACCGTCGGCGGCGGCTGGCAGGTGTACGACCGGATCGAGACGACCGGCAACCTCGGCGGCTCGGCCGTCGGCGACCTCGTCGCCCGCGACCGCACCGGTGTCCTCTGGCTCTACCAGGGCAACGGCCGCGGCGGCTTCCTCGGCCGCGTCCGGGTCGGCGCGGGCTGGCAGGCGTACGACAAGCTCGCCGGCGGCTCCGACCTGACCGGCGACGGCCGCAACGACCTCCTCGCCACCGACAGGTCCGGCGTCCTGTGGCTCTACCCCGGCACCGGCAGCACCACCCGCCCCTTCGCCACCCGCAAGAGGATCGGCGGCGGCTGGGGCGCCTACGACCGCCTCGCCGCCACCGGGAACCTGGCGGGCGGCACGGCCGGCGATCTGGTCGCCCGCGACCGTTCCGGTGTCCTGTGGCTCTACCTCGGCAAGGGCGACGGCACCTTCGCCCCGCGCACGAGGATCGGCGGCGGGTGGAACGCGTACACCGACATCACCGGCGCGGCCGACACGAACGCCGACGGCCGCAACGACCTCGTCGGCATCACCGGCCACGGCGACACCGTCGTCCACAAGGGCACCGGAGCGTGGAAGACCCCCTTCCAGCCGGGCTACGAGGCCAACTACGGCTCCGCGTACGAGCACGACCTCATGTCCTGACCCGACCCCGATGAGGCCCGGATGCACACCGAGCGGTACGGGATCATGCGCGCACAGGCGCTCACGCCCCGGGAGTCCCTGGAGCGCCCGGAGAAATCGCTGGGAGAGCTGTGAGCACCGCGCATCTGGCCTGGCTCAAGAGCAGCTACAGCAGCGGCGAGGGCGTGGAGGTCGCCGTCGCGTTCGTCGGGGTCACCGGGCGGGCGTAGGGCCCTGGTCACGTTTCCGCAGAGCCTCCCTGAGCTTCGGCCAGGGGGGCTCTCCGTCGTTCAGGACGGGGATCACGACGACCGCTCCGGGGGCGAGGGGGTCTCCAGGGCGCCGTGCCAGGGTCGGGCCCGGCGGTGAGGGCGGGAAGAACTCCGGACGACCGCGGGGGCCTTCACACAACCTTCAACCACAGCACTGTAACGACGGCTTGACGGCCGTTCAGATGCTGATCGCACTGGGCTACCCTGTGGCCCATGCAGGGGGAATTGGAAAACGACTCTAATTTGACCGGGAGCGGGGCGATCCCGCTCGACGCGGACGACCCGCGCCGCATCGGCGCCTTCCGCCTGCTCGGCGTGCTCGGCTCCGGCGGCATGGGGCGGGTGTACCTGGGCGCGGTCCCGGGGACGTACGCCGCCGTGAAGCGGGTGCTGCCGGCGCTCGCCGAGGACAAGGACTTCCTGAGCCACTTCGGCCACGAGCTGGACAATCTGGCGCGGCTGCCCGCCGGGGCCAGTACGCGCCTGCTCGCGAGCGACCGGCTCGCGAAGCCGCCGTGGTTCGCCACCGCCTTCATCCCCGGCGTGACGCTCAACGACGCGCTGCGGCTCAACGGCGGGCCGCTGCCCGTGGACGCCCTGTGGCGGCTGCTGCGGGAGGCGGCGGCGGGGCTGCGGACCGTGCACGCCGCCGAGATGGTGCACCGCGACCTCAAGCCGTCCAACGTGATGCTCACCGGCGACGGGCTCTCCCTCATCGACTTCGGGGTGGCGCGGGCCGCCGACCAGAGCCGGCTGACCAAGACCGGCATGATCATCGGCACCCCCGCCTACATGGCGCCCGAACAGGCCGTCGCCGACAAGGTGCTGACCGGCGCCGCGGACGTCTTCGCCCTCGGCAGCCTCGTCCTCTACGCGGCCAATGGACGGCCGCCGTTCGGCGACGGCTCCGGACACGACCTGCTGTACCGGGTGGTGCACGGCGAGCCGGACTTCGGCCGCCTCACGGACGTCGACCCCGACCTCGCCGACCTCGTCCGGACCTGCCTCGCCAAGGACCCCGACGACCGGCCCACCGCCACCGAACTCGTCGGGCACGCGGACGCGCGCGCGGCGGGCGTGGACTGGCCGGAACCGGTCGCCGCGCGGATCGCCGAGCGGACCGCCTTCGCCGCCGGGGCGCCGACGGCCGAGGCGCTGGCGGAGCTGGAGGCCGCCGACCCGTCGGAGGACGTGGCCACGGCGCCGCTGACCCCGCAGACGCCGGCGACCGACCCCGCGTACGTGCTCGCCGGGAAGCCGGCGGGCGGCAGGGAGCGCAAGCGGCGCAACCGGCTCGTCCTGATGGCCGTGCCCGTCGTCGTCACCACCGGTACGACGCTGACGCTGACCCTGGGACCGTACGAGATCGGCAAGGCGGGCGCGGACGGCCGGCCGTCCTCCTCCCCCACCGCCGTGCTCTCCCCGTCGGCGCGGCCGACCTCGGCGGTGCCCGCGGGGAAGCCGTCCACCTCCGCGAAGCCGTCCGCGTACGCCTCGGCGTCCGCGAGCCCCGCGCCGCCCGGGACCCCGCCGCCGGGCGCGCCGCAACCGCCCGCGGGCGGGGGCGGGGGCGGGGGCGGGGCCGCCTCCGGGGGTGGCTCGGTCACCGGCGGCGGAGGCGGCACGTCGACCTCCGGGGGAGGCGGCACGTCCACCTCCGGCGGCTCCTCCAGCACGTCCGGCGGCTCCTCGGGCGGCTCCTCCAGCACGTCGGGCGGCTCCTCCGGGGGCACCACCTCCCGTCCGACGACCACCGCCCCCCGCCCCACCACGACCGCGCCCAAGCCTCCGCCGACCTCCGGCGGGGGCGGTTCCGGCCCCTCGGGGACGTACGCGCTGGAGGAGGGGACGAGCGGGAACTGCCTCGCGGAGTACAAGCAGCCGTACGGGGTCACCACGATCAACGCGGTGGCGTGCGGCAGCCAGCCCGAACTCGCCGGCTACTCCTGGACCTACCGGGCCAACGCGGACGGCTCCTTCCGGCTGGTCAGCCGGAAGTCCGGCCAGTGCCTCCAGCCGAGCAGCGGCGTCGCCGCCACGGTCGCCACCTGCACCGGGGCCGCCACCCAGTCCTGGAAGTTCGCGTCCTCCACGTCCGCCGGGCGCATGCTCAAGAACGTGGGCAGCGACGCCTGCCTGACGTCCAACCCCGGCGGCGTGCTCCTCTTCGCCTGCGGCGGTTCGTTCAGCGCGGGTCAGTACTGGCGCAACATCGGCGCGCTCTAGGCGTCGGCCGTGCGGCCCGGCGCCGTGAACACCGGCACCGCGACGCCGTCGTCGCCGGTGCGGAAGACGACCTCCAGGGCCATGTCCGCCCGGAGGTCGTCCTCCGGCACGTCCACGACCTGCGTCATCATGCGCGGCCCCTCCGCCAGGTCGACGACGGCCGCCACGTACGGCACCCGCTCCCCGAAGGGCGGCAGGTCGTTGCGGTGGACGACGGACCACGTGTAGAGCGTGGCGCGGCCGCTCGCCGGCTCCCAGTCGACGTCCTCGCTCCAGCAGTGCGGGCAGAACTCGCGGGGGTAGTGGTGCGGCCGCGCGCAGGCCCGGCAGCGGCGGAGCAGCAGGCGGCCCTCGGCGGCGGCGTCCCAGTAGGGGCGGGTGAAGGCGTCGATGTCGGGGGTGGCGGTCACAGGAAGAGTCCGATCGCGGAGTCCAGGGACCAGGTCTGCCAGGACAGGGCGAAGAGGGCGACGAGGGAGATCAGCGCCATCATCGCGTTCTGCCCCTGCTCGGCCCAGTCGTGGATCATCAGGACGAGGTAGAGGAGGTTGAGGAGGAGGCCGCCCACGAGGGCGATCGGGGTGAGGAAGCCGCTGACCAGGCCGAGGCCGAGGGCGAGTTCGGCGTAGACGACGACGTGGGCCATCAGCCGGGGGCGGGGGGCGACGACGGCGTCGAAGCCCTTCTTGACCTGCGGCCACCGGTGCTTGCCGGCGACGTCGGCGGCCCAGGCGATGCCCGTGCCGCGCTCGAACCAGCCCTTCTTGTCCTTGTGGCGCCAGCTCTCCAGCCACCACAGGCCGAGGCCGATGCGGAGGACGGCGAGCCATTCGGCGCCGGTGAGCCAGACGGTCTGCATGCGTGGTCCTCCTCGATGGACCTCGATATCTGACGGTACGTCAGTTCAGCGCAGTGCCCCCGCCCTCCGCAAGGGGTCGGGGCACGTGACCGTTTCGCAACCGAAATCCCTTCTCGACCGAGACCCACTGCGTGTACACGTCATTACGCTCAGCAGTCATGGTCACCACCACCCCCCAAGAGCCGGTGTACGTCATCGGCGCCGGCCCCGGCGGGCTCGCGGTCGCCGCCACCCTGCGCGCCCGGGGCGTCCGCGCCGTCGTCCTGGAGAAGTCCGGGTCCGTCGGCACCTCCTGGCGCGGCCACTACGACCGGCTCCGGCTGCACACCACCCGGCGCCTCTC
Source organism: Streptomyces hydrogenans (assembly GCF_014656075.1). Lineage (GTDB taxonomy): Bacteria > Actinomycetota > Actinomycetes > Streptomycetales > Streptomycetaceae > Streptomyces > Streptomyces hydrogenans. Next base: position 28,470 of record NZ_BNBS01000035.1, read on the forward strand.
CGCCCTGCCCGGCCTGCGGATACCCCGCGCGTACGGCCGCTGGGTCGCCCGCGCCGACGTGGTCCGCTACCTGGAGGCGTACGCCGAGAAGCACGAGCTGGACGTCGTCACCGGCGTCGAGGTGCACCGGATCGAGCGCGCGCAGGACGGGACCGGGGGCTGGGTGCTGCACGCGACCGGCGGACGGCGGCTGACCGGCCGGGCCGTGGTCGTCGCCACCGGCTTCAACCACACCCCCAGGCTGCCGGACTGGCCGGGCCTCGACACGTACGAGGGGGACCTCGTCCACGCGCGGGAGTACCGGAACCCGGAGGCGTACGCGGGCAGGGACGTCCTCGTCGTCGGCGTCGGCAACACCGGCGCCGAGATCGCCGCCGACCTCGCCGAGGGCGGCGCCGCGCGGGTCCGGATCGCCGTCAGGACCGTCCCGCACATCGTCCGCCGCACCACGGCCGGCTGGCCCGCGCAGCGCACCGGCGTCCTGATCCGGCGCCTCCCGCCCGCCCTGGTCGACCTCCTCGGCACCGGCATGAACCGGCTCGCCGTCCCCGACCTCGCCGCCCACGGCCTGCCCCGCCCCGACACCGGCCTCGCCACGCGCGCGCGTGCCGGGGCGATCCCGGTCCAGGACGTCGGCCTGATCGACGCGGTCCGCACCGGCAAGGTGGAGGTCGTCGCGGCCGTCGAGGCGCTGGAGGGACGCGAGGTGGTCCTCGCCGACGGCACCCGGATCGCCCCGGACGCGGTGATCGCCGCCACCGGCTACCGCCGCGCCCTCGAACCCCTCGTCGGCCACCTCGACGTGCTCGACACCCACGGCCGCCCCCGGGTCAGCGGCCCCCGCTGCCCCCGCCAGGCCCCCGGCCTCTATTTCACGGGCTTCGTCAACCCCATAAGCGGCATGCTGCGCGAACTGTCCCGCGACGCCCACCGCATCTCCCGCCGGATCGCCCGCACGACTCCGGCCCGGGAACGGAAGCGGGGATAGCCCCGGCTCGCGGCAGCCACCCCGCCGGCCCCGCACCCTCGTGCGGGCCCGGCACGCTTCGTCGCGGGCCGTCGCGCCTCTTGCGGGGTCGGCACACTTCCCCGCGGGGCCATCGCGCTTCCCTGCGGGACCGTCGCGCTTCCCTTCGGGCGGCGTGCCCCCGCGCCGACCGGACGCCCCTCCCGGCCGCTCCCACCCCCCCTCCCGCACGGCCGCACCCGCATCACGCCCGACCGCCTCCACCCCCTCCGACCCCGTCGCCCCCGCCCCCTCCCGCCCCGCCGTCCCCACCCCCTCCGAACCGACCGTTCACGCTTCCCCCTCCCCGCCCCATTCCTGACTGAGCGTCAGTTCTGTAATCTGACTAGGCGTCAGGTCACTTGTCCGGGACGCGTCCTGCACGGAAGGGCGGAGCGGAACGATGCTTGGATCGACTCACGGCACCTTCACCACCGGTCTGCGCGCCCGCGTGGACGCCTGCGGGGAATCCCCCCGCACCGCCGTCCACGGGCACGCCGCCGCGCCCGGCGACCGGGACGTCAGCGGGCGGGAGCTGTACGCCGAGGTCCCCGACCTCGACCGGTTCTTCCGGCCCCGGTCCGTCGCCGTCGTCGGGGCTTCCGACGCCGATGGGCGGCCCAACACCGGCATCACGCGGCAGCTGCTCGCCTGGGCCGAGCGGGTCGGCGCGCAGCTCGTACCCGTCCACCCGACCCGCGCCAGCGTCTTCGGCCTCCCCTGCGTGCGGTCGGTCAAGGACCTGGCGGAGCCGGTGGACCTCGCCGTCCTCCTGGTCGCCGACCCCCTGCCGGTCGTCGAGGAGCTGGGCGAGGCCAAGGTGCGGTTCGCCGTCGCCTTCGCGTCCGGCTTCGCCGAGACCGGCGCCGACGGGGCCGCCGCGCAGGAACGGCTCGCCGAGGCCGTGCGCCGCACCGGCATCCGCCTCCTCGGCCCCAACACCAACCTCAACGCCTTCGAGCGCTTCCGCGACGACCTCGAAGGCCCCGCCGTCGCCCTCATCACCCAGTCCGGCCACCAGGGCCGGCCGGTCTTCACGCTCCAGGAGCTGGGCGTCCGGCTCTCCCACTGGGCGCCGACCGGCAACGAGGCGGACCTGGAGACCGCCGACTTCATCTCCTACTTCGCCTCCCTCCCGGAGGTCGGCGCGATCGCCGCGTACGTCGAGGGGCTCAAGGACGGCCGGTCCTTCCTCCTCGCCGCCGACCGCGCCGCCCGCGAGGGCGTGCCCGTGGTCGCCGTGAAGGTCGGCAGGACCGAGACCGGCGCCCGCACCGCCGCCTCCCACACCGGGAAGCTGACCGGCGCGGACCGGGTCGTGGACGCGGCGATGCGGCAGTTCGGGGTGATCCGGGTCGACGGACTCGACCAGCTCCAGGACACCGCGACCCTGCTCGCCCGCGCCCGCAGGCCGCTCGCGGACGGCGTCGTCGTCTACTCGATCTCCGGCGGCACCGGCGCCCACTTCGCCGACCTCGCGACGGCCGCGGGGCTGACCCTGCCCACGCTCCCGCGGGCCAAGCAGGACGAGCTGCACGAGTGGATCCCGGAGTACCTGAACGTCGCCAACCCCGTCGACAACGGCGGCCACCCGGTCGGCGACTGGCGCGGCCGGAAGATCATCGACGCGATCCTCGCCGACCCCTCCGTCGGCGTCCTCATCTGTCCCATCACCGGCCCCTTCCCGCCCATGAGCGACAAGCTCGCCCAGGACCTGGTGGACGCGGCCGAGGCCACCGACAAGCTGGTGTGCGTGGTGTGGGGCTCCCCCGTCGGCACCGAGGACGCCTACCGCACCACCCTCCTCGGCTCCTCGCGCGTCGCCACCTTCCGGACCTTCGCCAACTGCATCGGCGCCGTGAAGGCGTACCTCGACCACCACCGCTTCACCGCCGACTACCGCTCCCCCTTCGACGAGGCCCCCCGCACCCCCTCCCCGTCCTTCCGCAAGGCCCAGGCCCTGATGCGGCCCGGGCAGCGGCTCAGCGAGCACGCCGCCAAGCAGCTGCTGCGCGCGTACGGCATCCGCGTCCCGCGCGAGCAGCTGGTGACGAGCGCGGCGGCGGCCGTCCGGGCCGCCGGGCTCGTCGGCTACCCCGTGGTGATGAAGGCGTCCGGCGGACAGCTCGCCCACAAGACCGAGCTGGGCCTGGTCAAGGTCGGGCTCACCTCGGCGAGCCAGGTCCGCGACGCGTACCGCGACCTCACCGACATCGCCCGCTACGAACAGATCGACCTCGACGGGATCCTGGTCTGCCAGATGGTGGGCAGGGGCGTCGAGATGGTCGTCGGCGTGACCCGCGACGAGCTCTTCGGCCCCACGGTCACGGTGGGCCTCGGCGGGGTCCTGGTGGAGGTCCTGAACGACACCGCCGTACGCGTCCCGCCCTTCGGCGAACGCGAGGCCCGCTCGATGCTGGACGAACTCCGCGGCCGGGCCCTCCTCGACGGGGTGCGCGGCGCGCCGCCGGCCGACGTCGACGCGCTCGTCGAGGTCGTGCTCCGGGTCCAGCGGATGGCCCTCGAACTCGACGGCGACCTCGCCGAACTCGACATCAACCCGCTGATGGTGCTGCCCCGCGGCCAGGGCGCGGTGGCCCTCGACGCGCTGGCCGTCTGCCGATAGGAGCCCGTGCCGTGCCCGACGTCCTCCACGCCCTCGACAACGGCGTCTCGTGGATCACGCTCAACCGTCCCGAGGCGATGAACGCCGTCACCTGGGACCAGCGGGAGCGGATCATCGCCCTGCTGGCCGAGGCGTCCGCGGACCCCGCCGTGCGGGCCGTGGTCGTCACCGCCACCGGGCGCGGCTTCTGCGCGGGCGCGGACCTGCGGGGCTCGCCCCCGGTGGGGGACAGGGTCGCGGGAGACGTGGCGCGCATGATCCGCCAGGGTGCCCAGCGCTTCATCGCCGCCGTCATGGACTGCGAGAAGCCGGTGATCGCGGCGGTGAACGGCACGGCGGCGGGCATCGGCGCGCACCTGGCCTTCGCCTGCGACCTGGTGCTCGCAGCCGAGTCCGCCCGCTTCGTCGAGGTCTTCGCCCGCCGCGGCCTGGTCCCCGACGGAGGCGGCGCGTACCTCCTCCCCCGCCTCATCGGCCCGCAGCGCACGAAGGAGCTGATGTACTTCGGCGACGCCCTCCCGGCGGCGGAGGCGCACGCCATGGGGCTGGTCAACCGGGTCGTCCCGGCCGAGGACCTGCCGAAGACCGCCCGCGCGTGGGCCGAACGCCTCGCCCAGGGCCCCACCCGCGCCCTCGCCCTCACCAAACAGCTGGTCAACGCCTCCCTGGACGCCGACCGCACCACCGCCTTCGCGGCCGAGGCGACGGCCCAGGAGCTGAACATGACGACGAGGGACGCCCAGGAGGGCGTCGCGAGCTTCGTGGAGCGCCGGGAGGCGCGGTACGAGGGGCGGTAAGGGAGGGTGTCACGGCCATTCCCATCTGATGGTCCGTCAGTTTCAATGGCGGACATGATGGGACACGCGGGGATGGCGGCCACCGCCGTCCGACACCTGAGAGCGGCCGGGGCGCCCACGGCCGTCGAACACCTTCCCCGGCCCGCGCTGCGGGCCGTGCGCGAGGACGAGCGGGCGCCGGTGGATCCGGCGGAGTTCCGGCGGGTGCTGGGTCACTTCGCGAGCGGCGTCACCCTCGTGACGACGGTCGACGGGGCCGGCCCCACCGGCTTCGCCTGCCAGTCCTTCGCCTCCCTCTCCCTCGACCCGCCCCTGGTGGCCTTCATGGTCGCCAGGACGTCGACCACCTGGCCCCGCATCGCCGCCGCGGGCACCTTCTGCGTCAACATCCTGGGCGCCGACCAGGGCCCGCTCTGCCGTGCCTTCGCGGTCAGCGGCGCCGACAAGTTCGCGGGCGTGGAGTGGTCCCCCGCTCCCGTCACCGGCGCCCCCCGGCTCCCCGGCAGCCCCGCCTGGATCGACTGCGCGATCACCGCCGTCCACACCGGCGGCGACCACCTGGTCGTCGTCGGCCGCGTCGAGGCCCTGGGCGCGGACGACGGCGACGCGGAGCCGCTGCTGTTCCACCGGGGGCGGTTCGGGCGGTTCAGCGGAGCGTGAGCCCGTCGGTCCTGCCCGGGCGGCGGATCACGAGGGCCATCAGGGCCGCGGCGGCGCAGAGGGCGCCGGAGGCGTACCAGACGGTGTCGTAGGAGCCGAAGACGTCGCGGGCGACCCCGCCGGCGAAGGCGACGACGGCGGCGCCGACCTGGTGGGAGGCGAGGACCCAGCCGAAGACGATGGCGGAGTCCTCGCCGTAGTGCTCGCGGCAGAGGGCGATCGTGGGCGGGACGGTCGCGACCCAGTCCAGGCCGTAGAAGACGATGAAGAAGATCATCGGCGGGTGGACCGCGGGCGCGAGGAGCAGGGGGAGGAAGAGGAGGGAGACGCCGCGCAGGGCGTAGTAGACGGCCAGCAGGCGGCGGGCCTCGAAGCGGTCGGTGAACCAGCCGGAGGCGATCGTGCCGACGACGTCGAAGACGCCGATGACGGCGAGGAGCCCGGCGGCGGCCGTGACCGGCATGCCGTGGTCGTGCGCGGCGGGCACGAAGTGGGTCTTGACCAGGCCGTTCGTGGAGGCGCCGCAGATCGCGAAGGTGCCGGCGAGGAGCCAGAAGGGTCCGGTGCGGGCGGCCTTGAGGAGGACGGTGACCGCGCGGCGGGCCGCGCCCGTGACGGGGGCGGGCTTCTCGGCGTACTCGCCGCCGTAGGGGGCGAGGCCGACGTCCGCCGGGTGGTCGCGGAGCAGCAGCCAGACGAACGGGACGACGGCGATCGCGGCGAGGGAGACCGTCACCGCGGCCGGGCGCCAGCCGTGGTGCTCGACCAGCCAGGACAGGAGCGGCAGGAAGACCAGCTGGCCGGAGGCGCCGGCGGCCGTGAGGATGCCGGTGACGAGCCCGCGGCGGGCGGTGAACCAGCGGTTGGTGACGGTCGCGGCGAAGGCGAGCGCCATGGAGCCGCTGCCGAGGCCGACGAGGATCCCCCAGAAGAGGACGAGCTGCCAGGCCGCCGTCATCCAGACCGTGAGCACGGAGCCGAGCGCGATGACCGTCAGGGCGACGGCGACGACCCGGCGGATGCCGAAGCGGTCCATGAGGGCGGCGGCGAAGGGGGCGGTGAGGCCGTAGAGGGCGAGGTTCACGGAGACCGCGAAGCCGATCGTGCCGCGCGACCAGTCGAACTCGGTGTGGAGCGGTTCGATGAGCAGGCCCGGCAGGGAGGCGAAGGCGGCCGCGCCGATGATCGTGACGAAGGTGACCGCGGCGACGGACCAGGCGCGGTGGACGCGCGGCGTGCGGGGGGTGCGGGCGGGGGCGGGGGGACGGTGCTCCGTTGTCTGGGCCATGCCATCGAGGATCCCGGCCGGACCCCGCCCCCCACCATTGGCCCGACTGCCAGCTTTCCCATGGATCGGGCCAAAGCGGCGGCCGCGCCCGCGCGGCTACCCGACCCGCGGCAGGTTCCTGATCGGCCGGACCGCGAGCAGCGCCGCCACCACCAGGACCGCGATGCCCGCCCCGGTGAGCAGCACCGCCTCCGTGCCCACCAGGCCCGCGACCGGCCCGGACAGCGCCCGCCCGACGCCCATCATCAGCAGCGATCCGGCCACGTCGTAGGCGTGCATGCGGTTCAGGGCCTCCTGCGGGACGTGCGTCTGGACGGACGTCGACCACATGACGAGCCAGTACGCGAAGGCCGTGCCCGCCACGAACTGCCCGGCCGCCAGCACCGGGACCGGCGCGCCGAGGCCGAGGAGCACCAGGTTGACCGGCAGGCCGAGGAGGGCGACGGCGCCGGAGGCGAGGGGGCGGCGGGGGCGGATCCGGAGGGCGAGGAGCCCGCCGAGTGCGCTGCCCGCGCCGTTGACGGCCATCAGCGTGCCGTACACCGCCGAGCCGTGCGCCCCGGTGACCAGGCTCGCGGTGAGCGGCACCATCGGACCGGCGACGGTCAGGCCGTACACGGTCCAGATGGAGATGACCCCCCACAGCCAGCTCCGCGAGCGGAACTCCCGCCAACCGAGGGCCAGTTCGGAGCCGAAGGAGCCGCGCTCCCGGCCGCCGGGGGGCGCGGCCGGGATCCGCATCAGCAGGAAGCAGACGGCGCTGACGGCGAAGGTCGCGGCGTTGGCGGCGAAGGCCGCGCCCGCGTTCCAGGCGGCGACGAGGAGGCCCGCGAGCGCCGGGCCCGCCATCGTCATCAGCGCCTCCACCACCCGCAGGACGGCGTTGGCGCGCTGCACGTCGGGGGCGATGCGCGGGATGGTCGAGGCGACGCCCGGCTGGAAGAGCGCGGCGCCGACGCCGGCGACGACGGAGAGCGAGTAGACGGCCCACAGCGGCGGGCTGCCGACCGCGAAGGCGACGGCGAGCAGCGCGGCGCCGGGCAGTCGCAGCAGGTCGGCGGTGATCATCATGCGGCGGGCGGTGAAGCGGTCGGCGAGGACGCCGCCGAAGAGGACGAAGACGGCGAAGGCGGCGGTCCACAGACCGAGCGCGTAGCCGACGGAGGAGCCGGGCCGGCCGGCGCCGAGGAGGCCCGCGGCGAAGGCGACGGGGACCATCCCCTCGCCCAGGACGGCGGCGGCCCGGGCGGTGAAGAAGAGCCGGAACTCGCGGTTCCAGAGGGCGGGAGGCGCGAGCGGCACGGGAATCAGCGCGTCGGCCTCAGACTTGTACGTGTTGTCCGTCACGGACAGCCAGTGGTACCACCAGGTGGTCTGGACCACCAGTCATTTTCGCTCCGTCCCGACGGGGCTCCGCCTCGACGGGAGGAACACCGTGCCGCACCGGCCGCACCGGGTCGTCGTCCTCGCCCTGCCCGGGCTGCTCCCCTTCGAGCTGGGCATCCCGCACCGGATCTTCGGCCGCGCCAAGGACCCCGGGGGGAGGCCGCTGTACGAGATCGTGACGTGCGCGGTGACCGCCGGCCCCGTGCCGACCGACGCCGACTTCGCCGTGCACGTCGAGCACGGCCCGGAGGCGCTGGCCACGGCGGACACGGTCGTGGTCCCCGCCTCGTACGAACTGGGGCCGGTCTACGAGGAGGGCAGGCTCCCCGGCGAACTGGCCGCCGCCCTCGCGCACATCAGGCCCGGCACCCGGCTGGTCGCGATCTGCACGGGCGGCTACGTCCTCGCCGCCGCCGGCCATCTCGACGGCCGCCCGGCCACCACGCACTGGGCGTCGGCCGACCACTTCCAGCGGCTCTTCCCGAGCGTCCGGGTCGACGCTGACGTCCTCTTCGTCGACGACGGCGACGTGCTCACCTCGGCGGGCGTCGCCGCCGGCATCGACCTCTGCCTGCACATCGTGCGCCGCGACCACGGCACGGCCGTCGCCAACGACGTGGCCCGCCGCACGGTCGTCCCGCCGCACCGGGACGGCGGTCAGGCGCAGTACATCGCCCGTCCCGTCCCGGACGCCTCCGCCCGTGCCACGACCGCCGCCCGCGCCTGGGCGCTCGCCCACCTGCACGAGCCGATCCAGCTGCGGGACCTCGCCGAGCGGGAGGCGATGAGCGTCCGCACCTTCACCCGCCGCTTCCGCGAGGAGGTCGGCATCAGCCCCGGCCAGTGGCTCACCCAGCAGCGCGTGGAGCGGGCCCGCCACCTCCTGGAGACCAGCGACCTGCCCGTCGACCGGGTCGCCCAGGACTGCGGCTTCGGCACCGCCCAGTCGCTGCGCGTCCACCTGATGACCGCGATCGGCGTCACCCCGACCGCCTACCGGCGCACCTTCCGCTTGGGCTTCCCCTTGACGTGACCGTCGTCATCGTCGTCGTCCGAGCCGGTCGGGGAGACCGTCCCGGTCGTGCCGTCGCCGACGGAGTCGGGGTCGATCCGCCAGGCCACCATGCCGCTCGCCCCGGCCGCCCCGGTGATCTCCACGGGCAGTTCCGCCGGGGCGCTCCCGACCCGGTGCCGCAGGGGCGTCCCGTCGCACGTCGCGCTCAGCGGGGCCGTCTCGCCGACGACGACCTTCACCGATCCCGTCCCGACGCAGGCCACGGCGAGCTCGTAGGGCTCCCCGGGCTCCAGCACCGCGCGCACGTGCGCGCCGTCCGCGACCCGTTCGAGCCCGGACTCGACGAACTCCTCGTCGCCGTCGAGGTCCAGGGCCTCCTGGGCCCGCTCGCCCTGCTCGGTCTCCCGCGCGTCCCCGGTCGGGGTCGCCGTCGCGGTCGCCGTCGGCCTCGGCTTCGGCGCGGGGTCGGGCGCCGGCGGCTCCCCGCCGCACCCGGCCAGCAGCAGGGGCACGAGCGCCAGGGGCACGGCCACGGTCACGCGTCGGCGACGGCTCATCAGGGCTTCCTTCACCTCAGGGCGGGGTCCTCGTTCTCCTTCCTCGGACGTGGCGCCCGGGCCTCCCGGTTCCGTACGAGGCTCCGCTCGCCGAGGGCCGCGACGGTGACGAGCAGCAGCGTCAGGCCCACCCCGCACAGGATCGCCGTCGAGGGGGCGACGACCTTCAGCAGCCCGCCCGCGAGGGTGCCGCTCGCGGCGTAACCGGCGCCGACGGCCGCGTACATCATCGAGTACCCGGCGGCCAGCGCCGACGGCGGCAGCACCCGCCGCAGCGCCAGGTTCCGGGTGAGCATGGCGGGCGCCTGGAGCAGACCGGCCGCGACGAGCGCGGCACCGAGCCCGAGGGCGCCCGGCACCACCGCCACCAGCGCCACCCCCGCGGTCACCCCGAGGACGAGCAGGAGCGACTGCGCGGGCAGCGGCCCGGGCCAGTCGGAGCGGAGCCCGTACAGGAAGGATCCGGCGACGGAGCCGATCGAGAATCCGGCGAGCAGCGGGCCCGCCCAGCCGATCGCGATCCCGCGCTGTTCGAGCAGGGCGGGCAGGACCAGCTCGGCGAGCGCGAGGAGCGTCAGGGACGCCGCCCCGAGCACGTACACGGGCCAGGCCGCGAGCAGCGCCCGCCGGTCCGCCCCGTCCTTCTCCTGCTTCTCCGCCGCCCACCCGGTGGGCAGCAGCCACAGTCCGGCGAGCCCGAGCGCCATCAGCGCGCCCTGGAGGAGCAGCGGCACGCCGGGCCCCGCGCCGAGCGCGAGCCCGGTGGTGAGCGCGGGCGCGGCGGCCCAGATCCCGAAGGTCAGCATGGACTCCAGGCTCAGCGCCTGGGTCACGGCCCGCTCGGGCACCATGGCGGTGAGCAGGGCCCGCAGCCCGGCCGAGACGGCGACGGGCCCGGCCCCCGCCAGGACCGCCAGCACCCCCAGGACCACGGGGTGGGCGCCCTGCGCGAGGCCGAGCCCGGTGAACCCGGCGGCCCCCACGCCCAGTCCGGCGGCCATCTGCGGCCGCGCCCGCTCGGCCCGCATCCGCAGTCCGAGGACCGGCGCGGCGACGATCTCCCCGAGCACGTACACGGCGGCGAGCACCGCCCCGAGGCTGTACCCGCCCGGCCGTTCCCGCACCAGGAACACCAGCGCCAGCGGTGCCATCGCGACGGGCAGCCGCGCGACCGTGGTGACGGCGCACCAGGTGAGGACGGGTCGGGTGAGCAGTTCGCGGTACGCCATGCGGGTGACCGTACTGGCGGACCGCCCGGGGAGACGATCGGGTTTCCGGAGGCGGCGGACCGCCCTCGGAGACGACCGGGTTCCCGGAAGCGGGGGACCGCCCCCGAAGCCCGCACGACCGAAGCCACGGCCGCCCCGGAGCCCGCCCGGCCGGAGCCTGAACCCGCCCGCCGGAGCCCGGGCCCGCCCCGAAGACCGCGGCCGCCCCGGAGCCCGCCCGGCCGGAGCCTGAGCCCGCCCCGGAGCCCGACCGGCCGCCCCCTAGAAGACCAGCACCCCCCGGGCCACCTTCCCCGCCTCGGCGTCCTCGCGCGCCCGGGCGAACTCCTCGACCGGGTAGGAGGCGGTGACGAGTTCGTCGAGGAGGAGGGCGCCGGTGCGGTACAGCTCGGCGTAGAGCGGGATGTCCTTCTGCGGGCGGGAGGATCCGTACCGGCAGCCGAGGATGGACTTGTCGAGGAACATCGCGGCGGGCGGGAAGCTCGCCTCCGCCTTGGGCGCGGTCATCCCGAGGAGGACGGCCTGCCCGTGCCGGTCGAGGAGGTCGATCGCGGTCCGCACGAGCCCGGTGTGCCCGACGCACTCGAAGACGTGGTCGGCGCCGGTCGGCAGCACGTCCTTCACGCCGTCCGCGGAGGGCAGGAAGTGGGTGGCCCCGAAGAGCCGGGCCGTCTCCTCCTTGGCCGGGTTGGTGTCCACGGCGACGATCGTGAGCGCGCCGGCGATCCGGGCCCCCTGGATGACGTTGAGGCCGATGCCGCCGGTGCCGATGACGACGACGGTGTCGCCGCGCGCCACCTTCGCCCGGTTCAGTACGGCTCCGACGCCGGTGAGCACGCCGCAGCCGAGGAGCGCGGCGGACGGGAACGGCACGTCCTCGGGGATCTTCACGGCCTGCACGGCCCGGACGACCGTCCGCTCCGCGAAGGAGGAGTTGGAGGCGAACTGGAAGAGCGGCAGGCCCTGCCGCGAGAACGGCCGCCCGGGCATCCCGATGGCCTTGCGGCACATGGTGGGCCGGCCGGCGTCGCAGTCGCCGCAGGCGCCGCAGTTGGCGAGCGTGGAGAGCGCCACGTGGTCGCCGACGGCGACGTGCGTGACCCCCTCCCCCACCCCCTCGACGACCCCGGCGCCCTCGTGCCCGAGCACGACGGGCGGCGGGAACGGGATGGTCCCGTCGATGACGGACAGGTCGCTGTGGCAGAGCCCCGCGGCCCGGATCCCGACCAGCACCTCCCCGGGCCCGGGGTCCCGCACCTCCAGATCCCCGACGACCTCGACGCTCTTCCCGTCGAACACCACACCGCGCATGACGACCCCTCCCTCTCCTGAAAGTCTGAAAGCCCGGCCCGCCGGACTACCGGTTCGGGCGGTCCCCCGCGGCGGCCGCGCGGGCCATCTCCTCCAGCCGGGCCAGCATCGGCATCGGGTCCGTCCCCACCGTCCCCGGCAGGAAGTCCGCGATCCGCTCCGGCGTCCACGCGCCGCCCTCGGCGTATCCGGCCCGCAGCTCGCGCGGCTGCGCCCAGACCGCGATCTTGGGGCCGGCGATCGTGTAGACCTGCCCGGTGATGGACTCGGCGCGGGCCCGCTCGCTGAGCAGGTAGACGACGAGCGCGGCGACGTCCTCCGGTTCGCCGATCTCCTTGAGCTCCATGGGCACGTTGGCGGACATCCGGGTCCGGGCGACGGGCGCGACGGCGTTCGCGGTGACCCCGTACTTGTGCAGGCCGAGGGCCGCGCTGCGCACGAGCGAGATGATCCCGCCCTTGGCCGCCGAGTAGTTGGCCTGGGCCACGGACCCCTGGTGGTTGCCGCTGGTGAAGCCGATGAGCGCTCCGGTCCCCTGCTTGCGCATCACCGCCGAGGCGGCGCGGAAGACGGTGAAGGTGCCCTTGAGGTGGGTGGCGACGACCGGGTCCCACTCCTCCTCGGTCATGTTGAAGAGCATCCGCTCGCGCAGGATGCCCGCCACGCACACGACCCCGTCGATCCGCCCGTACGTCTCCACCGCCACGTCGACGAGCCGCTGCCCGCCGGCCATGGTGGAGATGTCGTCGGCGACGGCCACGGCGGTGCCGCCGGCGGCCTCGATCTCCTTCACGACCTCGGCGGCGATCTCCGAGGTCGGCTCGCCGCCCTCGATGGAGACGCCGTAGTCGTTGACGACGACCTTCGCCCCCTCGGCGGCGCACGCGAGGGCGACGGCGCGGCCGATGCCGCGTCCCGCCCCGGTCACGGCGACGACCTTGCCCGCCAAGAAGTTCCCCATCTCCGGCCCCTTCCCGCAGTTTCTGACGGTCCGTTAGATTCTATGGGTCGTCAGATACCGGAAAACAAGACCCCGGAGGCTCCGATGTCCCTCCCCGCCGCATTCCACGAGATCGCCAAACGCGTGAACAACTGGGGCCGTTGGGGCCAGGACGACGAGATCGGCACGCTCAACCTGATCTCCGGCGAGGTGGTCCGCGAGGCCGCCGCCACCGTCCGCACCGGCCGCCGCGTGCCGCTCGCCGTGGACCTGCGGCAGGACGGCGTGCAGACCGGCATGATCCCGGGCCGGGTCAATCCGCTGCACGTCATGGTCCAGGTCAACCAGGAGCTGTTCGGCCCCGGCACGGTCGCCACCAGCGACGACGCCGTGACCCTGGGCCTGCAGGCCGGCACCCACTGGGACGCGCTCACGCACGCCTCGCACTCGGGCCGCATCTACAACGGCCGCCCGGCCGACACCATCACTCCGCACGGCCGCGCCGCCTTCAGCGGCATCCACACGGCCCGGCACGTGGTGAGCCGGGGGGTGCTGCTGGACGTGGCGGCGGCGAAGGGCGTGGACCGGCTGCCCGGCGACCACGCGGTGACCCCGGAGGACCTGGACGAGGCGGCGGAGTTCGGGCGGGTGACGGTCCGGGCCGGCGACGTCGTCCTCGTACGGACCGGGCAGATCCAGCTGTACCTGGCCGGGGACCGGCACGGGTACGCGTTCCCCTCGCCGGGGCTGTCGATCCGCACGCCCGAGTGGTTCCACGCACGGGACGTGGCGGCCGTCGCCAACGACACCCTCACCTTCGAGATCTTCCCGCCGGAGATCGAGGACCTGTGGCTGGGCGTGCACGCGCTCGACCTGGTCGAGATGGGGATGCTTCAGGGCCAGAACTGGAATCTGGAGGAGTTGTCCACAGCCTGTGCACAAGAAGAGCGCTACGCCTTCCTGCTCTCCGCGATGCCGGAACCCTTCGTCGGCGGCACGGGCACACCGGTGGCACCGGTCGCGATCTTCTGATCAGCCCCACGGGCACGACCGGCCAAGCGGGTTCGGAGGCCACGCGGACTCACGAGCGCGGAGACCCATGGACCCGACAGGCCACGGCGGGCACCTCGGCACAGACACAGGCACAGGCGCCTCAGGGCTCACGGGCGGCGGCGCGCCCGCGCGCGCCCCGAGCACGGCACGGAGCGCCGCCACCCGGCCACGACCCGCACCTGCCGAGGGCACACGGCCCTCGGCTCCCCTCACCACGAATCGCTCACCCCAGGGTGGGCAAAACGGAACGAAGCGTCAACAGTGCACCCGTCCGGGTGAGCCGACACCCTCCCCCGGCGCTGACGCCCCGGGCGTGCGGTCGACCTCGCACCAGATGCTCTTCCCCGCCCCTTCGGGCTGCCAGCCCCACCGGTCGGCGAGGCCGTCCACCAGCTCCAGGCCGCGCCCGTTGGTGTCCTCGCCGGCGGCGTGCCGGGGCCGGGGCGGCCGGTCGCTGCTGTCGGCGACCTCGACGCGCACCCCGCCCTCCGCAGCGAAGAGCATCCGCAGCACGGCCGGGCACCCGGTGTGCACCACCGCGTTGGTCACGAGCTCGGAGATGAGCAGCACCAGCGTCTCCGCCAGCGGCTCGTCGTCCCCTATCCCGGATCCGGCCAGCCGTTTCCGGGCCCACCTGCGCGCACGCCCCACCTCCGCCGGGTCCGGCCCGACCTCCAACTGAACCTGAAGCACCTGCACCGTTCACACCATCCGAACCGGCGGACACACCTTTACGGAACGTGATTCCCTTGTGAGACAGCATGGTTGACGTACAGTCACCGCAACAAGCGCTTCGGGCATATTCCAGCGCGAAGGAGTACGCGTGGTCCATACTGTGCGACGCACGCGGCGGGGAGTCGAACGCGGGGCGCGACCCGGGCTCACAAGCACTCGCATCCCACGGAGAGTACCGGAGCGGAAGGCCGACTCCGGCCCGTGACGACCCCCCGAAGGACACAACCCGATATCGACATTCCGCCCCGCCCCGCCGGGAATTCGAACACGCTCCGTCACCAGTTCGGGGCCGGGGTCCCGGGTTCAGAGCGCGGCGGCCACCTCCTCCGCCGCCCGCCCCGCCGGCAGCACCAGCGCGGCCCGCACCCACGCCCGTTTCAGGTGGAGATGGACGTCCGCCTCCCAGGTGAAGCCCATCCCGCCGTGCACCTGGAGGCAGTCCCGCGCGTTCGCCACGGCCGCCTCGTCGGCGAGCAGCTTCGCCCCCGCGGTCTCGACGGCGTCGCCGGTGACGGCGGCGGCCCACACCGCGGCCCGCGCCAGCTCGGTCCGCACCAGCATCCCCGCGCAGAGGTGCTTCACCGCCTGGAAGCCCCCGATCACCTGCCCGAACTGCTCCCGCTGCCGCGCGTACGCCACGGCGGCGTCGGTGCACCAGGCGGCGGTCCCGACCTGCTCGGCGGCGGTCAGCAGCACCGTCACGGACTCCGCCGCTCCCCCGGCGCCGGGGACCCGGTGCAGGGGCGTGAGCGG
The DNA here is from genome assembly GCF_014656075.1 of Streptomyces hydrogenans. Classification (GTDB taxonomy): domain Bacteria; phylum Actinomycetota; class Actinomycetes; order Streptomycetales; family Streptomycetaceae; genus Streptomyces; species Streptomyces hydrogenans. The sequence goes on from NZ_BNBS01000035.1 coordinate 43,826, forward strand.
ATCGACCGACCGCACGGGTACGGCTCCGGCCGCGTCGCCCCGCACCACGTCGGCCGCGTCCCGCCAGGGGAGCAGCCCCTCGGGCGAGACCTCCGTGACGACCGCCGTCCCCTCCGCGGCGCCCGGCACGGCCCCCGCCGCCACGTGGGTGGCGACCAGCGGCCCCGGCAGCAGCGCCCGGCCCGCCTCCTCGAAGACGAGCACCGCCTCGGGCAGCCCGAGCCCCACCCCGCCCTCGTCCTCCGGGAGGCGCAGCGCGAAGAACCCGGCCTCGCCGAGCTCCTTCCAGAGCCCCCGGTCCAGTCCCCCGCCGCCGTCCACGGCCGCCCGCAGGGCCTCCCGCCCGAACCGTCCGGCGAGCAGCTCCCGTACGCCCCGCCTGAGGTCCGTCTGGTCCCGACTCAACCGGAAGTCCACGCCCGGCTCACCGCCCCTTCGGCAGGCCGAGGATGCGCTCGGCGACGATGTTGCGCTGGATCTGGCTGGTGCCCGCGGCGATCGTGTACGAGAGGGAGGAGAGCCGGTCGAGGTTCCACTCCCGGCCGAGGTCGAGGGCGTCGGGGCCGAGGACCTCGGCGGCGGTGTCGTACAGCTCCTGGCGGGCGTGCGAGTAGTGCAGCTTGAAGACGGAGCCGCCGGCGCCGGGGACGCCGCCGGTGGCCTGCGCCTCGCTGACGTTGCGCTGGGTGAGCCGCCAGAGGGCCTGGAAGGCGGCGGCGAGCCCGCCGAGGCGGCGGCGCAGCGCCGGGTCGTCCCAGCGGCCGTTCTCCCGGGCCGCGCGGGCGAGTTCGCCGAGCAGCCGGCGGCAGGCGACGACCTCGCCGACGAAGGCGGTGCCGCGCTCGAAGGAGAGGGTCACCATCGTGACCCGCCAGCCGTCGTTCTCGTCACCGACCCGGTTATCGACGGGCACCCGCACCTCGTCGAGGAACAGCTCGGCGAACTCGGTGGAGCCCGCGAGGGTCCGCAGCGGCCGGACGCTGACGCCCGGGGCGTCCATGGGGAGCGCGAGCCAGCTGATCCCCCGGTGCCGGGGCCCCTCCGTGTCGGTCCGCACGAGCAGTTCGCACCAGTCGGCGACCTCGGCGTGCGAGGTCCAGATCTTCTGCCCGGTGACGACGTACGCGTCCCCGTCCCGGACGGCCCTGGTGCGCAGCGAGGCGAGGTCGGAGCCGGCGTCGGGCTCGCTGAAGCCCTGGCACCAGACCTCGTCGCCGCGGAGGACCGGCTCCAGCCAGCGGGCGCGCTGGGCGGGCGTGCCCTCGGCGGCGATGGTGGGGCCGGCGTGGAGGAGGCCGACGAAGTTGGCGCCGACGTAGGGGGCGCCGGCCCGCTCGGTCTCCTCCAGGAAGATCAGCCGCTGGGTGGGCGAGGCGTCCCAGTGGACGTGGCCGTACCCGGCGTCGTAGAGCCGTCGCTGCCAGCCGCAGTCGTAGGCCCTGCGGCCCGGCCAGTCGAGCGGGTCGGGCCGGTCCGGCAGCCGGGGCAGCTCGGCGGCGAGCCAGTCGCGCAGCCCGGCCCGGAACTCCTCCTCCTCGTCCGTGTAGGAGAGGTCCATCAGACGATGCCCAGGTCGAGCATGCGGATGGCGTTGCCGCGCATCAGTTTGTAGACGGTCTCGTCGTCGAGGCCCCGGACGTGGTCGAGGGCGACCTCCTTGGTGTGCGGGAAGGTCGAGTCGACGTGCGGGTAGTCGGTCTCGAAGGTGGCGTTGTCCCGGCCGACGACGTCGAGCGAGGCGATGCCGTGCTTGTCGCGGAAGAAGCAGCAGAAGATCTGCCGGTAGTAGTAGGTGGACGGCGGCTCGGGGATCAGGTCGCGGACCCCGCCCCAGGCGCGGTGCTCCTCCCACACGTCGTCGGCGCGCTCCAGGGCGTACGGGATCCACCCCATCTGGCCCTCGCTGTAGGCGAGCTTGAGGCGGGGGAACTTCACCAGGACGCCGCTGAAGAGGAAGTCCATCATCGAGGCCATCGCGTTGTTGAAGCTGAGGCTGGCCTGGACGGCGGGCGGGGCGTCGGGGGAGGCGGCGGGCATCTGGCTGCTGGAGCCGATGTGCATGTTCACGACCGTGCCTGTCTCCTGGCAGACGGCGAAGAACGGGTCCCAGTGGCCGGAGTGGATCGAGGGCAGTCCGAGGTGGGTGGGGATCTCGGAGAAGGTCACCGCCTTGACCCCGCGGGCGGCGTTGCGGCGGATCTCGGCGACGGCGAGGTCGATGTCCCAGAGCGGGATGATGCACAGCGGGATGAGCCGGCCGCCGCTGTCGCCGCACCACTCCTCGACCATCCAGTCGTTGTACGCGCGCACGCACGCGAGGGCGACCTCCTTGTCGTGCGCCTCGGCGAAGGTCTGCCCGCAGAAGCGCGGGAAGGTCGGGAAGCAGAGGGACGCCTCGACGTGGTTGAGGTCCATGTCGGCGAGTCGCGCCTTGGGGTCCCAGCAGCCGCGCCGCATCTCCTCCCGGGTGATCCCCTCCAGGGTCATCTCGTCCCGGTCGAAGCCCACGGCCGCGATGTTCCGCTTGTACGGGAACCGCAGGTCCTCGTAGATCCACCAGTCGGTGGGGGGACCGTCGGGGTCCATGGTGATCTGGTACTTGCCCCCGACGTAGGCGAGCTCCCCGATCCCGGCCGTGAGCGCCTTGGGGCCCCGCTCCCGGTACTTCGCCGGCAGCCAGGTCTCGAAGAGGTGCGCGGGCTCGATCACGTGATCGTCGACGCTGATGATGCGGGGCAGTTCGGTCATGACCCCTCCACGTTTCTGATGGATCGTCAGATCCTGATGAGGTCAGGCTAACCCCGGGGGTCTGGACCGACAAGGACCGGACCTCTACGCTCTCCGCACGATCTGACGGTGCATCAGGTACGTGTGCCGGTGACGACAGTCAGGAATGGAGGCTCCGGTGACCGAGACCGCGACCGCACAGGCCCTGGCGCTGGGCGAGTCCCGCACCCTCTGGGAACTCGTCGAACGCCGCGCCGACCTCACCCCCGACCGGCCCGTGCTCCTCCAGGAGGACCGCGTCCTCACCTTCGGCGGACTGCGCGACCGCGCCGAGCGCTGCGCCGCCGGGCTGTACGCGCGCGGCGTCCGGCCCGGCACGGTCGTCGCCTGGCAGCTGCCCACCCGCATCGAGACCGCGGTGCTCTCCTTCGCGCTCGCCCGCCTCGGAGCCGTACAGACCCCCGTCATCCCCTTCTACCGGGACAAGGAGGTCGGCTTCGCCCTGCGCGAGTCCCGGGCCGAACACTTCGCCGTGCCCGGCGTCTGGCGCGGCTACGACCACACGGAGCTGGCCCGGCGGCTCGGCGCGCCCGGCGTCTTCCGGGCGTACGACCCCGAGGACCTGCCCGACGGCGACCCCGCCGTCCTGCCCCCGCCGCCCGCCTCCGGCACCGACGTCCGCTGGATCTACTGGACCTCCGGCACCACCTCGGACCCCAAGGGCGTCCTGCACACCGACCGCTCCCTGCTCGCCGGCGGCGCCTGCCTCGCCCACGCGCTGCGCCTCACCCCCGAGGACGTCGGCTCGATGGCCTTCCCGTACGCGCACATCGCCGGACCCGACTACACGGTGATGCTGCTGCTGTACGGCTTCCCGGCCGTGATGCTCGAACAGTTCGCGCTGCCCGGCTCGCTGGCCGAGTACCGGCGGCACGGCGTCACCGTCGCCGGCGGCTCCACCGCCTTCTACTCGATGTTCCTCGCCGAGCAGCGCAAGAACCCCGGCGAGCCCGTCATCCCCACCCTGCGGCTGCTCGCCGGCGGCGGCGCCCCCAAGCCGCCCGAGGTCTACCACGCGGTCCGCAAGGAGCTGGGCTGCCAGCTCACCCACGGCTACGGCATGACCGAGGTCCCCATGATCACCATGGGCGACCCCGAGGACACCCCCGAGAACCTCGCCACCACCGAGGGCCGGCCGCCCGCCGGCATGGAGATCCGCGTCACCGCCTCCGGCGAGATCCGGCTGCGCGGCGAAGCCGTCTGCCGGGGCTACCTCGACCCCGCGCAGACCGCCGCCGCCTTCGACGAGGACGGCTTCCTCATCACCGGCGACCTCGGCCGGCTCACCCCCGGCGGCCACCTCGTCCTCACCGGCCGGGCGAAGGACATCATCATCCGCAAGGGCGAGAACATCTCGGCCAAGGAGATCGAGGACCTCCTCCACGAACACCCGGCCGTCGGCGACGCCGCCGTCATCGGCCTCCCCGACGCCGAACGCGGCGAACGGGTCTGCGCGGTCGTCGAACAGCCCGAGGGCGCCCCGCCGCTCACCCTGGAGGAGCTGGGCGCCTTCCTGCGCGCGGCCGGACTCTCCGTCCACAAGCTGCCGGAACAGCTGGAGGTGGTGGACGCCCTGCCGCGCAACGAGACGCTGCGGAAGGTCCTCAAGTACCGGCTCAGGGAGCGGTTCGGGGCAGCGGAGCGATCGGCGGCGGCGGAACCGGCAGGCTGACCGGCGGCCCGAGCGGCGCCTCCCGGTTCCCGGCGGGCCCCTCGCCCGCCAGGGCCTCCGGCACGTCCGCGTACACCTCGAAGAGACGCGTCACGCCGAGCGCGGCGAAGACCCGGGTCACATGGCCCTGGCCCTCCGCCGCCGCCGGCAGCACCAGCCGCAGCCGCCCGCCGCAGGAGCGCAGCAGCCGACGGGCCGCGACCAGCACGCCGATGCCGCTGGAATCGCAGAACAGCACCCCGGACAGGTCGACGACCAGGTCGTGGCGGCCCGCGGCGACGGCGTCGTGGACCCGCCGCCGTATCTCCGGGGAGGTCACCAGGTCCAGCTCGCCGCGCAGGCGCAGCACCGTCCATCCCCCGCGGTCGTCCTCGTCGGCCTCGATCGTCGTCACACCCGGCCGCCTGCCCCCGGGGGCCTGGCCGAAACCATCTGAGCCGGGTATGACGCTTTCCTTACCATCCACTCCTGTGTGAAGGCCGCACTTGCGGCAAACAGGCGTGCGTTGTCGGCCGCTCGCACTAGTTTGGGTGAAGGACGGGCCAGGACGGGAACGACGGCGGGCGGGACACGACGGCAGCGGCGGAAGCCGGGACGAAGGCGAAAGGTGGAGGGCTCGGATGGCGAACGACACACCACCGCGCTGGGACCGCAGGATGCAGCAGCGGCTCGCCCGTGGTGAGGCCGCCGCCCTCGGCGAGCTCTACGACCGCTTCGCCTCCCTGGTGCACAGCCTCGCCCACCGCGTCCTCGACGACGACCAGGCCGCCGACCAGATCACCCGCGAGGTCTTCGGCTACATCTGGGAGAACCCCGACGCGTACGACCCCCGGCAGGGCAACCTCCGCTCCTGGGTGGCCCGGCTGACCCAGCGCCAGGCCGTCCACCGGCTGCGCCAGACCGAGGCGACGGCGTACGCGGAGACCGGCGTCGGCACCGCGGAGGAGCTGGAGGCCAAGGTGCGCCGGGCCACCGTCGCCGCCCGCGCCGACTACATCGTCACCTCCATGCCGGCCCCGCTCCGCAAGGCACTCGAACTGGCGTACTTCCAGCGGCGGGACTACCGCCAGACCGCCGCCGACCTCTCCATCAGCCACGAGGAGGCCAGGCGCCGGCTCCGGCTCGGCCTCCAGCTCCTCTCCACGGCCAACACCCGCCCCCTCGACGGGCCGCCGGGCGGCTACGGGCGGACGCTGTGACGGGGGCGAACGGCGAGGGCGACGACCTCGCACGCGCCCCCTGGATACCGGGCCCGCGCGAACCCGCCGACGACCACGCCGACCTGTCGGACCCGGCCGCGCCCCTGGTCCTCTCCCACACGGTGCTCAAGTCCCTGCTCGGGGCCTGGGCACTGTCGGCGTGTTCGGCCGCCGAGACCCGGGCCGTCGAGGACCACCTGACCGCGTGCGCGCCGTGCGCGGACGAGGCGCTGCGGCTCCGGGACGCGGTCACGCTGCTGCACGAGGACCGGGACCTCGACCTCGACCCGCTGCTGCGCTCACGGGTCCTGGAGAACTGCCTGGGCCGCCGCCCGGCCCGGATCCCGGTCCCCGCGTGGGCGGCGCCGTACGACGCGGAGACCGCCCGCCTCGACGCGCTGCTCCGCGACATCGGCGAGTCGGAGTGGCACGCGCCGGTCCGCCTCAAGTGGTACGAGGACGACCACCTGGTGCGGCGGAAGTCGACCGTCGCCGGGGTCATCGGCCACCTTCTCGCCGTCGACGGCCTGGTCTCCGGCGCGCTCGGGCTCGACGACCCGCTCGGTCCCGACGTGCCCGAGCTGTCGCCGACGGAGCGGACGGAGGCGTTCTGGGAGGCCCTCGACCGGCCGCCGCGCCGGCCTCGCGGCACCGCCCCGCCACCTCGTCGCGGCGGGCGCGCCCGGGCGGTCCCTCCACCTGGAGGTCGAGGGCGCGGGCGGCGGCCACTGGTACATCGCGCTCGACTCGCCCGCCGCGCTGGGCTCCCCCGACCACACGGTCGCGCAGGTCGCCATGGACGGCGTCGAGTTCTGCCAGCTGGTCGCCGGCCACATCTCCCCGCAGGAAGCCGCCGCCGGCCAGGACGGCGACCGAGAAGCCATCCAGGACGTCCTCTCGGCCGCCGCCTCCCTGAGCCGCCTGTAGGCCCCTGGCGCGGGCCGCACCCGCGTCCCCTGGCGCGGGCTACGCCCGCTGTCGGACCTGCGGGCTGTGCCCGCGCCCCTGGTGCCGGGCTGCGCCCGCCGCCGCCCCGCCCCTCCCTGTGGGCAGGCGTCCCGCAGGGCGGGACGGGTGGGCACAGGGACGGCGCCCCCTGCCGGGCCAAGGCTTTCCGCGCCTGAACCCGCACCCCGTGCGATGACGCCGTACCGGTGCGGGTCCAGGCACGGAAGCGGAGGCACCCGCAGAAGGGTGCCGCTCCGTCGTGCCCACCCTCCCCCAAGCTCTCGGCTTCGCTCGAGCAGGGGGACCCCCATCGCCCCAGCGGAACGACTGCCCACAACGGAACGGCGGAGCCGGAGCCCCGGTCGGGCGCAGCTCACAACGGAGCGGCGGCGGCGCCGGAGGGTGTCAGGTGAAGACGACGGTGCGGCGGCCGTTGAGGAGGATGCGGCGCTCGGCGTGCCACTTGACGGCCCGCGCCAGCGCCTGGCACTCCACGTCGCGACCGATCGCGACGAGCGCGTCGGGCGTCACCTCGTGCCCCACCCGCTCGACCTCCTGCTCGATGATCGGCCCCTCGTCGAGGTCCGCCGTCACGTAGTGCGCCGTCGCCCCGATGAGCTTCACGCCGCGCGCGTGCGCCTGGTGGTAGGGCTTGGCGCCCTTGAAGCTCGGCAGGAAGGAGTGGTGGATGTTGATGATCCGCCCGGAGAGCCGCTTGCAGAGGTCGTCGGACAGGACCTGCATGTAGCGGGCGAGGACGACGAGCTCGACGTCCTGCTCCTCGACGAGCGCCAGCAGCTCCGCCTCGGCCGCCGGCTTGTTCTCCTTGGTGACCGGGATGTGCCGGAACGGCAGGTCGTAGGAGGCGACGAGTTCCGCGAAGTCGGTGTGGTTGGAGACGACGGCGACGATCTCGACGGGCAGCGCCCCGATGGAGGACCGGAAGAGCAGGTCGTTCAGGCAGTGGCCGAACTTCGAGACCATGAGCACGACCCGCATGCGCTCCTCGGCGCGGTGGATCTGCCAGTCCATCTGGAAGGAGTCGCCCACCGCCGCGAAGCTCGCCCGCAGCTTGTCCACGGTCACCGGCGCCTCGGCGGAGAAGTGGACCCGCATGAAGAAGAGACCGCTGTCACGGTCTCCGAACTGCTGACTGTCCTCGATGTTGCATCCGGTGATGAAGAGGTAGCTCGACACGGCGTGCACGATGCCCTGCTTGTCCGGGCACGAGATGGTGAGGACATACTGGTCGGTCATCCCGACAGCGTGCCACACCGCACCGCCCGCCCCGTACCGCCGTCCGCCCTCCGGAACGGCCCCGTGGTACGGCGTCACGCCGGGTCCGCCCCGGCGCGCGCTCACGCCCGGGTGAGGATCCGCAGGACGTCCAGGGAGCGCGGCGGCACCTCCGGGTCGTCCCCGTCGGCCGTCGCGAGCCGGACGTGCGCCTCGCGCGCCGCGCGGACGGCCTCGGGCCAGCCCGGGTGCTCCTGGTAGGCGGAGAAGGGCGCGTCGGGGCCGACCTGGTGCAGGATGCGCAGCACCCGCAGCACGGCGACGTCGACGAGCTGCGCCTCCGCGGAGTCGCGGAAGATCGCGCCGACGTACTTCTCGGCGGACCAGCTGTCGAGCCAGGTGTCCTCGACGAGCCGGTAGACGGCGTCGGTGACGTCCCCGTACCCCTCCTGGCCGGCGAGCCAGACGGACCGGTGGAACCCGGGATCGGAGAGCATGTGCAGCGCCGAGCGCACATTGGTGCGCCAGCGCCACCACGGCATGTCGTTGAGCGGCATGCCGCCCATGGTGGAGGAGCGACGGCCGCGACGGGAAGAGTTAACCGAACCGGGGACGGTACTGGACATCGCTCGATCGTACGGTTCACCACCGACAACCGGACCCACACCCTCCCCTTAGGCGTCCCGACCCCCGCAATTCACCTCCATGTCACCGACCGTTGAACGGTGCACACTCCCGCGTTACCCCGGGGGCGGAAAGGTGCATGCCCATGACCGGTAGGCGACTGTCCACTCTCCTCGCGTCCGTCACCGCCGCGGCGGCCGGCGCGTCGCTTCTCACCGGGTGTGGCGTGCTCCCTGGTGCCACGGGGGGCTCCAGGGAGCCCGTCACGGTGATGACCTGGGCCCCCGACCAGACCCGCGCGACCAACATGCCCGGCATGCCCGCCATGGCCCAGGCGTACGCCCGCTGGGTGAACGCCCAGGGCGGCATCGACGGCCACGAACTGCGCGTCCTCACCTGCAACGAACAGAACACCCCGACGGGCGCCGCCGCGTGCGCCCGCCGCGCGGTCCGCGAGCACGCGGTCGCGGTCGTCGGCTCGTACAGCCAGAACGGCCGCGCCTTCATGGCCCCGCTCGAAGCGGCCGGCATCCCGTACATCGGCGGCTACGGCGTCACCGAGGACGAGTTCACCAGTCCCCTGTCGTACCCCGTCAACGGCGGTCTCGCCGCACTCATCGCCGGACACGGCATGCAGCTCGCCGAGTCCTGCCGCAAGGTCTCCCTGGTCCGACCCGACACCCTCGCCGGCGACCGGCTGCCCAAGCTCCTCGACGCCGGTCTGAAGAACTCCAGCAAGCGCGGCGCCGTCGACATCCGGGCCGTCGAGGACGCCACCGAGTACACCGCCCAGGCCGCCACGGCCCGCGACAAGGCGGGCACCGAGTCCGGCTGCGTCACCGCCGTGCTCGGCGAACGGACCCAGACCTTCTTCGACTCCTTCCGCCGGCTCCCCCGGTCCACCGGCGGCGCCCGGGCGGACGGCGGGGAGAAGAAGGACTCCGTACGGATCTCCTCGGTCCTCGGCAGCGTCGGCCAGCCCGTCATCGACCGCACCGGCGGCGCCCGCAGCCCCTTCGAGGGCGCCTTCGTCACCGGCTGGTACCCGGAGGCGGACGACAAGAGCTGGGAGCCCATGCGCAAGGTCATCCGGGAGCACGCCTTCGCCGACAACCGGGTCGACCCGAACGACGCCGGCGTCCAGACCACCTGGATCGCCTACACCGTCCTCAAGGAGGTGATCGAGTCCCTCGACACCGACACGATCACCGGCTCGCGCATCTCCGAGGCCCTCGACCAAGGCGCCCGCGTGGACACCGGCGGCCTCACCCCGCCGCTGCGCTGGATGTACGAGGACCTGCTCGGCGCCCCCGACTTCCCCAGGATCGTCAACCACGCGGTGACGTTCCAGGTGGTGCGGAAGGGCCGGCTCGTCGCCCAGCGGCCCGGCTTCGTCGACGTCGGCCCCACCGTCACCAACCGGGGCTGAACCGCCCCGGTCCCTCCGGTCCGCCCCCTACAGCTGGGTGGCGGACCGCTTCGACAGTCCGTACTTCTCGGCGGTCGGGTTCCACAGCCCGGCCGCCTCCTTCTTGGCCTTGGTCGCCTCGGCGCTCTTGTCGTTGGCCGCCTTGAACCGGTTGGTCGACTTGGCCTGGCCGCCCTTGCAGGCGTTCTTGGCCTTCATCTGGTCCGCCCAGCCCGCGTAGTGGTCGTCGGCCGCCGCGGACGCCTGCCACGCGCGCGTGAGGGCCGCCGTCAGCGCGCCGTTGTCCGGGACCTTGTCGACGGCGAGCGACTGGAGCTTGGTGACCAGGCTCCGCCGCTGCTCGGCCGCGCCCCGCAGGTCGGCGGCCGACTGGTCGAGGTTCTTGCACTGCTTGATCGCCTCGACCGAGCGGATCACCGCGTCCCGGCTGTCGTTGCTGGTGGCCAGGAGCTTGTCCAGCTCCTTCGCCTGCGGCTCCGCCGGGTCGTCCTTCTTCTCCGGCGCCTCGGAGGCACCGTCGCTCGGGGCCGGGGCCTGCGAGCTGGGCGCGACGCTCTGCCCGGCCTTCGGGTCCTTCTCCTCGTCGCCGCCGCTGAGCAGGGCGCCCACGCCGAGACCGACGACCGCGCAGCCCACCACCACGGCCGCGATCAGCGCGACCGGCGACTTCCGGCGCGGCGGCTCCGGCTCGTCGTCGTAGTAGTACGCCTCCTGCTGACCGCCGGGCGCCTGGTAGCCACCGCCCCCGCCCTGGTAGCCGTACGGCTGCTGCTGCGGCGGCGCCTGGTGCTGCGGGGGGTGCTGCTGGTAAGGAGCCGGCGCCGGCTGCTGGTACGCCGGGGGCGCGGGCTGTGCGGGCGCCGAGTCCCGGAAGAGGCTGTCGAACTCCGCGGGCGGCTGCGTCGGCCCGGGGCCGCCCGGCACCGGACCACCGGACATCGGACCGCCCGGCACCGGCGCGATGTACTGGGTCGCGTCCGAGGCCCCGGCCGGACCGGACGGCTGCGTCAGCCCGCCGGTCCCCAGGAACTGCGTCTGCGAGCCGTCGCCGGGTCCGCCCTGCGGCGGCACCGGCGCGATGTGCTGGGTCGCCTGCAGGTCCGCGACCGGCGGCGGATATCCGTATCCGGCCGGCGGACCGACCGGCGGCGCGCCCCCGGGCACCGGCGCGAGGTGCTGGGTGGCCTGCATGTCGCCGTGGGCGGCGACCGGCGGCGGGTAGCCGTACCCGGCCGGCGGACCGGTCGGCGGCATCGCCCCCGGGGCGCCCTGCGGCTGCGGCGGGACCGGGGCTATGTACTGCGTGGCCTGGAGATCACCGGCGGCCGGCGCCTCGGGGGGCAGCGGCTGCGCGGGGGGCAGCGGCTGCCCGCCCGGCTGCGGCGGGCCGCCGGCGGGGCCCCAGCCACCGCCCCACGCCTGCGCGCCCCCCTGCTCCGGACCCTGTCCGTTCTGCGTCACCGGGACTCCTACTGATGGACCTACGGAATCGTCGGCTCACGCTACCGGGTGCGTCCGCCGCTCCGCACACACGTGTGAGACCGGTAACACCCTTCGCACGGAACCCGACCGGTCCGAGGACCGTCCGCTCACGCCGCGTGCACCTCCAGGCGCGCCTCGAACTCCCGGACCACCGCCTCTCCCGCGAAGGGCTCCAGGCGGTCCCTCAGCTCCTCCAGGTACTCCGCCCCGCGCGACGACCGCAGCGTGCCGAGGAGTTCGAGCGCGCGGGTGCCCGTGCGGCACGCCTCCTCCACCTCCCGCTGCTGCACGCGCGCGTGCGCCAGCAGCGCCAGCCCGATCGCCCGCCGCCGCGCCCGCCCCTCCGGGTGCCCTGCCAGCGACTCCTCCGCCGCCCGGGCCGCCTGCTCCGCCCGCCCCAGGTCCCGGTAGCAGTGCGCCAGTTCGTCCGCCAGGTACGCCCCGTCGAAGTGGGCGATCCACACCGGGTCGTCGCCGGACTCGGGATCGGCCCGCTCCAGCGCGCGCGTGGCCCGCCCCGCCGCCGACTCGAAGGCGCGGGCGTCCCCGAGCAGCGCGTGCCCGCGCGCCTCCGCCGCCAGGAACATCGCCTCGGCCCGCGGCGGCACCCCGCCCCGGGTCCCCTCCTGCGCGGCGCGCGCCAGCTGGGCGATCTCCCGGGGGTTCCCGAGCTCCGCCGCCAGGTGGCTCATCGACGCGGCCAGCACGTAGCCGCCGTAGGCCCGGTCCCCGGCCGCCTGCGCGAGCCGCAGCGCCTGGATGTAGTACCGCTGGGCCAGGCCCGGTTCGCCCGTGTCCACGGCCATGTACCCGGCCAGCTCGGTCAGTCGGGCCACCGCGCCGAACAGCTCCCGGCCCACCGCCTCCCGGTAGGAGCCGGACAGCATCCCGGACACCACGCTGTCGAGGTAGTGGACGACCACCGGGCGGACGTGCCCGCTGCCGAAGCGGCGGTCCAGGTCGACGAGCGCCGCCGTCGTCTCCCGCACCGCCGCCACGTCGGACCGGCCGACCCGGGCGCCGGCCGCGCGCGCCACCTGCGCGTCCGCGCCGGTGATCAGCCAGTCCCTGCTGGGCTCGACGAGCGCGGAGGCGGCGACCGCGGAACCGGTCAGGAAATCGCGGCGGCCCACGTCGCTGCGGTACAGCTCGCAGACCTGCTCGATGGCGCCGAGCACGGTCGGCGCGAACTGGAGGCCGACGCCCGCCGCGAGGTTCCGGCCGTTGGCCATCCCCACCTCGTCGATCGTCACCGTCCGCCCGATCTTGCGGCCGATCGCCTCCGCGATGACGCCGGGCGCCCGGCCGCGCGGCTGCTGCCCGCGCAGCCAGCGCGCCACCGAGGTCTTGTCGTAGCGCAGGTCGAGGCCGCGCTCCGCGCCGACCATGTTGACCCTGCGGGCGAGACCGGCGTTGGAACACGCGGCCTCCTGGATGAGCGCCTGGAGCCGTTCGTTGGGCTGTCGTGGCACGAGTGGCCTGGCTGCCATGAGTGGAACCCCCAGACGGGACAGGTACGGACACGGACTGATCACTGCCCTGCGGATATCTGGTCAATGCCGATGTGAACACGCGAAACCGGACACGTCGTTCACCGGCCGCCGGCACCCCTCCGGCCCCCCGCCCCGTGTCCGGCCCCGCCCTCCTTGGTACCCCTCCCGGGCTCCCCGGTCCCCCGCGCGCCCCCGCGCGTGCACCCATGCGCCCCGCATGCAGGATCGATGCCTCACTCCCGGCGCCGCCGCGCCCGTAACCCCAGGTGACGGGCGCAGTTGTCTTCGACGTGGATGAGACCATCGGAGTCACGACGGAAGCCGCGCAGATCCCCAAGCAGCGTGGGGAGCAGCTGCTCGACAGCGCCGTGCGGTATGCGGAAGAGCGGCACTGGGACGTGTTCCCGGGGACCTGGCTGGAAGCCGTCGACGGCCGGGAGCGCTGCTCCTGCGGGACCGCCGACTGCCCGCTGCCGGGCGGTCACGCCGTGAAGCCCGACTGGGCGACGCTGGCGACGGGGAGCGGGGTCGGTGCCCGGCGCATGTGGTCGAAGCAGCCGAAGTCCTCGATCCTGCTGCCGACCGGCCGCACCTTCGACGCGATCGAGGTGCCCGAGGCGGCCGGTTTCCTCGCGCTCGCCCGCATGGAGCGGATGGAGCTGACGCTGGGTCCCGTGACCTGCACCCCGGACCGCCGGATGTTCTTCTTCGTGCTGCCCGGCGCCTCGGCGAAGGTGCCGGACCTGATCCGCAAGCTCGGCTGGACCCCGGCCTCGCTCGACCTCACCACGCGCGGGGAGGGGCATTACGTGGCGGCGCCGCCGACGCGGATCGGCGGCCGGGGCGCGGTGCAGTGGGCGCGGCGTCCCACGCCGGCCAACCGCTGGCTGCCGGACGCGGAGGAGCTGATCAGCGCGCTCGCGTACGCGTGCGGGCGTGAGGCGGCGGAGTCGCGGGCCCGCCGTCAGTGACCTGGGGTTCTCCCCGGGCGGCCCCGTAGGGTGGCGCGAAAGGCGCGATCCGCGCCGCGTGGGGACGACCGGAAGGTTGACGGAACATGCCTGACCAGGCATTTGACGGATCGTTCGAACCGCAGGGCGTCGCACCGGAACCATCCGGTGCGACGCCCGCGGTGCAGGTGGAGGGGGTGTGGAAGCGGTTCGGGCAGCAGATCGCGGTGCACGGCGTCGATCTGGTGCTGCCGGCCGGGAAGTTCATCGGTCTCGTCGGGCCGAACGGCGCCGGCAAGACCACCACCCTCTCCATGATCACCGGCCTGTTGCGGCCGGACTCGGGGCGGATCCGGGTGGCGGGCCACGACGTGTGGCGCGACCCGGAGTCGGTGGCGCAGGTGAAGGCGCGGATCGGCATCCTGCCGGAGGGGCTGCGGCTCTTCGAGCGGCTCTCGGGGCGGGAACTCCTGGCGTACAGCGGGCGGCTGCGGGGGCTGCCCGGCGCTGAGGTCGACAAGCGGGCCACCCAGCTGCTGGACGTGCTGGACCTGGCCGGTTCGCAGCACAAGCTGGTGGTCGACTACTCGACCGGCATGCGGAAGAAGATCGGGCTGGCGGCGGCGCTGCTGCACAACCCGGACGTGCTCTTCCTCGACGAGCCCTTCGAGGGCGTCGACCCGGTGTCGGCGCAGACCATCCGGGGCGTCCTGGAGCGGTACACGTCCTCCGGCGCGACGGTGGTCTTCTCCAGCCATGTGATGGAGCTGGTGGAGTCGCTGTGCGACTGGGTCGCGGTGATGGCCGGGGGCCGGATCCGGGCGCAGGGTCCGCTGACGGAGGTGAAGGGCTCGGCGGCCACCCTCCAGGAGGCGTTCCTGGAGCTGGTGGGGGCCCATGACCGGGCGGCGGCCGGGGACTCGCTGGACTGGCTGGGCGGCGGCGCCCAGGGAGGCCGCTCGTGAGCGCCACGGCCACCGGGCCGTCGCTCACCCCGGTCTTCGTCCGGCTCAAGCTGTCGCTGATGCGCAACGGGCTGCGGCAGTCGGGCGGGCGGACGGCCGCGTTCGTCGCCTCCCTGGTGGTGGTGCTGGCGATCGCCGCGTTCATGGTGCTGGGGTTCCTGCTGCTGCGGGGGCACGAGGCGGCCGGGGCGGTCGCGGTGCTGACGGTGGGGGTGTTCGCCCTCGGCTGGGCGGTGATGCCGCTGTTCCTGCCGAGCGGGGACGAGACGCTGGACCCGTCGCGGCTGGTGATGCTGCCGCTGCGGCCGCAGCCGCTGGTACGGGCGCTGCTGGTGGCCTCCCTGGTGGGGATCGGCCCGCTGTTCACGCTCTGTCTGGCGGTGGGCGCCGTCGCGGCGGTGGCGCACGGGGCGGCGGCGACGGTGTTCGCGGTCCTCGCGGTGCCGCTGGTGCTGCTGGTGTGCGTGGCGCTGTCGCGGGCGATCGCGACGGCGAACGTGCGGCTGCTGACGTCCCGCAAGGGGCGGGACATGGCGCTGCTGAGCGGTCTGGTGATCGCGCTCGGCATCCAGGCGGTCAACTTCGGCGCCCAGGCGCTGGGCCGCGCGGAGGACCTGTCGGTACTCGACACGGTGGCGTCGGTGGTGGGCTGGCTGCCGCCGGCCTCGGCGGTGGCCGCGGTGCGGTCGGCGGCGGACGGGGACCTGGTGGTCGCCGTGGCGCGGCTGGTACCGGCGGTGCTGGCGCTGGTGGCGCTGCTGTGGTGGTGGCGGCGGAGCCTGGTGCGGCTGATGGTGGAGCCGGACGGCTCGACGATCGGCGCGGCCCCGGACACCGTGAAGGACCCGGCGCAGGGGCGGGGGCTGCTGGCGCGGCTGCTGCCCGGAGGGCGTACGGGCGCGGTGATGGAACGTTGCTTCCGCTACATCTGGCGTGATCCGAAGACGAAGGCGGCGTGGGTGTCCGCGCTGGCGATCGGTGCGCTCGTGCCGCTGTTCAACGCCTTCCAGGAGGCGGGCTCGGTCTACTGGGCGTGCTTCGCGTCGGGGATGCTGGGCGTGCAGATGTTCAACCAGTTCGGGCAGGACTCGTCGGCGTTCTGGATGGTGGCGCAGACGATCGCGTCTCCGGCGGACGCGTACGCGGAGCTGCGCGACCGGGCGTACGTGATGACCGCGATCACCGTCCCGTTCACCGTGGTGGTGGCGGTGGCGACGGCCGTGGTGACGGGTGGCTGGAACCAGCTCCCCGAGGTCTTCGGCCTGGCGTTCGCGCTGCTCGGCGCGATGCTGGCGCTGGGCGTGGTCGCGTCGGTGAACTTCCCGTACGGGATCCCGCAGGACTCGCGGCGCAATGTGGCGCCGGGCCAGGGCGGCATGGCGGTGGCCGCGATCTTCGGCGGCATGTTCGGCGGCCCGCTGCTGTGCGCCCCGCTGATCGCGCTGCTGGTGTGGCTGCGGGTCGGCGGCCACCACGGCCTGCTGTGGCTGCTGCTGCCGCTGGGCGTGACGTACGGGCTGCTGCTGACGTGGGGCGCCCTGAAGCTCATGTCGGGGCGGATGGTGCGGCGGCTGCCGGAGATCCTGGCGGCGGTCAGCAAGGGCTGACGGGGTTCTCCGACACGAAGGGGCCGTCCACGCGCGCGTGGACGGCCCCTTCCGGCTGTGCCGGGGGGCGGGTCAGAAGACGCCGTCGAGGCCCCACCACTCGCCGTCGCGCCGGTCGCCGGCGCCGAGGCCGCCAGTGCCGAGGCCGTTGTAGGTGATCAGCCAGCCCGGGTTGCCGCGGAAGCCGTCGATCACGTAGTTCTCGTTGGTGACGGCGGCGAGGTCGGCGCGGCCGTCGCCGCTGCGGTCGCCGACGGCGATGATCGTCTCGATGGCGTTCCAGCCGCCGGAGCCGATGAGCTTGCGGGCGCCGAGGGTGCCGGTGGTCGTGCCGGGGTAGAGCCAGAGCTTGCCGGTGGACGCCTCGCGGGCGATCAGGTCGACCCGGCCGTCGCCGTTCATGTCGCCGGGGCCGGCGAGCGCGTTCATGCCGTTCCAGCCGCCCGTGCCGAGCAGCTTGCGGGCGCCGAGGCCGCCGGAGGCCGTACCGGGGTAGAGCCACAGCTTGCCGGTGGACTTCTCGACGGCGAGGAGGTCGGCGCGGCCGTCGCGGGAGAGGTCACCGACGGCGGCGATCCGGGACATGCCGTTCCAGCCGCCGGAGCCGAGCAGCTTGCGCGCGCCGAGGCCGCCGGTGCCCGTGCCCGGGTAGAGCCAGAGCTTGCCGGTGGACGCCTCGCGGGCGATCACGTCCTCCTTGCCGTCACGGCTGAAGTCGCCATGGCGGACGAGGGCGTTCATGCCGTTCCAGCCGCCGGCGCCGACGAGCCTGCCGGTGGAGTCGCCGGGGGTGAACCACAGGCGGCCCGCCTCGTCGCGGACGAGGAGGTCGGCCTTGCGGTTGCCGTCGAGGTCCCCGAATCCGGCCGCCTTGGGGGAGGTCTCGGACCACCAGTCCGGGTAGGCGTTCCGGGAGCACTCGCGGTCCGTGCGGACGAACTTGAGCGAGTTCATGACCGTGTTGGAGCCGCTGGTCCACGAGCCGTTGACGGACGGGTTCTCCGACCAGTAGCCGTCCCACGGGTAGTAGTCGGCCGAGGTGTACATGCAGGCGATCGACGAGGTGCGGTTGATGTACGAGCCGTACCGGGTGCCGTAGGAGCCCATGGTGGGCATGTCCGTACGGGTCTTGAGCATCGTGCCCTGGGCGTTCTCCTTCGTCCAGGCGCAGAAGTACCCGCTGGGGCAGTCCGTGACCGCGGCCTGGGCCGGGGCGGCCCCGGCAAGCCCGGCGGCGCCCAGGGTCACGGCCCCCAGCAGGGACGCCAGACTTCTTCTGATGGCAGCGCGCAAAATCGATTCTCCTCGGGGGTGACGGCCCGCGCGGGAGCTTGCCTCCGCACGGCCGCTCCGACGGTACCCGCCGCCCCGGTCAGCGGAACTCGTGGGTGACCGTGATCGGTCCCACGATGTGCGCGTTGAAGTCGTCCAGCTCCTCGGCGGGGACCCACAGCTCCAGGATCGTGCGGCCGCCGGCCTGCCGGACGGGGTAGCGCGCCAGGAAGGCCGAGTCGACCTCGAAGCGCGTGACGTGGCCGGAGCCGCTGTGCTTCACGTTCCAGTCGCGGGCGATGCGGATCGCGTAGTCCTCGTTCAGCACCGGGTAGAAGATCGGCTGCTCGGGCAGGCG
This sequence comes from Streptomyces hydrogenans, assembly GCF_014656075.1. Taxonomy (GTDB): domain Bacteria; phylum Actinomycetota; class Actinomycetes; order Streptomycetales; family Streptomycetaceae; genus Streptomyces; species Streptomyces hydrogenans. Next base: position 61,848 of record NZ_BNBS01000035.1, read on the forward strand.
GGGCGGCCAGGCGCGCCAGTCGAGCGCGCGGACGAGGGCGAGCTCCTCGGGGCCGGTGGGGCGCCAGAGGGTCGTCGTCGGCCGGGTCCGCGGGCTGGGGCTGGTCATGGCCGGAAACGTATCCAGGCGGGACCGACGGCGGCCAGGGGTTTTCCACAGGTGGTTGTCCACAGGGGTGTCGGGGGTGGGGGACGCGGGACATGATGCGGGTGAGGGCAACGGGCGACGACCGGGGGAGGTTCGCATGGCGATGTTCGGACGGCGGAGGAAGAAGGGCACGGAGGGCGGGGACCGCCCGTCCGTGGACGGCCTGTCGGCGGAGCGGGCCGTAGAGGCCGCGGACGCGATCGTGCGGCTGACGACGGCGGAGCTGGAGCGGCTGACGCGGCTCACGCAGGAGGCGTACGAGCAGGGCGTCCGGCAGCAGGTGCTGCCGAGCAGGGCCCGGGCGGCGCTCGACTCCTTCGACCGCTCGGCCGGGTATCTCGACGAGCTGTGCCGGGCGAGGCCCGACGAGCCCGAGCTGTGGCACATGCGGGGCGCGCTGCTCTACTCCCGGGCCACCACCCAGCTCGCCCTCGGCCTGCCCGGCGCCGCGGTGACCGACCTGGGCGCGTGTGTGGACGCGTACGAGCGCAGCGCCCTGCCGAACGCGTCGCTGCTGGCGGCGGACGCGCTGATACGCCGGGCCCGGGCGCACGGCGAGGCCGGTCACCCGATGGCCGCGCTCGCGGACGTGGACCGGGCGATCGGCGCCTATGTGACGGCCGGGGCCTACGAGTCGCCGCACCCGCTGCTCCCCGACTTCGCTCGGGTCCTGGCGCTGGCGGCGGCGGTACAGCTGAAGGTCGGCGACACCGACCAGGCGCTGGCCTGCGCCCGGCAGTCGCTGGCCCGCTACCAGGACCTGACGCGGCAGCGGGGCGGCCTCGGCCGGGAGGAGGCCGGATACATGGCGGACGCGGCCGGAGACACCGCGTCCCGGCTGGAGGCGGTGCGCGGCAACTGGGACGCGGCGCTCGCGGTGGACCTGGTGGTGCGGGAGGCGGCCGAGGCGGGGCTCGGCGTCCTCGGGCAGGCGCTGGCGCGCGAGGGGCTGCACCTGCGGCTGGCCGGCCGGGAGCGGCAGGCCGGGCCGGTGCTGGCCCGGGCCGAGGCGCTGGCGCCCGGCTCGGTGGCCCGGGAGGAGGAGTTGGCCGCGCTGCCGCTGCCGCCGTCCCTGGCGGAGGCGCTCGCGGCGGGCGAGGAACTGCTGCGGGACGAGCGGGACGTGCCGCTGCCGCCGGGCGAGATGACGCGGCTGCGGGCGGAGCTGACCGGGCACGAGTCGTACTCGGCGTCGGTGCGGGTGCGGATGGGCTCCACGTTCGCCCCGAAGGCGGCGCTGCTGGCGGCCGTGGCGGAGCTGCTGCTCCGGGAGGGGCGGGTCGCGCAGGCGTGGCGGGTCGCGCTGGAGACCCACCTCATATGCGACTCGATCGTCCGCCGCGCGGGCGACGAGGCGGCGGACCTGCTGCCGGGGCTCGCCGGGCCGTGGCGCGACGCCCTGGAAACGGCCTCGCGGGCGGCGGTCACGGCGGGCCGGGACTCCTTCGTGGAGGACGTGGCGGCGGCCTCGGCTGAGCTGCGCGCGACGCTCGGGGAGAAGCTGGGAGAGAAGCCGGGGGCGGCGCTCCGGGAGGCGTGACGGGCGCCGTCGCGGGCGCCGGCGGCGGCCCTCCCACTACGGGGTGAGGGCCTCCTGCCGGCTGTCGAAGTCGGCGCGGGCGCGGACGATCTCGTCCTGGTGGAGTTCGGTCCAGCCGACCAGGGCCTGGATCGTGGTGTGCAGGGTGGCGCCGAGCGGCGTGAGCGCGTACTCGACGCGGGGCGGGACCACGGGGTGGACGGTCCGCCGGACGAGGCCGTCCCGTTCGAGCTGGCGGAGGGTCACGGTCAGCATCCGCTGGCTGATGCCGGTGATGCGGCGGCGGAGTTCGGAGAACCGCAGCGGCTCGCGCTCCAGGTGGGCGATGGCCAGCAGTGACCACCTGTCGGCGACCCGGTCGAGGATCTGCCGCACCTCGCACCCCTCGCGGGCGTCCCACTGGAGCACCGCGTACTCCTGCTCGGTTCCCTCGCAGTGACCAGGTGACGTGAAAGTGCGTTCTTCCATGCCTCCCCAGGCTGCCGGATGATTCAGGGGCCGACAAGCGAAAACCGGACTCCCTTTCCGTGCTTCGCCGTCAGCTCCCGTGCCTCCGCGTGGACTTCAAGGGAACCCCACGTGCGCGGCCCCGGCGTGCGGCCGTTCCGCACCACCTCCTGATCCCTCTTCCCGGCTTCGCCATTCCTTCGTCGACAAGGGGCCTTCCCATGTCCGCATCCGCATCCACTTCTCCCTCCCTTCCGGGCGGCGACACCGGCCGTATGGACGGGCGCGCCTGGGGCGTGCTCCTCGTGCTCTGCGGCGCGATCTTCCTGGAGGGCATCGACGTCGCCATGCTCAACGTGGCGCTGCCGTCGATCCGCGAGGACCTCGGCCTGTCCACCGGCATGCTCCAGTGGGTGATGAGCGCCTACGTGCTGGGCTACGGCGGCTTCATGCTGCTGGGCGGCCGGGCCGCCGACCTCTTCGGACGGCGGCGGATGTTCGTCCTCTGGCTGGTGGTCTTCCTGCTCTTCTCCGGTCTCGGCGGCCTCGCCACCGAGGGCTGGATGCTGATCACCGCCCGGTTCGTGACCGGCGTCGCCGCGGCCTTCATGACCCCGGCCGGGCTGTCGATCATCACCACGAGCTTCGAGGAGGGTCCGCGCCGCAACAAGGCGCTGCTGGTCTACTCGGGCACCGCGGCCGGCGGGTTCTCCATCGGCCTGGTGGTGGGCGGTCTGCTGGCCGCCGTCGACTGGCGCTGGGTGTTCTTCGCGCCGGTCGCCCTCTCCCTGGTCATCCTGGTCGCCGCGGTCACGCTCATCCCCGCGTCGCCGCGACCCGACCGGGAGGGGCGGGGCGTCGACCTGGCGGGGGCGGTCAGCGTCACCGCCGCCATCCTGCTCCTCGTCCTCGGCGTCGAGCGCGCCTCCCACGTCCCCGTCGCGCTGACCGCCGTGACGATCGGCGCGAGCCTCGCCCTCTTCCTGGTCTTCGCCGCCGTCGAGCGCCGCGCCGCCTCGCCCCTGGTCCGGCTGGGCCTGCTCCGCGACGGCGGTCTCGTGCGGGCCAACCTGGCGGGCATGCTCTTCGCGGCGGGCTTCTTCGGCTTCCAGTTCGTCGCCGTGCTCTACCTCCAGGAGCTGCGCGGCTGGTCGACGCTCCAGACGAGCTTCGCCCTGATCGTCATCGGCGTGGACGCGGCCCTCTCGCCGACGCTGACGCCCCGGCTCGTGGCCCGGTTCGGCAACGCCCGGGTGATCTTCGGCGGGCTGCTGCTGGCGGCCCTCGCGTACGCGCTGTTCCTGCCGGTCGGCGCGGACTGGACGTATCCGGCGATGTTCCCCAGCCTGATCGTCCTGGGCCTGGCCTTCTCCCTCGCGTACGGCCCGCTCACGATCGTCGCGACGGAGGGCGTCGCGGAGGAGGAGCAGGGGGTGGCGGGCGGACTGCTGTACACGTCCTTCCAGTTCGGGGCGGCGCTGGGCCTGTCGGCGGTGACCGCCGTCAACGTCGCTGCCACGGACGGCACTTCACCCGCGGCCCAGCTCGACGGCTACCGCGCGGCGCTCGTGGTCCCGCTGGCCGCCGCCCTCGTGGCCGCCGTCGTCAGCGCCTTCGGGCTGCGGGGCCGGTCGGGTACGGCCGGCGGTCCGCCGGTCGCCTCGGGCGCCCCCGGGGTCCCGGCGGACGGGGTCGGCGCCGGGGACCGGGTCCCTAGCTGAGCTCGTCGAGCCGGGCGCGGAGCCAGGCGGGGTCGGGGTTGGTGTGGTGGCGGCCGGCCAGGAGCACCGTGGGTACGGTCTCGTCCCCGTCGTTCACGGCGCGGACGGCCGCCGCGCCCTCCGGGTCGCGCCAGATGTTCACCCAGTACGCCTGCCGGGCCCGGCCGCCGAGACGGGCCCGGAGCCGCATGCAGTACGTGCAGCCCGGCCGCCAGTAGACGACCGGCCGCCCGTCGGCCCCGTTGCGGCGCAGGGCCTCGGCGGCGCCGGTCGATCTCGGGAAGACCAGCGGGGAGTTGAGGGCGGCGAGCAGCAGGAAGAGCGCCAGGAGCGCGAAGCCGGTGACCGCGCTCCCGCCCGCCAGCCGGCTCCCCGCGACGAGCGCCCCCGCGAGGGCCAGCAGGATCGGCGTCACCCAGGCACGTATCACCCCGCCAGGCTAACCGCCCCGTCCAGGGGCGGCGAGGGAAGGGGGCGGGGCACACGAGAGGGCCTCCGTCCCGGTGGGGGCGGAGGCCCTGTGCCGTGGTGCGGGCTCCTAGAAGACGGCGTTCATGTCGTCCCAGTTGTAGTCGCCGTCGAGGCCGTAACCGGGGTTCAGGCCGCCGGTGCCCTTGCCGGGGTACACCATCATGCAGCCGGCTCCCGCGCAGGAGTTGCCCGTGAGGGACGTCGAGGCGCCGCTGCCGGTGATGGTCAGCAGGTCGTTGGGGTCGCCGTATTCGACATTGCCGATGCCGACGAACGTCTTCATGACGTTCCAGCCGCTTCCGACGAGGAGCCGGGAGCCGAGGGCGCCGGGCTTGGTCGGGTAGCGCCAGAGCTTGCCCGTCGACGCTTCGCGGGCGAGGAGGTCGGCCTTGCCGTCGCCGTTCAGGTCGCCGGGGGCGACCAGCGCGTTCATCGCGTTCCAGCCGCCCGAGCCGAGCAGCTTGCGGGCGCCGAGGCCGCTGCCCGTGCCGGGGTAGAGCCACAGCTTGCCGGTGGACTTCTCCACTGCCAGCAGGTCGGAGCGGCCGTCGCCGGTCAGGTCGCCGAAGGCGGTGAGCTGGTTCATGGAGTTCCAGCCGCCCGAGCCGAGCAGCACGCGCGAGCCGACGTAACCGGTGCCGGAGCCCTTGTACAGCCACAGCTTGCCGGTGGACGCCTCGCGGGCGATCACGTCCTCCTTGCCGTCACCGGAGAAGTCACCGTGCCGGGTCAGGGCGTTCATCGCGTTCCAGCCCGAGCCGATCAGCTTGCCGCCGCCGCTTCCGGGGAGGAACCACAGGCGACCGGCCCTGTCGCGCACCAGGAGGTCCGCGAGGAGGTTGCCGTCCAGGTTGGCGAAGGAGGAACGGGTCGAGCCCTCCGAGACGGCGGACCAGGACGGGTACGCGGGGCCCGTGCACTCCCGCTCCGTCGGGACGATCTTGATCGAGCTGACCGAGCTCAGGCCGAAGCCGCCCCACTCCGTGCCACCCGGGTCGGGCTCGCGCGTGCCGACGCTCCAGTACGAGGTCGTGTAGTTGGGCTCGTCGTACCCGCACGCGTACTGGTTCGTGCGGTTGGAGACCGACTGGATCTTGTTGTCCCACGTGCCGAGCGTCGCCATGCTCTTGGTGGTCTTGAGCATCGTGCCCGTGGCGTGCGCCGTCGTCCAGGCGCAGAAGTAGCCCTTCGGGCAGTCGCTCGGCTCCGCCTGGGCGGGAGCGGCGGTCGCCACTCCGAGGGCTCCCAGGGTGGCGAGGCCCAGCAGGGACGCCAGGCCGCGTCTCATGGTCTTGCGCATGTCTTCCCCTCCCACACCCGTGCGCGAGAGGCGGCCACCGCCTCTCGCGCACAGGTCATTCGTTCACGCGGTGCGTCAGAACTGGCCGTTCAGGCCGTACCAGGACTCGCTCTCCAGGCCGCCGGCCTGGAAGCCGTTCGTGGCGCGGCCGCTGTAGACGACCAGGTTGCCCGCGCCGCGGCCCATGTTCGACGCGTAGTCGCCGTTGGTGACGGCGGCCAGGTCGGTGTAGCCGTCGCCGGTGTGGTCGCCGACCGCGAGGAAGCCGGCCATGACGTTCCAGCCGCCGCCGATGAGGACGCGGGAGCCGACGGCGCCGGTCTTGCCCGGGTAGAGCCAGAGCTTGCCGGTGGACGCCTCGCGGGCGAGGAGGTCGGCCTTGCCGTCCTTGTCCATGTCGCCGAAGCCGATGAGGGCGTTCATCGAGTTCCAGCCGCCCGAGCCGAGCAGCTTGCGGGCGCCGAGCGGGCCGGTGGCCGTGCCGGGGTAGAGCCACAGCTTGCCGGTGGACTTCTCGACCGCCAGGAGGTCGGAGCGGCCGTCGCCGGTCAGGTCGCCGAAGGCGGTGAGCTGGTTCATGGAGTTCCAGCCGCCCGAACCGATCAGCACGCGCGAGCCGACCGAGCCGGTGCCGGAGCCCTTGTACAGCCACAGCTTGCCGGTGGACGCCTCGCGGGCGATCACGTCCTCCTTGCCGTCACCGGAGAAGTCACCGTGCCGGGTCAGGGCGTTCATCGCGTTCCAGCCGCCCGCGCCCACGAGCGTGCCGCTGCCGTCGCCGGGGAGGAACCACAGGCGGCCGGCCTTGTCGCGGGCCAGGACGTCGGCGGTCTTGTCGCCGTTCAGGTCGCCGAACGCGGGCGTGGTGGCCTGCGGGCCGGCGTACCAGTAGGGGTACGGCTCGTAGCCGCCGCACTCGCGCTCGGTGGTGACCAGGCGGACGGAGCTGATGGTGGTGCTGCCGGGGCCGCCCCACTCGGTGCCCGCGGGGTCGGGGGCGACGGACCAGACGTCGCCGTTGTAGCCGAGGTCCGGGTCGTCGTGGAGGCAGGCGTACTTGCCGGTGCGGTTGGAGACCGAGCGGAACTGGTTGTCCCAGGCGCCGAGCGTGGGGGCGTCCACGTTCGTCTTGTACATGGTGCCGGTGGCGTTGTCCGTCTTCCACGCGCAGAAGTAGCCCGCGGGGCAGTCCGCGGGTGCCGCCTGGGCGGGGGCCGCGCCCGCGCCGAGGACGCCGAGCGTGGTGAGGCCGAGCGCCGTGGCCGCGGTGGCCAGGCGCCGGCGCAGAGATATGCGCATGCGTTCCCTTGTTGTCCCTCGTGATGGGCGGCGCGGAGACGTACCGCTCGACGCGCCGTGGGAGGGACGCTATCGCGTCCGGCGGCGGGGGCGCGAGGGGGTTGCGCGGGAGAGGTGCCGCTCAGGTCCCGTCCGGTTCCGCGTCGCGCATGCCGGGGAAGCCGTAGCCCTCCGTCTCGTCCCAGTCCACGTCGAGGTCGTCCAGGTGGACGCGCCACTCCGCGCCGGGAAGGGCGCGGCGCAGCTCGGTGACGGAGTCCAGGACGTGGATCATCACCGGGACCACGCGGTCCGCGTCGAAGGGCATCTTGGTGGAGCCGGCGACGACACCGTCCGGCTCGTGGCCGGCGTCCGGGTAGAGGCAGAGGCTTTCCGTGTCGTCGTACGGGAACGCCGCCAGGTGGGCGGCGGCGATCCGGTCGACGGCCGCCCGCTCGACGGCCGTCAGAGGCGCCGGGCGGCGGGCGGAGTAGTAGAGGGAGACGCTCATGGCCGCACCGTACGGGAGGGGTACGACAGCGGCCGTCCGGCGGGCGGCCCGGCCAGGGTCGGCCGGGCCGGCAGTCGGTCTGTCAGGAGTGGTCGGTCAGGCATTCGGTCCGTCAGGGGGCGGCCCGGCAGTCGGTCCGTCCGGAGGCCGGTCCGTCCGGCAGTCGTTCCGTCAGGTGGTCAGGACGCCCGTCAGGAAGGGGTCCACGGCCTCGGCCCAGGCTTCGGGGTGGGTGTAGTGGAGGAGGTGGCCGGCGTCGGGGATCTCCGCGTAGGCGCCGTGCGGGAGGACGCGGACCATCTCCTGGGCCTCGGCGCGGCCGAGTTCGCCGTCGAGACCGCGGACGACGAGGGTGGGGCAGCGCACCTGCGCGAGGGAGTCCCAGTGGGCGTCGTGGACCCAGGTCTCGCGGGAGGTGAGCATCTGGGCCGGGTCGAAGACCGGGTGCCAGCCGTCGGGGCGCTCGGTCATCACCTCGGCGAAGAAGGCGCCCCGCGCCGGGTTGGGCGTCTCCACCCACGCGTCGTCCGCGCCGAACCAGCGGTGCACCGCCTCCAGGGTCGGGAACGGCGCCGGCCAGCCGCGGAACCAGTCCTGCCAGGCGCGCTGGGAGGCCGCGCCGAGCGCGGAGGCCCGCATGTCGCAGATGACGAGGGCGCGGACCAGGTCCGGGCGCTCGGCGGCCAGCTGCCAGGCCGTCAGCGCGCCCATGGAGTGGCCGACGAGGGTCACGGGGGCGAGCCCGAGCCGCTCGATGACGGCCGCCGCGTCCGCCACGTACGCCTCGCGGGTGAAGGGTCCGCCGGGCGGCTTCTCGCTCGCGCCGTGGCCGCGCTGGTCGAGCGCGAGCGTGCGGTGGCCTCCGGCCAGGAGGCGGGCGGCGGGGGCCCAGTGGGCCGCGTGGCCCATCAGGCCGTGGAGCAGTAAGACGGGGGCGGCCGACCGGGCGCGGCCGGGCGGCGGGGCGGGGGCGCCGGCGGGCCGGGCGCGGTCCTCCGGCGCGGCGGGCTGGCGGGCGATGCTCACGGCGGGCGGGCGCGCGGGCGTCCGGCCCTCGGGTGCGGTCCCTTCGCGGGCCGCGCCCTCTACCGTGAAGTCCCAGGCCGCCAGCCGGATGCCGTCGGCTCCGGTGACGTCGAGTCGTCGCGCCATGGTCTGGCACCCCCTCTTTCCCGTCGAACCCCGCCAGACTATCGAACCCACATTCGAAAATGCGCCGCTGCCGCCCAACACCCCTCGTTCGAGTGACGGGCCTCAAGGATTGGTGCGCGCTGCCGAGGGGAGATCTTCAACGGGAGGCGGACCGCTCGGGGAAAACGGTCCGAAGGGACCGACCTAGGCCGTGTATCGAAAGAGACTTGCCGGATGCCGCGAGCCGGTATCGACGACG
>NZ_BNBS01000036.1 GCF_014656075.1 Streptomyces hydrogenans
GCCCGCCCGCCCCCGTGCGCGTCGCCCTCGACTGGCCCGCCGACGTCCCCGACGGCGGCCGGCACGGCTTCACGCCCGGCCACCGCGCCCGCCTGGAGGCGGCGCTGCCCGCCATGACGACGGCCCTCACCCGGGCGCTCGCACCGGCACCGGACCACGGCCCCGCCGGCGGCCCCCGCGTCCTCGTCCTCGGCTTCGAGGAACTGATGTACGCGCCGCTGCGGCTCGCCGGCGCCCTGGAGGACGCCGGACTCGACGTCCGCTACTCCACCACCACCCGCTCGCCCGTCCTCGCCGTCGACGACCCCGGCTACGCCATCCGCACCCGGCTCGTCTTCCCCGCCCACGACGACCCCGCCGACGGCCCCGGCGAGCGCTACGCCTACAACGTCGCGGGCGGCGGCTTCGACGCCGTCGTCGCGGTCGTCGACTCGGCCGCCGACACCCCCGAGCTGCACGCCCCGGACGGCCTCCTCGCCCAACTCGCCGCGCACATCCCGCGCGTCGTCCTGGCGGTCGTCCCCTCGTACACCCCGCGACCGCGACCGCGGCCGCACCCGCAGGCGGCCACGGAACGCATGGCCGCGACCGAAGCTCCCGAAAGGAGCTCCATGCTGCCCGAGCCCCTCCGCGGCCCCGCCTTCTCCTCGTACGCCCCCGAGGAGGTCGGCTGGCTGCTCCAGGACCTCTCGGACGTCGAGCTGGAGGCGCCCACCGAGGAACGCGAGGAAGCCATCCAGCGCGGCGGCGCGCACTACGCCGAGTCGCTGCCCGTCGAATACCAGCCGAGCGCCCGCTACCAGGAGCTCTTCCACAGCGCCCTGGACGCCTCCGCCGACCGCATCGCCCACGCCGTCGGCATCGTCACCGAGACCGTCCTCGCCGAGAAGTCCGGCCGCCCGGTCCTCGTCTCGCTCGCCCGCGCCGGCACCCCCGTCGGCGTCCTCATGCGCCGCTGGGCCCGCCACCGCCACGGCCTCGACCTGCCCCACTACGCCGTCTCGATCGTCCGCGGCCGAGGCATCGACGCCAACGCGCTGCGCTGGCTCGCCGCCCACCACGACCCGGCCGACGTCGTCTTCGTCGACGGCTGGACCGGCAAGGGCGCCATCACCCGCGAACTCGCCGCCGCCCTGCGGGAGTCCGACGAGTTCGCCGGCTTCGACCCGGAGATCGCGGTCCTCGCCGACCCCGGCTCCTGCGTCCGCACCTACGGCACCCGCGAGGACTTCCTCATCCCCTCCGCGTGCCTCAACTCCACCGTCTCCGGCCTGATATCGCGCACGGTGCTCCGCTCCGACCTGGTCGGCCCGGACGACTTCCACGGCGCCAAGTTCTACCGCGAGCTGGAGGGCGCCGACGTCTCCGTCGCCTTCCTCGACGCCGTCGAGGCCCGCTTCGACGAGGTCGCCGACACCGTCGACACCGACGTCAAGGACCTCCTCGCCGGCGACCGCACCCCCACCTGGGAGGGCTGGGCGGCCGTCGAGCGGATCAGCGAGGAGTACGGCATCCACGACGTCAACCTGGTCAAGCCCGGCGTCGGCGAGACCACCCGCGTCCTCCTGCGGCGCGTCCCCTGGAAGATCCTCGCGAAGCGCGGCGCCGGCGCCGACCTCGCCCACGTCCGCCTCCTCGCCGAACAGCGCGGCGTCCCCGTCGAGGAGGTCGACGGCCTCCCCTACACCTGCGTGGGCCTGATCCACCCCCAGTACACCAGGGGTGCGACAGGCGCCGACGGCAAGGCGGTGGTGTCCCGATGAGCGCCCCCACGACCACGACCCTGGTCGCCAGCGACCTCGACCGCACCCTCATCTACTCGACCGCGGCCCTCGCCCTCGGCATGCCCGACGCGCAGGCGCCCCGGCTGCTGTGCGTCGAGGTCCACGAGTCCAAGCCGCTCTCGTACATGACCGAGGAGGCCGCCGAACTCCTCGCGCGGCTCACCGCCGAGACCGTCTTCGTGCCCACCACCACCCGGACCCGCAAGCAGTACCAGCGCATCCAACTCCCGGGCACCACACCCAAGTACGCCATCTGCGCCAACGGCGGACACATCCTCGTCGACGGCGTCACCGACGACGACTGGCACGCCTCCGTCGTCCGCAGGCTCGCCGACGAGTGCGCCCCTCTCTCCGAGATCCGCGCCTACCTCACCGCGACCACCGACCTGTCCTGGGTCCGCAAGCACCGGGTCGCCGAGGACCTCTTCGCCTACCTGGTCGTCGACCGCGAGCGGCTCCCGGAGGACTGGCTCGACCGCTTCGGCGCCTGGGCCGGCGACCGCGGCTGGACCGTCTCCCTCCAGGGCCGCAAGGTCTACGCGGTGCCGAAGCCGCTCACGAAGAGCGCCGCCGTCCGCGAGGTCGCCCGGCGCACCGGCGCCGCGCTCACCCTCGCGGCGGGCGACTCCCTCCTCGACGCCGACCTGCTGCTCGCCGCCGACCGGGCCTGGCGCCCCGGCCACGGCGAACTCGCCGACACCGCCTGGACCGCCCCCCACCTCGACGTCCTCGCCGAACGGGGCGTCGCGGCGGGCGAGGAGATCCTCCGCCGCTTCCGGGCGGCGGCCCTTTCCTGACGGAAGGGCCGTTCCCCTTCGACCGTTCTCCTCCGACCGTTCTCCTTCGACCGGCGAGCCGTCCTGACCGGAACTCAGCCGCAGCAGCCCCCGCCGCAGCAGCCTCCTCCGCCACCACCGGCGGCGGGGGCCCGCGACGGGGTCGCGGAGCCGCCGACGGCGACGGCCGACAGCAGCTTCACGGTGTCGTCGTGCCCGACGGGGCAGGAGGCGGGCGCCGAGGACTCGGCCATGGGCCGGCTCAGCTCGAAGGTGTCACCACAGGTGCGGCAGCGGTATTCGTAACGAGGCATGGGGCCAGGCTAACGGTGGGCGCGCGGGGCGGGCAGGGGTAGCGGCCGTGGGTACGTGCGGTGCGGGGCCATGACCGTGGGGACGTGCGGCGCGGGGCCATGGTCGTGGGTACGTGGGGTGCGATGCCGCGGCCGTGGGTACGTGTGGGGGCGAGGCCCTGGCCCTCGGCCTGCGGCCCGGTTCAGTGGGCGGCGGGGTGCGTACGGGGCGAGGCCCCGGCTTCCGGCCTGCGGCCCGGCTCAGCGGGCGGCCGGGTACGTACGGGGGGCGAGGCCCCGGCCTGCGGCACGGCTCAGTGGGCGGCGGGGTGTGTACGGGGCGAGGCCCGGCCCCGGCTCGCGGCCCGGCTCAGTGGGCGGCGCCGGCCCCCCGCTCCTCCCGGATCGCGGTGACGACGTCCGCGGCCGCGGCCCGCACCGCCTCCAGCTCCATCAGGAAGTGCCAGTAGTCGGGATGGCGCCCCTCGAGCCCGTCCACGGCCCGCTCGATCCGCGCCACGGCCTCGTCCAGCGGGCGTGCGTGCCGCGGATCCGGCCGGCTGCGCCCCTCCATCGCGAGCCGCTGCGCGTCCCGCACCGCGAACCTGGCCCGGTCCGTCTCGGCCTTCGGGTCCTTGGCGACCGCGTCCAGCCGCCGCAACCGGTCCCCGGCGGCGGACACGGCCTCGCCGGTCGTGTCGAGCAGCGCCCGTACGGTCGACAGCAGGGCCGTCACGTCCGGCCACCGCTGCTCGGTCCGGGCCGCGGCGGCCTCCGCGAGCCGCTCCTCCGCCTGCCGTACGGCCCCGGCGGTCTGCTCCGGCACGTGCTGGAGGTCCTGCCAGCAGGCGGCGGAGTACCGCCGGCGCAGCTCGGACAGCACCGGCTCGACGGCCTCCGCGCGCGTCGCCAGGGCCTCCGCCCGGGTCCGCAGCGAGACCAGCCGCTTGTCGATCTCCGCGGCCCGCTCCGGCAGCCGCTCGGCCTCGACCCGCACCGCCTCCGCGTCCCGCAGCACCCGGTCGGCCCGCTGGAGCGTCTCGCCCACCCCGTGCCGCCCGGCCCCCTCGTTCAACCGGGTCAGCTCGGGCCCGAGCCGCGCGAGCCGCGCGGCCAGGTCGTCGGCCCGCAGCCCCTTCGCCCGTACGGCGTCGAGCGCGTCGCTCGCCCCGCGCAGCGCCTGCCGCGCCCGCTCGACGGCGGGCGCCAGCCGCGCCAGCTGCGTCTCGGCCCGGTCGAGCAGCGGCGCGAGGCCCTCCTCGAACCGGTCCAGCTCGCCCTTGACCCGCTCCAGCTCCTCCTTGGCCCGGGTCAGCTCCGCCCGGGCCCGCTGGGCGCTCCCGGCGTCGATCTCCTCCCGGTCCAGGTCGTGCGCGTCCACGGCGGAGATGTAGGCGTGCGAGACCTCGTCGATCCGCCGCCCCAGCGCCGCGAACCCGTCGACGGCCCGCTGCGCCTCGGGCGACCCGTCGACGGCGGTGATGGTCTCGATGGTGATCCGCAGCCCGCGCTGCGCCGTGTCCAGCTCGTAGAAGGCCGCGGCCGCCGCGTCCTTCGCCGCCTGCGCCTCGGCCCGCTGGCTCTCGCCGCGCCCGCCGAACCACCGCCGGGTCCCGCCGCCCGCGTAGGAGTGCGGCACCAGCGCCGCCACGAGCAGCGGCAGCGCGAACGCCAACCGCAACGCCGACCCACCCCTGGACGCCGCCCCGCCCCTCGCGTCGCTCGCCGCCACGTCCCTCTCCCGTGCTGTCCGAAGTGCCCGGCCGTCCGAACGACCATTCTCCCACCACTCAGGACGAACACACGGGCCGATCAGTTCGCGGTACGCACGGTGACATCGCCGTTCTGGCTCCGCACGTCCACCGTCCGCCCGCTGCCCTCGCGCACGGGCACGTCGACGCGCCGGTCGCCGTTCTCGCTGCTCCCCCCGACCTCGTACTCGGCCCGGGGCAGCGTGACGGTCAGATCGCCGTTCTCGCCGGCGACGTCGACCCGCCGCGGCACGACCCCGAGGGCGAGCCGCACGTCCCCGTTCTCGGACCGCACGACGACCTCGCCGGACCCGATCCCGTCCTCGGCCCGCACGTCCCCGTTGTCACTCGCGAGATCCAGCGCCCCGGAGACCTTCGCCACCCGTACGTCCCCGTTCTCGGACCGCACCTTCACCGCCGTCGCGAACCCCTCGACGGTCACGTCCCCGTCGTCCCCGCCGACGGACACGGCGACGTCCCGCGGCACCAGCACCCGGTGCACGGCCGAGCACCCCGAGACGATCCCGTCGCACTCCACCCGGATCCGCAACCGCCCGTCCACCAGCTCCCAACGGGCCTCGGCCCCGCTCCCGCCGACCCCCCACCCGTCGACCTGCCGCTCCACCCGCACGTCCTCGACGTCTCCCGAACTGACCACCAGATCGGACCCGACGGAGTCCACCACGAGCTCCCGCCCCTGAAACGCGAACACCTCCCGCTCCACCGGCGCCCCCGCCGCGTCCACACTCCCGCACCCCACCACCGCGACCCCCGCGACCAGCACCCCCACGACGGCCCCGCCCCGACGCCCCCACACACCCACAGATCCTCCTCAGCCCGCACTCTCCGACCCCACCACCGTAGAAACCCCCACCCCCTCCCCACGACCAGGCAACCCACCGACCCGAAGGTAGGGCTACCCCCCCACCCACCCACGTGTGCGCCCCGCCCACCCCCTCCGTGTAGGCTGTTGCTCTCCCACGGGTGCGTAGCTCAGGGGTAGAGCGCTGCTCTTACAAAGCAGATGTCGGCGGTTCGAAACCGTCCGCGCCCACCAGTACAAAGGCCCCGGACCGATCATGGTCCGGGGCCTTTGACATCTGTTTCTGACATCAACAGGAGCGGTCGATCACGACCGGGGACGACTCCTGAGCAGCCGATCCACGTGACTCACGGCCTCCCGCTGCGTGTCCTGGACGACGTGCGTGTACACGTTCATCGTCACGGCGATCTGGCTGTGCCCGAGGATCTCCATCACGACGCGGGGCGGGACGCCAGCGGCGGTCAGGAGGGTCGCCGTACCGTGCCGGGCGTCGTGCAGCCGGACGACGCGGAGACCGGCGTTCTTCGCGACGCGAGTGAACGAGCGGTACAGGTTGCGCGGTTCGATGGGCTGGCCGGTGCGCGTGGTGAAGACGTACCCGGTCTCCGTCCACTTCTCCCCGGCACGCTCGCGGGCGGCGGCCTGCTTGAGCCGCTGCCACCGTAGGGGAGCGACGCAGATCGCGGGGAGGGGAAGCGTCTGCTTGCGCCGGCGCCCCTTGGGATCGTCCTCGTACACCTCACCGGCGACCCGCTGCCGCTGCGTCCTGACCCGGATCTCCCGCTTGCCGAGGTCGACGTTCTCCCAGCGGAGGCCGACGACCTCCCCGCGGCGGAAGCCGAGGGCGATGGCGAGCACGAAGGCGGCGTACAGCGGGTCCTTCCGGGCGGCGGCGAGGAAGTCGAGCGTCTCGTCCAGGGACCAGGGGGAGAGCTCCCGGGCGGCGACGGTCGGCGGCTCGACGAGCGTCGCGACGTTCCGGCTCACCAGCTCCTCACGGCAGGCGGCGGTGAGGGCGGTGCGGAGCACGCGGTGCGACTCCTTGGCGGTGGCGGCGCTGGTCCTCTTCTCCAACTGGACGAGGAAGCGCCGGACGTCAGCGACGCCGAGGGACTCCAGCCGCTTGGACCCGAGCATCGGGACGAGGTAGAGCCGGACGTGCACCTCGTACTTGGCCGCGGTGGTCTTCTTGCGGCGGGGCTTGACGATGTTGTCCAGCCAGTACGGCAGCCACTCGGAGAGCTTCATCGAACGGGTCGGGACGGGAACGCCGTTGTCGACCTTGTCGAGGAGCGCACGGCGCTTGGCGTCGCACTCCGCCCAGGTCTTGCCGTAGGCGAACTTCCGGGCCCGCGTGCCGTCGGGCTGGAGGACGTAGACGGCAGCCTGATAGCGGCCATCGGACCGCTGGGTGATGGTGCCGGCCCCGTTCGGGTTGCGCTTGCGCTGGGTGGCCATCAGGCGGCCTCCTCGATCTGGTGGTCGATGAAGTCCCGGACGGCGTCGATGGGGACGCGGCGCGATCGGCCGACGGTGATCGAGACCAGGCGGCGGGACCGGATGAGGTCGTAGACGGTCGAACGGCCGAGCTTGAGCCGCTCCATGACCTCCGGGACGGTGAGGAGTTCGGCGGTGGCGATGGTCATGCGGCGGCTCCTTCCAGGCGGAGTGCTTCCCGTGCGGTCTGGCGGTTGAGGTGGATGTCCCGGGCGATGGTGGCGGCGAGGGCGGCCTCGCCGGGGGAGTGGCCGTGGCCCGCGTACTGCCAGGAGGCGAGGACGAGCACGGTGTCCGGGTCGACGTCGAGGTGTTCCTGGGCGGCGCGATAGTCGGCACGGATCTGGCGGAGGGCGCCGAGGGTGGTCGAGTAGCGGCGGGACTTGGTGGAGAAGTGACCGCGGAAGCCGAGCATGTGAGCCCAGGCGGTGAGCTTGCGGTCCGGGTAGAGCGGGGCCAGGTCCAGGCAGGCTTCGATGAGGCGGCGGGGGTGGTCGGCGACGTCGAGGAGGTCGAGTACCTCCCGGTTGCCGATCCGGCGGTCGAGGCTGCCGGTGGTCTCGGCGGCCTTGGTGGCGTACTTGGCGACGTACGCGGCCACGGCCTGTTCGGTGATGTCGGAGCCGTCCCCGAACGCCCTGACCGGGCGGATGTCGAGCTGTCGTCCCCACTGGAACCGCCGGCGCGGTTGGTCTCCGGCGGCCGGGACGGTGATGGTGGTGTACGTGTGTACGACGGCGGCCCGGATCGCGTCGTCCAGCAGGGGCACGGTGGCCCAGGAGGGCGGGGCGCTGCCGGGCCCGTCCGGTCCGTCGAGTCGGATGACGGCGTGGAAGTGGATGGCGCCGCGCTTCTGGAACTCGGCGACCTTCCCGTACGAGACCCGCAGGACGTCCTTCATGGCGCGCTGCGTGAGCCCGGCGCGGGCGGCCAGTTCGCGGCGAAGGCGGTTGGTGAAGCGTTGCCAGAGCTGTCCGGCGTGGTTGTTGAAGAGGACGGCGCCGGCGTAGTCGTACGCGTCGGGGTCGAGGGCCGTGCCCAGGGCGGGGTCGTCGTCCCGGTGCCGGACGCCGCAGCGGCAGGCGCCCCGGTCGGGTCGGTTGTGGACGGGCCCGAAGGACGGGGCGGTGAGCGTCGCGAACACGCGGGGGTGGTCGCGGACGGTCGCGGGGATGTCCTTGGTCTCGTCACCGGCGAGGCCGGCGCGGATCAGGTGGTACGTGTCCCCCGCGTACGTGTGGGCGCAGGAGGGGCAGCGGGAGGCTCGGCGGTTGCCGCAGGCGACGCGGAGGCGTCCGCCGGGCTCAGTCTCCGTCGAGTACTGGCGGAGGGTCTCGCCCGAGGTCCGGTCCTTGGCGAAGGACCAGCCGGTGAGGTGGACGGGGTCGGAGCAGCCGCCGGTGTGGTGCACCTGCTCCTTCCAGCGGTCGAAGTCGGGGTTCGCGGCCACGCGGAGGACGTCGTGCAGGGTGGCCGGGTCCAGGCCCGCCGCGGTCGCGGCGTTGGGCTGGGCCATGATGGGTCTTCCTTCCGGTCGAGAGATCGGCGAGGGGTACGGCTCCCGGGCGGCGGATGCTTGGCGGTATCGAGGCCACCCGGGAGCCGGTCAGCGGCGGCGCTTGTTCGGGGACGTGAGCAGCGAGCGGACGACGACGGCGCAGACGGCAACCGAGGCGGCGGTGACGGCGGTCGCGAGCAGCATCGAGACCAGGACCGTGCCGACGACCAGGACCACGGCGGTGCCGGCGCCGACGACGGCGAGGACGCTGCCGGGGGTGAGCTGGACGGCGGGCCGGGTGGTCGGGACGACCGGGGCCGCCATGGCAGGGGCCATGGTCTGCGGCGCGGGCTCCACGGTGGTCGGCTGGACGACGGCGGGCGGCGCAGTGACGCCGACCGGGGTCGGCATGGTGGGGATCTTGGGGCGAAGCATGGGTGGTTCTCCTTTCCGGACGGGTCGGATTCGTACGGGTCGGGTCACTCGGAGACGGCGGCGTCGATGACGGGGGCCAGGAGGCTGTCGGCGAGGAGGAAGCCGCCGAGGAGGAGTACAGCGACGAGCCACCAGGGCGGGCGGATCAGCTTGATGCCGAGGGCGCCGACGACGAGGAGGGTGAACCAGAGCGGGACGTCCACGGACGGTCTCCGTTCAGTCGGTGGGGCGGCAGCGGTGGGTGCGGGCGGCGAGCTGGGCGGCCGAGGAACTGGAGTAGTCGGCGGACCAGCCGCAGCGGTCGGCGGTGCAGACGGCGGCGTACTTGGTGCGGCCGTGGCGGTCGCGGTGGGTGCCGATCTGCACGGGGCCGATGCGCATCAGGGAGTGGAAGTGGTCGCGGGCGGACATCGCTCAGATCTCCCGGGTGAAGTCGTCGGCGTGCTCCACCAGCCACTGGCGAATCTCGGCCGACTCGTACTCGTCGGCGGCGAGGATGACCGGCTCGGCCAGCGCCATGGCGTCCACCAGACGGTTGTTCCGGGTGAGTTCAGCGGCGCGCTCCAAGGCGCGTCGGGTCGAGTCACGCATGGCTTGTCTGCTCCTCAGGCGAGTTGGGCGGCGATGGCGTCGGCCATGGGGGCGGGAACGCCGAGACGGGCGCGGAGGGTGTCGGTGTCGATGGGGGAGCCGGTACGGGTGTGGTGGTCGGCGGCGACCTTGCGGGCGTGCTCGACGAGGGCGGCCGGGACGGCGGGAGCCGGGGCGGGCTCAGCGGCCGGAAGGGCGGGTACGTCGACCGGGTCGCTCTCCGCCTCAGTCGCGGGCCCGGCGTCCCCGCTGCCCTCCGGCTCGGGTACGTACTCAGGTTCCGGAGTGACGAGCGGGGCAGGGGCAGGCGCGGAGTGGGCGAGCAGCGTTCCTCCGAGGAAGGCGACCGCGGGCCATCCGGCGACCCCGAAGCGCAGCCAGGCGGGCGGGTCGGCGAGGTCGAGGAAGCCGGCGGTGGCGACGTTGGCGCCGAGGGAGGCGAAGAGCGAGACCAGGAACCAGCACCAGGCGAGGCGGGACGAGCCGTCCGCGCGGAGCCGGCGCCAGGCGGCGACCAGGAGGAGGTCGACGGAGACGGGGTAGGCCCACGCCTTCCATCCGGTCTGTCCGGCAGCGGCAGCGAGGTCGTGCAGGTGGGCGAAGGACAGCGCCCCTGCGATCAGGGCTTGGACCAGCACGGCGTCGACGCGGAGCTTGCTGGTCATGACGGCACCTCCTTGGCGGGCGTTTCGGGCATGGCGGGGGTAGGGACATGGCGCGAGGAGGCCGCGCCGGCCAGGAGAACGGGGAGCCTCAGGGAGTCGCCGGGGCAACCGGGGCCGGAATGGCCACAGGCACGGCGGGCGAGGCGAGGACCGGCCGGAACGCGTCGAGCGCGGGCAGTTCCGGGGTCAGGTGGGCGTGCTTGTTGCAGGCGTCCACGGCGGCGCGGAGCGAGGTGTGGGGCGTCCGGATGCGGGACCAGCCGCCCGACGCGTCGCCGGTGATGGCGAGGCCGGGAGCGGAGACGGGGATCTGGACGGTGGCGAGGACGGCGTCCGGCGCGATGTCACCGAAGGCCATGTTGGCGCTGGTCTCGTCGTTGACGCGGTGGGCGGTACGGACGCTGAGCTGGGCGCGGAGCATGGTGATGCCCTTGCCGAGTTCGGAGCCGAAGCGCTGTCCGCAGATCTCCAGGTAGATGCCGGCAGCGCGGCCGAGCTGGGCGAGCCGGGCGAGGGCGGTGATGATCCGGTCGCGCCGCTTCTCCTCGTCCTTCGTGGCGAAGAGCGCGAGTTCGGCGACCTCGTCCACGAGGAGGACGATGGGCGCGGGGCGGAGGTGGTCGGGGAGGTCCCAGATGTCGGCGGCAATGTCCACGTCCGGGGTGTCGGCGGTGATGCGCTGTTCGGCGCGGATGAGCTGGTAGACGTCCTCCATGTGAGAGATGAGGGCATCGAGCAGGTCGGCGGCGGTGTCGGGGTTGTCGGCCAGCGCGGAGAACCGCCGGGCCAGAGGGAACAGCTCCACCCCCTGCTTGCAGTCGATCCCCACCAAGGCGACTTCCTGAGCCGCGAGTTCAGCAACCAGATTCCGCTGGTAGACCGACTTCCCCGACTTGGTGGCGCCGATGGTGAGGGCGTGCGGGGTGGTCCGGTAGTCGCGGTAGTGGACGTCCCCGTCCTCGCGGAGGGCGACAGGCACCCGCATGGTCGAACGTTCGGCCCGCGCCGGCATCTGAACCCGCCGGAGCACGTCGTACCCGGTCATCCGAAGCTCGACCACACCGGAGCGGATCTCCCGCGAGGTGACCCCGAACATCCCGAACGAGTGCCGGAGCCGGTCGCACGAGGCCGCCACGTCGAAGGCGTCCTGTCCGGGCCGGAGCCCCAGCCGTAAGACGAGTCCGGTGCGGGTGGGCCGGAGCCGCAGGATGCGCGGCGCCCGCGGTTCGGGGACGGGCCGGTTCGCCATCCGGGCGATGGCGAGACGCCAGCGGGGCGGCGGAACGGTGAGCCCGCAGGCGTCCATGACCGCCCGGTACCGGCCGAGGACCCGGCCGGTGGCGAACGTGACGCCGAAGGAGAGCCAGTACCAGGCGGGCCGCCGCCAACGCAGGAGACCCGCGATGACGGCGACCAGCACAACAGCGGCGATCAACCACCGCATGATCAGGCGGCCTTCGGCATCGAGGCGCCGGCGGCGAGCGAGGTGACGGCCACGGCCCGGAAGGCGATGCCGTGCCGCCGCTGCCCGTTGAACTCGCTCTCCCACGGCCGCGCGACGAGCCCCGTGATCGCCACGGGGGTCCCCATGGCCAGGTCGGCGGAGACGCCGGTCTCCGGGACGGTCACGCTCAGGATCTCCACCTCGCCGTTGGCCGCGAACATGACGTCCACGGTCGACAGCGCGGCCCCGGTCTCGGCGTCCATGGCGCGCTCGCCGGTACGGCGGTCCTTCACCTTGGGCTGCGGGGGCTGGGCCACCATCACGGCGGCGGCGGAGGTGTCGACGGGAATCTGACGCACGAAGATCACTCCTCTAGAAGTCTTGAACTCCTCCACTCATGTACATGAGTGACATGAAGAAGAGTGCACCACTCCTATACATGAGTCAACCCGCCCGGACGAAGAAGTCCGAGCGGGCTGGGAGGAGTTGACCGCGCGTCAGTCGGTGGCGGGGATCCGGTACTCGAAGACGAACTGGTCAGCGGCCATGAGGGTGTCGCAGACCTCGACCACCCGCCCGGCCTTGGTGACGGCGTTCCGCAGCAGGTGAACGACGGGAGCACCAGGGCTCAGAGCCAGCTCGGACGCTTCGGCCTTGGACGCCGGCCGGGCCTGGAGCGTCTCCACGAACTCCTCGAAGACGTGCCCGTCGCCCTCAAGCCGGGCGTAGATCCCGCCGGGGCCCGGGTTCTCGGAGAACAGCTCAGGGATGTCCTTCACGACGTCCCACGGCAGGTACGACGAGGCGGTCTCGACGGGCGTCCCGTTCCGGAAGTACAGCCGGCGCCGGGCCAGCACCTGGGCCCCGAGCTCGACCCCCAGCCGCTGGGCGATCTCCTCGGAAGCCTCCATGGGCCCGATGAACAGCACGCTCACCTTGGCCGTGGCCCCGGACTGGGCCGACTCGGCCAGGTAGGCAGCCTTCCCGCCCCGCCGATGGGACGCCCGGAACCGATCCGACGACCGCAGCCGCACAGGCGGCCGGTCCTTCACGATCGACCCCTTCCCGTGCCGCGTCTCCACGAGCCCACTGGCCCGCACCTCGACCATGGCCTTCCGAATGGTCCCGCCGGCGACGCCGTACCGCTCGACAAGCTCGGACTCACTCGGCACCAGGTCGCCAGGCTTGAGAACGCCGGCCCGGATCTGCTCCACGATCTCGTCGGCGATCTGGACGTACCGGGGTACCGCCCTGCCACCCCCTGCAGTCGTACCCATAGTCCTCTTCACTCTCCTATGCTCCTGTACATGAGTAACAGCGCCCAGAAGACGACGTCAACGCCACTGCACTCCGTGTCCGTCGCGGGCGCAGTCGTACGCGAAGACGGCCGCCTCCTGGCGATCCGCCGAGCCGACAACGGCACCTGGGAACTCCCGGGCGGCGTCCTCGAACTCACGGAGTCACCCGAAGCCGGCGTGACCCGCGAGGTCTGGGAGGAGACGGGCATCCGGGTAGAGGTGGAAGAACTGACCGGCGTCTACAAGAACACCACCCGAGGCGTCGTCGCCCTGGTCTTCCGCTGCAAGCCCGCCGGTGGCGAGGAACGAACCTCCGCCGAGTCGACCGCGGTCGAGTGGCTCACCCCGGAAGAGATCACCACCCGCATGACCGAGGTCTACGCGATCCGCCTCCTCGACGCCCTGGACGACAAGGGCCCCCACGTCCGCAGCCACGACGGCCGCCACCTGATCACGCAGCAGTGACCACACAGCCACCGCGGCGAATGCCCCGCGAAGAAGCGATCCTCCTGGTCGAGCGCCTGATGAACCCGGAGACACCCGAGGAGCAGTCCTCCGAGACCCTGGCCGCGCTCCAACAGGGCCTGGCCTGCCCCCACATCAGCGATTACATCTTCTGGAGCTCCGACCCCAACCCGACCCCGGAGAAGGTCGTCGACCGAGCCATGGCCTACGGGCCAATCGCTCTCTGAGGCCAGCGCGGTAAGAGTTTCCCTACTTCATCAAGGCACCCGCCGCGCACAGCGCGGCGCGCGCGGCCCGTCGCCCGGGCCTGCGCTCCTGTCTCCGCCCCGCTCCAGCCCGGCCGCCAGCCGCACGCCTGACAGCTCGGGTTGATGGGCAGCAGAAGCAGGCCTTCAAGCACGGCAACCGTCACATGGCATGCGTAGCCACGAGCGCTGCCGACTGCAGACGAGACGGGGTGCGAAAGAAGGCCCGCAGCGAGGGCGGGGCACCTGCGCACGGGTTGGCTGTCTGTCTGGGGCGTACTTGGTCGAGCGCCGTACCCCCGCCCTCGCACAGATCGGACCGTAAGGCGACCGCACCGCCGGAACCTGGCTGGTGGGGAGCAGCTGCTGCCGCGATGTGGCACCGGCCGGCGTGGTCGCTCCGCGTCGGTGCAGGTCTCGCCGTGGCTCCTGAGCGTGTCGCTCATGCCGGTGCGCCCGTTGAGAGGGGTGCAGTCAGAACGCTGACCTCGTTAGATACTCAACCCCTTATGAGGCAGGTCGGTGAGATCGTAAGCTACTGCTCTTGCTGAGTCGGACGAATCGGGGGGCCATGGCTCGCGACCCAGTGCCTAAGGCACAGGAGAAGATCGTCATCCAGCGGAGCGGCGACCGCTGCGCGTACCCAAGTTGTGGCATAGCACTGAGCATCGACGCCAAAGCAGCCGAGGACCTGCATAAGGCTGTGGGTAAAGTTGCTCACATTCGAGCAGCCAGCGCCAAGGGGCCCCGCTATGACGTGACCATGACGTCAGAGCAGAGAGGGAGCGCCGACAACCTGATCTACCTTTGTGGCCCTCACCATGACGTTATCGACACCCAATTGAACTACCACACAGTCGAGTTCCTTCAAGATATCAAGAAGAAGCACGAGCGCACAGTCGCACGGGCCATGAGTCATGCCATGGGGCAGGTAGGATTCGAAGACCTAGAACTAGTCTGCCAATTCATCGGAACTGGCGATGAGCCGACCAGCGACGACATAGTCATCCCTATCGGGATCAAACAAAAGATAGAACTCAACTCCCTTGGCCAGATATCGGAAGACCGAATCCGAATTGGCCTTGCTAAATCCCACGAAGTGGACGCATTCGTTGCCGCAATTGAGAAAATGCGGCCCAACTTCGGAAATCGGCTCGCCGCACGCTTCAAGCGTGAATACTACGGCGGTTTCGCGCAGGGCCTCCAAGGGGACAACCTTTTTGAGTTCATCTGCTCCGTAGCGCTGGATAACGCCGGTCCAGTCGAGAGCGACAAATTGCGTGCGGCGACCCTTGCAACAGTGGCCTATCTATTCCAACTCTGTGAGCTGTTCGAGCATGAGCATCCTGCTGCCTAATCGATACCTAAAGCCCGCCGATAGCCTCGCGGTGCATGCTGCCGAGCTATACCGAGTCATGCCTCCCGCTTCCTCAGTTGGAGCCGGCTGGGCATCCTATCGATCGCTCTTCGGTGCACTTCCCTTCGAGCGCTTCGTCTTGACGTTGGATGTACTAGTAGGCCTAGGGGTTGTCCGCCTCGAAGGTCAGCAACTCGTGAAGGTGGCCGAAGGTGCTGCGTAGGATCTCATCGAATTTCGACTCGTTCCGACCGGTCTCATTCGGGCCTGGATTCAACGTCATTCTGGCAGAAATGGCCCCCGGGGCGTCGGAGAAGCACAGCAGGAACGCCCGGGGAAAGACAACCCTTATTCAAGCGATCAACTACTGCTTGGGGGGGACTCTTGCTAAATCTATGGCTCCACTAGCAGCCGCTGGATGGTCCTTCAGCCTAGAACTTGATCTATTCGGCAGCACATTGACAGCGACACGAAATCTCAAAGGTGGCAACAAACTTCGGCTGGATTATCCAGGGGAACTGTCTGGAGTTCTACACGCATACGTTGACGAGAACTCCGCAGTCACCGTGGAGGATTGGAAGTTCCTCCTGGGGCTGGGGCTTTTCTCTCTGGATCGTGTTGGGGAGTCGGGTGACCGCGGCATCTCGCCCAGAACGTTGCTCTCATACGTGATTCGCACCGAAGCAGTCAAGGATCCTCTCAAAATCATCCCGCAGCAGCCAGCATGGAGCTCTCGGGAGCATGTGGCGTACCTGCTCAACTTGAACTGGGAGCTCGTGCGGGATCTGTCTCGGCTCGAAGAGGACTCGGACACCTACAAGGCCATCGCGAGAGCCACTAAGAAGAGTCTACTTCCGCGAGCTCTTCGGCCTGAGCCTGAGCTCATGCTGGAACTAGTGGAGGCACAGCGGACGCTTGCAGAACTAACTTCACGCGTTCAAGGTTTTCAAGTAGTCGAAGACCCAGACGGCCTTATCTCCCGCGCCGATCGAGTGACCGAAGAACTGAAGGAACTTCGCAACGACGCACTCGTAGATCGCCGCATGATCGAACTCTACGCGGAGTCTATTGAGAATGAGCAAGGCAGCGAAGACGCCGGAGTCGGCGAGGTAGTAGCTGAACTTTACGGCGAGATGCAAAGGGCATTCAATCCTGAGGCTCTGCAAAGCTTTGAGAAAGTGGAAGCGTTCCATCATCAAGTCATGGGAAACAGGAGGAGATTCCTTTCTGCCGAACTGGAACGCCTTAGGGGTCAGCAAGCGGAGCGGGATGAAAAAATAAGAGCGCTGACGGTATCCAGGAACTCGATTCTGGCCGTTCTTGATGCTGGCGGAGCACTGGAAGAACTTTCTGCTCTGCAAAACGAGCGCGCTCAGGCAGCAGCGCACGTGACGGAAGTGGAAACCGCGCTAAACAATGTGCGCGATCTAGCAGAAGCTCAAGAGGGTGTTCGGGTGCAAAAGGCGCAACTGCGCCAAGAAACAGCACGCGACCTGAGCGCAAATCGCCAGAAGCTCGACGCAGTAGCCGCACGTTTCGACCGCATGATGCAAGAGCTCTACGGGGTTAGCGGCGTCCTCACGGCCGAAGTGGATGACCTCGGCTTCAAGTTCACGATCCGTGTATCCACATCTGCAAGTGGTGGAGTGACTCGGATGCAGCTACTTTGTTTCGACTTGACATTGATGGCAGAGGGAACTGGAGAGAACCATCATCCAGGATTCCTTATTCACGATTCAGTTGTCTTCGATGGGGTCGATCCGCGGCAGGTAGCTGCGGGGCTCAGCCTCGTTAGGGAGACCGCGGAATCGGTAGGCGCACAATACATCTGCACGATGAACAGCAACGATGTTCCAGCATCCGTCAGCGACGCCGACTGGTTCATTGAGGGTACGCGGAGGATCGTCCTGGACACTGAGGAGGGCGGGATCCTGGGAACTTCTTTCTGACCGGGGCCCGCGGCCGGCCAGCTTTCGGGTGGCTGAGTGTTGTCCCGTAACTTGAGGCAGAGGCCGGTGGGGCACTATAGGCAGGTCTGCTTGTCCGGTTGCGCCAGACTCGCGGCCTCAACGGGATCCTGGCCAAGTAGGTCGAACCGGACACCGGCAAGCGGTGTCTGGAGTCACGGGACAGCCCTTAGGTCATGTGTCGACGGAACCTGATTTAGATCCCACTGCCGAGTTGCTTCAAGCTATCTTGAAAGCGCGTATTGCGGAGAGCCCGGACGTCACTGTCAGTGATACCTAGGTCTTGGAGCAGTCGCACCCTCATCAACCAAAGCAGCACCTCTCCGCACCAATAGCGTTGAGTTGCATTTGATCCCTTGTCGGCACCGCCATGAGAGACACCAGTGCGTGCGTTGGCGATGAGTTTGGGAAAATCTGGAACTGCGTCGAGGATGTGCTCGCCGAGTTTCCCTGTAGACGACACGACATCTACGATCTGGTCCTTGAGGGACTTGTCATTGCGTCCCTGGATCACGTTTCTTGCCCACTGGGCATGACCTTGAGGAAGGCCGGCCGCGTCTAGTGCTGACACGACCATTTCAACCCGTGCCCTGTGCTCTTCCCTGGACACGTCTGTGCTGCCGAATTTTTCCTTCCTCACCCTGTGATACGCCTCAAGACTTTGGAAAAAGGAAGCGTACCGGTGTGCGGAGTAAATGAAGGGTGCGTAGAGCGGTGCATGCAGCAGCGCGATCACCGTCTGACACTCCTGGTGCAGGTCGAACCAGCGGGGCAGGAGCTCTGAAAGAGGTGCAGAGGATTTCTCTGCGGTGAGCAAGGTGAATCCACGGAGGGAGGAGACTCCCGATTCTGCAACGCTTCCGGGTGTGAGCGTTCGAAAGTATGCGGTCATCCACTCCTTGCTTCCATCTGGGCGCAACTCCACGTCTTTCATCCGGAGTTCTCTCCCCATGGACAACAAGAGAAGATCATGGAAGGGGCGAAGGTAGGATTCAAGCAAATCTGACCAGCGTTGCGGAGAACCGGATTCGGCAGAGAAGGCACACCAGCGGCGAACAGAAAAGCGATTTCCGTCAGACGACCCGGTTACACCACTTCGAATGGCCAGCGAGACGTCCTCCCACACTGCTGAGGCATGCTCCGTAATCTTGTCGTCGATAAGTGTTGCCCGCAGCTCCTTCCGTCTCTTGCTCACTGGCGGAGCGCCAACCCAGTCCGCTAGATAGTCAAAATCGGATCGAATTCCGCTGAAATTCGCGTGCGACAGGTGTCCCCCTACCACGGCCAACTCTGCATCAAAAGTCTGCTTCGTGATTTCAGGCCACTGGCTAGTCATTCCGAAAGCGCCGATCAGTGTAATAGAACGGTGCTGCTCGTCGCGGCCATGGATGAGGGGAAGAGTTCCCCATTCAGCTGTCTCGCAAGGCTCCCCACCGGGATCCTCCTGGCTCAGCAACGCACCGTAGACCGTCAGGATCGGGCCCTTCTCGGAGAAGCGGAGCTTCCCCGTCGTAGGTGGTCCCCCCGGGATCCACCAGGATCCGTAAGCCTCGAAGTTGTCCATCCCTGAAGTCTGCCGGATCGGCGCCGCATAGGCTGCGTGATTGAGGGCTGTCCCGCGAGTCAGGACGCCGCTTTCCGATGTCCGCTTCGACCTGCTTGGTCAGGACCCAGCGAGACCGCGAGTCGGGGCGTAAGCGGACAAGCCGATCTGTCTGTGGTGACCTACCGACCTCTGGCCCGAGTTAACGTGATAACCCTCAGCAGCATGGGCGCGCTCGGCTGACTGCACGGCCTATTCGTGGACCGGCTCGAACGTTCGACGCTCCTGCATGTCTCTGAGCTGCGAAGACTCGCCACACGCAAGCGCCCTCCGGAGCCGTGTGTCAGAGAAGCCCCCAGCAGAGATGCTGGGGGCTTCATGGTCGTGCATGCGGGGGCCGATACCCCTTGTCGCTTCGAGGCGGGATGGCCTTGTCGGGGCGAGTGAGGATCTTGTCTATGGGAGGCGCCGGCCGCGACTCTCTGCAACGCGCAGCACCTGGGCCAAGGCTCCCGTGAGGTCCACGGACGTCGCGCGGAGGTCCACCGGGTCAGACTCCGAGAGGCTCAGCAGCTCGATGGCGTGGTCCAGTACCTCGGTGGCCTGATTCAGGTAGGTCGTTTCGAGGATGTCGGCCAGGCGAGACAGGCGGCTGCTGTCATCGTCGGTGCTCAGGAAGCACGGTTTGCCGTCGGGGCCGGACCACGGGAGGAGCCGCAGTTCGTCACGGGAGGTCATCTGTCCGTCTCCTCCTTGAGGGTCGGGTGGGTGGTGAACACTGCGTCTGCGGCGTCACTGGGAAGGGCCAGTAGAGCGGCTTCGAGTACACGGCCGGTGGAGTTGAGGGCGATGCGCGTGATGGTGAGGACCGTCCGCGTGGGGCTGATGCGGAGGGCGGATGCCTCTTCCGGGGTGGGGAGGCGGGCGGTGACCGTCTCCTGGGTTTCCGTACGGTCCACGTCTCGACCGCCGGGCCAGGAGGACGAGGCGAGTCGTGCGGTCGGTGCGAGGTCGCGGGGGATGTAGATGCGGGCCACGCTTCGGGGAGTCTCACCCTCGTAGGTGGTGCACTGGAACTCCGTTAGGGGGCTATTGGACGGGACCTTCAAGAGGGTTCTGATGTGGCCGCGTGCCCGGACGGTGGTGGTGCGGATGGTGGTCTGGAGGTCGGGAGCGAACGGTATGCCGGTGCCGCCCGTGTAGGTGATGCGGCGGAGCGGAGTGCGGACGAAGTTGCCCTTGCCGTGGGTCTTCTCGATGAGTCCTTCGGCCTGGAGGAGGGCAAGGGCCTGGCGGACCGTCGGGGTGCTGACCTTGTAGTGGGTGGCCAGCTTGGGTTCCGAGGGGAGGCGGTCTCCGGACTTGAGGTGGCCGGTGGTGATCTGGGTGCGGAGGTCTTCGGCGATGGTGTCGCGGAGGGTCGGCACGGTCGGGGTCACCATCTTTTCTGGACTCGGAGGGCGACCAGGCGGGTGCGGGGGTGCATGGTCAGTTGCTCGCCCGTTTCGAAGAGGAGGCGCTTGGCGCCCAGGGGGAGTTGGAGGAGGTCGGCTACTCGGCAGGGCTGGCCGCCGATCTGGATGACGTCGCCTCGCTGGACGTTGATCGAGGTGATCTCGATGGGGGCGACCACGGCGCCGGTCGGGGTCCAGGGCTTCATGCCGTTGCCTCCGGGCGGGGCGGGGTCGTCGCCGGCGTGTGGCAGGGGCAGGCGCACGCCTCGTAGATCACCGGGATGTCGACCGGGGCCGTTACCGGGGAGGAGTGGGCGCACTCGTGGTGGGTGCCGATCTGGCACCTGGACGAGCGGTACGGGGTGGGCTTCGTGTGGGGCATCAGGCCGTCTCCGCCTGGGTGAGGTGGGGGCGCTCGGCGGTGGGGGCGTACCGACTCACGCGGGGCGTGCTGGCGCCGTGGGTGACGGTCCGTCCCAGTGGGGTGGTGCGGTGTAAGGGTTTGTAGAGATGGGGGGTTCGGGCCTGCCGTGGTCTGGTCGAGTGGAGTGCGCGGCGGATACGGTTGCGCATGCTGATCAGCTCCTATCGCTGATGGCCGGGTCCCCGGACGTCGCGTGTCGCGGGGACCGCTTGTACACGGCGGCCCAGAGGGTTCGGTCGCCCAGGCTGGTGGCGAGGAGACCGAAGCGGTCTGCCTGTGCCAGGACTTCCAGGACCTCCCGCCATGTCTCTGCGGGGAGGGTTTCCGGTACCTCCGCCTCGATCGACGTGTGTCTGGTGTGGGCCAGCACGCGTGTTGTGAGGCCAAGGGCGGACAACCGGGCGGCGAGGGCCTCCGCGCTTACTTCGGGAGCAGGCACAGGGCAGCCTCCGTTACCGGTGATCACTTTAAGTGAAGCTAGTTAACTAGATTAGAGCTAGTGGACTAGATTTTCCATATGTCTGAGCAGCCGCCATACCTCCGTATCGCCGACGAACTGCGGCGGCGGATCGCGGAGCACGAGTGGACTCCTGGAGACCGGCTGCCCTCGCGGGCCCAGATCGGCCAGGAGTGCGGGGTGGGCGAGAACGTCGTTCGCCGAGCCCAGGAGCTGTTGATCTCCCAGGGTGTGCTGGAGGGGCGGGCTGGGTCCGGGACCTATGTGGCCGAGCCTCGGCAGCGGGTGCGGATGGTGCGGTCCGCGGCGCGCGAGCAGCCCGACGGGTCTCCGTTCCGGGCGGACATGAAGGCTGTCGGGCGGAACGGTGGCTGGGAGAGCCGGACCGATGCCAAGGTGCCCGCGCCGGCGGAGATCGCTGCGCGGCTCGGGATTGGTGAGGGCGAGCTGTGCGTCCGGACCGTGTACGAGTTCCTTGCCGATGGGCGGCCCGTGCAGCTGTCTACGAGCTGGGAGCCGTACGACCTCACCGGCGGGACCCTCGTCGTCCTTCCCGAGGGTGGGCCGTATGCCGGGGCCGGCGTCGTGAACCGGATGGCCGAGATCGGCGTCACTGTCAGCCATGCCGTCGAGCAGCCCGAGCCGAGGCAGGCGACCGCCGAGGAAGCATCGCTTCTCGGGATCCAGAAGGCCGCGCTCGTCACGCACATCCGGCGGACGTACTACAGCGACCAGGGTCAGCCCGTGGAGACGGCTGACATCGTCGTCCCCGCCGCCCTGTGCGAGATCGTCTACGAGATTCCCATCAGTCGATAGCGGGGCTGCCCACCAGGGGGAAGGTCATGGAGACAGTCGGGTATCTCATAGCCGCCTTGGCCTGGGGCGGTGTGATTGGCGCAGTGCTGGTGACGGTGATCGGGTCGTTTGTGGTTGTTCGATGGCGACGCAGGACAATCGCTGCCTTGGAGCGTGCGGAGCTGGAGGCAGATTCGCAGCCCTCTGCGTGATTCTCCGTCAACCGGCAGCAGAGTTAGGTGTCAGGTCCATGGGTTCGGTCGTGATGGTTCCCGTCCACCAGCCTGGCTCGTCGCTTGACTCCCAGGAGATCGTCAGCGGTCGGCCGGCCAAGTCCTCGGCCTTGCCGTGTGCGGCTGACTGGGCTGCGCCGGGTTCGCTGTCGGCGCTGGGCTGGGCGAGGTAGCCGTCGACGATGGCGCCGGAGAAGTACATGGCAAAGCGCCACACGTCAGGCGTGCGGTACAGAACGAACATCTTCGGCGTCCCGAAGCCGTCTCGCCAGTGCTTTCGTCTGCGCTTCATGCCCGCACGGTAGCGGTGGCGTCCACGAGCCGCCCGTGTGTTTCGGCTCGGGTATCGTCCGACCCTGTTGATCGGTTGGTAGCGGGGGTGGCATGCACAACGAGCGGCTCGACGAGCGGCTGTCGGACGAGGAGCTGGAGCTGTTCGTCCAGTACCTGCACCGGTTCGCCAACCACGACGTGGACATCTCCGTGAGGATGGAAGCCGGGTACCCCGAGCACCCCGTCTACGTGCTGTTCGGCAGGGACTATCCCCCAGCCGGGGACGCCGCGGACTATCGGCGGCCGTTCGCGGATCGGCGACAGGTGACATCCAAATCTGACATCAACGACGTTGGATGACAGCAGCCCTGCACGGCCTTTCGCGGCGTCTGTGAGCTGGGGTGGGCCCTCGCCGACGGTGATCCGCACGAGCTTACAAAGCAGATGTCGGCGGTTCGAAACCGTCCGCGCCCACCAGTGACGAAGGCCCCCAGTCGATCATGACTGGGGGCCTTCGACGTCCGTATCTGACGCTAAAGGGGCGTGGCCAGCGGAAAAGGTGGTTCCGGTCAGGAGGTCCCGCCGTGGTTGGCATGGGCGGTCGTGTCCCTGCCGCAGAGCGCTCGGTGGTAGCGCAGGTGCGCTTCGTCGAGTGGGTGGGAAGGGTGCTTGCGGAGCGGGCCTATGGGGCTGTTGTTCGCGGTCGAGCGAACGGTTCCTTCGGTGTCGATGTAGATCGCCAGGGTGTCGAACTGAACGTGGTGATTCGGGCACAGGACGAGCAGGTTGGCCTGTTCGTCGGGGCCGTTGTGGGGGCGGCCGATGCCACGGATGTGGGCGGCCTCGCTGTAGGTGCCGAAGCGGGTCGACAGCTGGAGGGCGCATACCTGGCAGCGGTCGCCGTGCAGCTTCTTCACCTTGGCAGTCAGGGCGGTGTCGCGGATGACGCGGGAGGAGGTGACCGTGCGGCGTGCGGCAGGAACCGTTTCCCTCTCGTGATCCTCTGTGGAGTCCTCGATGCCGCCGGCGCTTTCGTAGCCGGCCAGGCCCAGCTGCTCCAGCAGGGCGTGCTGATCTATGTCTGTCAGGTAGGTCTCCCGCAGGACAGCCACCGCCTGAGACCGGACGAAGGGGTCTCCCAGCAGCCGCGCGACCTGCTCGGTCACTCCTCCTTCGGGGTTGAGCCTGTCGAACGCTGCGGCGTGTGCCACGGCGCCCAGATCGGGTGGGAGGCCATGGACATCCCACAGTCGGCTCGTCTGCAGGTGAACGAACGGGTACTCGGGGGTGACTGAGGATTCGGGAAGGCCGAACTCGGCCAACAAGCTGCCCACTTCCTCGCGGAACTCTCGCCAAGGTGCGAGGTGAGGCCTGCCCGTGGCCACTCGGGAGATGCCCCACAGCAGAGCCAACGGCTTGTGCCTGCTCTGCCGGCCGTTCCTGTTGTGGACCCGGAGGTTCCTCAATCTGTCCATGAGTACGCTCACCATGAGCTCGGCGGACGATTCGGTCGGTGTGCGGGAGGCCGAACCGGAGGCGCCCCGTTCGCGTGGCGCGGGAAGCTGCGGCGGGAGTTCCCGGCCACTCTCGGACGACTGCCGGACCGGTTCTCTGCCTCTGGGAGGGCGAACGGCCCGACGCCGAACCTCGGGCATCGCGGCATGCCCCTGCTCCACCCACTGGCGCCAGGAACGAGGAGCGAGCTTGAGCGCGTCCGCGGTCGAGAGCTCAGGGTTGCCCCGGGCCTCGATCCAAGCCCAGTCGACCCGATCGTCCTCTGCGCTCAGATCCAGGACGGACAGTTCGTATCGATAGTTCGGGAAAGAGATTCCCTCCGCCTGCTGCTCGATCTGCTCGGCGTGGTCGATCACCGCGACGCCGCAGAACTCGACGTATCCCTTGGGAGTCTTGTTGCGCGAGACCGCGGCGAACACCAGCAGTGGTACGGCCAGCGCGCGCTGCTCCGCAGTGAGCCCCTGGTGTTCCTCCAGTGCCTCCAGCAGTACCGCATTGCCCTGTGTGGTGCCCACCGGCACCGTGTGGTCGACCCGGTGGTCGCCGAAATAGAGGATTCGGCCGTTGTCCAGGTCGAACACATCGTGCCAGGGCGTTTCAGTCGTTCCGGCCTTCCACGGGCTGGAACGGATCAGGATGCACGGACGGCGCAGCCCGCCGGGCGCCTTGATCTTGGCAATCGGGTTGATGCCCTTGCTGAGCTGGATCTGAGCGAGCCTCTCCGAGGCTGTGACGTGGTGGATGTTTGGGTGACCGTCGATGAACGCCACCTCGGGATCTCTGTTTCGAGCAGACCGAAACACGTCCCCGACACGCAACAGGCTTCCCACCGGTCCTCCCCTCATGGCACTGCCCCGCCTCCTCGATCTTGCCAGTTCCGCGAGGCCACTGGCCCTGCAGGTCAAGTGGTGGCTCGCCTCAGTTTCGTAGGTGTGGCCAACCGTCTCTGTTGGAGTAGCTCTCGAAGCAGTGGCGGGTCGTGCGGTCCCACTCCTTGCCGGTGGCCAGCTCGTACGCCTCGTCCGGGACGTACAGGAGCCGTTCGCCGTCGCACTCGGTGGAGGTGTACGGAGCGAACTTGTCCGTGTCGGAGAAGACGCTTTCCCACACGGCCCGGCCGGCGGCGACGACCGCGCATCGGGCGTACAGGAACACGTCGGACGACTGTGGGAAGGGGCTGCCGTCCCGGAGCGTCATATCGATCACCGGCAGGGTGCCGAACTTCTCTTGGTCCAGACGGTAGAGCGCCTCGGCGTGCCGTTCCGCGAAGCCGACGATGTCGGAGACGGGGTGGCGGCTCAGCTCCTCAGCGAGGCGATGGCAGTTCTCTTCAGTGACTTCGCCGTTCAGGGTGGCTATCAGTGCCCAGAAGTCGGCCCATGTCATTCTCACGGGCGCAGGATGCCAGGGAGGTCTGACATGTCTGGCGGGCCGACTACTGCCAAGCGCCCGACCGAACTGGGCTGTCAGTGCCTCGGCGTACCTTCTCGCCATGGTGAGCAGACCTCCTGACAACTGGCGTGCCTGGATGGCGCAGGTGGCTCGAGACGTCGAGGCCGGGATCTTGGAGCCCGATTGTGCAGGCGCGGCAGAGATGTACCCAGAGTCCCTGCTGAGGGCGACGGACTCGGCGCTGGAGGCGTTCGAGGAGGAGATGCGGGGTCTCGTGAATCCTTCCGACGAGGAGGTCTTCCGGGCAGTCGAGAGGGTCGTTCTGGCACTCAACACTGTCGACAGGGATCCGGTCCACATGGGAGCAGGCTTCTGCACAGAGGAACGGGAGCAGCTGTGCAGTTACGTTGACCTCACCCTGGGCGAGTACGGCGTGGACGTGGCTGCTTTGCTGGCGAGGAAGGGCATCGTCCGAGCCGGGATCACCGACGTCTGGCGCGACTGGTGACCGCGTTGAGGTGGTGAATTCTGACATCCGGATCTGACATCAACGGGACCGGACGTGGGCGGCGCCAGGCGGCCGGCGACAGTGGAGCGGTGCCAAGTCGGGGCCGGGGCTCCGTAGAGGGGGAGCGGTGCAGGATGTCTTCGACGTGACCGGGAGACCGCCGGAGGGCTGGATGCACGCTGTCTTCCACCGAGGCCCGTACGTGGAGGACGCGGGGCGCTGTGTTCCCGGGCCTCTCGCGCCGGCCACGCTGTCGGTCCCGTTGGCAGAGAGCGGTGTCCACGTGTACCGCCTGTGGACGGTGGGCTAATGGTCCGCCCCGGACGACCCGATAGCTGTCTATAACCCCGACGGGCCCCCGGTCCCGCCGCTTCTCCCTGACCGCCCAGGAGAGGCAGTGGACCCGGGAGGGGCGACGGAGGCGGGGCCTCGGGCCCGTCAGGCTCATCGCGCTGGCCGACGACGGACGGATGGACGTACGACCCTGATGCCGCTGCCGTCGAGGCGATGCTCGCAGGGCTGGGGGAGCGGCAGTACGTGGTTCTCCCAGTCGAGCCGGTGAATTGAAGTCGTCGGTCTTACGGTCGGGGATGGGGCGTGTGCTGTCGGCGTGCTGCCGTCCGCCGCGGTTGCGCCTTCCCGCTCTGCGTCGCGCGCTGGAAGCATTTCAGTGTCCGACGACGAAGGGGACAGGATGGTTCAGCCGACGTGCAGTGCTCCTACCCAGAGCGGAGGCCGCTGCCGGAACAAGGCCATGACGGGTACCTCTCGGTGCTCCAAGCATCAGGGAGCGTGGTCCCCGTACGGGGTCGAGCAGCGGAAGAAGAAGGAAGCCGAAGCCAAGATGAAGAAGCTTCGGAAGAAGCGGTAGCGGGGCGTCGAGTGAGGGCGGTTGACATTCCGGACTGAGGTCAACGGCCGTGGATGACTGCGGTCACCCGCGTGGTGTCGTGGCCGTGGTGAGCAGCGATCCGCGCCAGCTTGCGCGGAAGGTGTCTGCGGTGCGAACCGTCCGCGCCCACCAGTGTCGAAGGCTCTTCGCCGATCACGGCGAGGAGCCTTCGACATGAGAACGTCGCCCGAGGCGTCGTAGCGTGGATTTCCAGCGTGAGTCCGCGGGCTGCGGCCATTGGGGAGGGTGGGAATGACGGGGGATCTCCAGTTTCGCTGGGAGTTGGGCGGTGCGGGGTGGGCGTCGTGCCGGATCGCCGATGGGGCGGGGGAGTACCGGGCCAATGTCGGCTACTGCACGGACGCCCTTGCCGACTTGCTGTACGCGGTGGTGGGGCTGTACGGAGACGCAACCGTTCAGCGCGTCTCGTTCGACCTCGAACCCGTAGAGCTGAGGTGGCTGTTCCAGCGTCGGGAACTGGACGTGGCCCTGGCCATGTACGAATTCCCCGACGGGGCGACGAGCTGGGGATCGCCCGACGAGACGGGTGGCACTCTCGCCTGGAGCTCGTCCTCACCCCGTGGAGTGCTGGGTCACGTGGTGATGGAAGCGGCCGAGAGCGTACTGCGGGAACACGGCGAGGACGGGTACCGGGAGAAGTGGATGCTGCATCCCTTTCCTGTCGCAGCTCTGCAGGACCTGCGACGACTGCACCAGCGGGACGACGGTTGCCGGCACGAGCGGTGCCGCGGTGGTTTCGAGGGCTGAGGCCAGGTGGTGACGGCGACGAGCGCAGAAGGGGACGTGGGCGGGATGTGTGACGAGCGGCTGTCGGATGAGGAGTTGGAAGTCTTCATCCAGTACCTGCACCGGTTCGCGGCCCATGACGTGGACATCTTTCTGAACCTGGAGGTAGGGGACCCCGAGAATCCGGTCTATGTGATGTTCGGCAGGGACTATCCCCCGGTCGGAGATGCCTCGCTCTATCGGCGGCTGTGATCCGCGCGACTTCGTGGAGTGGATGAGGGCTCGGGGCGGCCAGGGTCGGTGCGGTGACCGAGGGCTGGTCACTCTTGCCGGCACTGTCCGCCCGTGAGAGGTGACAAGAACGCCCTCGCGTGTCAGCCGGGTGGGGTAGTGGCGGGGTGTGATGCGCCACAGTGGGCCGGGGGTGGGGGTGGGGTGCCGGGGGTGGGTGGGGGTTGTTGTTCGGGGGTGGTGGTGGTTGGTGGGGTTGGGGGCCGGGATGGGTGGGCGGCTGAGCTTCGGGTGGGCGTTTTGGCCGGTCGGGGGTGGTTCCGGGGGGTCGGTGGGGGTGTTCGGGTGGCGGGGTGGGAGGCGTGCGGGTGGGTGGGATGTGTCGGGGGAGTGGGGAGTGTGTGGGGGCGGGTTTCGCGGGTTCGGGAGGGTGCGGTGGGGTGGTAAGTCGGTCGTGGGTGTCGGTGGGGACGTTTAGGGTTGGGGTATGTCCGAGTCGTTTTACGTTGCTACCTCTCCCGTCGATCCCGCCGTCATCAACTGCCGTATCCGTGCCCTGTGGGCCTCGGGTGAGCTGACGGTCGAGGGGCGGAAGGAGTACGGGCGGCTGCTCGTCGCCTGGGAAGAGGCCGTGCGGGGCGAGCAGGAGCTTGCCGCGTAGGAGCTGCCTGTGGGAGTCGGTCGAGCTGCGGTCTATTGATTTGTTGGCCTGTTGATCGGCTGTTCGGTCGCTTGGTTGGTTGTTCGGTCGGTTGGTGGTGAGGTGGCCCGCCCCCTTATGGGGGCGGGCTTTTTGGTGTGCGCTGCTACTTGATGACGTCGACCTTCTTGTCGCCGGCGGACTTCGCCTCCGTCACCCACTTGACCGTGCCGGTCTCGCGGTCGCTGGCGTCGGTGGTCGTGGTCGTGGGGGACGTGAGGAGGGTGGCCAGGGCCGCGGCCGTGGTGGCGAGGAGGGCGAGGGCGAGGCGGGTGCGGGGGTGGGTGGTGGCCGGCACGGGGGCTCCCTTGTGTGGTGGGGTGGTGGTGGCGGGGTGAACGTATCGTGCGCCGGCGGGCGGGGGAACGGGGGTGGCGAGTTGACGTGAGCACTGCGGGGTCGGTGTACTCCGGGGATGGTTGATGTGGGGGACGCGCCTGAAGTCGGGGCTTCCGGTGGGGACATGACGGCGCAGAAGTACCTCGAGACGCGGCTGGCGCAGTATCAGGAGTGGTACGACGTCAAGGCCGCGCGCATGAAGGCGATGCACCTGCGGATGCGGACGGTGTCCGTGGTCGGCGGGGCGCTGGTGCCGGTGTTCGTGAACCTGGACGCGGGGTTCGCCCGGGTGACCGCGACCGTGCTGAGCGTGGTGGTCGTCGCCGCCGTGTCGCTGGAGAGCGTCTACCGGTACCGGGAGCAGTGGAAGAACTACCGGTCCACCGAGCAGCTGCTCGGGCACGAGCGGGTCTACTTCGAGGCCCGGGTGGGGCCCTATCGGGAGCTGTCCAGGCGGGAGGCGTTCTCGTTGCTGGTCGCCCGGGTGGAGAAGGCCATCGCCAACGAGAACGCCGCCACCTTGAACGTGATGACGCTGGGCGGGCAGGTGTCCGCCGATGTCCAGGGGACGACGAAGGGGGCCGAGGTGCCCACGGCCCGCGACGGGGCGGCTTAGGCGTCGAAGTCGTATTCCAGGATGTACGAAGAGGCGTCCAGGGTCATCTCGTTGAGCTCGATCGGGCGGCCCGGTTCCGTGAAGGCCGTGCGGCCGATCAGGACCACCGGGGTGCCCGGGGGCAGCGCGAGGCGGGTCGTCTCCTCGGCCGTCGGCATGCGGCAGCGGATCTCCTCGCGGAAGCGGGCCGGGCGGTGGCCCAGCTCGGTGAGGCGGGCGTACGTGCCTCCCGGGCCCGTGTCCGGGCGGGCGATGGGGGTGTCGCGGACCAGGTCGGCGGAGAGGTACGAGACCGAGAGGAGGACCGGCTTGTCGTCCAGGACGAAGCGGCGGCTGCGGACGCAGACCGGGGCGTCCGGCGCCAGGTCCAGCGCCCCCGCCACGCGGTCTCCCGCCTCCGTCTCCGACACCACGATCTGGTCCACCACCAGGGCCCGGTCCTCCACCTCCGCCGCCCACACCGAGCGGCCGCCCGACCAGCCCTCGCCCGCGAGGCGCGGGATGCCCCGGCGGCGCAGCGGGCGGAAGGAGCGGACGAAGACGCCGGCGCCCTTGCGGGCCTCGGTGAGGCCCTCGCCGCGCAGGACCGCGAGGGCCTGGCGGGCGGTCATCCGGGCCACCTCGTAGGTGGACATGAGGTCGTTCTCGCCGGGGAGCCGGGCGCCCGGCGCGATGGCGCCGGACTGGATCGCTGTCCTCAACTCATCTGCGATGCGCTGGTACTTGGGCCGACGAGTGCCGTCCTGGTCAGTCACGGGTGGACCACTCCCTTCGTCTGCGGGACACCCTAAGGGGCTCCCCGCGGCCAGGGTGCACACGTGTGCGCCGTCCTGCCCTCGTGATCCATCCATCGGGGGACATCTCTAGAGATACGTTGACAGGGCGGGGTCTCCGCGTTTCCCTGGGTGTCCCCACGCAGCAATCGGGACCGGGACGGAGGGGTGGCGTGCAACCTGTGCCCGAGGTCGGCGACCTCGTCCGCGACACCGCCACGGGGCGGGTCGGTTTTTTCGTGCGGAGCGTTTCCGGGCGTTTCCTGATCCGCGCCGTCCACGGCGGGGTCGAGTGGGAGGCCGAACCCGGCGAGGTCCAGCTCGCCACGCCCCTGCGCGAGCTCCGCGCCCGCGCCGCCGAGATCAACGCGCGCAGCCGACGCGGCCTCAATTGATCCTGGCCGGTTCTCGACGTCCGAGGCAGGGCGGGGGATGCGGGGAGGCGCGGGGTGGGGTGAGGCGGAGGGAATGCGGGCGGTGGTCGCCTTCCCGCGTGCGTCTCGGCCGTTGTCAGTGGGGCGCGTCACACTGGAGGCATGTGCCGCAGCATCAAGACGCTTCGCCCGCCCGTCCTGTCCCATGAGGCGACGCAGGAGGACATCCGCGCCGCCGCGCTCCAGTACGTCCGCAAGGTCTCCGGCTTCCGCGCCCCCGCCGCGCACAACCAGGAGGTCTTCGACCGGGCCGTCGACGAGATCGCCGACGCCACCGCCAGGCTCCTCGCCACCCTGGAGGTGAGAGGAGCGCACCACCACGCGGTCAGGACGCCGGAGCCGGAGCCGCGCCCGGGCGTCGTATGAGATAGCCGGCCAGGCCGCCGGCGAGCAGCAGGGCCAGGGTCGACACCCCCGCGCTGAACCAGGTCGCGCCCAGCCACTGGCCGCCCAGCCAGCCGAGCCCCACGCTGTACGAGGCCCAGATCACCGCGGCCAGCGCGGACCAGGGCAGGAACTCCTCGGGGCGCCGCCCCGCCGCGCCCGCGCCCAGGGAGACCACCGACCGGCCCGCGGGGGCGAAGCGGGCCAGGACCACGATCAGGCCGCCGCCCCGGGCGAGGGCGGTGCCGAGACGTTCCCGCGCCACCGTCAGGCGGCGCGAGCGGCCTATCGCCCGGTCCAGGCGCCGTCCGCCGCGCAGCGCGAGCCGGTACGCGAGGAAGTCGCCGAGCATCGAGGCCGCCGCCGCGGTGAGCAGCAGCGGCAGCAGGGACGGGACGTCCGCCGACGCGGTGGCCGTGCCGAGTGCGGCGGAGGCGGCCGTGGCGGCGGAGATCACCAGGAAGCCGCTCGGCAGCACGGGAAGGAAGACGTCGAGCAGGATCGACGTCGCCACCACCGGATAGATCCACGGGCCCGCGGTCAGCGACCTCAGCGAGCCCATGCTGTCGAGCAGATTCACAGGGCCAGAGCCTACGCGCCGCCGCCCGGGCCCCCGTCGGGTGGGTGCCGACGGGGGCCCGGGCGGCCGACGCGCGTGGAGGCGGGGGCGAGAGGGGGAGGTGGGAAGGGGGTGGGAGGAAGGGGGAAGGGAGGGGAGAGGGGGAGGGGGCGGGGAGGGGTGGGGGGTCAGGCGGCTACCGGGGTGCCCTGCTTCTCGGTGCCGTGCTCGTGCTCGTCGCCGGGGGTGGCCCGCGTGCCCTTCCGGCCGAAGAGGGCGTCGAGCGCCAGGCCGCCCGGGCCGGTGAAGATCAGCAGGGCGAAGGACCAGCAGAAGAGGGCGGCCGCCTCGCCGCCGTTCTGGAGCGGGAAGAGGGCCTCCGGCTGGTGGGCGGAGAAGTACGCGTACGCCATCGAGCCCGAGGCTATGAAGGCCGCCCCGCGCGTGCCGAGGCCGACGAGGACGAGGCCGCCGCAGACGAGCTGGATGAGCGCCGCGTACCAGCCGGGCCAGGTGCCGGCGGGCACGCCGTCGGCCGGGCCGCCGAGGACGCCGAAGAGCGAGGCGGCGCCGTGGCAGGCGAAGAACAGGCCGATGACGGCCCGGAAGAGGCCGAGGACGTAGGGCTGCGCCTGATCGAGGCGGGTGGTCAGGGTGTTCATGGTGGGGGGAACTCCTTCGGCGCCGGCCCGTCCGGGGAGGGACGGGTGTGGGGGCTGGTACCGGACGGCCTTCAGGTTAGGCATCCCTCAGTAGTACTTGCAAGTTCAACATTCATGCCGACGAAGGCGCGCCTGCGGTCAGAGTGGCGTAGGTCTGGACCACAGGCGCGCCGATTTCACGCCGTTTTCACGGCGCGTCAGGAGGTGTTCGTTCAGCAGCCGTTGAGGACGGACTGGAGGGCGCTCTTCTCCGCCGAGTCGACGCTGAGGCCGTAGTGGTACTTCACGTGCACCCACGCGCGGGCGTAGGTGCAGCGGTACGCGGTGCGCGGCGGCATCCACTTCGCCGGGTCGAGGTCGCCCTTGGACTGGTTGACGTTGTCGGTGACGGCTATGAGCTGCGGTCGGGTCAGGTCGTTGGCGAAGCCCTGGCGCTGTGCGGTGGTCCAGGAGTTGGCGCCCGAGCGCCACGCCTCGGCCAGCGCGACGACGTGGTCGATGTCGAGGTCGGAGGCGGCGGTCCAGGTCGCGCCGTCGTACTGCGAGTACCAGCTGCCGCTGACGGAGGCGCAGGCGGAGTCGGTGACGACGTTCGAGCCGTCGCGCTTGAGGACGGTCTCGCGGGTGTTGCAGGCGCCGGACTGGGTGATCCAGTGCGGGAAGAGGTCGCGGCTGTAGCCGGTGAGGGAACCTTCCGCCTTGACCGTGAGGGCGGCGAGGTACGTGCGGGCGGTGGCGGCGCTGACCGGCGTCGGCATCGCGGCCTGCGCGGAGGGCGCGGTGGTCACGAGGCCGGTGAGGGCGAGGGCGGCGGTGGAGGCGAGCACGGCTGCTCGACGCGCGTAGACCTTGCCGACGGGCATGGGGGACTCCCTTGATTCGGTGGGACCTTGGCGGTTCTGCCGGTCCCGTGCGGTACCGGGCGCGGCGCCCGGTCATCGTGGCGGCGCGAGGTTTCGTCGGGGGGTGCGCCAGGTAACAGAGTGGCGACATGGACACGTCACATCAAGGGGTGTGACGTGTCCTGACGGAGTGCCAGATTCCGCCCGCGCGAGAGGGATGCCCCCGGGGGCGGTGTGGGTGCGAACGGGGTGGGTGGACGGGGGGATGGGTGGGTGGGTGGGTGGGTGGGGTGCTGTGTGAGGTCGCCCTGCTGAACAGGCCGTCGTGGGGCGTGTGGGGCGTCGTGGTGTGGCTGCCGTCAAGGGCGCGGGCCGGTGTCGGGTGTGCCCGTCGTCAAGGGCGCGGGCCGTCGCCGGGCGTGCGGGCCGTCGCGGCGTGGCCGCCGCCAAGAGCGCGGACCAGGTGTCGGGCGTGTGCGGTCGGTGCCGTAGGGCCGTCGTGCGGCGTCCGGGTCATTGCCGTGTCGGCGTCGCCGTCGCCGTCACCAAGCCTGCGGGCCGGGTGGCCGTCGCAGGGGCGTGGGGCGTCGTCGGTCGTGGGGGTCGGTGCCGTGCGGCCGCCGTCGGGCGCGCGGGCCGTCGCCGCGACGCCGTCGTCCGGTGTGCCCGCCGTCGCACACGACCGCGCGCGGCCGGATGATCCGGCCGCGCGCGGTGGGGTCGCCAGGGGGGAGCGGCGGCTGGGGCGGGCGGGAGGCCCCGGGGAGGCGGGCGTGCCCCGGTGGGGGAGGGGTGGCGCCGGTGGGCGGGTGCCGTCTCCGTGGGGCCGGGGATTACTCCGGTACGACTCCGAGGGTCATCGTCCCGTCCTCGTGGACCTCCAGCCGCAGGCGGGTCAGGTCCGGGACGTACACGTCCGGGGCGAAGGCCGCCGCCCGGGGGCCGATGCCCACGACGCGCATCCCGGCCGCCTTCGCCGCCTGGATGCCGGCCTCGGAGTCCTCGAAGGCCACGCAGTCCGACGGGGCCGTGCCGAGTTCGGCGGCGCCCTTGAGGAAGCCCTCCGGGTCCGGCTTGCTCGCGCCGACCAGTTCGGCGGTCACCCGGGTCGCGGGCATCCGCAGGCCCGCCGCGCCCATCCGGGCCTGGGCGAGGGCCTCGTCCGCCGAGGTCACCAGGGCGTGCGGGAAGCCGGTGATCGCGTCCATGAAGGCGGGGGCGCCGGCCACCGGCACCACGCCGTCGACGTCGGCGGTCTCCTCGGCGAGCATCACGGCGTTGTCCGCGTGGTTCTCGGCCATCGGGCGGTCGGGGAGGAGGACCGCCATCGTGGCGTAGCCCTGGCGGCCGTGCACGACCTTGAGCACCTCCCCGGCGTCCAGGCCCTGCCGGTCCGCCCAGCGGCGCCAGCAGCGCTCCACGACGGCGTCCGAGTTGACCAGGGTGCCGTCCATGTCGAGCAGGAGGGCGCGGGCGGTGAGCGTTGCCGGGGTGGCGGCCATGGGGGTCTCCAGGGGGGTGGTGCGGAGAACGAAGCGGTCCCGCCCGCCGGTCAGGGAGTACGGGCGGGGCCACTTTGTTTCTTCACGATACAAAAACCGGGGCGGTCTGCGCCACTCGCCCCCGTCGCCCCGTCCCTGGCCG
The DNA here is from genome assembly GCF_014656075.1 of Streptomyces hydrogenans. Lineage (GTDB taxonomy): Bacteria > Actinomycetota > Actinomycetes > Streptomycetales > Streptomycetaceae > Streptomyces > Streptomyces hydrogenans. The sequence continues at coordinate 34,307 of NZ_BNBS01000036.1, forward strand.
TACCTCGCGCGCACCTCTCGCCGTGTCCCTTGTCGCGCCCGCCCCGGCGGCCGCCGGTCAGTCGTTCATGCCGCGGGTCTCCCGCTCCAGCTTGCGCCGCGTGTCCGCGTCGTACACGCCCGGTTCCTCGACCGGGGGCCACAGACGGCCCTGGAAGGAGGCCACGGCCGCCCTGACCTCGTCGCCGTACACCCCGTCGATCTCCCCGAGGTAGACCCACAGGTAGCGGAGGCGCCGCTGGAGGTCCTGGACCTCGGGGCCGGTGTCTCCCACGCTCAGGACGGCGCCGGCCGGCGCGCCCGTCCGGGGCGGGGACGTCGGGGCGGTCGGCGGCGCCGGGGAGGTGGCCGGGGCCGTGGTCCCGCCCGCCGAGGGGGCCGCGCCGCCGGTCGCGGACGGTGAGCCGGTGGCCGTCGGGCCCTGCGTCGGGCCGGTGGTCGCGGTCGTCGCGGACGGTGACGCCGTCGAGGGCGTGGCGGTCGGGGACGAGGTGGTCGGGGAGGGGGTCCGCGAGGGGGTGCGGCTGGCCTTCGGGCTGGAGGAGGACGGCGAGGGCTCCTCCGACACCGTGAGGTTCAGGGAGGCGCTGGTGGTGACCTCGGGCGCCAGCGCGCGGTCGTCGGGGTCCTCGCCGCGGAGCCCCGCCGCGCCCAGCGCCGCCGTGCCGACCACGGCCGCCGCCGCGACGACCGCGACCAGCGCACCCCGCCGCCTGCCCGGCCGCTCCCGCCCGCCGCCGCCCGGCCCGGAGCCGTCGGCCCCGCCGAGCAGCAGCGGCATGGTCTCGTGGGCCCCGCCCTCGGGGCCGTACGCGTCGGAGCCGTACGCGTCGGGGCCGTACGCCTCGGAGCCGTAGCCGGCGGGCTCGGTGCCGTACGCCGGTATCACCTGCGTCCGCGCCTCGTACGCCCCCGCCTTCCCCGCGCCGACGGGCTCGTACGGACCGGCGGCGCCCCCGTGCGTACCGGCACCCCCGTACGGACCGGCGTCCGCCCCCGCGGTCGCCTGGACGGCCCTCAGCTGCGTCGTCGGGGGGTCGCCCGCCTCGTCGGGGGCGTCCAGCGTCACGTACGGCCTGATCCGGAGCGGGTCGAAGTCCTCGGCCGCCGCCAGTTCGGCCGAACGGTCCGCCGCCCGGGCGCAGGCGCAGCCCGGTCTCCGACCACCGCAATCAGGACATGCGTGTCCGGTCATGATCTGTCCCCTCCCCAACGCAACTGGCAGTGATTATGCAGCCGCCCCCCTGCTCCCGGGTGAACACACGTGCCCCTCCACAGGCCATATCAGGACATTCGACTCAGGATGGAGATCACGCACAGGCAGACGTAGAGACAGCCGCAACAGACAGCCACACAGGCAGACGCACAGACAGACGCCCGGACGGACGTCGGGACGGACGTCCGGACGGACGGCCCGGGCCGACGCACCCGCAGACGCGCAGGGAGGCGCCCGATGGCCCAGGAGACGAGTCCGCCGCAGCTCGGCGGGGAGCCCGCGCCCGTACCCGGCGAGGGGCAGAGCCACCGCACCGTCCTCGTCGCGATCGGGGCGCTGCTGCTCGGCATGCTGCTCGCCGCCCTCGACCAGACGATCGTCTCCACGGCGCTGCCCACGATCGTCAGCGAGCTCGGCGGCATGGAGCACCTCTCCTGGGTGGTCACGGCCTACATGCTGGCCTCCACGGCCGCGACCCCGCTGTGGGGCAAGCTGGGCGACCAGTACGGGCGCAAGAAGCTCTTCCAGGCCGCGATCGTCATCTTCCTCATCGGCTCCGCCCTCTGCGGCATCGCGCAGAACATGCCGCAGCTCATCGGCTTCCGCGCGCTCCAGGGCCTCGGCGGCGGCGGGCTGATGGTGCTGTCGATGGCGATCGTGGGGGACCTCGTCTCGCCCCGGGAGCGCGGCAAGTACCAGGGGCTGTTCGGCGCCGTCTTCGGCGCCACCAGCGTCCTCGGGCCGCTGCTCGGCGGGTTCTTCACCGAACAACTCACCTGGCGCTGGGTCTTCTACATCAACCTCCCCATCGGCGTCGTCGCCCTCTTCGTCATCGCCGCCGTGCTGCACATCCCGGTCCGCTCCACCCGTCACACCATCGACTACCTCGGCACCTTCCTCATCGCCTCGGTCGCCACCTGCCTGGTCCTGGTCGCCTCCCTCGGCGGCACCACCTGGGCCTGGGACTCGCCGCAGATCATCGGGACCGCGCTGCTCGGGGCGGTGCTCCTCGTCTGGTTCGTGCGCGTCGAGCGGCGGGCCGCCGAACCCGTCCTGCCCCTCAAGCTGTTCCGGATCCGGACCTTCACCCTGGTCTCGGTCATCAGCTTCGTCGTCGGCTTCGCGATGTTCGGCGCGATGACCTACCTGCCGACCTTCCTCCAGATCGTCCAGGGCGTCAGCCCCACCATGTCCGGCGTCCACATGCTGCCGATGGTCGTCGGCATGCTGCTCACCTCCACCGCCTCCGGCCAGATCGTGTCCAGGACCGGCCGCTGGAAGGTCTTCCCCGTCACCGGCACCGCCGTCACGGCCCTCGGCCTGCTCCTCCTCCACCGGCTGACCGAGACCAGCTCGACCTGGGAGATGAGCGCGTACTTCTTCGTCTTCGGCGCCGGGCTCGGCCTCGTCATGCAGGTCCTCGTCCTCGTCGTGCAGAACGCCGTCGGCTACGAGGACCTGGGCGTCGCCACCTCCGGGGCGACCTTCTTCCGCTCCATCGGCGCGTCCTTCGGCGTCGCCGTCTTCGGCACCGTCTTCACCAGCCGGCTCACCCACAAGCTGGAGGACGTCTTCGCCCAGGCCGCCCGGGCCGGTACGGAGCTGCCGCCCGGCACCGGCCCCGCGCAGGTCGCCGCCGACCCGCGCGCCATCGGCCGGCTCCCGGCCGAGCTGCGGCCGGAGGTCCTCCACGCGTACGCCACCTCCATCACGGACGTCTTCCTGTACGCGGCGCCGGTCGTGCTCGTCGCCTTCGTCGTCGCCTGGTTCCTCAAGGAGGACCCGCTGCGCGCCTCCGTGACCGCGCCCGACACCAGCCAGACCCTCGCCTCGAACCCGGTCGAGCGCTCCTCGTACGAGGAGGCCGCCCGCGCCCTGTCGGTGCTCGGCTCCCGCGAGGGACGCAAGGAGATCTACGAGACGATCACCGCCCGCGCCGGGCTCGACCTGCGGCCCGCCTCCAGCTGGCTGCTGCTGCGCATCCGCCGCCACGGCGTCGTCGAACCCGCCCGGCTCGCCGAGACCGCCCCCGTGCCGCTGCGCGTGATCACCGACGCGGCCCGCGAGATCGAGGAGCGGCGGCTCGCCCGGCGCGAAGGGATCGAACTGGTCCTCACCGAGGACGGCGCCGCCGCCGCCGGACTCCTCGCCCGGGCCCGCGAGGAGTCCCTCGCCGCGCTCCTCGGCGACTGGTGGGGACCCGACCGCCCCACCGACCTCGTGCAACTGGTCGAGGAGCTCAACGCCGAGCTGTGCGGCTCCGACGCGGAACGCCCCCGCGCCCCCGAGCCGCCCGGTGACCACCACGCCTGACGGAGCGGAACCCGGGGCCGGGGAAACCGGGATGACGGCCGGTCAGGGGCGGTCGGTACGCTGTCCCGTCGAAGATCGACTCCAGTCACAGGGGGATGGACAGGATGAGCAGCCACGAGCCGGGCCAGGGCTGGCAGACGCCACCGGGACACGCCCCGGGACCGCCGCCGGGACACGCCCCCGGGTACCCGCCGGGCGGGCCGGCCTACGGCGCGTACCCGGCGCCGCCGAGCCGCCCGCCGTCGCACCGGGGCGCCTGGATCGGCGCGGGCGCGACCCTGGTGGCGGCGGTGATCGGCGTCGTCGGCACGTACCTGGTGAACACGGACGACGACGGCCCGGAGGCCGGACCGGCCCCCGCTTCCGCCTCGGGCACGCCGACGGCCACGTCGGATCCGGCGACGGACGGCAAGGCCACGCCGGACACCGCGCCGACCACGGACACGGCCGCCACGCCCGCGCACGAGACGACGACCTCCGCCACCCCGTCCGGGCCGGCGCCCGGCACGGTCCACTGGCAGGGCACCCTCGTCATCACGTACGTGGAGGACAAGGACCTCGACGCGGCGCCGCCCGTCATGTCCGAGATCAACAGCGACAACGACTTCGCCGTCTACCCCTTCGGCGGCCACATGCTGCGGCCCGACAACGGCGCCAAGGCGTTCGTGTGGAAGGGCACGCCGAAGACGCCGTCGTACGAGGACTGCGCGGGCGTCGTCGACACCCAGGGCACCTCGAACGACTTCGAGATCAAGACCGGCCTGACCCTCTGCGGCCGCACCGGCGAGGGCAAGCTCCTCCGGATGACCGTCAAGGCGATGGCCGGCCAGGCGAGCGACACGAACGCCACGTTCGACGTCGTCGTCTGGGCGGGCTGAGCGGGGCCGGGTCGAACGGTCGTGGTCCGGGTCGGACGGCCGCGAGTCGGCCCGGACGGCCGCGAGCGGGATCGGATGACCGCGAGCGGGATCGGACGCCGCGAGCGGATCGGATCGGATGACCGCGCGCCGGGCCGGACGGCCCCGTCGCGGAGGCGGTCCGGCTCAGAGCTCCCTGCCGTACCAGATCTCCATGTACGGCCCCGAGCAGTACGCCGGGATCTCGCCGTAGCCGTGCCGCACGTACAGCGCCCGGGCCTCGACCAGGTCGAGTCGGGTGTTGAGCACCATGCGGCGGGCGCCGAGCGCGCGGGCGGCGTCCTCCAGGCCGGTCATGAGGAGGTCGGCGCCCCCGAGGCCGCGGAACGCCGGGCGGAGGAACACCCGGGTGAGTTCGGCCCGGTCGCCGTCGAGCAGGACGATCCCGCCGCAGGCGGCCGCCTTCCCCTCGTACCGCCCGACGAGGAAGGCCCCGGTGGGCGGCGCGAGGAGGCCGAGCCCGTCGTCGATCATGTCCTCGTCGTACTCGTCCTCGGCGAGCACTCGCCCGAAGTACCGTCCGGCGACGTCGCCGAAGTAGTCGCGGCGCAGGGCGGTGGCGTCCGGGGTGTCGACGCGCTCGGCGGAGAAGTTCCAGGTCATGCGGGCCATTCTGCGACCCGCACGCCCCTTCGCGCCGCCGCTTTTTACTTGGGCGACGCCTGCTGCACGACCTCGAAGGACCAGAGCGTGGACCCGCTGGCGGCCGGCTTCGGCCGCTCGCCGCCCTCGCCGCCCGCGGTGCCCTGGTGGGCGGCCTTCATGGAACCGTTCATCCAGTTCTGGAAGTCCTCCTCGCTCCGCCAGCGGGTGTAGACGAGGTACTGGTCGGTACCCTCCAGCGGACGCAGCAGCTCGAACCACTCGAACCCGTCGGAGCCCTCCACGGCCCCGGCCCGCGAGGCGAACCGCTGCTCCAGCACCTCCCGCTGCTCGGCGGGGACGGTCAGGACGTTGATCTTCACGATGCTCATGAGGGGCAGGATATGACCGACACTCCCACCGTTCCGCGCGCGGGCGACCTGCGGGCGTTCGCGGCGCGCTGTCTGCCCGGGAGCGGGGACGTGGACTTCGTGTGCTCGCCCGCCGGGGCGTGGCTGGCGCTGGGGGCGGTGGCCTCGGGGGCGCGGGGGCGGACCGCGGAGGAGCTGCGCGGGATGCTCGGGGTGGCGGGCGCCGGGGCCGGGGCGGCGGTGACCGGCGTGGGGCGGACGGTCGCGGGGACCGGCGGGGTGAGCGGGGCCGTGGGCGTGTGGAGCCGGGTGCCGGTGGACGAGGGGTTCCGGGCGGGGCTGCCGGGCGTCGGGTTCGGCGGGCTGGGCGCGGGCGCGCAGGCGGAGCTCGACGCGTGGGTGCGGGAGGGGAGCGGGGGACGGGTGCCGGGGCTGCCGCTCGCGCTCGACGGGTCCGAGGACCTGGTGCTGCTCGGGGTGCTGGCGCTGAAGGCGGCCTGGCGGTCGGCGTTCCCGGTGGGGGCGACGCGGCCCGAGCCGTTCAGGGACGCGTCCGGTGCCGTCCGTCCGGTGCCGACCATGCGGCAGCGGATCCCGGGCGCCTGGGTCTGGCGGGTGCGGCAGGGGCTGCTGAAGCGGCGGGCGGTCGTGGTGGAGCTGCCGGGGGCCGGGGCGCGGGCGGTGCGGGTGCGGTTCGTGCTCGGGACGCCGGGGAGCGGTCCCGCCGACGTGCTGCCGCTCGCCTGGGACGCGCGGCGGGAGCCGGTGAAGGACGAGGCCGTGGAGCTGGCGCTGCCGCGCTTCTCGCTGCGGTCCCGCCTCGACCTGCGGCCGTGGCTGGAGCGGTGCGGGGCGGGCGGGGCGCTGCGGCCCGGCGCCGACTTCTCCGGGCTCTCGCCGGAGCCGCTGTTCGTCTCGCGGGTGGTGCAGGAGGCGGTGGTCGAGGTCGCCGAGGAGGGCGTGAAGGCGGCGGCCGTCACGCAGGTGACGATGACGCGGAGCGCCGCCGCGCCGCGCCCCCTCGAACGGATCGCCTTCGACCGGCCCTTCGGCGTCGTCGTCCTCGACGCCGAAGGGGAGGTACCGCTCTTCGCCGGCTGGCACGCGGGGGTGCCGGGGCCGGAGGCCGTGGGCTAGGGCCTGTCTGACCATTCCCGTCGGGTCCGGCCCGCCCGGCACGCACGCTCGCCGCACGGCCGAAACGCCCGAGTGGCGCTGCTACGAGGCCGCCCCGGCCGCACGCCGATCGCACGCACCGGACGACCCGGCCTGATCCGACGCCCATGGTCGGACGAGCCCCAGGAGGCGCCTGCCGGTTCGGCGTCCGGATTCTGAGGTCGCGGACCGGTCGGGGGTGCCCGGGCTAGTCGGTCACGCGGGCGATGAGGAGGCCGTCGTGGCCCTTGGTGCCGACGGTCTGGAGGGCGGTGGCGTCCAGGCGGGGTTCGTTCGCGACGAGTTCGAACATCGCGCGGGTGCCGGTGATCGCCGGGTCCGAGGGGTCCGGGGTGGCGACCCGGCCGCCGCGGACGACGTTGTCGACGACGACGAGGGTGCCGGGGCGGGAGAGCTTCAGGGCCCAGCTCACGTAGTGCGGGTTGTTGGCCTTGTCGGCGTCGACGAAGACCAGGTCGAAGGGGCCGGCGCCTTCCTTCTCCAGGAGCGGGAGGGTGTCCAGGGCCGGGCCGGTGCGGACCTCGACGCGGTCGGCCAGACCGGCCCGGGCGAGGTTGCCGCGGGCCACCTCGGCGTGCCGGGGGTCGTACTCCAGGGTGATCAGGCGGCCGTCGGCGGGCAGGGCGCGGGCCAGCCAGATGGTGCTGTAGCCGCCGAGGGTGCCGATCTCCAGGATGCGGCGGGCGCCCTGCACCCGGGCCAGCAGGTGGAGGAACTTGCCCTGGTTGGGGGCTACGGCGATCTCGGGGAGCCCGGCCGCCGCGCTGTCGGCCAGCGCGGCGGTCAGGGCCTCGTCGGCGGGGACCAGCAGGTCGGTGACGTACGCGTCGACGTCGTTCCACTGGGGGTTCGTCATACGGGTGACGGTACCCGGCGGCGCCTCGCCCGTACGGTCAGCAGCGCGGCCGTCACGGCGAGCGCCGCGCCGGCCGCGACCGCCAGCAGCCAGGCGGGGACGCCGCCGAGGGTCAGCAGGCGGTCCCGGTAGACCACCTGGCGGTAGGGGGTGTCGGCGACGGTGCGCAGGACGTGGTCGTCGGAGATCCGGGACGGCGTCGGGAAGCGCTGTTCGAGGACGGTGAGGTGGGCCGGCGCGCCGCCGGTGAGGGCGGCCACCGGGCCCTCGGGATGGTCGAGGCGTCCGGAGAAGGTGACCTCGGGGCGGTCGCCGCCGATCGCGGAGCGGGGCTCCATGCGGTGGGCGGCGAGGATCGACAGGCCGAGGGTCTGCGGGGTGGCGGCGAGCCGGGAGAGCCGCATGGGGTAGACGAGTTCGGGTGAGGCGAAGGTGACGCGGAGCGGGGTCAGCTCGCCGTGGAGGCGTTCGTCCCGCTTCTCCGGGGCGAGGCGGATGGCGACGTACTCCCACTTCCGCTCGACGTACGGCCGGAGTTCGGGGGTGAGCCGGTCGGGGAGTTCGAAGCCGTTGGTCCGCAGCCAGGTGCCGAGGGCCTCGGGGTCGGTGGCGGTGAGGCGGGCCACGTCGAAGGGGCCGAGCCGCTCGCGGCCGACGACGCCGACGGCGCCGCCGGGGGCCGCGCCGGCCGCGGCCCCGTCGCCGTAGCCGGTGTCGAAGGGCCAGTCGTCCTCGCGGGGCCAGAAGTAGGAGCGGTCGCGCCGTTCGGGTGCGGCGAGTTCCTCGATCGCGTCGAAGAGTTCCGGGTCGCCGAGGGTGACGTCGGCGCGGTGCGGCACGGGCATGACCCAGGCGGCCTGCCGGGCGTCGCCGTGGACGCGGAAGCGCATGACGACGGTCTCGTTCCGGCCGTCCCAGTGGACGGCGGACTCCTCCCGGTCGACGCCGATCCGCTCCGACGGGCGCGTGATCATGGCGCCGCAGCCGCAGGCCCAGGCGGGCGCGACGAGCGAGCCGAGCTGGAGCGCGAGCAGCGCGACGAGTGTGGTCAGGATTCTGTGTGTGGTCCCCCGCATGCCCGCTCGGACGTGCGGGGGAGCGTTCCGGTTCCGGCGGTCAGGATCCGGTGGCCGTGCGGACGCGCAGTTCCTTGACGCCGTTCAGCCAGGCGGCCCGCAGGCGGCGGGGTTCGGCCGCGAGGGTGAGGTCGGGCAGGACGTCGGCGATGGCGTCGAAGATCAGCTCGATCTCCTTCACCGCCAGGGACTTGCCGAGGCAGAAGTGGGGCCCGCCGCCGCCGAAGCCCAGGTGGGGGTTGGGGTCGCGGGTGATGTCGAAGGTCTCCGGGTTCTCGAAGACCTCGGGGTCGTGGTTGGCGGAGGAGTAGAAGAGGCCGACCCGGTCGCCCTTCTTGATCTCCTGGCCGCCGATCTCGGTGTCCTGGGTGGCGGTGCGCTGGAAGGAGACGACGGGGGTGGCCCAGCGCACGATCTCCTCGGCGGTGGTCGCGGGGCGCTCGCGGCGGTACAGCTCCCACTGGTCGGGGTGGGTGAGGAAGGCGTGCATGCCGTGGCTGATCGCGTTGCGGGTGGTTTCGTTGCCGGCGACGGCGAGCAGCAGTACGAAGAACCCGAACTCGTCGGAGGAGAGGTTCCCTTGGCCCTCGGCGGCGACCAGCTGGGACACGATGTCCGCGGCCGGGCACTCCTTGCGCTCGACGGCCATGTTCATCGCGTAGCCGATGAGTTCCATGGCCGCCTCGACGCCGACCTCCTCGGTGATGGCGTACTCGGGGTCGTCGTACGCCACCATCTTGTTGGACCAGTCGAAGATCCGGGAGCGGTCGGCCTGGGGGACGCCGATGAGTTCGGCGATGGCCTGGAGGGGCAGTTCGACGGCGACCTTGGTGACGAAGTCGAAGGTTCCGTCGGGGTCTTCGGCCGCGGCGGCGCGGGCTTCCTCGGCGATCGCGCGGGCGCGGTCGCGCAGGGCGGTCTCCAGGCCGCGGATGGCGCGGGGGGTGAAGCCGCGCTGGACGATCTGGCGGACCCGGGTGTGCTCGGGCGGGTCCATGTTGAGCATGATCAGCTTCTGGACGTCGATCTGCTCGCGTCCGATGTGCTCGTTGAAGCGGATCACGGCGGTGTTCTCGTGGGAGGAGAACAACTCGGGGTGGGTGGAGACGTACTTGACGTCCGCGTGGCGGGTGACGGCCCAGTACCCCTCGTCGTCGAAGCCGGTGACGCCGCGCGGCTGGGGGCACCACCAGACCGGGGCGGTCCGCCGCAGCTCCGCGAACTCGGGGAGCGGGACGCGGCTGCGCAGCAGGTCGGGGTCGGTGGCGTCGAATCCTTCGGGGAGGTGGGGGCAGGTCATCGGCAACACGCTCCAATATCTGATGGGCCATCAGAAGTTGCCGGGAAAGTTAGTAACGAGTTCTACAAGTAGCAAGAGGTGCGGCCCGAATCCGCCCCCCGCGCACCCCCGGAACCCCGGCCCGGCCCAGGCGCCGCGCCCCGGAAGCCCGCACCCGTCGGCGAACTGCTGCCGCACGGACCCTTGCGTACCGGCGGTAGCAGTCATAAGACTTCACTCAGAACTAGAACGCGTACTAGTTCTCCCGTGACGCCGACCGGCGGGTGCCGGGACACCCCGTCCGGTCGAGGAGAGGACGAGCTCATGGCCGCGGAACCCGTCATCGTCGAAGCCGTACGCACCCCCATCGGCAAGCGCGGAGGCGCGCTCGCCAACCTCCACCCCGCCTACCTCCTGGGCGAGACCTACCGCGAACTCCTCGGCCGCACCGGCATCCCCGCCGACTGCGTCGAACAGATCGTCGGCGGCACGGTCACCCACGCCGGCGAGCAGTCCATGAACCCGGCGCGCACCGCCTGGCTCACCATGGGCCTGCCCTACGAGACCGCCGCCACCACCGTCGACGCCCAGTGCGGCTCCTCGCAGCAGGCCAGCCACATGGTCGCGAACATGATCGCGGCCGGCGTCATCGACGTCGGCATCTCCTGCGGCGTCGAGGCCATGTCCCGCGTCCCGCTCGGCTCCGGCTCCAAGCACGGGCCCGGCAAGCCCTTCCCCGACGAGTGGAACGTCGACCTGCCCAACCAGTTCGAGGCCGCCGAGCGCATCGCCCGCCGCCGCGGCCTGACCCGCGAGCGCGTCGACTCCCTCGGTGTCATCTCCCAGGAGCGGGCCGCCGTCGCCTGGTCCGAGGAACGCTTCAAGCGCGAGACCTTCGCCGTCCAGGTCCCGACCACCGAGGCGGAACAGGGCGCGGGCCAGGGCATGTGGCGGCTGGTCGACCGCGACGAGGGCCTGCGCGACACCAGCATGGAGGGCCTCGCCCGGCTCAAGCCGGTCATGCCCACCGCCGTCCACACCGCCGGCAACTCCTCCCAGATCTCCGACGGCGCCTCCGCCGTGATGTGGGCCTCCAAGCGCATGGCCCGCGCGCTCAAGCTGCGCCCCCGTGCCCGGATCGTCGCCCAGGCCCTGGTCGGCGCCGACCCCCACTACCACCTCGACGGGCCCATCGACGCGACCCGCGCGGTCCTCGGCAAGGCCGGCATGTCCCTCCGGGACATCGACGTGGTCGAGATCAACGAGGCGTTCGCCTCGGTCGTCCTCAGCTGGGCGCAGGAGTTCGACAAGGAGCTCGACGGCCTGGAGAAGGTCAACGTCAACGGCGGCGCCATCGCCCTCGGCCACCCCGTCGGCGCGACCGGCGCCCGCCTCATCACCACCGCCCTGCACGAGCTGGAGCGCACCGACAAGGAGTTCGCCCTCGTCACGATGTGCGCCGGCGGCGCGCTCGCGACCGGGACGATCATCCAGCGCCTGTGACCGGCGCCACGAGACCTGGCAGGGGTGCCCGGGAGAACCGCGGGGCCCCGCCCCTCCGACCGGAGGGGCGGGGCCCCGCGCCCGTGCCGGGGAACCGCCGGCGGGACCCCCGCGTCCCCCGGGGGGACCGATCACGAGGGGGACGCATGAGCACGCGCGGGATCGCATCCGGCGGGGCCTGGTTACCGGCCGTCGTCGGCTGTGTGCTGCTGGCGGGGTGCGCGCAGGAGGCCGCGCCGCAGGGGCGCACCGAGCGGCAGACGGCCGACGCGTACGTCCGGGCGCTGAACGCGCGGGACGTCGACGCCCTCGTGCGGCTCGGGCCGCCGGGGTACGAGGAGGTCGAGGCGGACGCCCGGGAGGTGATCGCCGCCGAGGGCGGCCGGGGCCTGGAGATCGACGGGGTCGAGGTGTCGCACGAGTTCGGCGACGACGTGGCGAGCACGCAGCTCACCGGCAAGGCGCGGGACGGCGGCAGCTTCACCGCCTACGTCCAGATGTCCCGCCACGACGGCACCTGGGTGGTGGTGCTCGGGCACGCGCCGGGCGGGGACGGCGGGGCCGCGGCGGCCACCGGGGCCCCTTGACCGGGGTTCCGGGGCCGGGAAACGCCGCAGGCCCCGCCCCTCCGAGTGGAGGGCGGGGCCTTGCGGGGGCGCTTGGCGGCTCGGTGACTCTTAGTACCAGCCGTTGGCCTGCCAGAACGCCCAGGCGGCGTTCGGGGAGCCGTAGCGCTCGTTCATGTAGTTGAGACCCCACTTGATCTGGGTCTTCGGGTTGGTCTTCCAGTCGGCGCCGGCCGAGGACATCTTCGAGCCCGGCAGGGCCTGGACCAGGCCGTAGGCGCCGGAGGAGGAGTTGGTGGCCTTGAAGTTCCAGCCGGACTCGTGCGAGACGATCTTGCTGAAGGAGGCGTACTGAGAGGCGGGCACGATGTCGCGGGCGAGCTCCTGCGGGCTGGCGGCCGAGGCCGAGCCCGTCGTGCCGAGCACCGCACCCGAGGCGCCGAGCAGCACGGCTGCGGTGGCGGCGAAGGTCTTCTTGCGGGCGGCGGCACGAGTGGTGATCGAGCGGAACAAAACGTCTACCTAACGTCGGGGACTGGGGTGGCGCCGGGCTCGAACGGCCGTTTCCGACCGTTTCCGGCAAGCCGGAACCAGAGTCCGGGGGAACCCGGGTTCTGGGGGGAACCGGCCTGCCGCGGTGCTTCGTCGAGCACCTGCTGCCTGGCGACGTCCACTACAGAAACAAATCCCCGAGGGCGGCGCAACGACCCCCTGTACGAGGAAGGTTCGGACTCGGGGGGTCGGGACCCGGGTCCGACGGTGAAGGGTTTTCGCAGGTCATCGACCGTGATGGGCGTTTTGTGCGGCTCGTCCGGTTCTACTATGTCCGGTCGTACGTGACCTGGGTCCTATGAGGCGCCTCACCCGGAGACCCCTCCACGGGCCCCTCGAATGTGACCTGGGCCTCGAAGTTCGCCCGCCGCGTGGCCCTCCGCAGCGCCCGCAGCAGCGGGCCGCCGACGGTCAGCGTCAGCACGACCGTGAGCGCCGCCCGGCCGAGGTCCCAGCCGAGGGAGGTGGCCAGCACGTACGCCGTGAAGCGGACCAGGTTGTCGCCGACCGGCGCGCCCGGCGCGAACGAGATCGCCTGGGCCATCCCGCCGACCGTCACCCAGCCGTACAGATTGGTGACCGTGCCGTACGCGAACGCCGCCACGAAGCCGTACCCGGCCAGCATCAGCCGCTCCGGCCGCCCCCGGACCCCGGCCGGCAGCAGCCCCGCGCCCATCGCGAACCAGCCCATCGCCAGCATCTGCGTCGGCATCCAGGGGCCCACCCCGCCGGTGAGCAGCGCCGAGGCGAACATCGTCACCGCGCCCAGCACGAAACCGAAGCCCGGGCCGAGGACCCGGCCGCTCAGCACCATCAGGAAGAACATCGGCTCCAGGCCCGCCGTGCCCGCGCCCAGCGGGCGCAGCGCCGCCCCCACGGCGGCCAGCACCCCCAGCATCGCCACCGCCTTCGCGTCCATCCCGCAGTCCGCGATCGTCGCCACGACGACGGCGATGAGGAGGGGGAGGATCAGCGCGAAGAGCCAGGGCGCGTCGGCGGCGTGGTCCGTGACGGCCGACCCGGCGTCCGCGAAGAGCGGCCAGCCGATGCCGGCCAGCCCCACGAGGGAGACGAGGACGAGGGCGGCGACGGACCGCGGGCCGAGCCGGATCGGGTGCGCGCGCTTCACCGGCACAGCGCCTCCTCCACCTGTTCGACCGTGAGCCAGGGCTCGGGTGCCAGGATCTTGGCGACCTGCGGGGCGAAGGCCGGGGACGAGACGACGACCTCGGCCGTCGGGCCGTCCGCGACCACCTCGCCGCCCGCGACGATCACCACCCGGTCCACCAGCTCCGCCGCGAGCTCCACGTCGTGCGTGGCCAGCACGATCGCGTGCCCCGCCGTCGCGAGCGCCCGCAGCCGGGCGACCAGCCGGGCCTTCGCCGCGTAGTCGAGGCCGCGGGTCGGCTCGTCCAGGAGCACCAGCGGCGGCGCGGCCGTCAGGACCACGGCCAGCGCGAGCGCCAGCCGCTGCCCCTCGGACAGGTCCCGGGGGTGGGTCGCGTCGGTCACTCCGGGTACGAGCTCCGTCACCAGCGCCCGGCAGGTCCCCGGAGGGGCGCCCGCGTCCGCGTCGGCGGCGGCGCACTCCTCGACGACGGTCTCCGCGTACAGCAGGTCCCTCGGCTCCTGCGGCACCAGGCCGACCCGGCGGATCAGGTCGCGGGGGTCGGTGGCGTGCGGGACCAGCCCCGAGACCCGGACGGTCCCGGAGGTGGGGGCGATCATGCCGACGAGCGTCGAGAGCAGGGTGGACTTGCCCGCGCCGTTGCGGCCCATCAGCGCGACGACCTCGCCGGGGGCGACCCGGAGGTCGACCCGCCGCAGTGCCTCGACGCGGCCGCGGCGGACGGCGAGCCGGTCGACGTCGACGAGTGGGGCGTCGGTCTCGGGGGCGGGGGCGGGCGCGGGTGCGCGGCGCCGGCGGAAGAGGGACTTCGCCGCACGGGAAGCAGGGGCTCCGCCCCCGGACCGGCGCGCCTCGGACGCCGGCGGGGCGGAGACCGGCCCGTCCGGCGTGTGAGGACCGGGGGCCGGGGCGGGGCGGACGGGGCGGGGGAGGGGCGCCGCGGGGTGCTGCCCGGTGAGCCGCGCCCTCAGCTCCCCGGCCCTGCGCCGGGCGTCCCGCACCGTCAGGGGCAGCGGGTCCCACCCCGCGAGCCGGCCGAGCGCGACCACCGGCGGGTGGACGGGGGCGACGGCCATGATCTCCGCCGGGGTGCCGAGGACGGCCTCCGGCAGCAGCAGCACCCGGTCCGCGTACTGCACGACCCGCTCCAGGCGGTGCTCGGCCATGAGGACGGTCGTGCCGAGGTCGTGGACGAGCCGCTGGAGCACGGCGAGGACGTCCTCGGCGGCCGACGGGTCGAGCGCGGACGTCGGCTCGTCGAGGACGAGGACCTTGGGGTGGGTGGTCAGGACGGAGCCGATCGCCACCCGCTGCTGCTGCCCGCCGGAGAGCGTCGCGATCGGCCGGTCGCGCAGCTCGGCGAGGCCCAGCAGGTCGAGGGTCTCCTCGACGCGCCGGCGCATCACCGCAGGGGCGAGGCCGAGGGACTCCATGCCGTAGGCGAGCTCGTCCTCGACGGTGTCGGTGACGAAGTGGGCGAGCGGGTCCTGGCCGACCGTGCCGACCAGGTCGGCCAGCTCGCGCGGATGGTGGGTGCGGGTGTCCCGGCCGTCCACGGTGACCCGCCCCGACAGCGTCCCGCCCGTGAAGTGCGGCACGAGCCCGGAGACCGCGCCGAGCAGCGTCGACTTCCCGACCCCCGAAGGCCCGACGAGCAGCACCAGCTCGCCCTCCGGCACGGTCAGGTCGACCCCCCGCAGGGTGGGCCCGGCGGCGTCCTCGTACGTCACCGAGACGTTCTCGAAGCGGATCACGCGGACGGCTCCTCACGGGCGGGCGGTGCGGGTGCGACGGGGGTCGACGGACCGGGCGGGGCCGGCCGGGCCGGGTGCGGGGCGGTCTCCGGGCGGGCGGTCGGCGGGGCGGTCCGGGGGCGGGCGGCCCGTGGGGTCGGTGCCGGGCGGATCACGCGGACGGCTCCTCACGGGTGGGCGACGCGGGCGGTACGGGGGCGACGAAGGCGGGGAGCAGGCCGGGCAGGACCGACAGGGCCGGCCACAGCGGCAGCTCGGGCGCGATGAGCGGGACGACACCGGGGTGCAGGGCGTCGAAGGAGTGGGCGTTCGCCCGGATCATGAGGAGGGCGACCGCGACGCCGGAGGCGGCGACCAGCCAGGAGCGGGGGCCGAAGCGGTCGGGGCGGTAGCGGGTGCGGACGCTGCGCCGGCCGCCGAGCCGCAGGCCCACGACCGCCGCGAGGAGCCCGGCGCCGAGCAGCGGCAGCCCGTATCCGGCGCCCTCCGCGGCGAGCAGCCCGTACGAACCGGCGCAGACGCCCAGCAGGCCGCCGAGCGTGAGGACGTCGGTGGTGCGGCGGACGGCCGTCGGGACGTGGGCGGTGCGGCCGTAGCCGCGCGCGTCCATCGACGCGGCGACGGCGACCGAGCGCTCCAGGGCCCCCTCCAGGACCGGCAGCCCGATCTGGAGGACCGCCCGCACCCCGCCCGTGGGCCGGCCGCGCAGCCGCCGGGCGGTCCGGAGCCGGACGACGTCCGCGACCAGGTTCGGCGCGAAGGTCATCGCCACGACCACGGCGACCCCGGCCTCGTACAGCGCCCCGGGCAGCGATTTCAGCAGCCGCGCCGGGTTGGCGAGGGCGTTCGCCGCGCCCACGCAGATCAGCAGCGCGGCCAGCTTGAGCCCGTCGTAGAGGGCGAAGACCAGTTGTTCGGCGGTGACCCGGCCGCCGATCCGGATGCCCTGCGCCCAGCCCGGCAGGGGCAGCTCGGGCAGGGTGAACAGCTCGTGCGAGCCCGGCACGGGGGAGCCGAGGACCACCGAGAAGGCGATCCGCAGCCCGACGACGAACAGACCGAGCTTGACGAAGGCGCCGTACGAGCGGGCCCAGGGCGCGTCGGTCCGGCGCGCCGCCACCACGTACCCGGCGACGCCGACGATCAGTCCCAGCAGCAGCGGGTTGGTGGTCCGGGAGGCGGCGACGGCGAGCCCGAGGGCCCAGAGCCACCAGGCCCCCGGGTGCAGCGCGTTCCCCCGGTCGGCCACGGGGGCCAGGAGGCGGGCCCGCAGGCCCACGGCCCGTCCGGCCGGACCGGAACGGGGGAGGGCGGGGCCGGTCCCGGAGCCGGGTTCGACGGCGGCCCGGCGGAGCGCCGCTCGTGCGGCGTGCCGGGGTCCGGTCGGGGCGGCGGTGGCGTCCGCCGGGGTCTCGCTCGCCCGGGTCATGCGCGGCGGCGGGACTTCCAGACGGCCGCGGCGCCGAGGGCGAGGACGGCTCCGCCGCCGACGAGGAGTCCGAGCGACGGACCGCCGCCGTCCTCCTCGGCCGCCTTCGGGGCGGCGGTGGCGGCGGTGGCGGTGACGTCGGGTGCGTCGGCGACCGCCTCGCCGCAGCCCTGCTTCGGGTAGCCGGCGATGCCGCAGAGCATGGCGGAGCTGTCGTAGCGCAGCGGCGTGGCGACGGCGGCGAGGGCGTCCGCGCCGGTGCCGTTCTCGGCGACGCGGGCGCAGCCCGTCGTCGGCGCGGTCTTCGGCGGGGTCTCGCCGGCGGGGGCGTCCTTCGGGGTGCCGAAGTCGACGACGACCGCGATCCGCTTGGTGCCGGCCGTCTTCCCGACGTCCGCGCAGATCGCGGCGAAGTCGGGCGCGGCGGTCGGCCGGGTGGCGTCGGCGGAGTCCTCGCTGAGCGCGAAGCGGAAGCCGATGGCGTCGCCGTCGGCGGGCCGGGCGGTGGCCGGGCCCTGGGTGGCGTACGCCCACTTCCCGGCGTCGGACTCCCAGAACGACCAGTAGCGGTAGCCCGCCGCGTGGGCGGGGGCGGCCGCGCCGAGGGCGAGCAGCAGCCCGGCGGCGCCGGTGGCGAGCGCCCCGGCGGCGGTGCTCCGGCGGGTCACTTCTTGCGGCCGCTCAGGAGGAAGCCGATGCCGACGCCGGCGACCATGCCGATGCCGATGATCCACCAGACGTCGAAGCCGAGGAAGGACTCGTCCTCGTCCTCGGTGGAGGCGGCGGAGGTGTCGGGGGTCTTCGGGGCCGGGCCGGTCGCGTTCAGCGCCTCGACCAGGTCGACCTTGCCGAACTCGCGGGGGTCGGCCTCCATCGCGCGGGCGGCGAGGATCAGCTGGGCGTAGGCGGCGGGGCCGGACTCCTTCGCCCAGGGGGCGGCGTTCTGCTCCAGCCACTGGAGCGCGGGCTCGGCGAGGCGGGCGGTGCCGGCGGCGGCGAGGGCGACGACGGCGTCGGCGGTGTTGCCGAAGTCCGGCTTCGGCTCGGTCTCGGTGGCGCCGGGCAGCGGCGGGGTGGTCAGGTGGCCGGTCTGCACGAGCGCCTTGGCCAGGTAGGAGGCGCCGTTGAGGGCGGCCCGCTCGACGGTCGGCTCGGACAGGTCGACGCAGGTCGGGGCCTGCGGCGGGGTGGCCTTCACGGCCGTGATGCCCTTGCCGAGCCCGGCGAGGGTGGCGGCGGCGGTCGCGTCGGCGTTGGCGAGCAGCGCGCCGGCCTTGTCGGGCTGGTAGGCGAAGGCGCCAGGACCCTCGTCGTCGGCGCAGGGCAGCGCGAGCGCGAGCAGCGCGTCGTAGGGGGTGTGGCCCTCGGTCGAGGTGTACGAGCCGGGCTTGACGCCCGAGGCGGCGAGCGCGCTGACGACGATGGAGGTGGAGTTGGCGTCGCTGGGGCCGCCGGGGGTGTAGCTCCAGCCGCCGTCCTTGTTCTGCACGCCGCGCAGCCAGCCGTAGCCGGACTTCACCGCGGTGTCGATCTTCGTGGGGTCGGCGGCCTCGCGGCGGACCGCGCCGAGCGCCTGGAGGGCGACGGCGGTGGCGTTGGAGTCCCGCATCGTCGTGGCGTCGCAGGGCTTGGTGGCGTCCGGCCGGTAGGAGGCGAAGGAGCCGTCGGCGCACTGCTGGCCGAGCAGCCAGTCCACGGCCTGGTCGGCGGGCTGGTAGCCGGTGGCGCGCTGGGCGAGGAAGGCGAGCGACTGGCGCCAGACGCCGTCGTACGTCGGGTCGCTCTTGCCGTACAGACCGGGCGGGAGCGCGGCGGCGGAGGCGCTCGGAGCGGGCGCGGCGGAGGCCGTGCCGGTCGCGGCGGTGCTGAGCACGGCTGCCGCTGCGGTGAGCGCGGCGGCGGCGCGACGGACGCTGATCATGGTTGCCTCTCGTGCGGGCACCGGACACCGGTGCCCCGCGTGGGGCCCGCGTCCGGCGCCGTATTCCTCGACGGTGCCGGCGCTCACGTCCCGGGGCAGGGCGTTCCGGCTCACCACGCCTCTGGGAAGGCCGGCTCACGGTTGCGGGTCAGCGCCGGATTCGCACCGGCTTTCCCCTGCTCGGGCATGAAGACGACCGGGCCACTGTACCGGCCCCCGGGGCCCGTGTTCCGGGGGTGCGAGCCGCGTCACACCGCCGTGTGCGCGGCCGGTCGCGGTCCGTCACGCGGCGGCGTGGGGGAGCCCGGCCGGGCCCGTGGCTCCGCCGCGCACGAGGCGGGGCAGGCGCCCTCGCGCTGCCGCGTACGAGGCGGATCCGCGGCCCCCGCACCGCCGCGGTGGCACCCCTCACACCGCCACGTACGTCACCGGCTCCGTCCCCGTCACGGCCTCCGCGCGGCCCAGTTTCACCAGGCGGCGGATGTGGGCCTCGGCCTCGCTGACGGCGATGTTCCGGGAGCCGTAGGGGATGCGGTCCCAGGGGCGGTTCCACTCCATCCGCTCGGCGAGCTGCCAGGGGGTGAGGGGGGTGGTGAGGAGGGCGAGCAGGCCGGTGAGCCGGTCCTCGTGGTGGTCGAGGAGTTCGCGGACCCGGCCGGCGGCGTCGGGGAAGGCGTGCTGGTGGGCGGGGAGCACCTCGGCGACGCCGAGCCGGCCGATCCGCTCCAGGGAGTCGAGGTAGTCGCCGAGGGGGTCGGTGACGGTGGCGTCGTCGGGGTCCTCGTAGAGGCCGATGTGCGGGGAGATCCCCGGCAGCAGGTGGTCGCCGGAGAAGAGCCGGCCGTGGCCGGGGAGCCCGGCGGGGTGCTGCTCCTCCAGGTGGAGGCAGACGTGGCCGGGGGTGTGGCCGGGGGTCCAGACGGCGCGGAGCCGGCGGCCGGCGAGGTCGAGGAGCTCGCCGGGCACGATCTCGCGGTCGGGGAGGGCGGCGCCGAGCCCGGGCAGGGTCCGCATCCGGCCGCCGGAGCGGGCGGCGCGCAGCGGCGCGAGGTGTTCCTCGGGGGCGCCGGCGGCGGCGAGCTTGCGGGCGAGGTAGTCGAGCCAGGTGCCGGGGTCGGACTCGCGGGTGCGGCGGACGACGGCGGTGTCGGCGGCGTGCATGGCGATCCAGGCGCCGGACTCCTCCCGGACCCGGCCGGACAGGCCGTGGTGGTCGGGGTGGTGGTGGGTGATGACGACGCCGTGGACGTCCCCGACCCCGAGCCCCAGCGCGCCGAGCCCGTCGTTCAGTTCGCTCCAGGAGGCGGGGTCGTCCCAGCCGGTGTCGACGAGGACCGGGCCCCGGTCGGTGTCGAGGACGTGCACCAGGGTGTGGCCCAGCGGGTTGTCCGGGATGGGCACCCGCAGCGACCAGACGCCGCCGCCGTGCTCGGTCACCTGCGTCATGAGCGTCCTCCTGGGACTCATCTCTCCGTGTCGGTACGACCATTGCCGACCATATCTAGAACTGATATCAGTTCTGATACACCGTCAGATACCCCCGGGAGGCGACCGGCATGAGCGAGCTCGTGGAGCACGGACAGCTGTTCATCGGCGGGGCGTTGACCGATCCCCTCGGCGACGCCTCCATCGAGGTGATCTCGCCGCACACCGAGGAGGTCATCGGCCGCGTCCCGCACGCCTCCCGCGCCGACGTCGACCGGGCCGTCGAGGCCGCCCGGCGGGCCTTCGACGAGGGGCCCTGGCCGCGGATGAGCCTGGAGGAGCGGATCGAGGTCGTCTCCCGCATCAAGGACGCCATCGCCGTCCGGCACGAGGAGCTGGCCCGCTCGATCAGCTCCCAGAACGGCTCGCCCTACTCCTGGTCCGTCCTCGCGCAGGCGCTCGGCGCGATGATGGTGTGGGACTCGGCGATCACCGTCGCCCGCGACTTCGTCTTCGAGGAGCGGCGCGGCGGGGTGCTCGGCCCGCTGCTGGTGCGCCGCGAGCCGGTCGGCGTGGTCGCGGCGGTCGTGCCGTGGAACGTGCCGCAGTTCACCGCCGCCGCCAAGCTGGGCCCGGCGCTGCTCGCCGGCTGCACGGCGATCCTCAAGCCCTCGCCGGAGTCGCCGCTCGACTCGTACCTGCTCGGCGAGATCGCCGCCGAGGCGGGGCTGCCCGAGGGCGTGCTGTCGATCCTGCCGGCCGACCGGGAGGTCAGCGAGTACCTGGTGGGGCACCCCGGCGTCGACAAGGTCTCCTTCACCGGCTCGGTCGCCGCGGGCAGGCGCGTGATGGAGGTCGCCTCGCGCAACCTCACCCGCGTCACCCTCGAACTGGGCGGCAAGTCGGCGGCGGTGATCCTGCCGGACGCCGACGTGGCCACCGCCGTCGCCGGGATCGTCCCGGCCGCGTGGATGAACAACGGGCAGGCGTGCGTGGCCCAGACCCGGATCCTCGCCCCGCGCTCCCGCTACGAGGAGATCGCCGAGGCGCTGGCCGCCGCGGCCTCCGCGCTGGTCGTCGGCGACCCGCTCGACCCCGCCACCCAGGTCGGCCCGCTCGTCGCCCGCCGCCAGCAGCAGCGCTCGCTCGACTACATCGGCATCGGCCAGCAGGAGGGCGCGAAGGTCCTCGCGGGCGGCGGGCGTCCGGCCGGGCTCGACCGCGGCTGGTACGTCGAGCCGACCCTCTTCGGCGACGTCGACAACGCGATGCGGATCGCCCGCGAGGAGATCTTCGGCCCGGTCATCTGCCTCCTGCCGTACGGGGACGAGGCCGAGGCCCTGCGGGTCGCCAACGACTCCGAGTACGGCCTCAGCGGCAGCGTCTGGACCGGCGACGTCGAGCACGGCCTCGACTTCGCCCGGCAGGTCCGTACCGGCACCTTCAACGTCAACACCTTCAGCCTCGACATGCTCGGCCCCTTCGGCGGCTACAAGAACTCCGGCGTGGGCCGGGAGTTCGGCCCCGAGGGCCTCTCCGAGTACCTGGAGCACAAGATGATCCACCTCCCGGCCGGCTACGGGGACCACTGATGGGCGACCGCTGGCACGTGGAGGTCGACCGGGCCGTCTGCATCGGCTCCGGGATGTGCGTCAACCACGCCCCGGACGGCTTCCGCCTCGACACCGCCCGCCAGTCCCACCCGGTCCACCCGGAGACGGACGCCGGCGAACGGGTCCTCGCGGCGGCGGAGGGCTGCCCCGTGGAGGCCATCCTCATCACCCTCGCGGACGGCGGCGAGCCGGTCTACCCACCGGAGGACTGACCCCACCGCCGCCCGTGGCACACTCCTCCCCTGATCACGGGGCGAACGGCCCCGTGACCTGGGAGGGGAAGCGCGTGCAGGGGAAGGGACGGGCCGTTTCGGCGGCCCTCGCGGTGATGCTCCCGCTCGCCGCCGGGTGCGGCGGCGGGGCCGAGGAGCCCGCCGGAGCCGGCCGGGAGGCCGTGCGGGACGAGATCCGGGCGGTCGTCGCCGGGGCGGGGATGCCGGAGTCGAAGCTGCCGGGGCCGGGGGACGAGAGCGGCACGGCGACACCGGCGGACGAGCGGGAGCGGGTCGCGGTGCGGGCCGCCGCCTGCTCCGCCGGGTGGCAGTACATCGGGCCCTTCGTGGACGGCTCGCGCGGGAAGTACGAGAAGGCCCTGACGGGGCTGGCCGGCAAGGGCTGGAAGCAGTCCGGGAAGCGGTTCGAGCAGCCGGTCGGCGAGAAGGGCGACGGCACCGCGGTGCAGGTCGTGCTCAAGAAGGAGGGCTGGACCCTGTACGCCCGGCACAACCCCTCGCGCGCGCTGGGGGCGGACATCCTCTCCTTCACCGCCACGGAGGACACGTGCATGAAGCAGTTCACCGAGCAGGAGATCGACCTGCTGTCGGGCTCCTGGGACGACGAGGAGTCCGACGAGGGCTCCGGTCCCTGACCGGCGGCGGCTCAGCGGCCGGCGGGCCGCCGCGGGGCCGTCAGGTCGATCAGGCGGCAGACCGTCTCGATGTCGATCTTCACCTGGGCGATCGAGGCGCGGCCCGAGAGCCAGGTGATCAGGGCCGAGTGCCAGGTGTGCTCGATGACGCGGACCGCCGACAGCTGCTCCGGCGTCGGCTGCTCCGCGCCCATCGCGTCGAGGATGATCGCGGTCGTGAGGCGGGAGACGGTGTCGACCTCGGGGCTGACGCTGCGGTCGGCGAAGGTCAGGGCCCGGACCATCGCGTCCGCGAGCTGCGGCTCGCGCTGGAGGGCGCGGAAGGCCCGCATCAGGGTCTCCGCCACGCGCTCGGCCGGGACGGCGCCCGCCGGGGGCCGCTTCCGGAGCGTGGTGTGCATGTGCTGGAGCTGGTCCTGCATGGTCGCGACGAGCAGGTGGATCTTGGAGGGGAAGTAGCGGTAGAGCGTGCCGAGGGCGACCCCGGCCGCCTCCGCGACCTCCCGCATCTGCACCGCGTCGAAGCCGCCGCGGGCGGCGAGCTGGGCGCTGGCGTCGAGGATGCGGCGGCGGCGCGCCTCCTGCCGTTCCGTCAGGGGCGGTGTGGCGGAGGGGCGGTGGTCCGCTCTGCTCTCTGCGGTCATCGGGATCCCGTTCCGTGCGGTGGGGAGCGCCAGTATGGCGGAGGACGGCCGTGGCGCGAACCTCCACGACCGGGTGGCGCGAATCACCTGTTCCGGCGCTCACACCGAAGCTACCTGCCGGTAGATTCGGTGCCTCCCGACGGATCGGGAGACGCGTCGCGAGACGTCGAGAACGATCAAGTCTGTAACTTGTTCTACATTAGCGCGAGCGGTTACGCTCGCGCGAAACGCACGTTCGAAGGGGGTCGCGCATGACCGCTGAGGCCATAGAGGCAAGCCCCCGACAGGGTGCCGCCCCGTCCGGTGACCGTCCGTTGCGGATCGCTCTCCTCACGTACAAGGGAAACCCCTTCTGCGGCGGCCAGGGCGTCTACGTCCGCCACCTCTCCCGTGAGCTGGCCCGCCTGGGCCACAGCGTCGAGGTCTTCGGCTCGCAGCCGTACCCGACGCTCGACGAGGGCGTCACGCTCAGCGAGATCGCCAGCCTCGACCTCTACCGCCAGCCCGACCCGTTCCGGACGCCGAAGCGCGAGGAGTACCGGGACTGGATCGACGCGGTCGAGGTCGCCACCATGTGGACCGGCGGCTTCCCCGAGCCGCTGACCTTCTCGCTGCGCGCCCGCCGCACCCTCGCGGCCCGCCGCGGCGACTTCGACGTCGTCCACGACAACCAGACCCTCGGGTACGGCCTCCTCGGCGGCCCCCGCGCGCTCGGCGCCCCGCTGGTCACCACGATCCACCACCCGATCACCGTCGACCGGCGGCTCGACCTCGACGCCGCCGCCGACTGGAAGCGCCGCGCCTCCGTCCGCCGCTGGTACGGCTTCACCCGCATGCAGAAGCGGGTCGCCCGCCGGCTGCCCTCGGTCCTCACCGTCTCCGGCACCTCGCGGGACGAGATCGTCGAGCACCTCGGCGTCCGCGAGGACCGCATCCGGGTCGTGCACATCGGCGCCGACACCGAACTGTGGTCCCCGGACCCCTCGGTCGCCGAGGTCCCCGGCCGGATCGTCACCACCTCCAGCGCCGACGTCCCGCTCAAGGGCCTGGTCTTCCTGATCGAGGCGCTCGCCAAGCTCCGCACCGAGCGGCCCGACGCGCACCTCGTCGTCGTCGGCAAGCGGGCCGAGGACGGCCCGGTCGCCCAGGCCATCGAGCGGTACGGCCTCGACGGCGCCGTCCGCTTCGTGAAGGGCATCAGCGACGCCGAGCTGGTCGACCTCTACCGCTCCGCCGAGGTCGCCTGCGTGCCCTCCCTCTACGAGGGCTTCTCGCTGCCCGCCGCCGAGGGCATGGCCACCGGCACCCCGCTCGTCGCCACCACCGGCGGGGCGATCCCCGAGGTCGCCGGCCCCGACGGCGAGACCTGCCTCGCGGTGCCCACCGGCGACGCGGGCGCGCTCGCCGCGGCGCTGGGGCGGATGCTGGGCGATCCCGAGCTGCGCGCCCGCCTCGGCGCCGCCGGCCGCGCCCGGGTCCTGGACCGCTTCACCTGGGCGCGGGCGGCACAGGGCACCGCCGAGCTGTACCGGGAGGCGCTGGCCCGCCAGGCCGCCGCCCGCCGCTGAGACCGGCCCCAGCGCCCCCCGTACCACCTCCGCACCACCCGAACTCCCGCCACTCGGAAGGGCAGACCCCGTGCTGACCGTCGACTTCACCCGCTTCCCGCTCGCCCCCGGCGACCGCGTGCTCGATCTGGGCTGCGGTGCGGGCCGGCACGCCTTCGAGTGCTACCGGCGCGGCGCCCAGGTCGTGGCCCTCGACCAGAACGGCGAGGAGATCCGCGAGGTCGCCAAGTGGTTCGCCGCCATGAAGGAGGCGGGCGAGGCCCCGGCCGGCGCCACCGCCACCGCGATGGAGGGCGACGCGCTCAACCTGCCCTTCCCCGACGAGTCCTTCGACGTCGTCATCATCTCCGAGGTCATGGAGCACATCCCGGACGACAAGGGCGTGCTCGCCGAGATGGTCCGCGTCCTCAAGCCGGGCGGCCGGATCGCGATCACCGTCCCCCGCTACGGCCCCGAGAAGGTCTGCTGGACGCTCTCCGACGCCTACCACGAGGTCGAGGGCGGCCACATCCGCATCTACAAGGCGGACGAGCTGCTCGCGAAGATCCGCCAGGCCGGGCTCCGGCCGTACGGCACCCACCACGCGCACGCCCTGCACTCGCCGTACTGGTGGCTGAAGTGCGCCTTCGGCGTCGACAACGACAAGGCGCTGCCGGTCCGGGCGTACCACAAGCTCCTGGTCTGGGACATCATGAAGAAGCCCGCCCTGACCCGGGTCGCCGAGCAGCTGCTCAACCCGGTCGTCGGCAAGAGCTTCGTCGCCTACGCCACCAAGCCCCACCTCCCGAAGGCCGACGCCCAGTGACGTCCCCCGAGCGGATCGCGGAGCACCTGGTCCTGACCGGGGTCCTCACCGCCGAGCAGGCCGCCGCCACCGTGGCCGGCATCCTGGCCGCCCAGCGCGAGGACGGCGCCATCCCGTGGTTCCGGGGCCACCACCTCGACCCGTGGGACCACACCGAGGCCGCGATGGCCCTGGACGCGGCCGGCGAGCACGAGGCCGCCGCCCGCGCCTACGCCTGGCTCGCCCGGCACCAGAACGGCGACGGCTCCTGGTACGCGGCCTACCGGGACGGCGACCCGGAGGACGTCACCGACCGCGGCAAGGAGTCCAACTTCACCGCGTACATAGCCGTCGGCGTCTGGCACCACTACCTGTCGACCGGCGACGACGCCTTCCTCGACCGGATGTGGCCGGTCGTCTACGCGGCGGTCGAGTTCGTCCTCGGGCTCCAGCAGGCCGGCGGCCAGGTCGGCTGGAAGCGCGAGCCCGACGGCACCCCCGTCACGGACGCCCTCCTCACCGGCTCCTCCTCGATCCACCACGCGCTGCGCTGCGCCCTCGCCCTCGCGGAGGCCCGCGAGGAGCCGCAGCCCGACTGGGAGCTGGCGACCGGGGCCCTGGCGCACGCGATCCGCCGCCACCCGGAGCGCTTCCTCGACAAGTCCCGCTACTCGATGGACTGGTACTACCCGGTCCTCGGCGGCGCGGTCACCGGCGCCGAGGCGAAGGCCCGGCTCGACGCGCGCTGGGACGAGTTCGTCGTCCCCGGTCTCGGCGTCCGCTGCGTCGTCCCCAACCCGTGGGTCACCGGCGGCGAGAGCTGCGAACTGGCCCTCGCCCTCTGGGCGACGGGCGAGTCCGACCGGGCCCTGACGATCCTCCAGGACATCGGCCACCTGCGGGCCGCGAACGGCCTGTACTGGACGGGGTACGTGTACGAGGGCGAGGACGGCGGCGAGCCCGCGGTCTGGCCCGAGGAACAGACCACCTGGACGGCCGGCTCGCTCCTGCTGGCCGTGGCGGCCCTCGGCGGCGAACAGGCCACCGTCGCCGTCTTCGGCGGCGACACCCTGCCGGCGGGCCTGGCCCCGGAGTGCTGCTGAGGACGTGTCGCCGCCACCCTAGGATTGCGTCCGCGTTCATGAGTGGCATGAGCGTGCGCAAGGTACGGGGGAACAGGTTCACGTGGACCGTCAAGGGTCTGTCAGGGGTGGCCCCACGGCTTCGGCCGAGAAGCTGGCGAGCGAGCTGCTCGCGCTGAAGAAGGCCTCCGGGCTGAGCTTCGCCCAGCTCGGCGAGAAGACCCACTACGCGAAGTCGTCGTGGGAACGGTGGGTCAACGGGAAGCAGTTCCCGCCGAGGGCCGCTGTGGAGAGCATCGCCCGGCTCGACGGGAAGGACCCGGCGGTCCTGCTCGCCCTCTGGGACCGGGCGGACGACGAACGGGCGTCGGCGGATGAGGGACCGGCGTCGGTGGGTGAGGCCGGCCCCGGTGGTTCCGGTGAGGCCGGCCCCGGTGGTTCTCAGGACGCCCCGGCCGACCAGCGGGAGGGGCCCGCGCGGTCCCGGCGCCGACGCGTGCTGTGGATCTCGACCGCACTCGGAGCCGTGCTGGCCGTGGTGGCCGTCCTGGCCTTCGTCTTCCTGCCCTTCGGTGAGGAGCCGCAGCCCACCCGGGCCGTGGACGTCGCGGGCCCCGCGACGGGCTGCACCGGCACGGCGTGCGAGGGCCGTGACCCGAAGCGGATGAACTGCGGCGCCGACGCGGTCACGGTGCGGACCGGCTCCATCCCCAAGGACCTGGTGATCGAGCTCCGGTACAGCAAGGCCTGCCAGGCTGCCTGGGGCCGTATCTCCTTCGCCCAGGTCGGCGCCACGGTGGTCGTCAACAACTCCGACGGCGCCGCGCAGGCCGATGTCGTGCACTTCGACCGGGACGTCTACTCGCCCCTGATCGCGGCCCCGGACGACGGCTCGGTGTGGGTCTGCGCGGCCCTGCCGAAGGACGGGCCGCGCAGCTGCACCGGCCGCTTCATTCCGAGCGAGGAGAAGTAGCGGCAGCGGACAGGACCGCGCGCGACTCCCGCTCCTGGCGGGCCGCCAGGGCCTTCCAGTCCTCGGCGACGGCCGGATTCCGGTCCAGCCACCGCTGCTGGACGGCGGCGAGCCGGCTGTACGCGGTGTCGAGGTAACCCGTCTCGTCCTTGCAGCGCAGATCCGCCGCCAGGGCGGTACTGCTCGCCCGGGCCTCGGCGGTGCGCAGGGACGCGAGGAGCCGTACGGGATCGGGCTCGGTGAATCCGGCCCGGTTCATGCACGTCCGCCACCGTGCCGTCGCGGCTTTGAACGCGGGATCCTTCTCCACGTCCGTACGGGCCTGCTCCTGGGCCTCGAAGAGCATGATCCGCACCTGGAGCCACCGCATCCGGCCGTCGCCGAGGACGCGCTTCTCGGCCTCGGCGAGGCAGCCGTTGCCGGGCCGGGACACGCTCATAAGGCTGCCCTTGGCGGTGACCCGCTTGTCCTGATCGCCGAAGAGCGCCTGCCCGTACGCCGCGGTGCTCTCCGGGCCGCCGGGCTTCGGCGGCGTCTCGGGCGCCGGCGGGGTGGACTCCGTGCTCGGCGTGGCCGATTCGAGGCCGAACGGCTGCGGCAGCTGGGTGTCGCCCTCCGAGCCCCCCGCCCCGGGGGCGTACCGGAATCCCCGGTTCGCCATGCAGGCGATGGCGAGCCGGCGCTGCGCCTCGTGGCTGCGGATGCTCGGGGTGAACAGGAGCTCGGTGACCGGAGGCCGCCGGTGCGGCTCCGCCGTGTCGACCCGGGTGGCGGAGGCGGCCCGACCGTCCGGCTCCGGCGTTGTGCCGCACCCGGAGAGGGGCGCCGCACCGACGACGAGGCCGAGCGCGAGGAGGAGCGTCTTCCGCATCAGCGGGCTGCCTTTCGGACGGTTGAAGGGGCTTGAAGGGAGGGAAGGGGCGTGACGGGGCCCGACGCACCCCCGTGTCGCCGGGCCCCGTCGGCCGTCGGCGGGGTCAGAAGCAGGGGACGGTGGTGGTCGGCCTGAGCTTCAGGGAGCTGGCCTGGGAGGTCTGCCACAACTGCAGCTGGCCGGCGCGGACCTGGCTGCCGGGGTTGACGCAGAAGAGCAGACCGCCGCCGTAGTCGATGTCCTTGTAGTAGTGGCTCTCGTAGCCGCCCGTGCTGGAGTTGCTGGCAGCCCCGACGCGGTCGTTCACGTTGACAGGGCTGCAGCAACCGTCGAACCAGTCGTCCGTGAAGTTCGGGTCGCTGTTGAAGTACGAGTGCTTCGCCGAGCCGATCTCGACCCAGAAGGCGCAGTGGTAGCCCGGGTCGCAGTCCTCCCCCGCCGCGGCGGGTCCCGCCGTCGCCACGCCGGCCGCGACGACCAGCGCCGTCGCGCCGAGGACGGCCGCGGCCCGCCTGCGGAACCCCGTGATGCTGCTCATTCCCTGATCCACCTTTTCGTCGGGAGCGACCCGGCAGGTCGCGCGCGCAGACAGGCTGACACCCGCCGCACGGCCCGGTATTGGACAAAATCGCACCGCGCCGAATCGGCCGGTTTCAGCCGGCCAGCCACGGGCTCGCCCCGCTCCTGGCCGCCAGGAAGCGGCCTGGTGGCAGTCCCGTCATGGCGGTGAACTCGCGGCTGAGATGGGACTGGTCGAAGAACCCGCAGTCGGCCGCGACGCCGGCGGCCCCGCCGCCGGTGGCGAGCAGCCGGATCGCCCGGTTCAGCCGCAGGACGCGGGCCAGGCGCTTCGGGGTGAGACCGATCTGCTCGCGGAAGCGGTTCTCCAGGTGCCGCACGCTCCAGCCGGCCCTGTCGGCCAGCTCCCCGATCGGCAGGCGGCCCGCCGTGTCGTCGAGGAGCCGCCAGGCCTCCAGGACGACGGGGGACGGCTCGTGGGACGGCGCGACGTCGGCTGTCCAGCGCAGCAGCGCCTCGTCGAGCAGGGCGAACCGTTCCGGCCATCCCGGGGCCGCCTCCAGGGCCGTGCCGAGGTCACGGACCCGGCTGCCCAGGACGTCCGCCGGGTCGGTGACCGTGTCCGCGAGCTCGCCGAGGGCGGCGCCGAGGAGCCGGTACGCCGCCCAGGGGGCGAGGGCGAGCTCCACTCCGTGGAGGTCGCCCTGGTGGCCGAGGACCCTGGCCCGGGTGTGCAGACCGGACACCACCGAGGTGTGGGCCGGCGCCGCGGCCCCCACCTCCCCGCGACCGGTCCGGCGGAGCCGCATCTCGCTGCCGAACCCGATGAGCAGGGACACCCGCCCGGTCGGCACCACGAGCCGCTCCTGCGGCATGCCCGCCGTCGACCGGAATCCGCGGTACGCGTGGATGCCCGGGCGGAGCCGGGCGTCGGGTCTCGCGTAGAACCACTGGCAGTTTCCCCCTGCGCACACCCGGTGCCTCACCGTCACGCCCTTCCGGGTCCGGAACCGTCCCGGACCGACCTTCGTGACCACTGTCGGATCGGGCCGGACGGGGGGCCAGAGGCCTCGGCGTCCCAGGGACGCGGAGGGATGTCCCACGCCTCTGACCTGCGAGGACGTGGACAGGTAGGGATGTGCGGCGGGCTGCGGTCATCCGTTCGGGGTCGCCCTGGTGGCCGCGCCGGGGCCCTCGGGCGAGGCTGGTGCCACCGTCGCCAGGGAGGTCCCCACGTGTCCAGAACCGTTTCGCGCGGCGTCGTCGCGCTGCTGCTCTCCGGCGCCCTGCTGTGCGGCACGGCCGGGTGCGGAGCCGACACCGACGCCAGTCTCACCACGGCCAGCAGCCCCTCGGCGTCGGGCACCTTCGAGCAGCAGAAGCTCGCGAAGACCCGGTTCGTCGCCAACGCCGGGCTCGCCGCCGGCGCCACCTACCAGTGGATCGTGAAGCCCTACCGGGCGGGCAAGTTCAAGAAGGGCGCGGACGGGCGGACCTTCGCCCTGGTGAAGGCGGGGCTCGCGGGCGCGTTCACGTACAACCGGCTCAAGGCGGCGGTGAACAACGCCAAGGGCGACCCGCTGCTCTCCAAGGCGGTGGCCCCGCTCTCGGCCGGCATCGACTCCCTCAAGGACCTCGGTACGAAGCTCCGCAAGGGCGAGATCGACGCGGCCGACGTGGGCGGTCTGGAGGGCGTCATCAACGGCATCAAGGAGGCGGGCAAGTCCGCCGGGGCCGAGGTCGTCGACAAGGTCCCCTCGGCCTCCCAGCTCAGCGGCGGCTGACCGGTCACACGGTGGCGAGCGGCCGCGCGGAGGACCGCGCGAGCGTCGGGTAGTCCGTGTACCCCTCCGCGCCGCCCGTGTACATCAGCCCCTCCTCCCGCAGCGGGTTGACCGGCGCGCCGGTGCGCAGCCGCTCCACCAGGTCGGGGTTGGCCAGGAACGGGCGGCCCAGCGAGATCAGGTCGGCCCCGGCCGCGAGCAGCCGCTCGCCGGCGCCCTTCCCGCCGTCGGCGGGCAGGGGCCCGCCGAAGCCCAGCACCGGGTTGGCGATCAGGGTGTTGGGCCACCATGCCCGGATCCGGCGGAAGAGCGGCTGCTCCGGGTCGGCGAAGACCACGTGCAGGTAGGCGGGGCCGAGCGCGGCGAGGGCGGGCACGAGGGCCGCGTAGATGTCGTCCGTGTCGCCCTCCTCGATGCCGTTCACGGTCAGCCCCGGCGCGATGCGCACCCCGACCCGGTCGGCGCCGATCGCGTCCACGACGGCCCGCACGACCTCGACCACGAAGCGGACGCGGTTCTCCACCGGCCCGCCGTACGCGTCGGTGCGGCGGTTCGTGTTCTTCGCCAGGAACTGGTGGAGCAGGTAGCCGTTGGCGGCGTGCACCTCGACCCCCTCGAAGCCCGCGTCGACGGCCCGGCGCGCGGCGGCGGCGAAGTCGGCGACGGTCTCCCGGATCTCCCCGGCGGTCAGCTCGCGGGGCGTCACGGCCTCCTGGTGCCCGGTCGGCGTGTGGATGCCCTCCGGCAGCGTGACCGGCGAGGGCGCGACGGGCACGTGCCCGCTGTTGTCGGGGTGGCCGACCCGGCCGCCGTGCTGGAGCTGGAGGAACATCCGCCCGCCCTCGGCCCGGACGGCGTCGGTGACCCGGCGCCAGCCGGCCACGTGGGCGTCGGTGTGGATCGCGGTGATGTTCGCGTAGGTCTGGCCGACCGCGTTCGGCGTGGACGCCTCGGCGACGATCAGTCCGGCGCTCGCCCGCTGGGCGTAGTAGGTGGCCATCAGGGGGCGGGGGACGCCGTCGGCGGTGGCCCGGTTGCGGGTCATGGGCGCCATCACCAGCCGGTTGGGGAGGGTCAGGGGGCCGAGGGAGGCGGACTCGAAGAGCGGGGAGGAAGCCGGTGCGTTCGTCATGCGGGTACCGTAGGAGTTGACACCAGTGTCAGGTTCAAGTCCCTTCTCCCCGGCGTGAGGTGGCGGATGCGCATCGGCGAACTCGCGAGCCGCAGTGGTGTGAGCGAACGCTCCCTGCGCTACTACGAGACCCAGGGCCTGCTGCGCTCCGAGCGCACCCCCGGCGGCCAGCGCCGCTACGGCGACTGGGCCGTGGACCGGGTCGTCCGGATCCAGGCCCTGTACGCGGCGGGCCTGAACAGCCGCAAGATCGCCCAGCTGCTGCCCTGCATGCGCGACGCGGACGGGGCGCCCAGCGAGATCGCCACGGCCCGGCTCGTCGACGAACTGGCC
The DNA here is from genome assembly GCF_014656075.1 of Streptomyces hydrogenans. GTDB lineage: Bacteria > Actinomycetota > Actinomycetes > Streptomycetales > Streptomycetaceae > Streptomyces > Streptomyces hydrogenans. Next base: position 66,545 of record NZ_BNBS01000036.1, read on the forward strand.
GCCGAGCGGACCCGCATCGACGTGATGATCGCCGATCTGGTCCGCTCCCGCGACATCCTCGACGAGGTCATCGAGCTGGCCTCGCCCGCCACCCGTTAGCCGGCCAGCTCCGCCAGCGTCCGTAGCGTCTCCAGGTCCGGGGCGGTGACCAGCAGTTCCGTCACCGGTCCGGACCGCCACGCGTCCAGCCGCTCCGCGATCCGCTCCCGGGGGCCCACCAGCGCGATCTCGTCGGCGAAGGCGTCGGGGACGGCCAGGACGGCCTCCTCGCGGCGGCCCTCGGCGAAGAGGGCCTGGATGTGGCGGGCCTCGGCCCCGTAGCCCATGCGGGCCATGAGGTCGGCGTGGAAGTTGCGGGTCGCGTGGCCCATGCCGCCGATGTAGAAACCGAGCATCGCCTTGACCGGCAGCAGGCCCTTGGCCACGTCGTCGCAGACCTGGGCGCGGACCATGGGGGCGACCCGGAAGCCGTCGGGGAGCCGGTCCGGCAGGGCGTAGACCTCGCGCCAGCGGCCGGGGGACCAGTAGAGCGGCAGCCAGCCGTCGGCGATCTCCAGGGTCTGCGCGATGTTCTTCGGGCCCTCGGCGCCCAGCAGGACCGGCAGGTCCGGGCGGAGCGGGTGGGTGATCGGCCTGAGGGGCTTGCCGAGGCCGGTGCCGTCCTCGCCCGCGTACGGGAAGGAGTGGTGCCGTCCGGCCAGGGTGACGGGCGCCTCCCGCCGCAGCACCTGCCGGATCACGTCCACGTACTCGCGGGTGGCCGTCAGCGGGGAGCGGGGGAAGGGGCGGCCGTACCAGCCCTCCACGACCTGGGGGCCGGAGAGCCCGAGGCCGAGCCGCATCCGGCCGCCCGACAGGTGGTCCAGGGTGAGCGCGTGCATCGCGGTCGCGGTCGGGGTGCGGGCGGCCATCTGGGCCACCGCCGTGCCCAGTCCGATGCGGCTGGTGTGGGCGGCGATCCAGGTGAGGGCGGTGAAGGCGTCCGAGCCCCACGCCTCCGCCGTCCACACCGAGTCGTAGCCCAGCCGCTCCGCCTCGCGCGCGAGCTCCAGGTGGGCGGGGGAGGGGCCGCGGCCCCAGTAGCCGAGCGCGAGTCCCAGGCGCATGACCGGGCTCCTTTCTGACGGTGCGTCAGTTCGGTCCCGGGGACTGTACGACAGCGGCCCCCCGACCGGAAGGACTTCCGGTCGGGGGGCCGCCGCGCGGAGCGGGTGGGACTCAGCCGCGCTGGATGCCGGTGGCGTCCTGGAGGACGCCGCGGCGGCCGTCCTGCGTCTGCGCGATCAGCGCCTGGCCGCGCTGCTCCACGGCCAGGTACCAGGTGCCGGGGGCCAGTTCGGCGATCTGCGAGCCGGAGCCGTCCTCCGCGTACAGCGGACGGGCGACCGGCACGGCGAACCAGAACGGCGTGAAGTCCGAGCCGCCCTGGGCCTGCGGCTCGGGCTGCGGGGCCGGCTGGGGCTGCGGCTGGCCGCCGAAGGGCTGGCCGCCCTGCGAGGCGTCCTGCGGGGCCGGGTAGGGCTGGTGGGCCTGCTGGGCGCCCGGGTAGCCGTAGCCGCCGGGAGCGCCCTGCGGGCCGGGCTGGGCGCCGTACGGCTGCGCGACCGCCGGACGCGGGGCGCCGACGAGCGGGGCCTTGAGGGCGGGGATCATCGGGGCGGCGACGGCGGCACCGGCCAGGACCAGCGCGGCGATGACGCCGAGGATCAGGCCCGCGCCGGCGTTCTCCGACTCGAAGACCCACATGAGCAGGTTCCACGCGGCGGCGACGGTGAAGGCGGCGCCGACCTGGCCGAGCTCCAGGCCGAGGACCTTGCGCGGCTGCGGCAGGCCGTGCGAGAGGACCACGAGCGCAGCGCCGGCGATGCCGAGGAAGAAGGCGCCCCAGCCGAGCGGCGACGCCTCCCAGGAGTTGCCGAAGTCGATCTGGTCGCAGATCGCGGCCGGGCCGTCGCAGCCGGCGGTGTCGAGGAACGAGGCGATGAACAGCACCACCGCAGCACCGATCAGCACGCCATCGCCTCGGGTGAGGGAGCGGATATTCACGTAAGAAGTCCTTCGTCGGGTCGTCGTCGCGTCGGGCAGGCGCCGGTTCTTGGCACGGGGGCGGCCCCATCGTACGGAGCGAATCTATCGCTCGCGGGTTCTACCCCTCGAGGTAGGTCACGATGCCGTCGGCGATGCCCTGGGCCGCCTTCTGCCGCCACACCCCGGACGTCAGCAGTGCGGCGTCCTTCGGATCACGCATATTGCCGCATTCGACGAAGACCTTGGGCACCGTTGACAGATTGAGACCTCCGAGATCGGAGCGGACGTCCAATCCGGTGCCGTCGCCGAGGTAGTTGGCCGGGGATGTCCCGGTCGTCCGGCGGAAGGCGGCGGCGATCCGCTCGCCGAGCGTGCGCGAAGGGGCCACGATCGGGGCGGTGTCGGCGGAGCCCCCCTTCACCTTCGCGGGCACGATCACATGGAAGCCGCGGTTCCCCTTCGCCGAGCCGTCCGCGTGCACGGAGACGACGGCGTCGGCCTCCGCCGCGTTCCCGATCCGGGCCCGCTCGTCGACGCAGGGGCCGTACGGCCGGTCCGCGTCATGTGTCAGGACGACCTTCGCGCCGCGCTCCTCCAGGAGCTTCCGCAGCCGGTGCGAGACGTCGAGGGTGAAGGCCGCCTCGGTGTACGCGGCCTGGGTCCCGGTCGCGTTCGTGGAGGTCCCGGTGGTGTCGCATTCCTTGCGGTTCGTCCCGATGTCGACCTTCTCGGCGATCTCCCGCCCGTGTCGGAAGTTCCCGGGGTTGTGCCCCGGGTCGATCACGACCGTGCGGCCCGCGAGGGGCCGCGCGGCGGTGGTGGCCGCCGCGGCCTGGGAGCGGGCCGGGGCGGGCGTCACCGTCGTGGCGGCCGCGCCGGGGCCCTGGGTGCCCCGCGCGGCCTCGGGGGCGGCGCCGCAGCCCGCGAGCGCGGCGGAGCAGAGGAGGGCCGCCAGGGCGGCGGGCAGGGAGCGGGTCACGGGGTTCCTGTGGTCGTACGGCACCCCGCGACTCTAGGCCCTCTTCCGGCCGGAACCGCGGACCGGATGTACCGGCTGGGTCACCGTGACCGCAAACCGGTGGACGCGTGTGCGGGGTGGGTGAAGGGTAGGTGCACGGAGCGGCGTGGGGTGTCACCGCGCCTGGACCCACGAGGGGGAACCGGTGGGGGAAGACCCGAACGACGCGCGTCCCGAGCACGCGCCGCCCAAGCTCGACCTGAACAAGCCGGGACCCGGCGACGAGCCGCCCGCCGACCGGCCGCCGGCGGACCGGCCGCCCGCCGGTTCCGGCGAGACGGTCATGATCAGACCGGCCCGCGGAGGCACACCGAGGGACGCCACGCCCGCGGACGCCGTCCCCGCGGACGCCGCCCCCCGGGATCCGGCGCCCCCGCAGGCCACCCCCACGGGCTCCTTCCGGCTGCCCGCGCCCGCCCCGGGGGCCGGAGGCACGGCGCCCTGGGAGGCCCCGCCGCAGAACGGCGGCTCGACCGGCACGGCCGCGTGCGCAGCCCCCACCGGCTCCTTCGGTCCCGCCGATCCGTCCGGCACGTCCGGCTCCGGCTTCGAGCCCGCCGACTCCTCCGGCACGGCCGGCTCCGGCTTCGGGCCGCCCTCCGGCGGGTTCGGGGGCGGTTTCGGCGCGGGCGGGCCGTACGGGCACGGGCAGGCGCCCGCGGCCGCGCCCGGCTGGGCCGGGGC
>NZ_BNBS01000037.1 GCF_014656075.1 Streptomyces hydrogenans
CGGACGGCGCCCCGGCCTCGACGGGCCCGGCGGCCGGGACCTCGGGCGGCGGCCCCGGAACCGGCGCCTCGGTCACCTCGCCGGGGCGCCGCAACCCGGCGCCTCCGGGCACGGCCGCCGGTGAGGGCACCGGAGGGGAGGGGTGTGGCGCGGGCGACGGCGGGGGCGGGGGTACGGGCGGTGCCTGCGGCGGGAGCGGCGGGGTCGCGGGTGGCTGTACGCGTACGGGGGTGGGTGCGGGTACGGGCGCGGCCGAGGGAGGCGGGGCGGGTGTCGCCGGGGGAGCCGCCGGCGCGGCACCGGCACCCGTACCGGCCCCCGCACCCGCGCCTCTTGCCGGGGCCGCACCGGAGCCCGTACTCGTACCCGCTGTCGGGCCTGAGCCGGAGCCCGTACCAGTGCCCGCACCCGTCCCCGTACCGCCCGCCGCGTCCGTCCCCTCCTCCCCGTCCCAGTTCAGGAACGCCCCGCACGAGGCGCAGAACGGTGTGCCGGGCGCGTTGCGCAGGCCGCACGTCGGACAGGTCATCCGGCACCTCCGGGCAGCAGTTCCAGGGTGAAGCCGACGTGGGCCGGGATCTCCGCGGCGATCAGCTCCTCCAGGCGTGCCCGGTCGGCGCGCCCCGGGTCCGGCAGTCCGACCCGGACCGTCACCCACGGACGCGGGCCGCCCGGGAAGGGGGTGCCGGGGGTGGGCGACCAGACGGTGCCGCCGCTCTCGGCGAGCTCGACCCGCGCCCCGCCCGTCTCCAGGCGCAGCGCCTCCGCGAGGCCGTGCAGCGTACCGCGCGTGCGGTGCCGGTCCACCGCGCCGAGGACGGCGGCCCGGCGGCGCTCCGGCGGGCTGTCCTCGTGCGGTTCCACGGCCACCCAGCCGGCCAGCCAGTCGAGGAAATCCTCGGGCGCGGTGCGCGGGTCGAGGTGGGCGGGCAGGTTGTCCATGGTCAGCAGCACGGGTGCCAGGACCTCGTCGAGGCCGGCGAGGAACCGGGCGAGGAAGCCGTGCTCCAGGTAGACGGCGGGCAGCAGCTCGATCAGCGGGTGCGGGCTCGGCAGCCCGGGGACGTCGGTGCGCACGGCGGTCAGACCTCCCGGACCCGCAGCTGGTGCTCGTACGAGAAGACGAGGGCGTGCCGGTCGAGGGGGATCCGCCCGTCGGGCACCTCGGTGCGCTGCCCGGTCACCGGGTCGGCCCGGTAGAGCCGCACGTCGTCGACCAGGTCGACGCCCGGGACCCGCTGGAGCACGGCGTACGCCTCGCCGGTCTGGACCGGGCGGCCGAAGGGCCAGCCGGCGCCGTCCGGTCCGCCGGTGAGCGCGTTGAAGTACCCGTCGAGGGCCGCGAGGGCCTCCTCCCGCACGCGCTCCGCGGCGGCGCCGCGGCTCGCCTGCACGGTCGCGACGAAGGTGACGCCCTGGTAGAACGGCGGCTCCACGACCACCCGGGCGCCGATCGGGCGGCGCGCGTCCAGGTACTCCGCGATCCGGGCCAGGGTGCGCGGCGGCGGGTCCAGCTCCTCGAAGGCGATCCGGCCCCGGGCGTCGCTGCGCCCGGACGGCACGATCAGCAGCCGCACCCCGCCCTCGGCGTCCTCGGGGACGCAGTGCACCCGGGCCGCGTCGGGGGCCACCTCCCGGGCCAGCAGCTCGTAGTCGCGCGGGACGACGGCGCGTTGCAGGGTCCGCAGGGTGAGCGGGCCGCGCACCCGCGCGCTGTCCACGGTCTCGCCGTCGACGCCGCCGAGCGCGGGGCGGCGGTTCTCCACGCGGGCCACGAACGGCACGGTGCCGCGCAGCACGCGCAGGGTGGAGCGGGCCACGTTCCCGCGCACCCCGCCGCCGGTGCGGTAGGCGCGGACGCGGACGGCCGCCCCCTTCTCCGGGACGTCGCCGAAGTGCCGTACGGTGCCGTCCCGTTCGCGGACGGCCGGGCCGAACTCGACGCGGCCGGTGCCCTCGTCGAGGGTGAAGTGCCGGTCGGCGGGCCCGGAGTGGGCGAAGTCGTCGACCCGGGTCCAGGGCGCTCCGGACGCCTCGGCGCCCTCCGGCGCGGTCACCTCCAGGGCGAACTCCCCGGGCACCACGGGCGGCCGGGCGACGGTGAACGACTGCCCCGCCACCCCCTCGGCCGTCCCCAGGACCTCGTCGGTGATCCGCTCGGCGTGCTCGGCGGCCACCGTCGCCCCGATGGTGAAGGCCGTGATCCCCCGGACGACGGGCGGAGACACGTAGGTCGGCTGGTCGGGTGCCGCCGCCACGAGCCGGCAGCGCAGCCAGCCGCCCGTGCGCCGGACGATGCTCAGCGGGGTGTGCGTCGCCGGCAGGTGGAGGATCAGTTCCCCGGACCGGTTGAAGCCGCCGGTGTCGTCCTTCTCCACCTCGCAGGCGGTCCACCGGCGCCCGTCCCACGCCTCCCACAGCAGCGGCGGCCGCAGCGGGTCGACGCCCACGCCCTGCACGTCGCAGTCGAGGCGCAGCACCACCACCCCGGCGGGCACGGCCGCCGAAAGACCCACGTAGAGGGCGTCGCCGGGGGCGGGTGCGGGCGAGAAGCAGGGCACGTCGCGGCGGAGCGCCAGCTCCTCGGTGCGGTCCACGGCGGCCGCGTCCGTTCCGGTGCCGCCCGCGGACCCGGCCGCCGGCAGGGTCGCGAGCGCCGCGTAGGCGCACGGCACGATCGTCAGATCCCGGGTGGTGCCGAAGACGACGGCCGGCTCGGTCTCGGTGCGGACCGTCGCCACCTCCGTGCCCGCCCGCACGAACACCGGCTCCGGCTGCGGCGCCGACAGCCGGAAGGTGACGTCGGTGCCGGCGGCGGTCGGCGGGTGGAGTCGTACCCCGATGAGGTCCAGGAAGGTCCGGTAGCTCTTCTCCGGCACCCGGTTCACCCGGTAGACCAGCTGGTCGACCATGGTCGCGAACGCCTCGATGAGGGTCACCCCCGGGTCGGACACGTTGTGGTCGGTCCACTCGGGGCAGCGCCGCTGCACCAGCCTTTTGGCCTCGTCCACCAGGCCCTGGAAGTGCCGGTCGTCCAGATGGGGGCTGGGCAGGGTCATGTGCGGTCCTCTTCCGGGATCACATAGAACGGGAACACGAGGTTCCGGGGGTCGTTGGCGCCGCGCAGCGTGTAGCCGATGTCGATGTACAGCACGCCGCTGTCGACCTCGTCGAAGCGGACCGCGACCTCCGTCACCTCGACGCGGGGCTCCCACCGCTCCAGGGCGAGGCGCACCTCGTACGCCAGCTGTCCGGCGGTCCCCGCGTCGGCCGGCGCGAAGACGTAGTCGTTGATCGCGCAGCCGAACTCCGGGCGCATCGGCCGCTCCCCGGGGGAGGTCGCGAGGATCAGCCGGATCGACTCCTCCAGCTCGCGCTCGCCCCTGACCAGCGCGATCGAGCCGGTCGCGTCCGTGTGCGGGGGGAAGGCCCAGCCCGCGCCGACGAACTCCTGTCCCATGGTTCCCCTCAGCCTCCGATCAGGACGGTCGGGCAGCCCGACACCACCGCCGAGCCGCACCCGGACAGGTCGCCGACCCGGGCGGCCGGACGGCCGCCGATCAGCACCGTGGTGGAGCCGGGCGGCGCCAGCGCGGACGGCGGATGGGCCGCCGGAGAGGAGCACTGGTGGGCGGTGCCCACGGTGGCGGCGGGCCGCCCTCCGATGAGGACGGTCGACACCCCCGGCGGGCCGATCACCCCCGGATGCGCGGTCGGGTCGCCGACCCGTGCGGCCGCTCCCTGTGCCATGTGTCCCCCTCCGTCCCCGTCAGTTGATCTTCACCAGCGGCGCGTCGACCGAGAGCGTGGTGCCGCCCTTCAGCTCGGTGCGCTGGGTGCCGTCCACCGTGACCGTCGCCCCCTGGACGTCGAGCGCGCCGCCGGTCGCGAGCCGGACCGCGCCCTGCCCGCCGTCCACCCGCACGCCCTGACGTGCCGTCACCGACACGCTGTCCCCGCTCAGTTCGAGGGCGCCGTGTTCGGCGGCGACGCTCACCCCGCCCGAGGCCGTGATCGACACCTTCTCCTTCGCGGTGATCCGCACCGCCCCGTCGCTGCCGATCGTGACCGCCGTCCCCGACTGGTCGAGGTCGATCGTCAGCTTCCCGTCCCCGGTGCGCAGCCGCACCCCCTGCGCCCCGCCCGCCGAGTCGAGCAGTTCGAGCCTGTGCCCGCCCTTGGACGCGAAGGCGCGCCGGTCGACCGCCCCCGACGTCGGGTCCACGGCGCCGCCCCCGGACGGCCGGTCCTGGCCGTTGTAGAGCCCGCCGAGGACGTACGGCCGGTCGAGCCGCCCCAGCTCGAAGCCGACGACCACCTCGTCCCCGACCTCCGGGATGTACGGCTCCCCGCCGCCCGTCCCGGCCGCCTGCGCGGTCCGCGCCCAGTCGCTCGCGTACTCGTCCGACAGCCACGGGAAGGTCACCTTCACCCGCCCCGAGCCCTCCGGATCCTGGGTGTCCGTCACCGTCGCGTTGACCAGCCCGCCGGACCGCGACCCCGCCGACCCGTGCCCCGCGCCCGGCGCGCCGCCGGTGAGTCCGTACAGCGAGCGCTCCTGCTGCCCCGACACCGTGATCCACGTCTCGTACCCGCGCAGAGCGTCGAAGACGTGCCGCGAGGAGGTCACCGTGTAGCGGCCCTCGAAGGGCGCCCCGACCGCGTTGAGCGCCACCGCCGTGCCCGCCCGCACCTCCGGGTTGCCCCGGATCACCGCCTCCAGCTCCGCGAACGAGCCCGCGATCCGCTCGGCGAGCGCCTTCGCCGCCCGGTCCACCCGCTCCTGCGTGCCGTAACCGCCGTCCGTCACCACGTGCCGGGCCTCGCCGAGCGGCGCCGTGACCTGCTCCGCCGTCACCCCGAGCGCCAGGGTCGCCGACGTGCCGGCCGGCGCCCGCCCCACCAGGGCCCGCTTGCCCCGCACGTCCCAGCCCCGCACCTCCACCTCGGAGACCTGCTCGGCGGCCGACACCGACGCCCGGCAGCGCAGCAGGTTCGCCCCCCGCTCCAGGACGAGCGGGTCCCGGTCCGCGCGCGCCGACGCGTCCGGCGCCCCGCCCGCCTCGGCCGGCCTCACCACGTGCAGCATCCCGTCCCGCACGTACGCCTGCGCACCCGCCTCCTCGGCGAGCCCGCGCACGAACGCCCAGTCGCTCACATTGGCCTGCGCCACGTGGTCGAGCACCGGACCGGCCACGTCCACCGTGCCCGGCTTCAGCCCCGCCCGCTGCGCGACCCGGGCCACGATGTCGGAGAGCGTCATGTTCTGGTACGCGGCCACCCGCGCCCCGCGCAGCAGCCTGTACGTCTCGTCAAGGCCGCGCACCACCGTGTACGTGCCCGACTCGTCCAGCTCCAGCTCCAGCGCCGTGACCACCCCGCTGAGCAGCGGACGCGGCTCCGTGCCGCCCCCGCTCCGGGCGAGCAGCGAGATCTCCGTGCCGACCGCGATGCCGCCCTGCGCGAGCAACACCGCGTCCGGATCGCGGAACCGCAGCAGGAACAGGTCCGGGAGCGTGCGGCTGTCGTCGACGTACCCCTCGACCAGCGTGTTCATCAGCCGTGCCGGCAGCGGGCTCCCGCCCACCTCCACGACCAGCGCCGAGGCGACCCCGGGCGCCGCCATCACCGCCCCCGCCGGGCCGACTGCTCCGACTCCGCCCGCAGCCGCCCGAGTTCGTCCTGGGCGGGCAGCAACAGACGTGTGCCCGGCGCGAGTCGCAGGGGATCGTCGATCCCGTTGGCCTCGGCGATCACCCGCCAGGCCGCCGGATCGCCGTACTCGCGCTGCGCGAGCGACGGCAGCGAGTCCCCGGCCGCCACCCGGTGCGTCCGGCGGGCCGTGAGCGCCCCCGACGTCGGGTTCTGCCCGGGCGTCTCCCCGCTGATCTCCTCCATCGTCACCAGGCAGACCGCCCGGATCGGCACGCCCGAGGTCGTGAACAGCGTGTACTTCGCCTGCACCTGGCTGACGTAGCCGGGGAAGCCGGTCAGACCGCCCCAGTGGAAGACCACCCACGGCGGCGACGACCGCTGCTGCTGCCGGGTCTCGCTGGTCGGCACGCAGCACGCGAACAGCTGCTCCACGGAGTCGACCACCCGGGTGTCCTGGGTGGCGCCCGCGTCGAAGAACATCTCGACCGTCAGCTTGCTGGGCTGCGGACCCTGGTACTCCGGCGGCCCCGCGCTCTTCGCACCCTTCGCCGGCGTGCGCTTCCACGCCGCCGCCTTGGTGAGGCTCAACTCCTTCGGGTTGAACTGGAAGTCGATCCGCCCACACGGCGCCCCGGGCGTGAGCCCGCCGCCCGACGGCGGCGTCCGCAGCTCCAGATAGGCGTGCTCCAGCTTCGGCCGGGCCGACCGGCCCTTGCCCGCGGAGGCGACGCCCGAGGTGCCGGCCGCGCTGAAGGCGATGGGGGAGCCGGGGGGTGGGGTCATGCCGGTCAGCCCTCCATCACATAGCCGTGGTGGGCGATCTCGATCGTCTCGATCGCCACCTTCGGCGACTCGGGCGTGAAGGAGGGACCCGTCCACCGCACCGGCACCACCTCCAGCAGCCCCCACTGGGCCACCTTGCGCCCGTCCCCGGTCCGCGCCTCGATGTGCGCGGTCTTGCGGGTGAACCCCGTCGTCATGCTCGCGAACCAGCGCGCCACCTTCTCGGTCTCCCGGGTGAGCGGACGCGAGAGCTTCACGTTCGAGTACTTGAGGCGGGTCGGCAGCTGCCAGACGTGCCCGTTGTTGCCGCCCTCCTCACGGGTCTCCAGGACCACCTCGCAGCCCAGTCCCTCGCAGGTGTTGAAGGACCCGAGCTCGATGTCGTCGATGGTGACGACGAAGCAGACGCTGACGGCGGGTTCGTCGTTCTGGGCCGGGGTGGCCATGGGGGTCGCTCCTTCCGTTCGCGTGTGCGTGGGTCTGTGGTCGTGCGGGTGCGAGCTGGTGGTCAGAACCGGGTGTCGATGAGCCGGCCGGCCCGCTCGCGCTCCAGGCGCAGTTCGGCCTTGAGGAGCCGCGCCAGCGACGGGTAGAGGGCGCGGACGAACTCGTCGGTGACGGGCGGAGCGCCAGGAGGCGCGCCCGGTGGGGGAGCGGGGCTGTCCGCGGTCTCGGCGGCGCCCGCCGGCTCCGTCCCCGTCTCGGGTTCCGGAGCGTTCGCCGATGGGTCGTCCGGCGGCGGCGGGGGCGGTTCCTCGGCCGTCACCTCGCGCTGGACGAACGCGGACGGCGGTGAAGGCGAAGGGGAGGAGAGGGGCGAGGCCGGTGACGGGGACGAGCGGTGCCCGGGCGGCGGGGCGAAGACCACGCTGCCGTCGGCCATGCGCTGCGCGATGCCGGCGGTCACGGCCACGTCACCGGCGTCCCGGGGCGCGCGCGGCACCACCGGAGCGGGAGGGCCGGAGGGGCGGGCGCTCGCCCGCTGGACGGAGGCGACCGCCGTCGGCACGTGGGTCCGGCGCTGTACGGCGGGGCCGGGGGAACCGGATGCGCCCGTGGCGGTCTCCCGGCGGTTCTCCCACCGTACGGGGACGACGGCGGGCTCGGGCGTCGGGCCGAGGGCCGGGGGAGCGGCGCCCGGTGCGGTGTCCGGGGCCACGGTGCGCAGCACCAGCGGCCGGTCGGCCAGCAGCGGCGCCACCGGCTCGGGCACGGCCTCGGGCGTCGGCTCCGTCGCCGGGGGCGGGAGCGGCGTGGACTCCGTCCGTACGGGAGCGGGCGACGGGCTCGGAGCGGTGCCGGGGACCTCGCGCTGGGCCGTCGGGGGAAGCGCGGGGAGCGGCGCGCCGAGGCCGGGAGCGCGGCGGGTCGCGGGGGCCGGGGACGGGGAGGGCGGCGGGGAAGGGGACGGCTGCGGTGTCAGGGAGCGCTGGACGGGTGGCACGCCCCCGCCGGCGGCTTCCGCGACGGCTCCCGGACCGGTGGCGTCGGGCTCCGGGAGGTCGAGCAGCGGCTGCTCGCCGACCAGGGGGCGTACGGCGGGCTCGGCGGATTCAGGCGGCCCGGGCTCGCCCTCTGTTCCCGGGGCCGTGCCGTCATCGACGGAGCCGGTCCCGACCGTCCCCGTCTCGAACGCTTCCGGACTCCCCGGGGGCTGCTCGGACCGAGGCGACTCCGCCGCCCTCTGGACGCGTACCGCCTCCCCCGTCCGCCCCGCCGCCGGTGCCGACGGGTGCGGCGCGGGGACCGGCACCGGCCCGGTGGCCGTCCGCTGGACGGGCTCCAGGGGCACGCCCCACCCCGGCGCTGCCGTGCCGGGCTCGTGCCCGCCACCGGACGGGGGCCGGTCGCCGGGTGTCGGGCCGCCCGGCGAGGCCACGGACGACGACAGGCCGGAGGACCGTACGGGAAACTCCACCACCGACCGCTGGACGGGCGTCGTCACGCCCTCGACGAGGCCGCTCGGGGCCTCCGCGCTGACCAGATGGCCGAGCGGGGTGGAGAGGGCGGTCGGCCGCCGGGTGGACAGGCCGCGCTCGAAGGCGGACGGATCGGTGACGAGTGACGGTGCCGACAGGACCCGCTGGATCGGCGGGAGTTCGGCGACGTCGAAGCGGTCCTCGCGCGACGCGGGCGCCGGCGGCGGCGTGGGCGGTTCAGCCGCGCGTTCCGCGCCCCGTCCGCCGCGCAGCCAGGACAGCAGTCCCATGGTTTCCCGTCCCTCCCCGTCGTGCGGTCATCCCGTCATCCCCCGCCGAGGCGGGCCGCCTGGGCGACGAACCTCTGACGCTCCGCGTGCTCCAGGTCGAGGAGCTGATCGAGCGGCCAGTGGAAGTGGTAGGCGAGGTACGCGACCTCCTCGTACAGCTGGTCGGCCGCGTACGTCGCTATTCCCCCAGGCGGCCACCGGCGAGGTCCACCGCGAACTCCTCCCGGCACGACGGACAGGTGACGGCGGCGCGCGTGTGGCCCTCGGCGTTCACGCGCCGGTAGAAGTCCTGGAGGAACGCCAGGTCGGAGGCGAACAGGTCCTCGATGACGCCCGGGTGGATGTCGTCGACTGTGCCGATCCGGGTGACGACGCGGGAGATCAGCACCACCGACAGATAGGCGGAGTTCTCCCGGACCCGGTCGTCCCGCAGCGGCACCAACTCGTCGCGGGCGGTCGCGAGCCGCATGACGCCGTCGCGGTGGACGGTGCCCCGCTCGTCGACGTACCCGCGGGGCAGCCGGAACGGGAACTCGGTCCGCAGCCCGCGCGACTCCTCGTCGTGCTCCGCGTGCGAGGGCGCCGCCGTCGTCGCGCGCCGCATCAGTCGACGTCCATGCTCTCGTACGTGATCACCAGCTTCTCCGTCAGGACGGAGGTGTCGCCGGCCTTGAGCGCGCCGATCTCCAGCGACTTGGGCCAGGCGTTGATGAGCTTGTAGCGCTTGATCGGGAGGCCCTCGTAGTCGTAGACGATGATGGCGCCGTTGCGGCGCGCCTCGCCCATGCGGCCGAACCGGGACTCCTTGATCCACCGCTCGAAGCTGTTGTCCTCGGTGAGGCCGCGGGAGACCGTGACCTCGCCCGCCTTCGGCCGGCCGGGCAGCTTCTTGATCGCGTACTTTCCGTCCGCGGTGTTCTGCTTGAGCTCGATGACGTCCTGCTCCATCTTCAGGCCGCTCACCTCGGTGATCTGCCGGATGATGACGCTGTCGAACTCCAGGCCGAAGGAATGCCCGACGGAACTGTCGAGATCGGGAAGGGGCACGAGGGACTCCTCACTCGTCGACGGCACCGGTGCCGCTGGTCAGCTGGGACAGCCGGAAGACCACGAACTCGGCCGGCCGGACCGGGGCGACGCCGATCTCGCAGACCACATGGCCCGCGTCGACGCTCTCCGGCGGGTTCGTCTCGCGGTCGCACTTCACGTAGTACGCCTCGTCCGGGGTGAGCCCGAACAGCGCGCCCTTCCGCCACTCGTTGACGAGGAAGGCGCCGACGGTGCGGCGGATCCGGGCCCACAGGGCGTCGTCGTTCGGCTCGAACACCACCCACTGGGTGCCCGCGAGGATCGACTCCTCCAGGTAGTTGAAGAGCCGCCGCACGTTGAGGTACCGCCAGGCCGGATCGGAGGACAGGGTGCGCGCGCCCCAGATCCGGATGCCGCGGCCGGGGAAGGCGCGGATGCAGTTGACGCCGATCGGGTTGAGCCGGTCGTGCTCGCCCTTGGTCAGCTGGGTCCGGAGCGACACGGCCCCCCGCACCACCTCGTTGGCCGGGGCCTTGTGCACCCCGCGCTGCTCGTCGTTGCGCGCCCAGATCCCGGCGACGTGGCCGCTCGGCGGGACCGGCGAGACCCGCCCGGTGGACGGGTCGGCGACGTCGATCCAGGGGTAGTACAGCGCCGCGTAGCGGGAGTCGTAACCGGCCCGCTCCGAGCGCCAGCCCGCGATCTCCTGGGGGCTGAGCCCCGGCGGCGGGTCGAGCACCGCGACCCGGTCGCCCATCAGCTCGCAGTGCGTGATGAGCGCCTGCTGCACGGCGATCACCCCGTCCAGGTCGACCAGCCCGCGCTCGTACGCGCTCATCAGGTCCGGCACCGCCACGGTGGTGACGTCCTCGACCGCCTCCAGTCCGCCGAGCCCCGAGCGGCGGTCGGCGTCGCCGACGTACACCTCGGGGGAGAAGGGCGCGCCACCACCGGCCGGAGCGGGCAGGGCCGGGGCGAGCGTGACCGTCTGCGGAGCGGGGCGGGCCGGAGCGGCGCCGGTCCCGGGCTCGGTGATCTCGATGAGCGCGGAGGCGGCGTTGACGCGGGTGGCGACGTTCTCCTTGCTGCGCTTCGTGGTGACCGAGGGGTACGTCTCCACCGCCTCGCCGTCCCGCGCGACGACCAGCCGGAACGCGTCGGACGGCGGGTCGTCGCCCTCGACGTCCGCGACCTCGACGGTGATCGTGCCGGTGACGCCCGGGCGGGCGACGACCGAGTACGCGCCGATCGCGGTCGGGCCGGTGACCTCGTCGGAGGAGGCGGCCGGCGCGGTCGAGGTGCCGTCGTCGACGCGCACGACGTAGCAGGTCCCGCCGCCGTTGGCGAAGAAGCCGTACACCGAGGCGGCGAGGTACGTCCCCTCGACGAAGTCGCCGAAGCGGCTCACGAACTGGCTCCAGTTCGTGACGAGGGTCGGCTCGTCGAAGGGCCCCTTGCGGGCGAAGCCGACGAACGCGGCGACGGAGGTGCCCACCCCCTCGATCGGACGGGAGCCGGACTGGACCTCTTCGACGTAGACGCCCGGGGACAGATACGACGGCATACGGTGCTCGCTCTCCTCTACGTCACTCCTCGACCGGGGAACCGCTCCCGCTGAACCGGGCCATTCTCACCACCGGGACGATCACCCGGAACGGATGATCGGCCGCCCGCCTGGGCAGCGTGAACTGCCCGAAGGTGCAAGGGAGTCGGCGCCACGAGGGACCCCCGCCGCTCTGCTCGCGGGACGGACCGGCGGGCAGCCTGGCCGTGCGGCCACGGCTACCGGGAGGGGACGGATGAAGGAGGTCCCGGAGAAGAAGCCGACCGGACGGACGCAAGCCGACACCCCGGCCCCCGCTCCCGCACCCGGCCTCTCCCCGCACAGCGTGCAGCGCCTCCAGGGCGCGGTGGGCAACGCGGCGGTGGCCCGCCTCGTGGCCCAGCGCTACACGGCCCCGGTGAAGACCCCCGCGAACGCCGCGCCCGGATTCCGCCGGGTCGGCGCGGACGTGGCGGCGAAGAAGCGCACCATGGCCGCGCACGCGCCGGCCGCCGCCGAGTCGAAGTCGGCGCAGGACGCGGCGGTCGCGCCTCCCGACGACAAGGAGGCGCAGGGCAAGGCCGCGAACGCCGAGAAGATGAACGCGGCGAAACCGGGGGAGTTCGACAAGGCGGCCTTCGTCGCGGCCGTCGACAAGGCGATCGAGGCGCAGGCGCCGAAGAACCTCGACGAGGCCGACAAGTTCTCCAAGTCCGGCAAGGCCGACAAGGTGAAGGACGAGGTCGACGGCAAGGTCACCGACGGCAAGAACACCTCCGCCAAGGACATCGAGACCACGACGAAGGCCCCGCCGGACACGTCGGCGGCGAAGGACAAGCCCGTCACGCCGATGACCCCGGACAACGCGCCCGGAAACCCGGGTGCCCCGAGCGCCGCCGACGCGATCCCGGAGAAGCAGCCACCCGCGGTCACGGACTTCTCCCAGGGCCCGGCGGAGAACGACAAGGCGATGGCCGACGCCGAGGTCACCGAGGAACAGCTGGCCAAGGGCAACGAGCCGGAGTTCGACGACGCCCTGAAGGCGAAGAAGACGGCGGAGACGGACTCCGCGAAGGCCCCGGGCAAGGCGCACACGGCCGAGGACCAGCAGCTGGCGACGGCGAAGGCGGGCGCGGCCGCGGCGGGCGCCCAGGCCATGAACACCCTGACGGCCACCCGGGCGGCGGCGGGGAAGGCGGTCGACGGCGGCAAGGGCGAGACGAAGTCGAAGGACGAGCGGAAGCGGGCCGAGGTCACCGCGAAGCTCCAGAAGGTCTTCGACGCGACGAAGAAGGACGTCGAGACGACGCTGACGGGCCTCGACCAGAAGGTCGACACCGCGTTCACCACCGGTGAGAAGTCCGCGCGGGACGCCTTCACGGCCGACCACAAGGCCCGCATGAAGAAGTACAAGGACAAGCGGTACGGGGGCTTCCTCGGCAAGGGCCGCTGGCTGAAGGACAAGTTCGCCGGCATGCCCCAGGAGGCGAACGACCTCTACCAGGAGTCACGCAAGCTGTACGTCGCCCGCATGCGCACGGTCATCTCGTCCGTGGCGGACATGATCGGCGTGGAACTGGGCCGCGCGAAGACGCGGATTGCCCAGGGCAGGTCGGACCTCAAGGCGGAGGTCGACAAACTCCCCGCCGACCTCAAGTCCTTCGGCGAGGAGGCCCAGCAGGACTTCGCGGGCAAGTTCGAGGACCTGGAAGCGAGCGTCGACGAGAAGTCGCAGCAGCTGGTCCAGGACCTGGCGAACAAGTACACGGCCGCGCTCAACGCGGTGGACGAGGAGATCAAGAAGCTCCAGGAGGCCAACAAGGGCCTCATCGACAAGGCGAAGGACGCGATCGTCGGCGTCATCAAGACGATCAACGAACTGAAGAACCTCCTCCTCGGCATCCTGGCCAAGGCCGCCTCGGCCATCATGAAGATCATCAAGGACCCGATCGGCTTCCTGGGCAACCTGGTCAAGGCGGTGGGCGCCGGCCTCAACCTCTTCGTCGCCAACATCGGCGACCACCTGAAGAAGGGCCTCGTCTCCTGGCTCCTGGGCACCGCCACCAAGGCCGGCCTGGAGATCCCCGAACGCTTCGACCTCCGCGGCATCATCACCCTCATCACCTCCCTCCTCGGCCTCACCTGGGACAACATCCGCACCCGCATCACCCGCAAGGGCGTCCCGGAAGAGGCGATGACGGCGGTCGAGACGTCGGTCCCGGTCGCCCAGTCCCTGGCGAAGGAGGGCCCGGCGGGCGCGGTCAAGGAGATCGAGGCGGAAGCGGGCGACCTCAAATCGACGATCCTCTCCAAACTGACGGAATACCTGGTCCCCACCGTCATCATCGCCGGCGTCACCTGGATCCTCTCCCTCCTCAACCCCGCCTCCGCCTTCGTCCGCGCGGTCAAGGGCATCATCGACATCGTCACCTTCGTCGTGAACCAGGGCGCCCAGATAGCCGACTTCGTCAACGCCGTCCTGGACGCGGTCATAGAAATAGCCAACGGCGGCGCGGCCGGCGTCCCCAAGATGGTGGAAACCGCCCTCGCCGCCAGCATCCCCCTCCTGATCGGCTTCCTCGCCGCCCTCCTGGGCATCGGCAACCTCGCCAACAAGGTTAAGTCCGTCTTTCAGGCGGTCTCGAAGCCGGTCAACCGAGCCATCGACAAGATCGTCGACTTTATAGCCAAGAAGGGTAGGGCGCTCTGGCAGAAGCTGAAAGGGAAGAGTGGTAAGCCCAGTGATGCTGTGAAGGGGTCGCAAAGGAAGGGTGCAGACCCTAAGAGCGCCGAAGGAGACAAGAGTGATCGACTGAAGCGGGCCGTGGCGGAGGCCGAGGCTCTGATGGATGGTAGGCAGCGTCTGGGGGCGATTCTCAATGCCCGCTTGGGGTTGATCAAACGCAAGCATCGGCTGGCTGAACTTCGAGCATCGAGAATCGGTGAATCGTATACATGGAAGATATTTGCCAAGGTTAACCCGGAGGCGGAATTTAGAGTCTTCTCGCTACCTGATGAAGCTAGGGACCTGCGTGCAGCGATAGGGCGCCGTTTGGAGGAGCTGCCCAGTGCGAAATATCATGGAGAGAGATTCCTGCCGGAAGTCAAGCGTATCGTGGATGAAATGCCAGAGGTGAAGCGTTCGAAGGGGGAAGGGTTCGAACTGCTTTGGGAGCCCATGTCGGAAGACATTTGCATTCTCTTCGTGGTAATAAATGGGAAGTCTGTCGATCCTTCTCCGATCGGTTACGTGCATTGGCTTCGGGATTATATGAACATGGGCAGGGAGGAGGAAGGGCATCAGCAGGATGTCTGGGTCGACCTTCCTGACGCGAAGTTCTCTTACGTCCATGATTTGGACGGTCAGAAGGTTCCGAGATATGTGGTTCGAAACACTACGGAGGTCGATCGGGGGAACATTAAGAGTGGAAATGGGATTCCGAAAAGTAAAGTCAAGGGTACCGTCGACGAAGCGATGCACGTGAATGGCTCGAACAAAGGTAGCCCCTGGGTCTCGGCCACTACGGTTCCCTCTGGGGATGTTCGAAATCCGCACGGCGAGATGTTCGGCAAGAAGAAGGAGCGGATAGAAATCGATTTGGCCTACATTAATTCTAATAATTTGAGGAATCTCACCACGGTGGAGTCGCATCAGAAGTACCTATTGAAGAAGAATACGAGTTCGGATCGGGCGGTGAGGGCGGTTCGTGACACGATTCGCACGCAGGAGGTTCTGATCTTCGGTGCGATTCCGAAAGCTGCTATCCAGGATCTTTCGGAGGAGAAGATTGATGAGGCGCGTGCTGACTACAAGAGGAGTCGTGGTGTGTATTTTGGGAAGGGTGATGGGATCCTCAAAGTGATGCCTGGCGAGGGTGAGTAGGGCAACTTCAATGAAAGGATGGCTAGCGTGCACTACTGGCAGCAGTTCAAGCTTCGTGACGAGGTTCTGGAGGTGCTGCGCCTCGAGCTGCTGGGGCCGCGCGAAAGTAAGGAGGTGCCGGAAGCATTCCATGCGCTGCTTCGTAGTGGCGACGCTGATGCCGTGTGTGTGGCGATCAATTACTACTCCAGCGCTGCATCCTCTGTTCGATTTGGCGGGGTTAATCGGTTCGACGCTGAGGAGACTGAAGTTCTTGAACGGGCGCGCGCTGTGCTGCGCAATGAGTTGAATGGTGATGATCGAGAGGGAGGAGGGATATCGGAAGGGCGCGTGACTACGGCGCTGTCTGCCATCGTCGATCTGGTGGAGCCGACCCAAGACACGCAGTTGGTCTTGAAAGCTCTTTCCTTCGTTCGGTCGGAGGAGGGTCTGGAGAGCGCTGGATATGCGGCTGCCCGTGTGCTTGAGGTATTGCCATCAGGCGGCGAGGAGTCGGAGAGTTTGATCGCGGCCCTGGCGCTGGTGGCTTTCGATGAATCCATTCCGCACCGCAGTCGATGGCCGGCGCTGGGTGCTATAGGAATGTCTCCGTCTCCTACGGCTGTCAACTGGCTGTTGCAGGCGCTGAATTCCGGAGACATAGAGATTCAGGCGATAGCGGGTACGGCTCTGGCGGAGATGGATATGGGGCGATTTAGGCCGCTACTGGAACGTACGGTCGCCACGTGGCCCGAGGTCAGAGAATATCCTGCGTATCAGTTTCTCGAACTTCTCAGGGAAGGGTGAAGGTTCTCTCTTGTTTGAAAAATCGGGAATCCTATATCACTTTTTCATGTCCAGGCAGAAGGTTGGCGTATCTTCCGAACTCCGACGCCAAAGTCAGCCGCCCCAGTTTCTGGTACTCCCTCTGTACCGCGTGGATCAGCATCGGCATTGTCAGGGGGCCGGCCGCCTCCGCCGCCAAGTACGCCGCTGTCACCGCGATCGAGCGGATGTTGCCGCCCGACAGTTCGAAGGCCTCCGCGCAGAAGGGGAGGTCCAGGTCGGTGGCTCTGGGGAGATGGGGGCCGAGGGTGCGGTCCCAGAGGGTGAGGCGTTGGGGGGTGTCGGGGACGGGGAAGTCGACGATGAGGTCTAGGCGGCGGGTGAAGGCGTCGTCCAGGTTGGCTCGGAGGTTGGTGGCCAGGATGGCCAGGCCGTCGAAGGACTCCATGCGCTGGAGGAGGTACGCGGACTCCACGTTCGCGTAGCGGTCGTGGGCGTCCTTCACGTCCGAGCGCTTGCCGAAGACGGCGTCCGCCTCGTCGAAGAGGAGGACGCCGTTGACGCCCGCCGCTTCCGTGAAGATGCGTTCCAGGTTCTTCTCCGTCTCGCCCACGTACTTGTCGATGACCGTCGCCAGGTCGACCGTGTACAGGTCCAGGCCCAGGTCCGCTGCGATCACCTCCGCGGACATTGTTTTGCCCGTGCCCGAGTCGCCGGCGAACAGGGCTGCTACTCCTCGGCCCCTGCCTCCTCCCGGGCGCATCGACCAGGTGCCCAGGACGTGGTCGCGGTGGCGGGCGCGGGAGGTCAGTTCGCGGAGCTGGGTCTCGGTGTCCGGCGGGAGCACCAGGTCCTGCCAGGTGACGGTGGGTTCGATGCGGCGGGCCAGGCGGTCCAGGCCGGCCGCGTTCTGGGCCCGGGCGCCCTGGCGGACGTGGTCGGCCGAGAGCGGGGCGGCCTCCACGCAAGCCTTCTGCACCGCCGCCTTCGCCGCCCGCACGACCTGCTCCGGGGTGAGGAGAAAGGGGGAGAGGAGCTCCTGGACGGGGAGGGACACCTCCTCGGCCGCGCTCTCGTACCACAGCGCCGCCCGCGCCTCCGGGTCCACCCTGGGTGCACGGAGCAGCAGCGGCGGGGCCGTCGACCACGCCGCGTCCCAGGGCAGGCGGCCGACCATGACCACCGGGACCGGCAGGTCGGTCACCGCGCGCAGCAGGCCGGGGCGCTCCCGGGCCACCGCGTCCACCGGCGCGCAGACCAGGCCTGCGCCCGTCAGGCGGGCCTCGCGGAGGAGACAGCGGACGGCCTCCGCCGGGGCCGGGTCCTCGGCCAGTCGCGCCAGGTCGACGGCGAGGACCGTCCGGTCCGCCGCCTCCAGGGCCGACGCGGCCAGGGCCGTACCCGCACCGCCCTGGTCCTCCTGGAGGTAGACCAGGCCGGAGGAGTCCGAGGACAGGAAGCGGGCCAGGGGAGCCGGGTCGCCCACTCCCCGGATCGCCTCCCACGGGGCCCGTACCTCGGCGAGCCGCGGGTCCGGGGTGTCGTCGCCCAGCAGATAGGCCGTCACCCGGTCGGGGACCCGCAGCGCGCGGCCCAGGAAGGGGCGGTCCCGGTCCTCCACCAGGAGCAGGCCGCCGGCCCGCAGCGGGGCCCGCTCGCCGAGTCGCGCCCGCGCCTCCCGGTCCGCGTGCGGCATGCCGCACAGGCCGAGGGCCAGGCCGGCCGAGGGCCTGCGCCGGGTCACGTCGTCGTTGAGGTAGCCGTAGAACGACTCGAAGCGGTCGTCCAGGTCCGGGAGCAGCGCGATCAGCAGGATGTCCACGTCCAGGGCGGACAGGCCGAAGTCCCGTGCCAGCGAGCCCAGTCGGGAGTCCGGGGCGGCCCGGCCCGTCGGCTCCGGCGGCGGAAAGGATCGCGGCGCGTCCAGCAGCCGCTCCACCGCCTCCTCCGTGAGGTACAGGCCGCGGAAGGCGTCGTCCGGGTCCGGGTCCGTCGCGCGGCGGGCCTCCACCGCACGCCGGATCCTCAGCTCCATCTCGCGTGCCAGGGAGAGGAGTCCGGCGGTCACGTGCCGAGCCCCTCGCCGAGGCGGACGTCCAGGCTCTCGTCGCCGACCGGCGGGCCGGCCGGGTACCTCGGCGAGGCCGTCACCGGAACGCTCACCACCAGGTCAAGGGACGGCTTCAGTTCGCCGCCCAGCGCGCTCCACACGTCCGCGAAGGACCGGTCTTCGGGCGGGGGCAGCGCGATCGACAGGGGGACGGCGGCGCCGATTTCCGCGAGCGAGCCGGTGAGCCGGGCCGGCGGCAGCGCCTCGTAGCGGAGCAGACAGGCCAGGAGGGAGGAGAGCAGGCGGTGTTCGTCCTCGGGGCGTTTCGTCCAGGCGGTGATCAGGTACGACAGTTTGAAGTAGCGGGGCGGGCGGCGGCGGGCGACGACCACGCCGCGCTCGTCGTACTCGTTGTGCAGGCCGCGCTCGCGCCGCCGCATGTCCTCGCGGATGTCGTACAGGTACAGGTTCACCATCGGCGCGTTCACCTTCGCTGCCCACTCGCGCGTGGGCGCGTCGAAGACCACCGCCACCTGTCCGCCCTCCAGGACCTCGGCGCGGATCAGGGAGCGCAGCACGTCGTCGACCTCGTGGATCAACGGAACCTCACCCCCGGCCCGCGAAGTCCGGCGGCTGGAGCGCGTGGCGGACGACCAGCACGGGTTCCTCCAGGCGTTCCAGGCGCGCGACCTCCGCGCGCAGCGACCGCGGCCCGGTCCGGTCCTTGCGCAGCACGAGGACCTGGGCCTCGAAGCGGCCGTCGGGGCCCACCCGCAGGGGCGTGCTGTCGGCGGTCAGGCCCGGGGACCAGACGAGCCGTACGAGCTCCCCGGGCGGGAAGTCCGTGCCCCGCACGGTCACGGGTTCGCCCGGCTTGACCACCCGCGGGGTCACCTCCAGGCGGGGCTGGGTCACCCGCAGCGGCGCCGTGGCCGTGTTGTTCGCGGCCTCCGGGTCGGGAGGCAGACCGCCGGCCGTCGCCCGGACGGTTCCGGACAGGGCCTCCTGGTAGGTGGCCGTCTCGGTGACCACCACGCGGCCACCCGGGGGGATGGAGCAGGGCGCGGCGGTCGTGCAGCGGTCGGGGCTGGTGAGGGTGCGGCCCGGCGCCGAGGGCCAGGTGGTGGCGAGGACGACGCGCTGGGCGGTGTCGGGGCCGGCGTTGGTGAGCGTGTAGCGGGCGGTGACCGGGCGGCCCGTGTAGGCGCGCGCGGGGGAGAGGGAGACGGAGACGGCGACGTCGGCGGAGGGCGGCACGGGGGGCGGCGGGTCCGTACCGGGCGGCGGTGTCAGCGGCGGCAGGACGCGGAAGACGGCCGTGTCCGTCCCGGTGTTGCCGGCCGCGTCGGTGGCCGTGCAGGTGACGGTGGTGCTGCCCACGGGAAAGCGAGAGCCGGACGCCGGGGTGCAACTCGGCGTCAGTGGGCCGTCCTTGGCGTCCTCGGCGGTGGCCGTGTAGGTGATCGTGGTGCCCGCGTCGTCACCGGCCCGGGCGAGGCGGTCGTCGAGGGTGACGACGGGCGCGGACACGTCGTTGACGGTGATCGAGATCTCCTGGCGGAAGCCGGGGTCGGCGGCGGCCGCCCCGATCGCCGTCGTGTCCGGGGCCTGGGTGCCGAGCGGGAAGTGCACGGTGCAGGTGAGGGTGGCGCCCTGGGGCGCGTCCGGCGCGACCGTGATCGTCTCGGCGAAGGAGGCGGTCT
Organism: Streptomyces hydrogenans; assembly: GCF_014656075.1. GTDB lineage: Bacteria > Actinomycetota > Actinomycetes > Streptomycetales > Streptomycetaceae > Streptomyces > Streptomyces hydrogenans. The sequence continues at coordinate 19,621 of NZ_BNBS01000037.1, forward strand.
CGCCGCTGACGACGTCACGGGTCGGCGGGTCGAGGGTCACGGACAGGCCGGGGTCGCAGGACTCCAGGGTGTGGCCCACCCGGGTGGGGAGGTTGGTGAGCCCCTCGACGATGGCCTCGGCGACCTGGCCCGGATCGATCCCCGCGAGCTTGCGGCCGCCGGTGGCCTCGATGATGCGGGTGGCCTGGCCGCGGGTGGTGGGCGGATCCTCCTTCTGGTCGGGGATGCCCGCGTCACCGTTGCCGTCAAGGCCGTCGCCGCGCGGGGTGTCGACCTCGACACCGAGGACCCGGACGTTCTTGTCCTGGAGGGAGAAGATCGTGTCCTCGATGGAGTGCCCGTTGCTGGGATTGTGGCTGGAGGCGTCACTGACCAGGACGACGACCGGACTGGAGTTCTCGCGGAAGATCGTCTTGCCGCCCGCACCGGCCGCGATCTGCCACAGGCCGTTGATCCAGTCCTCGGACGGACCGTCGCTGCGCCAGCCGAGGTCGGTGCCGAGGGCCCTCACGCCCCTTCCCAAAGCATCGTCGTCGGTGGTGAGTTCGGTCTTGACGCCGAAGCCGGCGTCCACGTCGCCCACCTGGTCGCCGAAGGTCGTCACGGCGAAGCGGGCGTCCGGCTGCGCCGAGCGCACCCGGTCGATGATGCTCGGCAGCCCGCCGCGTACGTCCGCGATCGCCTCCTCCATGCTCCCGGTCCCGTCCACCAGCAGCACGACCTCCGGCATCGGCGGCACCACCGGGGTCCGGACCTGCTTGTCGACCTGGAGCGACGCACCGGGATCCAGCGCCTGCGACACGACCGCCGGCGTGACCGGCTCGACGGGCACCGGCACGGCGGAGGCGGACGTCGACGCCGGTACGGCTCCGGCCGCGAGGAGCAGCAGGGCGAGTGAGGCCCGGGCCGGTGTGCGGCGACCGGGCCGCCGGGGCGCCGACGGCTCCGTACGCCCGGACGACTGGAACCAGCGCACGGCACAACCCCCTCGACCTCACGTCGCTCGACGGCCCGAGGATGCCGTACCGGTCCCCGATTGTCCTCGTGCCTCAAGTCACCTTTGGGGGAAGGGAGTTCTGCACCTATGGGCAACCCTCACCGACGCCGGCCTCAGGTGAGGCCGACCCCGACCGTTCCCCTCAGATCAGCCCCTGCCGCATCGCGTACGCCACCGCGTGCGAGCGGTTGCGGAGCTGGAGTCGGGTGATGACCGCGTGCAGGACGTTCTTGATGGTGCGCTCGGAGTACGAGAGCTTCGCGGCGATGTCCGCCGTGTCGTAGCCCTCCGCGACCAGGCGCAGTACGTCGACCTCGCGCGCCGCGAGGCCCGTGAAGTGCAGCCCGCGCGGGCCGAGGACCTGGCCCTGGAGGCGGCCGACCTCCTCCAGGAGGCGTCCCACCAGGTCGGAGGGGAGGTGTCCGGCGCCCTTCGCGACCGTGCCGATCACGTGCACCAGGTGTTCCGGTGTCGCCTCCGCCCGGCGGATCACGCCGGCGACCCCGCACTCCGCCGCGCTCACGAGCTTCTGTTCGTCGATGTCCGTCGTCACGAGGACCGGGCGCGAGGTGCTGGTGCGCCGGATGTGCCGCAGCAGCCGCAGCACGTCCTCGTCGACCGTGTCCACCACGAGCACGACGACCTCGGGTGCGGGGTCCGCCGTCTCGCTCCATTCCGTCACGTTGATCTCGGGGCGGGTGCGTAACTGACTCGTCACCCCCGCCTGTGAGATCGGGTCCTGCGCGCGCAGTGCTACTGCCGTGCGTTCCATGGTCCGGCTCCCCCCGGGCGAGCGGGGGCGACGCGAATGACGCGGGGCCCCCGTGTCCACCATCAGCAACGTCAACAACGCCAGTCTCTCTGGTGGTTCGGCGGACGGGAGATTCCCTGACTGACCGTCATGAAAACTGAATCGTTGCTTCGGGCACGGAATCTGCCCGAAAGTGTTCCTGATCTGACGATGCTGTGGAGGCGGCCGGATCCTACGGTGCGCCCATGAGTCTTACGGTAAGCCTCGACGCATCGTCCGTCACCGCCGTACCGGGCGAAGAGACGAGCCTCCCTCTTCAGGTGCGCAACTCCGGAACCACCGTGGAGGAGTACCGCTTCGAGGTGGCCGGAGCCTGTGCCGCCTGGACGACGGTGGAACCGGCGACCCTCTCCCTGTACCCGGGCAGCGCGGAGACCGTCCAGGTCACCTTCCGGCCGCCCCGTGACCCGTCCGTGCCCGCGGGCGAGACGCCCTTCGGCGTCCGCGTGGTCCCCACCAGCGACCACGCCGAACCGGTCGTGCCCGAGGGCCGGGTGACCGTCGCCCCGTTCACCGAGGTCACCGCCGAGCTGGTCCCCAGGGGCTCGCACGGTGTGCTGCGCGGTGCCCACAAGGTGGCGGTCGACAACCGGGGCAACGCTCCGCTCACCGTCGCGCTGACCGCCCGCTCCGGCACCGAGCGGGCCGGGATCACCTTCACCCGGCCGGAGCTGCGGGTCGAACCGGGCCGCGCCGCCTTCGCCGAACTGCGCGTCAAGCCCGCGAAGCGGCTGTGGCGCGGCACCCCGGTCCTGCACACCTTCCAGGCCGTCGTCGCGCCGCCCGCGCCCGAGGGTGAGGAACCGCCCGCCCCGGTCGTGCTCGACGGGTCCTACCAGCAGGAAGCGATCCTGCCGCGCTGGCTGCCGCGCGCCCTGATCCTCGCCTTCGTGCTCGCCCTGATCCTGACCGGCTTCTGGTACGGCATGCTCCGGCCGGCGGTGAAGTCGGCGGCCCGTGAGGCGATCACCCCCGAGGTCATCGCCTCCGCGACCTCCGGCCCCGACCAGAGCGGCGGACAGACCGGAGGACAGACCGGCGGCGGCTCCGGCGGTGCGTCGGCCACGCCCACCCCGGCGCCCACCCCCACTCCCACGGCGAGCGTGAAGCCCAGCGCGAAGCCGAGCGTGAAGCCCAGCGCGAAGGCCACCGCCAAGCCGCTGCCGCCCGCCGAGCCGTCCAGTGCCCAGGTGCAGGTCAGGGACGGTGTCGGCGGAGGATCGCGGAGCGGTACGGCGCTGACCGTGCCGGCCGGGAAGACCTTCCGGCTCACCGACATCCTGGTCCAGAACCCGCAGGGCGACGCCGGCACCGTCGTCATCACCGGCGACGGCGGCTCCCGGATCCTGACCCTGGCCCTGGAGAACTTCCGTGACTCCGACTACCACTTCGTCACCCCGATCCTGGTGCCGGCCGGCGGCCAGGTGACGATGACCGTGGACTGCCGCAAGGTCGGCCGCCCGGTCAACGCCCCGGCGCCCAGCCGCTGCGCCCAGTCCCTCTTCCTCGGCGGCACCATGCAGTCCACCAAGTCCTGAGGGCCGGGGGCCACCCCGGAGGGTCGGGCACCCTTGAGGGTCAGGGGCCACCCCTGAGGGCCGCGCACCCCTGAGAACCGGGCACCGCCCCGAGGCCCCGCCCGCGCCGTCCGGATCCACGACAGCGGATCCCGGCTACGCGGACGGGGCCTCTTCCTCCTCCTCGGCGCCCGCCTCCGCCGCCCGCTGCACGAACGAGCCCTGGACGTCGGCGGGCTGCTCGTCCTCGTCCTCCGTCGCGGCCCGCTGCACGGCCGGTGCCGCGGGCGGCGCGGGCGCGGCGACCGGTGCGGGCGCGGCGGGGGCCGAGGGTTCCGCCAGGACCCGCTCCGCGTTGGCGACGGCCTCCCGTTCGAAACGGTCCGAGGGGTCGCTCACCCGGATCCCGCCGGGCGCCTCCGTGCCCTCGACCGGCCCGCTGCGCTGCTGGATCACGTGGGTCAGCTCGTGCGCCAGCGTCGTACGCCCCTGCGGCGAGGCCGGGTCGTACGCCGCCCGCTGGAACACCACGTTGTTGCCGACCGTGTAGGCGTGCGCGCCGATGCCCTTCGCGGAGGCGTCCGCCGCGGCGTCGGTGTGGATCCGCACGTCGGAGAAGTCCGCGCCCATCCGGGCCTCCATGTCGCCGCGGGTCGCGGTGTCGAGCGGCTGCCCGCCGCCCGAGGCCAGCACGTCGTGCACCGGCGACCGCGCGCCCTCTTCGGCCGCCTCGGGGGTCGTGCTCCGGCTGCGCTGGACCATCGCGCCGACGGCTCCGTTGCCCACGGCCCGCTGGAGCGCCCCCAGGCCGGACGCGCCGACCACGTCCGCGCGCCCGGTCGCCGCGGCCTCGAAGAGCCGTGCCGCGCCCGGGCCGCCGTCCTGGGCGCGGTCGTCGTGGAGCCGGTCGTCCCGCACGGGGCCGGGGGCGTGCTCCTGGTGGTGGTCGTGGTCGTGATCATGGCCGTGCTCGTGCTCGTACGCACTCATCGTCAGCTCCCCGAACGGTCCCCGAAGGCGTCCTCCACGGGGACGCGGAGGCCCCCGACCCCCAGCGTCCCCATCCGCCCCTGCCCCCGTCCAGGCCGCGCCCGTGTCGCCGGGGGCAGGAAGCGCTGCCCCTTCGCGCAGGCGGCCGGAGGAGGCCTGTGAGACGCCAGACCCCGGCTCCCTCAGCCGACCGGACCCGGCGGTGGGCCGGGCCTCCGTCGGCGGCTCCGCACATGACTGTGCCCCACACCCGGAGGTGTGGGGCACATGCGGAGCGGGGACCAACGACCAGTCGGCTCTCCCTCCGTGCTTCCCACCGTAGCGGCCGCCCGCCCGCCGGGACGAACCGATCCGGTGGTCATGACCCGAACGAGTGAGTCGGCCCCTGACGGCCGGTCAGGCGGAGAACGAACCGGCGCCGCCGGGGACGTGGGTTCCGTAACCGGGCTGGACGACGACCGAGGGGCCGAGGCAGAACGGGTTGCCGTAGACCTTCACCGGACGGTCCGTCTGGTTCGTCAGGACGTGGGCGACGGTGGGCAGCTGGTGGCACCCGGCCGGGTCGCGGTAGACGTCCAGCGGCTGGACCTCGGTCGAGAAGACGACGACGTCGCCGGTGGCGGCGGCCTGGGCGGACCCGGCGAGGCCGAGCACCGCGCTCGCGGCGACCAGGGAGATCAGAACGGCTCGTGTACGCATGGGCATCCTCATCACGGACGATCCCGCATCGGCGCGGGCTCGCCCCACAGCTACCGACCCGAGCCGTTCAAGATCCACTCGCGGGGGGCGGATTCACTCTCCAGGCGCGCGGAAGAACCCGTCCGTGTGGCAGGGCCGTTCAGGCGCCCGCGGCCTCGGAGGCCTCCTGGGTGATGCGGTCGAACTGCGCTCCCATCGCGGCGGCGAGGGCCTGTGCGGCGGACAGCGGCCGGACCATGACGGTGAAGTCGTCGATCTTCCCGTCCTCGTCGAGATGGAGGAAGTCGCAGCCCTGGATCCGCCGTCCGTCGACGGTCGCGGTGAAGACCAGGGCGTGGTCGCGGCCCTCGGGGTCCCCGATCTCGCGGACGTAGGTGAAGTCGTCGAGGACCCGCATCACCGCGCGCAGGATCGCGGCCGTGATGGCCTTGCCGGGGTACGGCTTGAAGGCGATGGGACTGGTGAAGACGACGTCCTCGGCGAGCAGCGCCGCGATGGCGTCCTCGTCGCGCCGCTCCACGGCCTGGCGGAAGGGGTGCATGAGCGCATCTCCATAGTCAACTAAATGAATAGGTGACTCGGAGGGTAGGGCGAGGTGGGGGACCTGTCCACCCCGACCGTCCGCGCGCACGCCGCCGCACACCGGTCCCCGTGGGGGTGTGCCGCGTGGAGCGGTGTGCCGGCGCGCGGGGAAGGTCGGCTGTTCTCGCCGCGTGCCCGTCAGGGGCTCTGCTGGACGACGCCCCGGGTGGAGAAGGTGACCGGATCGCCGCCGGTGAAGTCGCCCGGGGGGATGCCCGGATGGTGGCCCTGCTTCGCCGGGGGCTGTTCGTCGTGGGCGCCGGGCTGTTCCTCGCCGGCGCCGAGGGTGAGGCGCGAGACGATGCGGTAGCGGTCGCCGCGGTAGAGCGAGTGGACGTACTCCACCGCGCGGCCGCGGGAATCGGTGGTGAGCCGCTCGAAGAGGAGCGCGGGGGAGAGCTCCGGCACGTCGAGCAGGTCGGCTTCGGCCCGGGTGACGACGGTGGGTTCGATGGACTGCACCGCCTCGCTGACCTGGACCCCGTGGTGGTCCCGGAGGTGCTCGTAGAGATCGCCCTGTTCGAGTTCCTCGCTGGTCAGCCCGGGGGCGAGGTCGGCCCGGACGTGCAGGTGCTCGATGGCCATGGGGGAGCCGTCCACGAGGCGGAGCCGGGCCACGTACAGGATCTCGGCGGCGGGGGAGACGCGGAGCTTGCGGCTGACGCGGGCGCCGGCCGGGAGCGTGCGGAACTCCAGCAGTCTGCTGGTCCACACGCCGCCGGCCTGCGGGAGGGTGAAGGCGTTCCGGTCGGAGATCAGCTCCTGGGTGATCTTCTCCGCGGCCACGAACATGCCCCGGCCGTGCTCGCGGACCAGCAGTCCCGCGACGACCAGCTCGTCGACGGCCGCGCGCAGGGTGGGGCGTGACACGCCGAGCCGGGCGCAGAGGACGCGTTCGGACGGGATGGCGTCGCCGGGGCGCCTCGCCTCGATGAGCTCGAGGATCGCGTCACGGACCCGTTCGCGCTTGAGCATCGCGCCGGAGGCTGCCGCGTCGATCTCCATAAGGCTCTCGTTCGTCGTCGGGACGTTCGCTGGTCAACCTTAACTGGTCCACTGGTCAGGTTTCAACGTCGCTCCGGATGGTGGGTGCAGCCATCTCCTTTCGGCCGTTGGCAGCCAAATTCCGTCAATGCTGCGGGGGTTGACGGCGACATTGGTCCATGCCACCTTCATCTCGCGCCAACTGGTAAACCCCTGACAGGTCAAGTGGTCAACTCGGGGTTTGCCTCCGTTCCCGGCCCCCCCAGAGGTGAATCGTGAAGCACCGCCCCCTCGCCCTGCTCGGCGCCCTGCTGCTGAGCACCGGACTCGTCGCCTGTTCCTCGTCCGGTGACGGGCAGGACGCCGGCGGGCCCACCGTCCTCGACGTCTGGCTGATGCGCGACAGCGTCTCGGACGCCTTCCAGAAGGAGTTCGAGACCGGCTTCGAGAAGGCCCACCCGGAGATCGACGTCAGAATCCAGATCCAGGAGTGGGAGGGCATCGGCGAGAAGGTCACCGCCGCCCTGGCCAGCAACGACGCCCCGGACGTCATCGAGGTCGGCAACACCCAGGTCGCCCAGTACGCCCAGAGCGGGGGGCTCACCGACTTCACCGACAAGGTCGACGAGCTCGACGGCGACTTCTGGCTCGAAGGGCTCGCCGAGCCCGGCGCCTGGGAGGGCAAGCAGTACGGCATCCCGTACTACGCGGCCAACCGCGTCGTCATCTACCGCACCGACCTCTTCCGGAAGGCGGGTGTCGACGCCACGAAGATCAAGACGCGGGACCAGTGGATCGCCGCCACCGAGAAGCTCGACCAGGGAGACGTGCAGGGTATCTACCTCCCGGGCCAGAACTGGTTCGCCCTCGCCGGCTTCGTCTGGGACGAGGGCGGCGACCTCGCCGTCCAGGACGGCGGCGGCTGGAAGGGCGGCCTGGACAGCCCCGAAGCGCTGCGGGCCATGGAGTTCTACAAGCGGCTCCAGGCGCTCGGCAAGGGCCCCAAGGACTCCGACGAGTCCCGCCCGCTCCAGGCCGACGTCGTGGCCAAGGGGCAGGTCGCGCAGGTCATCGCCACCCCCGGAGGCGCCGGCGTCATCGCCCAGAAGAACCCCGCCCTCAAGGGCAGACTGGGCTTCTTCCCCATCCCCGGCAAGACCCCCGACACCCCGGGCGCCGTCTTCACCGGCGGCTCCGACCTGGTCGTCCCCGCCGTCGCGGCGCACCAGGACGAGGCGTACACCTTCATCAAGGAACTCACCGGCGACGCCTGGCAGACCAAGCTCGCCCTCGCCATGAGCTACGTCCCCAACAAGACCACCCTCGCCACCGCCGTCGCCTCCGACCCCGGGGCCGCCGCCATGGCCGTCGGCGCCGCCAACGGACACGCCACCCCCAACACGCCCCAGTGGGCGGCGGTCGAGGCCAAGAACCCGATCAAGGACTACATGACGGCCGTGCTCACCGGCCGCGACGCCGAGGCCGCGGCGGCCGAGGCGGCCCGGTCCATCACGACCACCCTGAACAGCGGTTCCTGACCGATGCCCGCCCGACCCTCCCCGCCCGCGCACCGCGGTCGCCGCTTCGCCCCCGGGCCGTACCTGCTGATCGCACCGGCGGTCCTGGGCATGCTCTACCTCCTGCTCTACCCCTTCGGCCGGGCCCTGCTCATCTCCTTCCAGGACTTCCGGCTGCGCGAACTGATCAAGGGCGACGCCGAGTTCGTGGGGCTGCGCAACTACCAGACCCTGCTGGGCGACCCCAGGTTCTGGGACGTCGTCCGCCGCACCTTCCTCTTCATGGCGGTCAACGTCGTCGCCATCATGATCCTCGCGACGCTGGTCGCCCTGATGACCGAACGGCTCGGGAAGATCGGCCGGACCGTGGTCCTGAGTTCGCTGGTGCTGGTGTGGGCGGTGCCCGTCGTGGCCGCCACCACCGTCTTCCAGTGGCTGTTCCACTCCCAGTTCGGCATCGTCAACGAGACCCTCACCGACCTCGGCTTCGACTCCTTCGAGGAGTACACCTGGTTCGCCGACGGCCGCGCCGCCTTCGCCATCCTCGTCGTCCTCATCGTGTGGCAGTCGGTGCCGTTCGCCGCCATCACCCTCTACTCCGCCCTCACCACCGTGCCGCAGGAGCTCTACGAGTCGGCCCGCCTCGACGGCGCCGGCGCCGCGCGGATCTTCCGCTCCGTGACCTTCCCGCTCGTCCGGCCGATCTTCATGCTCGTGGTCTCCCTGGAGGTGATCTGGACCTTCAAGGCGTTCGTCCAGATCTGGGTCATGACCCGGGGCGGGCCGGGCGACGCCACGACCATCCTGCCCGTCTACGCCGTGCAGACCGCCCTCGCCAACCAGCGCTACGACCTGGGATCGGCCGCCTCCATGCTCACCCTCCTGCTCATGAGCGGTGTCCTCGTCCTCTACTTCCGCCAACTGTTCCGCCAGGAGGGCGAGCACCTGTGATCACGACCCGCAGGCCCGCCTCCCGGCGCCGGCTCCGCAGGCTCCCGCTCCACGCGGCGGCCGCCCTGACCGTGACGGTCTGCCTCTTCCCGGTCTACTGGATGGTGTCGACGGCCTTCCGGCCGTCCCGCGACATCCAGTCCTACGAACCCGGCCTGATCCCGCGGGAATGGACACTCGACCACTTCCGTACGGCGGTCCAGGCCGACGGCTTCGCCCTGTTCTGGCGCAACAGCGTCCTGGTCACGCTCAGCGCCGTGCTCCTCGCCCTGGTCGTCGCGCTCGCCGCCGCCTACGCCGTGGCGCGGCTGCGCTGGCGCGGCCGACGGCAGTTCATGCTGGCGGTGTTCATCGCCCAGATGGCGCCGTGGGAGTCCCTGGTCATCCCGGTCTACATCATCTCCCGCGACACGAACATGCTCGACCGGCTGCCCACCCTCACCCTCGTCTACTTCATGATCACCCTGCCGTTCACGGTGGTCGTCCTGCGCGGCTTCATCGCCGGCATCCCGCCCGAACTGGAGGAGGCGGCGCAGGTCGACGGCTGCACCCGCGTCGGTGCCTTCCGCCGGATCGCCTTCCCGCTGCTCGCACCGGGGCTGATGGCCACCTCGCTCTTCGGCTTCATCACCGCCTGGAACGAGTTCACCTACGCCAACTTCCTCATCATCAAACAGCAGGACAGCCGCACGCTGCCCGTCTGGCTCTCGTCCTTCCAGACCACCTTCGGCACCGACTGGGGGGCCACCATGGCCGCCTCCACCCTCTTCGCCCTGCCCGCGCTGATCGTCTTCCTCGCCCTCCAGCGCCACGTCACCTCGGGCCTCACCGCCGGCGGGGTCAAGGGCTGAGCCCCTCCCTCCGCCTCCCGTGCCCCCCGCAGAACACCGGAGACCACCCCCGTGGACCTGCCCCGCCCCGCCCACCGGCCCGCCCGGCCCGACCTCACCCTCGTCCCCCGCCCCCGCAGGCTGTCCCCCCGCCCCGGCCGCTTCCGCCTCGACGCCGGCACCCGCCTGCGCGTCGCCCCCGGCGCCGAGACCGCCGCCGACCTGCTCCGCGCCTACCTCGCGACCGGCACCGGGCCGTGCCTGGAACCCGCCGACGACGGCGCGTTCGTCCTCGCCCTCGACCCCGCGCTCACCGGACTCGGCCAGGAGGGGTACGGGCTGACCGTCTCCGAACAGGGCGTACTGCTGCGCGCCGCACGCCCCGCCGGACTGCTCCGCGGCGTCCAGACCGTCCGTCAGCTCCTGCCGTACGAGGCCCTCGCCGGGCCGTCCGGCACGGACCTCGAACTGCCCGGCGTGGAGATCACCGACGTGCCCGCGCACCCCTGGCGCGGCATGCTGCTCGACGTCGCCCGGCACTTCCAGCCCGTCTCCTACCTGCACCGCTTCGTCGACCTGCTCGCCCTGCACAAGCTCAACGTGCTCCAGCTCCACCTCACCGACGACCAGGGCTGGCGGATGCCGGTCGCCGCCCACCCCCGGCTCACCGAGGTCGGCGGCCGACGGGCGCAGTCGATGGTCGGCCCCGCCGGCAGCGACCGCTTCGACGGCCGCCCGCACGGAGGCGCGTACACCCGCGCGGAACTCGCCGGACTCGTCTCCTACGCCGCCGCCCGGGGGGTGACCGTCGTCCCGGAGATCGGCGTGCCGGGACACGTACGGTCCGCCCTGGCCGCCTACCCGGAGCTGGGCAACCACCCGGACCGCCGCCTCGACGTGTGGACCCGGTGGGGGGTGTGCGCGAACGTGCTCGGCGTCGGCGACCACGTCCTCGACTTCTTCCGCACCGTCCTCGACGAGGTCATGGACGTCTTCCCGTCCCCCTACGTCCACCTCGGGGGCGACGAAGTCCCCACCGGGGAATGGGAGTCCAGCCCTGCGGCCGTCGCCCGCGCGGCCCGCGAGGGGCTGTCCGGTCCCCGCGCGCTGCACGGCTGGTTCATGGACCGGATGGCCGGCCACGTCGTCCGGGCCGGCCGCCGCCCGGTCGCCTGGGCCGAGGACGGCGCCACGCTGCCGCTGTCCTGCACGGTCATGAGCTGGCGCACCCCCGAGCACGCCTGGGCCGCGGCCCGACGCGGCCACGACGTCATCCACGCCGACCACCGGCGCACCTACTTCGACTACGCCCGCGGCTCCGGCCCGGGCGAGCCGCCCGCGCAGCCGGGGCACACCACGGGCCTGCGGAGCGTGTACGACGTCGAGCTGCTGCCGCCGCCGGACGAGCCGGAACTCGCCGGGAGGGTCCTCGGCGCGCAGGGACAGCTGTGGACCGAGTTCGTCCCGACGCCCGCCCACATCGAGTACCTCACCTTTCCCCGCCTGTGCGCGCTCGCCGAGCGGGCCTGGCACCCGGCCGACGACTGGAGGGACTTCCGCAGCCGGCTGGACGGGCACCGGGCGCGGCTGACCGCGCTCGGCGTCCCGCACGACACCCTCAGGGACCCCGCCCCCGCGTGACCGCCCGGGCCCGTCCCGCATCCCCCACGAGCCCTCCCGCCGGCCGGCGGGAGCGAACGAAAGGAACCCCGTCGGATGAGCACCCGTACCCCCCGCCGCACCAGGACGGCCCTCGCCGTGGCCGCGATCGCCGGCAGCGCCGCCCTCGCCACCTTCCCCCTCACCACCGCGTCCGCCTCCGAGGGCGGGGTCGCCGTCCAGTACCGGACCAGCGCCTCCGGCGCCACCGCCGACCAGAGCGAGCCCTGGCTCAAGGTGCGCAACACCGGCGCCACGAGCGTGGCGCTGAACCAGGTCAAGATCCGCTACTACTTCAAGGCGGACTCCCCGACCGCCACGTACCGCTTCGCCTGCTCGTGGGCGGTCAAGGGCTGCTCGGCCATCACCGGCACCTTCGGCACGCTCGCCAACCCCACCGCGACGGCCGACCGCTACCTGGAGATCGGTTTCACCTCCGCGGCGGGGTCGCTCGCCCCCGGCGCCGACACCGGCGACATGCAGCTGCGCTTCCACCAGGCCAACTGGCAGACCCTGACCCAGGGGGACGACTACTCCTTCCAGGGCGCGCCGACCTCGTACACCGACTGGACCAAGGTCACCGCGCAGCTCGCGGGCGTGAACGTGTGGGGCACGGCCCCGGCCGGCAACGAGCCCACCGAACCGCCCACGACCCCGCCGACCACACCGCCCACCACCCCGCCCCCCGGCGGCGGCGCGACCCTCTTCGACGACTTCTCCTACACCTCGCACACCGACCCGGCGCTCGCCGCCCACGGCTGGAACGTCCGCTCCAACTCCGGCGGCCCCGGTGTCCCCGGCGCCACCTGGGACCCCTCGAAGGTCACCTTCGTCTCCCAGAGCGGCAACACGGTGATGAACCTGGAGACCTCCAGCGCCGGCACCGGGGCCAGCACCACCCACACGGAGGTCCTCACCAAGGCGAGCAAGTTCAGGAACGGCACGTACGCGGCCCGGGTCAAGTTCTCGGACGCCCCCAAGTACGGTCCGGACGGCGACCGGATCGTCCAGACCTTCTTCACCATCAACGACCTCAAGGCCCCGATGGCCGACGACTACGCCGAGTACGACTTCGAGTACCTGCCCAACGGCGGCTGGGGCGAGCCGGCCAACATCCTCTACACGACCTCCTGGGAGACCTACAACCCCGACCCCTGGCAGGCGGTCAACCAGCACAGCGAGAGCCGCACCAGCTTCGCCGGCTGGCACGACCTGGTCGTGACCATCGACGACAGCAGGATCACCTACTACGTCGACGGCGCCGTCTTCGGCACCCACGACGCCGCCTACCTGCCCGAGCGGCCCATGTCCATCAACTTCAACCAGTGGCTGATCGACCTCAACGGCCAGACGTCGACCACCCCGCGCGCCTACGACCAGCAGGTCGACTACGTCCTGCACGTCAAGGACCAGGTCCTCACCCCCGCGCAGGTCACCGCCAGGCTCGCCGCCCTGCGCGGCGCCGGCACGACCTTCGTCGACGAGGTCCCGGCGTCCTGAACCCGGAAGGGGAGGGACCCGCCGCGACGGGTCCCTCCCCTTCTCACACCGGCGTCACTGTCCGGGCGCGGCCGCCGCCGGGGGCGGCGTGGGGGCCGCGGCCGGATCGTCGCCCAGGACGAGGGCCTTCGCCCTGCGGAACTCCTCGTCGGTGATGTGGCCACCGGCCCGCAGCTCGGACAGCCTGGCCAGTTCGTCGACGCTGCTTGTACGGTCCGTGCCCGCGGCGGTCTTGCGGATGTACGCGTCGAAGTCCTGCTGCTGGGCCCGTGCCTGGGCGATCTCGCGCCGGCCCATGTTCTTGCCGCGGGCGATCACGTAGACCAGCACGCCGAGGAACGGCAGCAGGATGACGAAGGCCAGCCAGCCCGCCTTGGCCCACCCGTTCATCTCGTGGTCCCGGAAGATGTCCATGATGATCCGGAACAGCAGGATGAACCACAGGATCCACAGGAAGAACCAGAGCATGCTCCAGAACACGCTGAGCAGCGGGTAGTCGTAGGCCAGGTACATGGTCTTCTCCGTTCTGGGAACCGCGAAGCCGCGGTGCGGCGCCGCAGCGCCTGCCGCGCCCGGCGCTCAGGCCGGGGTGCGGGCGTCCGGGCCGTCCGGCCCGTCCGCGTCGGTGAGGCCCGCCTTGCGCAGGGCGGACCGCCAGGCCAGGGCCAGCGCGGTCTCGGCCAGGCCCAGCAGGACGAGCCAGAGGCCGAGCAGCCGGGTCAGGACCCGGGCCGACTCGGCCGGCATCGCCAGCACCACGATCCCGGCCGCGACGCCGAGGACGGCGAGCGCGATGACCAGGCCGCGGTGCGGCAGGTCCTTGGCCGAGAGGGCGCCGTACAGCGTGACGACACCGGAGACCAGCCAGACCGCGCCCACCACGAGGGAGAGCGCGCCGATCGTCTGGAGCGGGTTGCGCAGGCACAGGACGCCGCCGAGGACGAACAGCACGGCCACCAGCAGGCCGGCCAGCCGTTCGCCCGCCTCGCGGCGGCCGAAGACCATGACGAAGCGGAAGCCGCCGGACACCAGCAGGTACAGCCCGACGAGCACCCCCAGGACGTGGAGGGTCGCCTCCGGCCAGACCAGCGCCAGGATGCCGGGCACCAGCGTGGCGATGGCGCCGCCCAGGAACCACACCCAGGACCGCGCGAGCCGGGCCAGCTGCTCCTCCGGGTCCGACGCTCCGGGGGGTGTGCGTGTGCCCATGGGAGAGGTCATCGCTCCTCCTCTCCTCTCGGTGCCGCGACGGCGGTGGGAACCCGTGGCCCCGCGCCGGACGGCAGCCGGTCGATAAGCCTTATATGTGGCTTATCGACCGTACCGTGCGAGGGGGCGGCTGTCTCGCGCAGCGTCAGCGGCGGGCTACCGAACCGGAGGACGGCCGGATCCCCGCTCCGTCGCCTACTCCGTCCGGAGGGCCGTGGCGGTCCTGGTCCCTGCCGCCCAGCCGGCCGGCAGGAGGGCGCCCAGGCCGGCGATGACCAGTCCGCCGAAGGCCAGCGGCACCACCTCCGCCGGGTGGTAGACGGCGAGCACGGAACCGGGGAACCGGAGCCCCGCGCCCTCGCCCATCGTCGGCACCACCCAGCCGTGCAGCAGCATCCCCAGCGGCACCCCGGCGGCGCCCGCGACCAGTCCGGTCACGGCCACGGAGGTGAGGACCGTCGCGAGGGTCTGGCGCGGGGTCATGCCGAGCGCCTTGTGCACCCCGATCTCCCGGACCCGCTCCCGGGTGTCGAGCAGCACGCCGTTGAGGACGCCGAGCGCGGCGACGGCCACGAGCATCAGGGTGAGGCTCACCGAGAGCGCGTTGAGCGTCAGCACCATGTCGCTTCCCCCGCCCGACCCGCCGGCCCGCGCGGCGACGCCCCACTGCGCCAGCCTCCCGTTCAGTTCCCCGACGTACGCGGACACGTCCGTGCCGGGCCGCACCGCGATGTGATGGCTCGACTCCGAGAGGTCGGGGCGCGCCGCCGCGAGCGTCGAGGCGTCGGTGAAGACCTGCCTCCCGTCGTTGCGGGGGTCGAGCACCTCGCCGACGATCCGGACCGTGACCGGCGCGGCCGGTACGTTCACGGTGACGGTGTCGCCGAGCCGCGTGCCCGTCGCGGCCAGGAAGGGCGTCGGCACCACCGCTTCGCCGGGCCGCTCGATCCAGCGGCCCGCGACCATCGCGTAGCCGCCCCAGGAGGCGTCGCCGGTGAAGGCGACGACGTCGACGATGCCGCTCACCCCCGCCACGGTCGCCCGCAGCTTCGCGGCGGCGTAGTGCCGCGCCGTGCCGGCGGTGGACTCGACGGCCCCGGCGACCAGCGCCGGGTCGACCCTCGGAGGCCCGTCGGAGCGCGCCCCGCCGGGACCGGGGCCCGGCCGGGGCCCGGGCACGACGACATCGGCCGCGTCATGGGCCCGGGCCTCCATCACCCGGCCGAGCGACCCGGCCATCCCCACCGTGAAGGTGACGGCCACGGTGCCGAACAGGACCGCCGTGCCCATGGCCAGCGCCCGGGCGGGCCGCGCGAACGGCCGGGCCAGGCCCAGCGCGACCGGCTGCGGCAACGGCAGCCGACCGACCGCCCGCGCCGCCCGCCGCGGCCGCCCCGCCGGGGCGGCGCGCCCGACGGCGAGGGCGTCGACGGTCCGCAGCCGGCCGGCCCGCCAGGCACTCGCCCACGCCGTCACGGCCACCAGCCCGAGGACCCCGGCGACCACCACCCCGTCGACCCAGGGCGCCACGCCGAGCGACGAGGTGCCGTACGCCTCCCCGGCCTCGGCCAGGATCGGCACGGCGAGCAGATGGCCGGTGAGCACGCCCAGCGCCGTTCCGGCTGCCGCCGGCACCAGCGCCTGCCCCATGTACGCCCGCACGACCTGCCCCGGGGTGAAGCCGACGGCCTTCAGGACGCCGATGCGGCGCGTGGCCGTGCCGACGGCGGACGCCACCACGTTCCCGACGACGAGCACGGACATCACCAGGCCCAGCGCGCCGAACGCGACGAGGAACGGCACGTAGACGGAGGTGTCGCGCGCGACGGACTCCCGCACGGTCAGCCACGACTGCCGCCCGAGGACCGCGCCCCGGGGCAGCCCGGCCGTCACGGACGCGACGCCCGAGGAGACCTGGGCGGCCGTGGCCGCCTCGGTGAAGCGGTACAGCATCTGATAGCCCCCGCTGCCGTCCCCCTCGCCGTCGTCGCCGGGGGCGGTGAGCGCGGGCATCTGGGACGGCACCACCCAGGCGTCGGCGGTGTCCGTGACCGAGCGCGCCACCCCGACCACCGTCAGGGCGGGGCCGCCGGGCAGGTCGGGGAAGGCGATCGACGCGCCCAGGACCGGTGGGATCGGGGAGCCGGCGGCCAGGGCGATCTCGCCCGGACGCGCCGGCCACCGCCCGTCGACCAGCTCCACCTCGTCCACGGCGCGGCCCGGGTCGCCCCGCCTGACCAGGGTCATCGGCCACCCGGAGCCGGGTCCGTCCGACCGCGGCACGACCGGCGCCGTGCGGAACGGGCCGGCCGCCCCGCTCACCCCGTCGGCGCGCCCGGACGCCGCCAGCCGCCCGGCCTCCACCCTCCCCGCGTCGAACCGCACCGACAGGTGCGCGCCGCGCTGCCGGGCGAAGGCGTCGTCGAAGGGCGCGGCCGACACCACCAGGAGCGAGCCGCCGAGGACGGACGCGGCCACCGCGATCAGCGCGGCCAGCGCGATCACCAGGGTCTGCACCCGGCGTCCGCGCACCCCCGAACGCACCACCGAGCCGAGCGCGCTCATCGGACGGCCTCCGGCGCGCCGAGCGACCCGGGCTCCGCGCCGGCGGCCCGGGACGGGCCGTCCTCGACGATCCGGCCGTCGGCGATCCGGACCGTGCGGTCCGTGCAGGACCGGGCCAGGGCCGGATCGTGGGTGACCACGACGACGGTCTGCCCCTCCGCGTGGAGCTCGGAGAGCAGCCGGCTCACGTCCTGCCCGGCGGCCGTGTCCAGGGCCCCCGTCGGCTCGTCGGCCAGGAGCAGCGCCGGCCGGTTCATCAACGCCCGGGCCACCGCCACCCGCTGCCGCTCGCCGCCGGACAGCCGCCCCGGGAGGGCGCCGCCGTGCCGGCCGATGCCCAGCAGCTCCAGGAGCTCCGTCGCCCGCCGCCGGGCCGCGCCGCGCGCGGCACCCGCCAGGCGCGCGGGCAGGACCACGTTGTCGAGGACGGTCAGGTCGTCGAGCAGGTGGAAGAACTGGAAGACCATGCCGACCTTCGCCCGCCGGTAGAGCGCCGATCCGGCCTCGCCCAGGCGGTCCACCCGCACCCCGTCCACGGTGACGGTCCCCTCGTCGGGCCGGTCCAGACCCGCGATCAGGTGGAGCAGCGTCGACTTGCCGCTGCCCGAGGGGCCGACGACCGCGACGGCCTCACCCCGCCGCACGGTCAGCGACACCCGGTCCAGGGCGGGCGGCCCGCCGTCGTGGCGACGGCTCACCTCGGACAGGTCGATCACGGGCTCGGTCATGGGACGACTCCTCGGATACGCGCGATGGGCTCCGTGCACGCTAGGAGCGGGCCCGTCCCGTCCGCGTCGGCCGCCCGGACCCCCTGACGTACCGCGCCGGGACCAGCCCGCCGGACGTCATCCCCGCGATGTAGGCGAGCGGTGTACGCCGCGCGCGGAAAGCGGCCGCGGAGGCGGACTCCCCGGCGACACGGCGACCGCGACAATGAACCGGTGACGGATCCACGGACAGCACCGGAACGCCTGCGGGAGGCCGCCCGCGGGGCGCTGCGCGACCTCTGGCGCCCGAGCGGCCCTCCGCCCCGGCCCACCCCGCGCGCCTGGCGGTTCGACGTGCTCCTCGCGCTGTTCCTCGGCGCCGTGACCGTCTACTACGGCATCGACAACGTCGGCGTCGTCATGGTGCGAGAGATCGCCCCCGGCATGGAGCGCGTGATCGTGCGGCGCCCCTCGGGAGCCGGCGGACTGGCCCTCATGGTGACGCTCGCGGCCCTCGCCTCCGGCGCGCTCGCGCTGCGCCGCCGCCACCCCCTCGCCGTGCTCTGCGTGGTGACCGCCGCGACCCTGGCCACGCCGCAGAGCGTGCTGCGGCTGACCTTCTACGCCTTCGTCATCGCCGTCTACAGCGCCGCCGTGTACAGCCCCTACCGGGTGGCGACGCTGGTCGCGCTGCCGGTCGCGGTCGCCCTCGTCGGCACCTCGGGGAACGCGACGACGCCCATCGTCCCCAACGAGTACATCGCCCTGCTGATCCTGGCGCCGATGGCGGTGGCGGCGGTCGGCCTGCGCACCTGGAAGCTCCGGACGGACGAGGGCCGCGCCCGGCTCACCGCCCTGGAGCGCGAACAGGCGGAGGCGCTGCGCCGGGCCGTCGAGCACGAGCGGGCCCGGATCGCCCGCGAACTGCACGACGTCGTCACCCACAACGTCAGCGTGATGATCATCCAGGCGGGGGCCGCCCGCACCGTCATGCGGACCTCCCCGGAACAGGCCGGCGAGGCCCTGCTGGCCGTCGAGGCCGGCGGCCGGGCGGCCATGACCGAACTGCGGCACGTCATGGGCCTGCTCACCATGGCGGACGACGACCCCGACGACGCGGAGCCGGACGCGCACCCGGAGCTGTCGCCCCAGCCCGGCCTGGACCAGCTGGAGGCGCTCGTCGGCCGGGTCCGGGACGCCGGGCTGCCCGTCGCCCTGACGGTGACCGGCCCGCCGCGCCCCCTGCCGCCGGGGCTCGAACTCGCCGCGTACCGCGTGGTGCAGGAGGCCCTGACCAACACCGTCAAGCACGCGGCCGGTGCCACCGCCGCCGTGACGGTCGAGTACCGCCCCGAGCGGCTCCGCGTCGAGGTCACCGACACCGGCGGCCGGCCGGCGGCGGGGACCGGCAGCGGCCGGGGGCTCATCGGCCTGCGCGAACGCCTCGCCGTCCACGACGGCACCCTGCACGCGGGCCGGCGCCTGACCGGCGGCTACCGTGTGGAGGCCCTGATCCCCCTGGAGACGTCTTGACCCCGCCGCCGCGTGTGCTCCTCGCCGACGACCAGACCCTGGTCCGCACCGGATTCCGTCTGATCCTCGGCGCGGACGGCATCGACGTCGTCGCCGAGGCGACCAACGGCGCGGAGGCGGTCGCCGCCGTCCGCCGCACCCGTCCCGACGTCGTCCTCATGGACGTGCGGATGCCCGAGATGGACGGCCTGGAGGCCACCCGCCGGATCCTCACCGGCGTCCCCGACGCGCCCCGCGTCATCATCCTGACCACCTTCGACCTCGACCGGTACGTCTACGCCGCCCTCTCCGCCGGAGCCAGCGGCTTCCTCCTCAAGGACGTCACCCCCGAGCAGCTGACCGCGGCCGTCCGCACCGTCCGCACCGGCGACGCCCTCCTCGCCCCCGCCATCACCCGCCGCCTCGTCCAGCGCTTCACCCGCCGCGGCGGCGACGCCGACGCCCTCCACCGCGACCTCGCCGCCCTCACCCCCCGGGAGGTGGAGGTCCTCACCCTCCTCGCGCGCGGACTGAGCAACGCCGAACTCGCCGCCCGCCTCCACCTGGCCGAGGCCACCGTCAAGACCCACGTCGCCCGCATCCTCGCCAAACTGAGCCTCCGGGACCGGGTCCAGGCCGTCATCGTCGCCTACGAGACGGGCCTGGTGAGCACGGGTACTCCGGAGGAGCGGACCGAGGACCGGTCCTGACCCGGGCCGCCCGCGCGGTGGCTAGGGTGGCCGGGGAGGGGGAGGTGCGTGCAGATGGCCGGTACGGAAGCGGGTCCGGGGCGCGGGGTGTTGCCCGGGCCGGTGCGGGGACGGCTCGGGGCGGTGGCGGCGCTGGCCGCGCTCGTGGTCGCGGGGCTCGGGGTCCTGTACGGCGGGGACAGCGGACCGGGGAGGGTCGACGCGCGGGTCCGGGCGCTGCTGGGCGGGGTGGGGGCGTCCTGGCGGGCCTTCGCCGAGGCCGTGGACTTCCTGGGGGAGCCGGTGGGTGCGGCGGCGCTCGTCCTGGGCACGGTGACGGGGTGTCTGCTGCTGCGGCGGCCCCGCGCGGCGGTGCTCGTGGTGGCCGGGGCCGGTACGGCCGTCGTGGCGACCACGGTGCTCAAGTCCGTGGTGGGGCGGACCATCCACGGCGGGTACCTCGCCTTCCCGAGCGGGCACACCGCCTTCCTCACCGCGTACGCGCTCGTGACGGCGCTGCTCGTGACCGGCCGGCTCGGCCTCGGGCGGACGGCCGGCCCGTCCCTCGTGCTCGCCGCCGGGACGGCCGCCGGCGCCGTCATGGGCTGGGCCCAGATCGTGCTGGACGCGCACTACCCGACCGACGTCCTCGGCGGATGGTTCACCGCGCTGGCGGTGGTGCCGGCGACCGCGTGGCTGGTCGACCGCGTCGCCGACACCGCGCGCCTGGACGGACGCTGACGGGGCGTCGCCTCAGGCCCGGGGCCGGAAGACCGGCTTCACCGGCCGGCCCGTCAGCCAGGCGGCCGGGTCGGCCTCGTCCAGCGCCTTCCGGTAGACCGCGCACGCCCCGGCCACCACGTCGACGGTCCGGTCGACGTCCTCCTCGGTGAGCGCGCCGCTCACCACGAACGACGGGGCGAGGACCCCGCCCGCGAGGAGCCGGTGCAGGAAGAGGGTCCGGTACTCCTGCGACGGCCGCCCCGCACCGTCCAGCGTGGCGAAGACCAGGTTGCTGGGCCGGCCCCGGACGACGACGTGGTCGGCGACGCCCATGGACGCCGCCGCCGCGCGGACCCCCGCGGCCAGCCGCTCGCCGAGGGCGTGCAGCCGCGCGGTGACGCCCTCCTCGACGTAGGTCCGCTGCACGGCCATGGCGGCGGCCAGCGCGTGCGTCTCCGCGCCGTGCGTGGTGGACAGCAGGAAGACGCGGTCGCCGGAGTGGCGCAGCCCGCCCCGCTCCATCAGTGCGCGCCGTCCTGCCAGCGCGGAGACGGCGAAGCCGTTGCCCAGCGCCTTGCCGAAGGTGGAGAGGTCGGGGACGACCCCGTACAGGCCCTGGGCCCCCGCCTCGGACCAGCGGAAGCCCGTGATCATCTCGTCGAAGACGAGGACGCACCCGTGCCTGTCCGCGAGTTCGCGCAGCCCGGCGAGATAGCCGGGCGGCGGCTCGGAGTGGGTGGCGGGTTCGAGGATCAGGCAGGCGATCTCGTCCGGGTGCCGGGCGAGCAGCTCCTCGGTGGCGGCCAGGTCGCCGTACGGGAAGGTCACGGTGAGGTCGGTGGTGGCGGCCGGGATGCCCGCCGCCATCGGGGTGGTGCCGATGAACCAGTCGTCGACCGAGAAGAACGGGTGGTCGGCGCAGAGCGCCACCAGCGGGCGTCCGGTGGCGGCGCGGGCGAGGCGCACCGCGGCGGTGGTGGCGTCGGAGCCGTTCTTGGCGAACTTCACCATCTCCGCCGTCGGCACCGTGGCCAGGAAGGTCTCCGCCGCCTCGATCTCGCGGACGGACGGGCGGACGAAGTTGCTGCCGCGGTCGAGCTCCCGCCGCACCGCCTCGACCACGCGCGGGTGGGCGTGGCCGAGACTGACCGACCGCAGCCCGGAGCCGTACTCGATGTAGCGGTTGCCGTCGACGTCCCACACGTGGGCGCCCCGGCCGTGGCTGATGACCGGGGCGAGGTCCTCCGGGTACTGGTCGTCGCCCTTGGCGTAGGTGTGCGCGCCCCCGGGGATCAGGGCGTGCAGACGTTCGTTGGCCGCGCGCGACCGGGGGAGCGCGAACTCTTCGGTGCTCATGCCGGCCTCAGCCCTCCATCCGCTTCAGGGCCTCGGTCAGGCCGGGCGCCTCCCGGTCCCGGCGGGACACCGAGGTGACCGGCAGCGGCCAGGGGACGGCCAGTTCGGGGTCGTCGAAGGCGATCGTCACGTCCTCGGCCGGATCGTGCGGGCGGTCGATCCGGTACGAGGTGTCGGCGGTGTCGGTCAACGCCTGGAAGCCGTGCGCGCACCCCGCCGGGATGTAGAGGGTCGCCTGCGTCTCGCCGGACAGCTCGAAGAAGGCCCGGTTCCGGAAGGTCGGGGAGTCCGGCCGCAGGTCCACGACGACGTCGAAGACCCTGCCGTACGAGCAGCGCACCAGCTTGGCCTCGCCGGCGCCGGAGCGCAGGTGCAGTCCGCGCACCACGCCCCGCGCCGAGCGGGACAGGCTGTCCTGCACGAAGGCGTCCGGGTCGAGGCCCACCGAGCGGACGACGTCGGCGTCGAAGGTGCGGCAGAAGAAGCCGCGTTCGTCGGCGTGCGGCGTCGGCTCGAAGAGGACGGCGCCGTCGATCTCGGGGACTTCGGTCGCTTTCATGGGGTCTCCCGCGGGGTTGGGACGTGGTCGGCGGCCGGGAACAGGGCCGCGGTCAGGGCGGTGAACTGCCGGTCGAGCAGCCGGGCGGCGTCCGCGTTGCGCCCGGTCAGGGTCCGCCGCAGCTCCGCCGCCCGCTTCTCCAGTTCCAGGAACTGGTCGAGCAGCCGGTCCGCGTCGACCTCCCGGGCCGGATGGCAGTAGGCGTCGAGCCCCATCCGGGCCATGAGCGCGTCGCTCTTGGCCGCGTAGCTGAGCGCGAGCGTCGGCGTGCCGACCTTCAGCGCGCACACCAGGTTGTGGTAGCGGGTCGCCACCACGGTGTCGGCGGCGGCCATCTCCTCCATCAGCCCGGCCAGCGATGCCGCGTCGGCCGCGCTGACCAGTGGCGAGTCCACCGCGTCGAGGATCGCGGCGACCACGGGCGCGTCGCACGCGTCGCCGGTGACGAGCCGGACCCGCCGGCCGTCCGCCACCAGGGCGCGCACGAAGCGGGTCGTCCCGTCGAGGTAGCGGCGGTGGATCTCCTCGGCCCTGGCCCGGTCGTCGTCGCCGCCGTGGAAGGCCATGACGCCGACGCAGACCGTCCCCGGCGGCCCGGCGGGGGCGGGGGAGGGCGGCGTCGGCAGGGCGAAGGCGAGGTCGGGGTAGACCTCGTCGCGCGCGGTGTCCACGCCCATCGCCCGCAGCGCGTCACGGGACTGCTCGTCCCGGTACGACCGGTACGCGGCGAGCCGCGCCGACCACCGCACCAGGGTCCGCGTCGCCCGGTTGCGGATCGGGGCGGCCCCCACCCCGACCAGCGCGACCCGGGTACGGGCCAGCCGGCCGCTCGCGCAGAGCAGGAGGAGGGCGTACGGGAAGCCCCACGGCCGCAGCGGCAGCGTGGCCTCCAGGACGCCCATGCCCGGCACGATCACCACGTCGTGCCGGCGCACCCACGCGGCGGTCCGGACGGCGTCCACCAGCTTGCCCAGGCCCTTCCCCGCGACCGCCCCGGCACGGGACGCGGTCCGGTACTCCCCGCGGTACCAGTGGAGCCGCGTCGCGGGGATGCCGTACCGGGCCGTGACCGCCTCGGGGCCGCCGCACAGCGCGTCGACGACCGCCTCGGGGTGCACGGCGCGCAGGTACCCGAGCACCGCCTCCAGGGAACCGTCGTTGCCGAGGTTGCCGGAGCCGAGCAGGCCGAACACCCCCACCCGGACCGCGCTCACCGCCCCCGTCCCTCGCGCCCGGCGACGAGCGCGTCGACGGAGACGGACAGCTGGGCCGGGTCGACCGGTGCCCGGTCCTCGACCCGCTCGCCGGCACCCGGCCGGGCCCGGCTGGCCGCCCAGTCCACCAGGTGCCGGTAGCAGGCGCGCCGGTCGGCCGGGGACAGCGGCGCCCGCCGGATCGCCGCGACGAACCCCCAGACGTACTCGGCGAGCAGCCGGGGCGTGGGGTGCAGCGGGCCGGCCCGGCGCGGGTCCAGGTTGACGCACCGGGAGCGCTTGGACGGGTTCGCCCGCTCGGCGCGGGTCGGGTGGTCGCGGCGGAAGTACAGCAGCTCCGGCACCTGGTGGAAGGGGCCGTGGAGCCCGATCTCGCTGACGAAGGTGCGGTCCGCGTGGTGGTAGCTGTCGTGCGGCTTCACCCGCCGCAGCACGTCCGCCCGGATCACGCCGTAGAAGTCGTCGCCACCGGGCTCGAAGAGCATGCTGCGGAAGCGCACCGGCGCGTGCGGGGAGGCGGTCGCGAGGCCGTACGCGTACGGCACCTTCACCTGGCCGTCGCCGTCGATGACCGCCTGGTCGGCGTGGGCCAGGATCACCTCGGGCCGCTCGTCGAGCGCCTCCACGCAGCGCCGCAGCAGGTCCCGGGCGTACAGGTCGTCGTGCGACGCCCACTTGAACAGCTCGCCGTGGCACTGGGTGAACACGTAGTTGTGGTTCGGGGCGGCGCCGATGTTCCGGGGCAGCCGGAGGTACCGGATCCTGCCGTCCCGCGCGGCGTAGGACCGGCAGATGTCCTGGGTGCCGTCGGTCGAGGCGTTGTCGGAGATGACCAGCTCGAAGTCCTCGTAGGTCTGGCCGAGCAGGGCTTCCAGCGATTCGGCGAGGTACTCCTCGCCGTTGTACACGGGCAGGCCGATGCTGAGCCGGGGTCGGGCGGTCATGGTGTCCTCACTTCACTGTTCGGGTTCTGGTGGTGCTCGCGCAGGGCGGACCGCAGCTGGACCCACCACACGGTCGAACTGGCCAGCGTCGCCGCGGCGACGCCCCAGGCGGAGCCGACCGCGCCGCCCGCGGCGGCCCCGCCGAGTCCGCCGGCGGCGTAGCAGGCGGAGGCGAAGAGCTGGGCGCGCAGACTGCGCCGGGCCGCGCCGAGCGCGCGCAGCCCGGCCGCCGCGCCGGTGCCGAGGCCGGCGCCCGCGACCCCGAGCGTGGCGGGCACGATGAGCGCGGAGGCGGTGCCCCAGACGTCGCCGAGCACCAGACCGCCGGCCCGGTCCGGCACGAGGAGCAGCGCGGCGCCCCACAGGAGCGCGGCGACGGCCTGCCCGCCGCCCAGCAGCAGGCAGAACCGGCCCAGCCGGTCCGGCGCCCGCTTCAGGACCCGGGCCGCCTCCGCGACGGTGACCAGCGACAGTCCCATCAGGACGGCGAGGAACGGGCCGAGCAGCAGCTCGGCGCCCCGGACCGCGCCCACCGCGCCGACCCCGGCGAGCGCACCCAGGCCGTAGGCCCGCAGCTGGCCCGCGCCGCTGAGGCTGACGTTCTCGACGAGGTAGCGGGAGCCGAGGTCGCGCTGCTCGCGCAGCCACCCGAGCGCCCGGGACGGCCGCGGCACGATGCCGGACTGGACGCGGCCGTAGGCGGCGGCCACCGCCGCGGACGCGCCCCAGGCCAGCACGAACGCGGCGACGCTGCCCGCGCGGGCCGCCACGACCATGGCCGGGACGAGCGCGACGCCCCACACGACGTCGTTGACGAACGCCTTCCGCCCGTCGCCCGCCGCGAAGAACGCGAACCGCCAGGCGTCCTGGAGCAGCAGCGCCGGCAGGACCGCGCCGAGGCAGGCGAACGCCGACCCCACCGGGCCGCCGAGGGCGAGCCCGGCCGCCAGGCACACCGCCCCGACGATGGCGCCGACGGCGAGCGCGGCGCCCGACGACCGGGCCACCGCCGCCCGCCAGGACGCCTCCGGCACCCCGCTGAACCGCACCACCAGCGGATCGGTGGCCACTCCGCGGGAGACGTTCAGCACCACGCCGTAGGTCACCCAGGCGAGGCTGAACACGCCGAAGGCGGTCACGCCCAGCGAACGCGCCACGTAGACGCCCACCGCGAAGTTGGACACGCTGGAGGCCGCCTGGTCGGCGAGCCCCCAGGACAGCCGGCCGGCCAGGGCCCGCCGGCCGGATCCGGCCGGCGCCGCCGTCTTCTCCTCCTTCTCGGTGGTCACCGGCCTCACGCCTTGATCAGCCCGGCGGCGCGCAGCGCGTCGGCGGCGTCGGCGACGGTGTCGAACGGCAGCCCGGCCCGCTCGGCGACGTCCAGCAGACCGTGCTCGCCGTCGGAGAGGCTGAGCACCCACAGCATCGCCATCTGCGCCTGCTTCGCGTCGCTGCGGCCGCCCAGGGAGTCGTACAACCCCCGCCGCCCCAGCTGCGGTTCGCCGTACGGACTGAGGTTGAGGTACCGCCGGTCGCGGTCGAGCACCGCGAACGCCTCGCGGCACACGGCGAGGGTGTCCTCCATCGCCTCCGGGGAGACGAAGTCCGGGTTGTCCGCCGAGGTGTGGTACTCGGGGTAGCCGGCGTACGGCGTCCGGCTGAGCGAGCCCACGCCGAGGTCGAACCCGGGCGAGCAGTACTGCCGCTCGTCGTAGCCGTAGGGCGTGAACTCCTTGATGTGGTGCGGCCGTCCGGACGCCTCCAGGACGTACCGCATCACCCGGTCGATCTCCGCGTCGCCGCGCCTGCTCCGCTTGTACGTCAGCCGGCCCCGGTCGCCCGCGCAGGCCAGCACGAGCCCGTGCTTGACCCGGTCGATCCGCTCCGCGTTGCGGGCCAGCCAGGTGATCGCCCCGATGGTGCCGGGGGCGAAGACGAACCGGTAGGTGTGGTACGGCGTCCGCTCCGCCAGCTCCCGGGCGAGGTGCACCGCCACCGCGACGCCCGCCAGGTTGTCGTTGGCCAGCGACGGATGGCACACGTGACAGGAGACGATCACCTCGTCGGCGACCTCACCGGGCACCACGTGCTCGGCGTAGGTGAGGTGCCCGTCGGCGAGCGTGGAGTCGATCCGCACCTCGTAGTCGCCGTCCGGCAGCGCGTCCAGGGTCTCCTGTGCCAGACAGAAGCCCCACTCCGGCGTGTAGTAGCTGGTGCGGTACGGCACCCAGGACGGGTGCTCCGGCAGGGTGTGCAGGTGCCCGCGCAGCTCCGACAGCGGCAGGGTGGCGGCCACCGGGACGCTGTAGCCCAGCACGTGCAGGCTGGACGCCGCGAAGTCGACGACCCGCCGCCCGGAGGCGTCGGCGACGTACGCGTCCCGGATGTTCCACTCCTGCGGCACCGTCCAGTCCAGCACCCGGGTGCCCGTGGGCACCTCGTGCACCTGGAGCGGGATGTACTCGCCGACGATGTCCAGGGTGGCGCGCACCCCGTCGCCGGTGATGCTCCGGCACAGCGGGTACAGCCGCTCCACCAGCGCGTGCATCTCCTCGCCGGGCGTCGTCATCGGCGCCACCGCAGGGTGTCGTCGACGGCACCGCTCTCGGTGGCCGCGCGGAGCACGGCCAGCCGGGTGTGGCTCCGCTCGAAGGCCTCCCGGGTCAGGCCGTGCGCGCGGTAGGCGTCGGCGAGTTCGAGCGCGCCGCGCTTCACCGTCCACGCGCAGTCGAAGCCGGGGACCGCGGCCCGGAAGCGGGAGAAGTCCACGCGGTACGACCTCGGGTCGGCGCCGGTCTCGCCGGTGATCACCACCTTCGAGCCCTCCACCGCCTCGGCGACCTGCTCGGCGATCTCGGCGACCGTCACGTTGTTGATCTCGCTGCCGATGTTGAACGCCCGGTCGTGCACCGCCTCCTGAGGTGCCGTCAGCGCGGCGCCGAACGCCTCCGCGATGTCGGCGGCGTGCACCAGCGGACGCCAGGGCGTGCCGTCGGAGAGGACCAGGACCTCGCCGGACAGCAGCGCGTGGCCCACCAGGTTGTTCAGCACGATGTCCGCGCGCAGCCGGGGGGAGAAGCCGAAGGCGGTGGCGTTGCGCATGTACACCGGGCTGAAGTCGGCGTCGGCGAGCGCGTGCAGGTCGTCCTCGACGCGCACCTTGGACTCGGCGTACGGCGTCACCGGGCGCAGCGGCGCGTCCTCGGCCACCAGCTCGTCGCCGCCCGCGGCGCCGTACACCGAGCACGTCGACGCGTACAGGAAGCGCCGCACCCCGGCGTCACGGGCCAGCCGCGCCAGGCGGACCGACGCGTGGTGGTTGATGTCGTAGGTCAGCTCCGGCGCCAGCGAGCCCAGCGGGTCGTTGGACAGCGCGGCCAGGTGGATCACGGCGTCCACCCCGGCGACGTGCTCGGCCGTGACGTCCCGCAGGTCCACCCGGTGCCCGGCCGGGTCCACGGGCGACGGGCCGAGGACGTGGTCGGCGAAGAGCCCGGAGTCGAGGCCGACGACCTCGTGCCCGGCGGCTTCGAGGACCGGGGCCATCACGGTGCCCAGGTAGCCCTGGTGTCCGGTCAGCAGTACGCGCACGATTCATTCCCCCAGGTCGAGAGTGAGTTTGGTGACGTCGAACGCCTCGGCGTAGCGCGCCTGGCACTCGATGCCGCGGATCCGGGCAAGGCCGAGGAAGGCCTCCCGGTCGTACCAGGGCCGGTGCCGCTGCGAGGCGTAGTGCTCCTGGAGCAGCCGCACCTTGTCCTCGGCGGTCTCCGGCGTCAGCGGCTGGTACGCGTTCGGGCGGCCGAGGTCGCCGTCCCACTTGACGATCTCGTAGCCGAGCACGAGGTGGTCGCGGAAGGCGGTCGGGATCAGCCGCGCCAGCCCCCGGTGGTCCTGGTGCGCGTCGGCCGTGCGCGGCGCCAGCACCACGTCCGGCTCCGTCGTCGCGCGCAGCTCCTCGACCGCCGCCTTCGCCTCGTCCCAGTACGCGGGCAACCGGCCGTCCGGCAGCTTGAGCACGGTCAGCCGCAGGTCGGCCCCCGGGCAGAAGGCCGTGAGCGCGGCCCGCTCCTCCCGCTCCCGCTCGCCGCCCCCGCCGGACAGCACCAGCGCGTCGACACGGACGCCCGGCCGCGCGCGGCAGACCGTCAGCAGCGTGCCGCCCGCGCCGATGGCGATGTCGTCGCAGTGCGCGCCGACCGCGACGACCCGCTCCAGGGGACGCGTCCCGAGCCCGATCACACGCCCACCGCCGCGCCGTCGCGCTCCCACACGGCCCACGGACGGTCGCCCCGGGCGTACGCCTCGTCGAGCGCGGCCTTCTCCTTCACCGTGTCGGTCGGCTTCCAGAAGCCGCGGTGCCGGTGCGCCACCAGCCGGCCCTCCTTGGCCAGCCCCGCGCAGCCGTCGGCGACCAGGTCCCCGCCCTCGGGTATGTGGTCGAAGACCTCCTGGCGCAGCACGAAGTAGCCGCCGTTCTCCCACAGCGGCAGGTCGCTCACCGGCGTGATGCCCCCGACCAGACCGTCCTCGGCCAGGTCCACGCAGTGGAAGGAGGACTGCGGCGGCACCACCATCATCGACGCGCCGGCGTCGCGCCGCGCGAAGCGGTCGATCATCTCCGGCAGCGGGGCGTCGGTGAGCACGTCCGCGTAGTTGGCGAGGAACATCTCGTCGCCGTCCAGGTGGTGGCGCACCCGGCGCAGCCGCTCCCCGATCGGCGACTCGATGCCGGTCTGCGCGAAGGTGATCGTCCAGTCGGCGATGTCGGTGGACAGCAGCTCGGTCCGCCCGCCCCGCAGCACGAAGTCGTTGGACGTCGTCTCCTCGTAGTTCAGGAAGAAGTCCTTGATGTGGTGGGCGCCGTAGCCCAGGCACAGGATGAACTCCTTGTGCCCGAAGTAGGCGTAGTAGCGCATCACGTGCCAGATCAGCGGCCGGGGTCCGACCATCGCCATCGGCTTGGGCATGTCGTCGGAGGCGCCGGCGCGCATGCGCAGCCCGTAACCGCCGCAGAACAGGACGACCTTCATCGCGTCACCTCGACGATGCTCAGTTCCGGGATGGGGAAGACCAGGCGGCCGCCCCACTCGTGCACGTAGGACAGCTGCTCCACCAGTTCGTCCCGCAGGTTCCACGGCAGCACCAGCACGTAGTCCGGCCGGTCGGCGGCGATCCGCTCGGGCGGCAGCACCGGGATCCGGGTGCCGGGGGTGAACCTGCCGTGCTTGTACGGGTTCCGGTCGACGGTGTACGCGAGCAGGTCGGGCCGGATGCCGCAGTGGTTGAGCAGGGTGTTGCCCTTGCCCGGAGCGCCGTAGCCGACGACCGTCTCGCCGCGCTCGGCCGCCTCGACCAGGAACCGGAGCAGGTCCCGGCGCACCTTGGCGACCCGCGCGGAGAACTCGGCGTACCCGGACAGCTCCTGGAGCCCGGCGGCCTTCTCCCGGTCCAGGACGTCGGTCACCCGCGCGCTCGGCTCGCCCGCCGCCTCGGCGGGCCGGGCCCACAGCCGGATGGACCCGCCGTGCGTCGGCAGCAGCTCGACGTCCACCAGCGCGAGCCCCCCGCTCGCCAGGGCCCGGATCGCGGACGCGACCGTGTAGTACTGGAAGTGCTCGTGGTAGATGGTGTCGTACTGGTTCTCCTCGATCAGCGTCAGCAGGTGCTGCACCTCGATGGAGACCCAGCCGTCGTCCGCGACCAGCGCGCGCAGCCCCCGGGTGAAGCCGACCACGTCGGGGATGTGCGCGTACACGTTGTTGGCCACGACCAGGTCCGCGGGGCCGTGCCCGGCCCGGACCTCCGCCCCGGTCTCCGGCGACAGGAACTCCGTCACCGTGGGCACGCCCGCCTCCCGCGCCGCCGCGCCGACGTTCACCGACGGCTCGATGCCGAGGCAGCGGATCCCCCGGTCCACCACGTGCCGGAGCAGGTACCCGTCGTTGCTGGCGACCTCCACCACGAACGCGCCGGGCCCCAGCCCCACCCGCTCCACCGCGCCGTCGACGAACCTCCGCGCGTGCTCCACCCAGGACGTCGAGTACGAGGAGAAGTACGCGTACTGCGTGAACGTCTCCTCCGGCGTGATCAGCGGCGGGATCTGCGCCAGCCAGCAGTCGGTGCACACCCGCAGGTGCAGCGGGTACGCCGGCTCGGGCAGGTCCAGCTGGTCCGCGGCGAGAAAGCTCTCGCACGGCGGGGTGGCCCCCAGGTCGACGACGCTCCCCAGCGCCGTCGAGCCGCAGAGTCGGCACCGTGTCATTTACTGCCCCCCATCGATTCCGTCCGCCCCGCGATCGCGGCGCGGTACTCCTCCACCAGCCGTTCGAGCCCGACGGCCGGGCTGAACGCCTGCTCGTACCGGAGGCGGGCCGCCCGGCCCATCTCCCGGCTCCGGGCCGGGTCGGTCGTGACCTCCCGGATCCGGGACGCCAGCGAGGCCGGGTCGCCCGGGCGGTGCAGCAGCCCGGTCACCCCGTCCTCGACGAGTTCCACGAAGGCGCCGTGACCGGCGGCGACGGCCGGCACCCCGGCCGCCATCGCCTCCGCGACCACCAGCCCGAAGGTCTCCAGGGACAGCGAGGGCGCCACCACGGCGACCGCGCGGGCGACGGCCTCCCGGCACTGCTCCGGGTCGTACAGACCGACGTACCGCACGTCGTCCCGGTCCGCCGCCCAGGCGGCCACCTCCCGGTCCAGCGGCCCCGCGCCGGCGATCACCAGCGGCACCCCGGCACCGCCCCGCGCCGCCAGCACGTCCCACGCGGCCATCAGCAGCCGCACGCCCTTCGGCTCCGCGAGCCGGCCCAGGTAGAGCACGTGGTCACCGCCGCCCGACCGCACCGGCCCCGGGTCCGGCACGAAGTTGTGCTTCACCACGAGCCGTTCGGCCGGCATCCCGGACCGCACCAGCACGTCGCGCTGCGCCGCCGAGATGCAGAAGAACCGCTCCACCCCCGTCCACCAGCGCCGCCGGTTGACCGCAAGGCCGACCGCGAGCGGCACCGTCGCCAGGCGCGAGTTCCGGTAGCAGCCGTGCCGGACGGCGGGCAGCGGCGCCCGCGGCCCGACGCACTCGCCGCACTCCCGGCCGTCGCGGTGCAGCGTGCCGGGCGGGCACACCTGCGTGTAGTTGTGCAGCGTGGCGACGACCGGCACCCCCGCGTCCGCGCAGGCGGCCAGCACCGCTGGCGACAGGAGCGGGAAGACGTTGTGGACGTGCACCACGTCCGGCCGGTCGGCCCGCAGCCGCGCGGCCAGCTCGGTGCGGACCGCCGGGTTCCACGGCACGAGGAACGGCACCGCCGCCTTGCCGAGCAGCGACCGGCCGGCGATGGTGTCGCTGCGCCGCTCGAACAGCTCGACCCGGTGGCCGGCCGCCCGCAGCAGCCCCACCTCCTCGTCCACGACCCTGTTCTCCCCGCTCGGCTGCGCCGAGGAGTAGCGGTTGTGCACCACAAGGACATGCATGCTCAGGTCACCTCCTGGCCCATCGCGGGACGTGTCGTGCGGGAACGTCGGCCGCCGGCGGGGCGGCCGCCGGAGCGGGGGCCACCAGCAGCGAGGCGGCCAGGGTCAGGTGCAGCAGGTACGCCGAGGCGTCCCCGAGCCCGACCTCGGTGTACGACGAGAGCGCGCAGTAGCTGATCAGGAAGATCGCGCAGGCCCTCGGCAGCGACGGCGGCCGCAGCAGCGCCACCCCGCCGAGCACGACGAGCAGCGCCGCCACCAGCGCCACACCGAGCAGCCCCTGCTCCTGGAAGACGGCCAGCCAGCTGTTGTCGATCGGCAGCCCGTCGAAGGACTTGTCGCCCAGGCCCGTGCCGAAGACCGTCTCCCCCACCGTCCGGGGCGATGCCAGGAGGGCGTCCCAGACCTTCGCCCGGCCGGTGAGGTTGGAGAAGTTCTCCTGGCTCTGCCCGCGCAGGAACCACGCCCGCAGCGCCGACCCGAAGACCACCGCGGCCACCGCCGCGCACAGCACCGCCCAGGCGAAGAGCCGGCGGGCGGCCGCGCTCGTGAGGAACAGCGAGCCGATCGCGAGCACCAGGCCGATCAGCAGCCCCAGGGTGGCCGTGCGGGTGTGGGTCATGGCGAGCAGCACCAGCGACGGCACGATGACCA
The DNA here is from genome assembly GCF_014656075.1 of Streptomyces hydrogenans. Taxonomy (GTDB): domain Bacteria; phylum Actinomycetota; class Actinomycetes; order Streptomycetales; family Streptomycetaceae; genus Streptomyces; species Streptomyces hydrogenans. Next base: position 52,263 of record NZ_BNBS01000037.1, read on the forward strand.
CGGCCGCCCCGAAGGCCGTCGTCCGGCGGCCCAGCAGGAGCAGCACGGTGAGCCCGATGACCACCGCCGCGTACTGCCCGATCTGCGGTGGGGTCAGCGGCCACAGCGCCCCGACGAGCCGACCGCCGTAGTACTCCGGCATCGCCGTCCCCGGGGCGACGACCAGCCCGGCGGCCACCAGCCCCAGCACCGCGAAGTACATCCGGATGTGGTGGCGGACGAAGGTCAGGCCGCCGTCCCACCAGCGGGTCAGCAGCCACAGGGTGGCGACGAAGAGCGTCAGCCGGGCGCAGCGGAAGAGCGCGCCGACCCCGACCTCCAGGTGCACGCTGGCGATCACGCTCGGCACCAGCAGCAGCGTCAGCAGGAACAGGAACGCGCTGGGCCGGACGCGCAGCGGCCGGTTGACGGCGAGCGCCAGCGCGAACGCGGCGACCAGCGCGCCCATGGTGAGCATCTGGATCAGCGAGCGGGGGATCGGGACGACCGTCTTCGCCCCCGCGGAGCCCAGCGTGTTGAGGGCCAGCAGCGCCCAGGCCACCCCGACCAGCCTCGGGGTCCGCTCCGCGGTCATCGGCCACCGCCCCGCGCGTCGAGGGTGCTGCCCGCGTCCTGCCGGTACGGCGCGCCCCGCCACCGTCCGAAGTCGAGGGACCGGCCGGGGGCGCGGGCGACGAAGGTCCACGGGCCGACGTACGCGTTGTCGTGCCAGCGGTTGTCCTGCCCGTGGGCGATCGCCTCGGCCACGCCGTCGCCCAGGTACGGCGACCAGTCGGGCGAGGTGCCGGGGCCGGCCACCACCGCCATGCGGCCGCACGCCGCCGCCGGGCACGGGACGGCCGCCGGGTCGAGCACGAAGCGGTTGTGGTGGACGTCGACCCGCCGGGTCCTCCAGCGGCAGTCCGAGCGGAGCGGCGGCGCCGCGATCGCGGGCCGCGCGCAGCTCGCGGTGGACTCCACCAGGAGCGTGCAGTAGTCCGCGGAGGTGTTGGACGGGCTGTTGCAGAACCGGTCGGCGTCCTCCCACAGGGTGATCCCCGACCAGTTGTCCTCCAGCAGGTTGCGGTGGATCTCGATCCGGTCCGTGCGGGCCGGCACCCGGGGCTCGCCGCCGGACTCGGAGACGTACACGGCCGCGTGCGGGAAGTCGTCCCCGCCGTCGGCGGCGGCCCGGCCCTCGACCCGGTTGTTCCGCCGGATCGTGTTGTTCCGGACGACCGCGTTGTAGCTGATCTCGTAGATCAGCGCGGCGCCGTCGTTCTCCTCGACCAGGTTGTCCTCGAAGAGGAAGTCGTTGTTGTTCGTGTCCGCCCACAACCCGGCCCCGCGGTTGTCGTGCACCCAGTTGCCGCGGACGTCGGCGCCGTCGACGGCCCAGAACTTGACGCCCGCGGTGCACCCGCAGCCGGGCTGCCGCCGCTCCCAGTCGTCGGTGTTGTTGCCGGTGATCTCGTTGCCCTCGACCACCAGGTCCCGGAGGGAGTCCCCGGTCTTGTAGGCGTTCATGCCGTACTGACCGTTGCCGCGCAGACAGCTGGCGCGCAGCCGCTGGCGGGCGCCGGCCATCAGCCCCGCGCCGGAGTTGTCCTCGATCCGCGTGTGCTCGACGGTCCACCCGTCGGCCATGTCGTGGTTGACCACGCCCTCGTCCTTCGGCGCGACGAAGCCCCGCACGGTCAGGTACCGCAGGGTGACGCCGGCCGCGGTCCCGCCGAACGCGTACTGGTTCACCCCCCGGCCGTCGAGCACCGCGCCCGGCGCGCCCAGGTACCGGTTCCCCTCCTTGGTCTCGACCTGGTCGTAGGCGTCGGGACCCAGCGTGTGCGTGCCCGGCCGGAGCCAGAAGGTGGTGCCCGGCGGGCCGGCCGCGGTCTTCGCCACCAGGTCGCCGACGACCGCCGGGTCGACCGTCACCGCGTCCGCCGGTCCCGCCGCCGGACCGGCCGCCGGCGCGTCGCACACCCGCGCCACGGCCCCCTTCGCCCCCACGGGCCCGGCGGCCGCGCCCGGCCTGGACGGCGGGGCCGTCCCCGCCGGGGCGGCCGGCGTGCCCGTGCAGCCGGTCGCCGCCAGCAGGAGCAGCACCAGGGGCGCCGCCGGCACCGCCCGGTGCCGCCGCTCTCTCACCACGTGCCCCCCTAGCCGTGGAACCTGAGCACGGTGACGAACCCCGCCGCACCGTCGGCGGAGCCGCTGCCGACCAGCGCGGTGGCGGGCTCCTTGCGCCCGAAGCCCGCCGAGTACCAGCCCAGCGGCGGACCGCTCTCGCCCCGGTGCGCCCGCCACGACAGCTCCCCGGGCAGGTCGAGCTCCGCCGACCGCTCCTCGCCGTCCCGGCTCCAGCGGAGCAGCGCCCGGTTCTCCACCAGCTCCGCGGTGACCGTCGGCCCGAGGTGGAACGCCAGGCGTACGGCCCCGGGCTCGCCGTGCACCTCGTCGACCACCCGCAGCTCCCGGCGCGCGGCCGTCAGCTCCACCCGGCGGCGGTGCACCACGCCGGGGTAGCCGTCGTGCTCGGCGCACCAGCGGGCCACCGCCCGGTCGCCGTCGGCGTCGGCGACCAGGACGCGGGTGCGGGCGTGCCGGGTCCACAGGAACGGGCCCCCGGAGAGCGACTGGTCGGCGCCGCCCCACTGGAGCGTGTTGTGGGCGAGGGTGGAGCGGAAGTAGCTCCGCCACTCCGGCTGCCCGTGGTAGCAGTACGTCCCCGGGTCCGCGAGCACGTCGACGCCGTCGTGCCGCACCTCCACGGACAGCGCGTCCGCGTGGGCGTGCGCCGCGATCGACAGGAAGCCGTGCGGACCGCCGTCGCAGCGGCACCAGATCCCGCCGGGACCGCGCAGCACCGTCATGCCCGCGTCGGCGAAGTGGGCCGGCCGGCTCGCCGGGCGTCGCACCGCCGGAGCGCCGCCGCCCTTCGCGTACGGCCGGACGAGCGCCGCGAGCAGCGGGGTGCGCACATCGGTGCCGGTCACCTCCGGCCACCAGGGGAGCCGGCCGAAGACGGCGTCCCCGGTGGCCAGCAGCGAGCCCCAGCGGTCCGTGCCCGCGCCGTCCAGGACCAGGCCGTGCCCGTCGTCCGCGTCGCCCTGGCGGGGCGGCCGCAGCCGGTCGTCGACGACGGCGGCGAGCGCGTCCGTCATCCGCAGCAGCACCAGCCGGACCGTGGCCGGGACCGGCACGCCGGCCCGGTCCGCCTCGGCCACCGCGGCCAGGCCCAGTTCGAGGACCAGCCCGTGGTACTCGGTGGCCAGCTCCCGGTTGAGACCGGAGCGGAAGGTGTTGGCGCGCAGCTGCCGGTCCAGCGAGCGCAGGGCGTCGGCCCGCCAGCGCGCCGAGGCGGGGAACCAGCCGAAGGCGCAGGCCGCGGCGAACTGCCCGGCCGTCTCCGCGATCACGTGGTTGTTCGCCGACGACCCCCGGCTGGGGAAGGCCGCCAGCCACCGCTGGTGGTGCCAGATCTGCCGGAGCGCCACCGGATTGTCCTCGAACAGCCCGGCCGCGCCCGGCCAGCCGTCGAGCAGCCGCCGCACCCACACCCACGACAGCAGCCGGATCCCCAGCTCGATGCCGCTCGTCCAGTGCACCCCGCGCAGCGGCGCGTTCGCCGCCCACCACGACCGCAGGTGGGCGGCCACGCGCTCGGCGTACCGCTCGTCCCCGGTGAGGGCGTAGGCGGCGGCGAGCACGGTGAGGTACTGGTGCCGGGACGGCTCCCAGATCTGCTTGATGTCCCCGACCGCCTCCTCGTCCCGGTACGGCACGTCGAAGGCGTAGCCCCACGGCGCGCGGCGCCCGGTCTTCGGGTCGTGCCACCAGTCCGGGGTGACCAGGTCGTCCCGGACCACCCCGAAGAACTCGGCGTGCCCGGCCATCAGCCGGTCCGCCTCGGCGACCAGACGCTTCGCCGCGTCCGGCGGCACCGCGTCGAGCGCCCCGGCCGGCAGGACGGCGGTGAAGCGGGCGCCCGTCACGCGCGGCACGGCCGGCCGCGCCGACCGCCAGTGCCTCCTGCGCACCGTGTCGCCCACCCGGCCGCCGACCTCCCGCGGCCCCATCCGGGACAGCCGCCGCAGGTACCAGCCCGCGCTCATCGTCATCGGGCGTCCACCAGCGAGACGGGCGCGCCGGCCGCGAGCCCCCGCGGCACGGCGAGGGTCGCGGCGGTCGTCGCGACCAGCGACTCCAGCGGCACCGGCATCGGCCCGCCGGTCCGCACCGCCCGCACGAACGCGGCGAGTTCGGCGTTCTGGCCCTTGTCCCGCGCCTTGGGCAGCCGCGAGCTCACCCACGCCTTGCGGCGCCCGTCCCACACGCCGGCGCGCACGAAGTCGTCGAGCCGCAGCACCCTGCCGTCCGCGAGGAGGTCCAGCGTCTCCTTCGGGAAGCCGGGCGCACCGCTGGTGACGTAGCTGATGGTGGCCGTGGAGCCGTCCGGGTAGCCCAGGACGACCTGGAGGTCCTCGTTTCCGGGCGGGGCGACCGCGTACACCGAGACCGGGTCGGCGTCCAGCAGCCAGCTCGCCGTGTCGACGAAGTGGCCGCCCTCGCCGGCGAACCGGGACCCCTCGGACCCCTGCCGGAGGTACCAGCTGCCGTGGTCGAGCCGGCCGGCGTTGACGAGGTAGCGCAGGCTCGCCGGACCGGTCCGGGCGCCGAACCGCTCCTTCGCCTCCCGCAGCAGCGGCGAGAACCGGCGGTTGAAGCCCACCTGCAGACGGTCGTTGCCGGACTCCTCCACCGCCGCGAGCACCCCGGCCAGCTCGTCCTCGGTGAGCGCCAGCGGCTTCTCCACGAAGACCGCCTTGCCCGCGAGCAGCGCCCGGCGGGTGAGCTCGGCGTGCGAGCTGTGCCGGGTGACGACGAACACCGCGTCCACGGAAGGGTCGTCGAGCACCGCGTCGAGGTCGGTGGTGGCCCGGCCGAAGCCGAACTTCCGCCGGGCGTTCGCCGCGGACAGCGCCGTCGTCGTCACGACCGTCGACAGCTCGACCCCTTCGCGCCCCACCAGGTGCGGCAGCAGCATCGACGACGCGTAGTTCCCCGCGCCGACGAACGCCAGCCGCACCGGACGCCCGGACACCCGGGCCCGAGCGGACCCGCCCCCGGCGCGCCGCACCTGGGGCACGACGAGCTCCGGCGCCGCCGGCTCGTCCCGCGCGCCCTCCTCGGCGTACCGGAACAGCACCGCCACGGCCTTGAGTTCGCCCCCCTGCAGGCTCCGGTACGTCTCCACCGCCTCGTCGAAACCGGCGACGTGCGAGACCAGCGGCTCCACGTCCACGCCGCCCCGGGCGAGGAGGTCGAGGAAGCACGCGAGGTTCCGGCGCTCGGTCCACCGCACGTACCCGATCGGGTAGTCCCGGCCCTCCAGCTCGTACTCCGGGTCGTAGCGCCCGGGGCCGTAGCTCCGGGAGAAGCGGACGTCCAGCTCCTTCTCGTAGTACGCGTTCCACGGCAGGTCCAGACGGCACTTGCCGATGTCGACGACCCGGCCGCGGTCCCGGCACAGCCGGGCCGCCAGCTCGACGGGCTGGTTGCTGCCCCCGCCGGCCGCCAGGTACACCTGGTCCACCCCGTGCCCGCCGGTCAGTTCGGCGACCGCGTTCTCCACCACGGCGGAGTCCGGATCGCCACAGGCCACCGCACCGAGACGCTCGGCGAGCGCGCCGCGCGCCGGGTCGGGGTCCACGCCCACGACCCGGACGCCCGAGGCGGTGAGGAGCTGCGCCACCAGCTGCCCGATCAGCCCGAGACCGATGACCAGCGCCGTCTCACCGAGCTGCGGCGCGCCCTGCCGGACGCCCTGGAGCGCGATCGCCCCGACCGTCCCGAAGGCCGCGTGCCGGGGCGCGAGCCCGTCCGGCACCGGCGCGTAGAGGTTCTTCGGCACCCAGTTCAGCTCGGCGTGCAGCGCGTGCTCGTTGCCCGCGCAGGCCACCAGGTCGCCGACCTTCACGTCGTCGATCCCGGCACCCACCTCCTCGACCACCCCGCACAGCGAGTAGCCCAGCGGCGTGTACGAGTCCAGCTTCCCCATCACCTTGCGGTAGGTCGCGGGCACCCCGTTGGTCGCCACGCTCTGCACGACCTTCGCCACCTGGTCCGGCCGGGACCGGGCCTTCCCGACCATCGACATGCCCGCCTCGGAGACCTTCATCAGCTCGGTCCCGGTGGATATCAGCGAGTAGGCGGTCCGGACCAGCACGCCGCCCGGCTTGCACCCGGGCACCGGCACGTCGAGCAGCGCCAGTTCACCGCTCTTGTAGTTCTGCACTACCTGTTTCACCGAAGTCCTCTTGTCTCTACGCAGTGAGGGAAGGGCCCTGGCCGGCCGGGGAGGTCGCGCCCCGGTACCAGTACTCGAGGGTCAGCACGTGCCACAGGTGCTTGGAGTGGTCCCGGTGGCCCGCCGCGTCCTCGGCGACCAGCCGCCGCAGCGCGTCGCGGCGCAGCAGACCGGAGCGCACCAGCTCGCCGTCGTTCACCACCTCGCGCACCAGCGGCGCGAGGTCCCGGCTCATCCAGGCCCGCAGCGGGGCGCTGAACAGGCCCTTGGGCCGGTACACGATCTCGCGCGGCAGGACGGAGGACGCCGCCTCCTTGAGGACGGCCTTGCCCTGCCGGCCGACGATCTTTCGGTCCCCGGGCACCGCGAACGCCGCCCGGACCACCTCGACGTCCACGAACGGCACCCGCACCTCCGTCGACGCCGCCATGCTCGACCGGTCCGTGTACGCGAGGTTCAGCCCCGGCAGGAACATCCGCGCGTCACCCAGGCACATCCGGTTGACGAAGTCGTCCAGGTCGTTGTCCCCGTACACGTCCGCGTGCTCGGTCAGCACGTCGTCGACCGTCCCGGCCAGATCCGGATCGACCAGACCGATCAGTTCCTCCCGGTCGTACATCGTGTAGCTGCGGCGGAACGCCGTCTCCTCCGGCAGCTCGGCGAAGGACAGGAACCGCTTCGCGAAGCGCACCGACCGGTACCCCCGCCGCGCCGAGGCCACCGGCAGCCGGTCCACCGCCCGGTACAGACCGCGCCGCACCGGCCGCGGCACCCGCTGGTAGCGCAGCGCGACCAGGTTCGCCAGGTGCTTGCGGTACCCCGCGAACAGCTCGTCGGCCCCCATCCCCGACAGCATCACCTTCACCCCGGCCTCCCGGGCGGCCGAGCAGATCAGGAAGGTGTTGATCGCGGCCGGATCGCCGATCGGCTCGTCCAGGTGGTACGTCATCCGGGGCAGCAGGTCGAGCACGTCCGGAGCGATCTCGATCTCGTGCAGGTCGACGCCGAACCGCTCCGCCACCCGCCGGGCGTACCTCAGGTCGTCCGGCATCGCCTCGAACCGGGCGTCCTCGGCCCGGAACCCGATCGTGTAGGCGGAGATCCCCGGCCGGTCACGGGCCGCCAGCGCCGTCAGATAGCTGGAGTCCAGACCACCGGACAGGAAGGTCGCCACCGGCACGTCCGACAGCAGATGACGCCGCGTCGAGTCCTCGACGACGGCCGCCAGGTCCGGCAGCTCACCGCTCCGCGCCCGCTCCCGTCCCTCCGCGGCGACGTCCCGCAGGTTCCAGAACCGGCCGCGCTCCACCCGTCCGTCGGGCCGGCACCGCAGCCAGCTCCCCGGCGGCAGCTTCTCCGCCTCGCGGAACGCGCACCGCGAGTCCGGCACCCAGTAGTACAGCAGCGACGCCACCAGCGCCGCGTGGTCCACCTCCAGCGACCCGCCCGTCACGGCGGCGAGCGCCTTCAGCTCGGAGGCGAACACCAGCCCCTCGCCCCGCCGCAGCAGGAACAGCGGCTTCACGCCCAGCTGGTCCCGGGCCAGCACCAGCTCGCCCGTCCGCTCGTCGAAGATCCCGAAGGCGAACATCCCGCGCAGCCGCGGCAGACAGTCCGTCCCCCACCGCCGCCACGCCTCCAGCACCACCTCGGTGTCCGACGTGCCCCGGAAGCGGGCCCCCGAGGACGCCAGTTCCGCCCGCAGCTCCGGAGCGTTGTACAGCTCCCCGTTGTACGTCAGGACCAGACCGTCGGAGACCATCGGCTGGGCGCCGGTCTCCGACAGGTCCACGATCGACAGCCGCCGGTGCCCCAGCTGCACCTCGCCGTCCCCGAGCGAATGACCGTACCGCCCCGCCCCGTCCGGACCCCGGTGGGCGAGGGTGTCGGTCAGCCGGTCCGTCACGGCCTTCCCGTCCGGCCACCGGTACGTGCCCGCGATGCCACACATGTCTACCGCGCCTCCTGGTCGCTGTCCGGGACCCGTCCCGCCCACATCGGCAGCCGCTCCGTCCGCCACCTGCCGATCCCCGCCTGCGGCACCGGCCGCCCGCCCCGCCCCCGCTGCGCGCCCGGCGGCCCGTCCCACAGCGTCCCGTCGGTCCGGTCGCGCGGATCGGGATCCACCAGCACCACACCGGCCACCGGGATCCGCTGGTCCGCCAGCCGGCGCGCCACCGTGTGCAGCCACGCGGCGCTGCCGTGCCCCGCGCGCACCACGAGCACCGTCCGCGCCCCGAGGTACGGCAGGTCCGCCCACGCCGCACCCGGCGCCACCGAACCGACCCCGATCCGCCGCCCCCGGTGCGACAGGTCCGCCGCCTCCTCCCCGCCGACCACCACCGGATCGCCCGGCCTCGGCTCGCGGCCGGCCAGCGGCAGCCCCGGCAGCCCGTCGATGACGACCACCGGCCCCTCCGCGCCCAGCGCCCGCCCGAGGTCCAGCGCCAGCGCGGCCGTCCCCCGCGCACAGCCCAGCTCCAGCAGCGACACCGGCTCCGCCGAACCGCGCACGATCCGCGCCAGCGACCGGGTCAGCCGCTCCCGCGCGTCCCGCACGTGCCGGCGCCGCCACGGCCCGGCCCCGCGCGGCAGCTCCCCGACGACCGAGGCACCCAGCTGCGCCGCGATCTCCCGGCGCAGCACCGGGCGGTCCGCCACCACCGTGCCGACCGCCGCCACCGCCAGCCCGAGGGCGAGCCCGAGCACGACCCCGATCGCGGCGTTCGTGGCTGCGCTCCGGGGCAGCGAGTGCCGCACCGCGCGCGGCGCGTCCACGATCTGCGTGCCCGCCACCAGGTGCGGGGTGCCGATCCGCGCCTCCGCCGCCCGCTGGTCGAAGTCGGAGATCCGCGAGGTGAGTTCGGCCCGGCGGGCGAAGAGGGACTCCATGTCCGCCGACGCCTTCGTCCCCTTCTCTGCGATCGTCTCGTTCACCCGGGCCAGCTCCTCCCGCATCCGGTCGCGCTGGTCGAGCAGTGACGTCGCCTCGGCGTCCGCGGCCTCCCGGATCCGCCGCACGTGGTCCGCGACGAACGCGTCGGCCAGCGCCCCGGCACGGGCCACCGCCTCCGCGTCGCTGTCACCCGACACCGTGATCTGCAACAGGTTGTTGGTCAGGCCGAGCCCCTCGTAGTCCCGCATGAACACCTCGGGCTCCACCGGCGAATCGAGCGCCTTCAGCGCCGCGCCGGCGATCCGCGTGGTGTGCAGCAGCGCCACGTCGGTACGGATCAGCGTCCCGGGGTCGTTCGGCTGGTCCTCCTGGTGCGCCACCAGCAGCTTCACCGTCGCCGTCGGCGGCGGCACCAGCACCAGTGCCAGGGCCGCGCCCACCAGCAGGCCGAGCAGCGCCAGCGACGACCACAGACGCCGCCGCCTGCGCACCGCCACCACCAGCGTGTGCAGGTCGATCAGCGGCGCGGCGGCCACCGGCTCCCCGTCCGTACGTCCCGTCATCGCACACCCCCCAGCACGTCCTCGCCGACGGCGGGCTCCGGCGCCGCGGTACGGCGCGGCCCCGTGCCCCGACGCCCCGGACGGGCCCGCACCGCGCCCGCGACGACCAGGCCGAGGACCTCCTGCCCGGCGTCCGCGCACGCCTCGGCGACGCCCGCGAGCTCCGCCCCGGTCCAGCTCCCCGGACTGACCACCACCAGCACACCGGACTCGTCGTCCCGGTCCGGCAGCAGCGGATGCGCCACCGTCACCCCCACCAGCCGCAGCCGCAGGGACGCCCCGCCGGGAGCCCCCGGACCGGAGGCGTCCCCGGCCTCCGCGACCAGCCGTTCCGCGGCCCGGCGCGCGATCTCGTCCCCGTCCGGGACGACGACCAGCAGCCGTCCCGGAACCGGCAGCCGGTCCTGGAGCCGGGCGCACACCCGCCGGTAGCGGATCCGCCGGCCCGACTCGTCGCCCGAGGCCCGCGGCGCCGGGATGTCCCAGCGGACGTCGACGCCCAGCAGCCGGCGGAACCAGGCCCGCGGGCCGCGTCCCTCCGGCCGGTGCACGGGCCGTCGGCCGGCCACGTCGACACTGCCGACGAGCAGCGTGCCCAGGGCCCCGGCGATCTCCGGCTCGGTCCGCAGCCGACGGCTCATCCGCGCCGCGGCGAGATGCCCGACCACCGTGAGCAGGAAGAACAGCACCGCCCCCGCCGCGACGAGCTGCGCCCGCGTGGGCGGCGCCTCACCGGTCGGCCGGGCCGCCGGCCCCATGACGACCATGGTGGCCTTGCCGGACTTCCCGGCCGCCGGATCGGTCTGGTCCAGCTTGGTGATCGCGTCGCGCAGCGCCGTACGCAGCTTCTCCAGCTCCGTGCGCGCCTGCACGCTCTCCACCGTCCGCCCCGGATCGGCGGCGTCGGCCAGCTCGGTGATGCGCCGCCCGGCCTGCTCCACCGCCTTCCGCAACGCCTCCAGCCGGGTCTCCGCCCCGGGGTCGGTGGTACCGCCCACGATCCGCGCCGCGAACGCCACGAACTCCTTGGCCATCAGGTCGGAGAGCCGCTGGGCGCGCTCCGGGGTGTCGGCCGTGCCCGAGATCCTGATGATGTTCCCCTCGGCCGCCTCCGCGGTGATCCGCTCCCGCAGCTCGATGCCGTCGACCCCGTGCCAGTCGAGCGCGTCGGCCACCCGGTCGACGACCACCGAACTCGTCGCGACCTCCGCCTGGGTCAGCAGCTCCCGCTCCTCCCACGACCCCGGCAGCAGCACCGACACCGAGGTCGTGTAGCGCGGCGGGACCAGCAGCGAGACGCCGTGCCCGGCCAGTGCGCCCACCAGGGCGAGGAGGGTGAGCAGCCGCCAGCGCCGACGGAGAATCCGCCCGAGGGTGACCAGGCGTATCGTGTCGTCGCTCAACTGCGCGGCCTCGTCCCCGCCCGGCCCGGAGCGCCCGTGGACAGCGCGGCCTCGTAGGCGGCGAGCAGCGCGCGCTGGGAGTTCCGCCAGGCGAGCGGTCCGCCGATCCGCTCCTGGCCGGTCTTGCCCATCAGGGCCCGCTTCTCCGGGTCGTCGAGCAGCAGCGCGATCAGCCGCGCGAACTCCGCCTCGTCGTTCGCGGGCGCGTAGACCGCCGCGTCACCGGCGGAGACCCGCGCCTCCTTCAGGTCGAAGGAGACGATCGGCCGGCCCATCACCATGTACTCCAGGACCTTGTTCATCGTCGACACGTCGTTGAGCGGATTGCGCGGGTCGGGGGAGAGACACACGTCCGCGGTGGACAGGTAGCGCGCCAGTTCGGCGTCCGACACGCGCCCGGTGAACCGCACCTGGTCGGAGAGCCCGAGCCGCCGGGACAGTTCCACCATGGCGTCGAAGGTGTCGCCGCCGCCGACGAACACCGCGTGCCAGTCGCTGCGCCCCAGCTCGTCGCGCAGCTTCGCGAGCGCCCGCAGGGCGTAGTCCACCCCGTCCTGGGGACCCATCACCCCCAGGTAGCACAGCAGATGGGGCTTGCCCTCCTTGAGCTCCGGCTCGGGCGGCACGGGGTGGAAGCGGTCGGTGTCGGGCGCGCTGCGGACCACGAACACGTCCTCGGGCCGCCGGCCGCCGCGGCGCACCGCCACGTCCCGGTAGCTCTCGTTCGTGGCCAGCACCACGTCCGCCGCCCGGTAGGTCATCCGCTCCAGCGCGCACACGCTCCGGTAGAGCAGGTCCTCGCCGCGGTCGAAGCGCGACAGGTACAGCTCGGGCACCAGGTCGTGCTGGTCGAAGACGAACCGCGCCCCGCGCCGCTTGAGCCACCGCGCCGGCAGGAACAGCAGGTCCGGGGGGTTGCAGGCGTGGACGACGTCGACCGGCCCGACCTTCCGCGCCAGCCGGGCGGTGTGCCACAGCGCCGTTCCGTACTCCCGCAGGTAGCCGGCCGGGCCGCCGGTGGCCGCGCGCAGCGGGTAGCGGTGGATCCGCACCCCGTCGAGCAGCACCTCCCGCTCGGTGTCCCGCTTGGTCCCCGCGGGACAGATGACGTGCACCTCCCAGCCCGCGTCCCGGAGCGTCGTGCACTCCTGCCACACCCGCCGGTCGAACGGCACCGACAGGTTCTCCACCAGGATCAGCGCGCGCCGGCTCCGCCGGTCGCCGCTGGTCGCTTCACCAAGCAAGGCCCACGTACCCAGGTTCGGCCCGGCGCGCCTCGGCGTCGGGAAGGTGGATGAGATCGATGATCACCGGCGCGTCCCCGTGCGGCAGCGCCGCCAGGACGGCCGGGTCCCTGGTGCCGACGAGGCACACCTCGGCGTGTTCGAGCACCTCGTCGACGGAGTCCGCGAGCAGCTGCGCGAGGTGCGGCAGCCGGGTCTCGATGTACTCGCGGTTCGCGCCGAGCAGCCGGGAGACGTTGACGTTGGCGTCGTGGATCCGCAGCTCGTAGCCCTTGCCGAAGAGCCGCTCCGCCAGCTCGACGAGCGGACTCTCGCGGAGGTCGTCGGTGCCGGGCTTGAAGGAGAGCCCGAACAGGCCCACCCGCCGCTTCCCGGTGCGCTCGACCAGCTCCACCGCCCGCTGGAGGTGGTCGGCGTTGGACGGCAGCACATGGGAGAGGATCGGCACCGAGACGTCGGCCCGCTGCGCCGCGTGGACCAGGCTCCGCAGGTCCTTGGGCAGGCAGGATCCGCCGAAGGCGAAGCCGGGCCGCAGGTAGGCGGGGCTGATGTTCAGCTTCCGGTCGGCCAGGAAGACGTCCATCACCTGGTGCGAGTCGACCCCGAGGGCCTGGCACACGGCGCCCAGCTCGTTCGCGAAGCCGATCTTGAGGCCGTGGAAGGCGTTGTCCGCGTACTTGATCGCCTCCGCGGTCGGCACGGGCACCCGGAACACCTCGCCGGGCAGCCCCTCGTACAGCGCCGCCACCACGTCGCCGCTCGCCGGGTCGAGCTCGCCGACGACGGTCTTCGGCGGGTCGAAGAAGTCCCGCACGCTGGTGCCCTCGCGCAGGAACTCCGGGTTGACCGCGACTCCGACGTCCACGCCGGCGGTGCCACCGACGTACTTCTCCAGGATCGGCACCAGCAGGTTCAGGCAGGTGCCGGGGAGCATGGTGCTGCGGAACACGACCGTGTGCCGCCCGCCCCGCTCGGCCAGCGCCGCGCCGATCTCCTCGGTGACCCGCTCCAGATAGGTGGTGCACAGGCTGCCGTTGGGCTCCGACGGCGTGCCGACGCAGACCAGCGACACCTCGCTGTCCCTGATCGCCTCGCGCACGTCCGCGGTGGCGCGCAGCGCCCCGCTCCGCACGACCTCGGCGACGAGCTCGCCGATCCCCTCCTCGACCACCGGTGCCCGGCCGTCGTTGACCAGGTCGACCTTGACCGGATTGACGTCGACCCCGACGACCTCGTGCCCCAGGCTGGCCAGGCACGCGGCCGACACGCAGCCGACGTAACCGAGCCCGAAAACGCTCACCCTCATGACCCGCTCCTCCCCCCGGACAGGCCCCCACGGCCTGCCGTCCACGTGCCGGCCGGACGACGAACTCCCCGCATCAATAAGCTCCCTGACCGTGTATCACCGCGCGCAGCGTCTTCCACAAGATCACCGTGTCCAGGGCCAGTGACCAGTCCTCCACGTACCGCAGGTCCAGTCGCACGGCCTCCTCCCACGACAGGTCGCTGCGTCCGCTGATCTGCCACAGTCCGGTGAGCCCCGGTTTGACCAGCAGCCGCCGCCGGATGTCCGCGCTGTACGCGGCGGACTCCTCCGGCAGCGGGGGCCGCGGTCCGACCAGCGACATCGACCCGGTCAGGACGTTGACGAGCTGCGGCAGCTCGTCGAGCGAGTACCGGCGCAGCACCGACCCCACCCGGGTCACCCGCGGGTCCTGGCGCATCTTGAACAGCAGGCCGGCGCCTTCGTTGAGCCCGGCCAGTTCCTCGCGGGCCCGGTCCGCCCCGGCGACCATGGTGCGGAACTTCAGGATCATGAACTCGCGGCCGTCCTTGCCGACCCTGCGCTGCCGGTAGAACACCCCGCCCCGGCTGTCGGTCAGGACGAGCAGCCCGACGAGCAGCATCAGCGGCGCGAACAGCACCAGCAGGACCGCCGCGCCGAGCCGGTCGACGACCTCCTTGACCGCCCGTCGCCCGCCGGTGAAGGCCGGCATGCTGACCCGGAGCAGCGGTATCCCGAGCACCGCGTCGACGTGCAGCCGCGGCCCGGCCACCTCCATCAGCACGGGGGCGACGACCATCTCGGCGTCGCTTCCCTCCAGATTCCACGCCAGTCTCCGCAGCCGGTTGGGCGACCAGTGCGGGTCCGGGGTGACCGCGACGACCCGGAAGCCGTCGCGGTGCACGTGGTTGGCCACGTCGGCCAGCCGCCCGACCACCGGCACACCGTCCAACTGGTCGCCGTCGGGCCCGAGTTCGGGGGTGGTGCAGACCGCGTCCACCCGCCACCCGAGGTGCGGGAACTTCCGGGTCCTGGTGATCAGGTCCCGCACGGTGGCCCTGCTCCCGGCGGCGAGCACCGGACGCAGGCACCTGCCTTCCTTCCGCTGCTTGTGCAGCCAGAGGCGCAGCAGGTACCGCGCCGTCATGGTGACCAGCGCGATCGCGGGGATCGCGACGAAGATCCACAGCTTGATGTTGCGCGAGGTGAGGGCGATCCCGCCGAGCGCCAGGACGACGGTCGCCATGAACAGCGACCGACCGAGCCGCCGGAACTCCTCGGCGCCCTGTCCGAGCACCGCCGGAGCCCACGAGCGGCTCACCGCGAGCGCCCCCAGCACCAGGAGCTCGGTGCCGAAGGCGAGAATGCCCCATTTCTCATGCCAGTTGGCCGCGTCCCGGGCCCCGAAGAAGTCGCCGATCGTGGCTACCACGAAGGCGGTGGCCACGGTGTCGCTGGTGATCACGGTACGTCGGTACCGCTGTTCCCAGTCCATCGCCGGCCGGCTGATCTCCCCGTTCGCCAGACGCTCGCGCGCAGACGGAAACGGGCTGAGTAATCCCCCTTGCCGCACAGAACCCCCCAAGGTTCCCAGTGGTTCGACGTGGTCGCCTAGCACTGTTCCTCAGCCCGGCAGGCGCGCACCCTCCCCGCGTGGCGCCCGGGCTGTCACTTCGCAGCTTCGCTGTGCGCGGGAATCCGTCGGTCCGCCGGGTGCACCCCGCACCCGGAAGCCGTCTCGGCCCCCCGAAGAACTGATCGCCCCACATCCGGCACCAAGGGGCAGACGTGCTGGTCATGCACAGTGCCGGACGTAAAGATCGTTACTGGTCGCCTCGTGCTCGATCAGCTGAAGCATGGTCAATCTAGAGCATGGGAAGCGGGTTGGAGAGAGGATGTGTGTAATTTGTGCGTAAGCTTTGAGACTTGATCCACCGGCTGCACATCAGCCACACGCGTCTTCACGCCAACACGCGATCCGTCAGCCACCGGAACCCCGCGAATGATCGCCAACGCCCTTTATTCGGCGTTGAGTTGTGTGCGTTCCTGATGAACCCTCAGACGGTCGACCCGCCGTCCACGGGGATGCAGGCGCCGGTGATTCCGGCGCCCTCGGGGGAGGCGAGGAGGAGCACCGCGGCGGCCACCTCCTCGGGGCGGGTCAGCCGGCCGGTGGCCGTCCGCGCGGTGAAGTGCCGGAGCAGCCCGGCGTAGTCGGTCCCCAGCACGCGCGCGGCCTTGGGCCCCTGCTCGGTGACCCAGTCGGTCTCGACGGCGCCGGGGCAGACGCAGTTCGCCGTGATGCCGTACGGACCCACCTCCTTCGCCAGCACCCGGGTGAGGCCGATGAGGGCGTGCTTGGCGGCGGCGTAGGCGCACAGACCGGGGTCCGGGTCGCGCCCCTCCATGGAGGAGATGGTGATGACGCGCCCGGAGCGCTGGGGGACCATCCGGGCCAGGGCGTGCCGGGTGGTGTAGAGCGCGGTGTCGAGGTTGAGCGCGAGGGTGCGGTGCCAGACCTCGTCGGTGATGTCCGCGACGGTGGCGAAGTCCGTGGCCCCGCCGACGTTGTTGACGACGACGTCCAGGTGTCCGTAGCGCTCCACGACGGTGTCGACGGCCCGCTCGGCGTCGGGCCTGCGGGTGGCGTCACCGACGCACAGCGTCACGTCGTCGCCGCCGTCGAGCCGGGCGAGGGCCTGGCGGCCGTGTTCCTCGTCGCGCCCGGTGACGACGACCCGGGCGCCGTGGTGGTGGAGGGTCCGCGCGATGGCCAGTCCGATGCCACGGGTCCCCCCGGTGACGAGGGCGGTCCTGCCGGTGAGGTCCATGAGGTCTCCCGTTCCGGGTCGGTGTGCGGATGGCGCAGGGCGAGGGTGACGGTGTGGGGGAGGCCGGGCAGGCGCAGCGGTACGAGGTGCCAGCCGCGCGGGGCGAGGTCCCGCCCGAGGCGGGCCACGAACGGCCGTGGCCGGAGGGCGATCTCCACGTCGACCAGGGCGCGCAGCAGCGGCCAGCCGAGCGCCTTGGCGACGGCCTCCTTCGCCGTCCACACGGCGAGGAACGCGGCGCACCGGTCCGGCGCGGGACGGGCCTCCAGATCGGCCCGTTCGGTGTCGCCGAGGGCCTGGAGCAGGAGGGCGGGGGACGGGGGCCGGGGCAGGAACTCGATGTCGATCCCGAGGGCGGTCCCCGGGTCCGCGTCGACGTCGGTGCCGAGGACGGCCCCCGGGGCAGAGCCCACGCCGCCGCCGGCCGCCGGGGTCCGCCCGCCCGCGCCGGGGGAGACGACGGCGGCGACCGTCACGGGCCCGCAGTGGGCCGCCGTCAGCCGCAGCGGGGGCAGCCCCTGACCGGGGAGGAGGGAGGGGCGCCCCC
>NZ_BNBS01000038.1 GCF_014656075.1 Streptomyces hydrogenans
GTGGCTACGCCACCCGCACACCGAGCCTGCTGCGCAGGCTCGGTGATGGTCCGTCCGCTGCGCTCCCGGACCAGTGGGACTTCGTCCCGCTACCAGGCTTCCGCTTCGCTCCAACCTGGCTGGCGGGTCCGCTGCGCTCCCCCGCCTGACGGTCCTTCCGGCTGCGCCTCCAGAACCGTTGGGCCCGCGATACGGGCCTGGCTGGTTAGGAGAGGGGTGGGGTCGCTCGTTCGTGTGGGTTTCAGTGTACATGCTGCATCAGGTTGATGCAGCATGTACCGTTGGCGGAAACACAGGACACCCCCAGACCACCGGGGAACCTCCATAAATTCCGAGAGGAACGACCGCAGATGACCGGTCACCAGGAATCTACCGGACCTGACCCTGCGCTGAGCAGCGATTCTGTGTGCCGGGTGACGGAGTACCAGACGGCGGGCGTCAACGCCCGGTTGAGGCTGTTCGCGCTCCTGCAGGCGCAGGGCGTGCCCGCGAGTGAGGCGGACGACCTGGTGGCCGCGCTGGAGGCCGGGGCCGTCGCCGGGGCGCAGTGCGAGGTGGTGGAGCTGGACGGGATGACGCCGGCCTCCCGTGGCCCGCTGTTCGAGGACGGCTGGGACGAGGGCGTCAGGACCGTGAGCGAGGCCCTGGTGGACATCGCGGACCGGGGATGGTCCCGGCGCGGCGGCCGGTCGGCGGGGGCCGCTGAGCTGGCCGTACATATCGCGGACGTGAGGCAGCTCGAGCGGGCCGACCTGGTGCGCCTGGAGGCGTTCGTGCGGGAGACCGTGCTGCCGGCCACGCACCCGCACACCACGGCGCGACGCCGGGTCCTGGAGGCGCTGGGCGAGGCCGGCGGTCTGTGCACCGCGCGCACGGTCAACAGCGACGGGGACGTCATGGTCTGCACGCTCGAGGCCGGGCACTACGACCCGGACGACAAGCCGCCCTTCAAGGACGGCCAGCCCGGCGACTGGCACAAGGCGGACGCGTCGATCTGGAACGACGCGAGTGCGGCCTGCACGCCGCACGCGGCCATCTGAAAAACCACGGGAATTCAGGCTCAGGGGAGGCGAGAGAATGTCAGTGATTCCGCTCAAGGAACACCAGGTAGACCAGCGCGCCGCGTTTCGTAGGTGGGTGGGATTTCCTGCAAGATCATCTGTGCCTCCGCAGGGTGCCCGGTGCACGATCGTGTCCGCGACCGGCTCGGGCAAGACGATCATGGCCGCCGCGTGCGCGCTGGAGTCGTTCGCGGAAGGGCGGATCCTCGTCACCGTCCCGACCCTGGACCTGCTCGTCCAGACCGCCCAGGCGTGGCGCCTGGTGGGTCACCGGGCCCCGATGGTCGCGGTGTGCTCGCTGGAGAACGACCCTGTCCTGGGCGGACTGGGGGTGCGGACCACCACCAACGCCATCCAGCTCGCCCTGTGGGCCGGGGCCGGACCGGTCGTCGTGTTCGCCACGTACGCCTCCCTGGTAGACCGCGAGGACCCGGAGGACCCGACGGGCCGGGGGAAGGTTCGCGGGCCGCTGGAGGCCGCACTGGCGGGCGGGGAACGGCTCTACGGCCAGCGCATGGACGGCTTCGACCTCGCCATCGTCGACGAAGCCCACGGCACCGCCGGTGATCTTGGCCGTCCGTGGGCGGCGATCCACGACAACGCCCGGATCCCCACCGACTTCCGCCTGTACCTCACTGCGACCCCGCGTATCCTCGCCGCGCCCCGGCCGCAGAAGGGCGCGGACGGCCAGGAGGTGGCGCTCGCGACCATGGCCGACGACCCGGACGGCACCTACGGCGCGTGGCTCGCCGAGCTCGGACTGTCGGAGGCGATCGAGCGGGAGATCCTCGCCGGGTTCGAGATCGACGTCCTGGAAATCCACGACCCCTCCCCCGTTCTCGGCGAGTCCGAGGAGGCGCGGCGGGGCCGGCGCCTGGCGCTGCTGCAAACCGCGCTCCTGGAGCACGCCGCCGCCTGGAACCTGCGCACCGTCATGACCTTCCACCAGAAGGTGGAGGAGGCCGCGGCGTTCGCGGAGAAACTGCCCGAGACGGCGGCCGAGCTGTACGTCACCGATGCCTCCGACGCGGACCTGGCGGCCGCGGAGAAGCTGCCCGCGTCGTCGATCGAGGCCGAGTTCTACGAGCTGGAGGCCGGCCGCCACGTACCCCCGGACCGGGTGTGGTCGGCGTGGCTGTGCGGCGACCACCTCGTCGCCGAGCGCCGGGAAGTCCTGCGGCAGTTCGCCAACGGCATCGACGCCACCGGGCACCGGGTCCACCGCGCCTTCCTCGCCAGCGTGCGCGTGCTCGGAGAGGGCGTCGACATCACCGGCGAGCGTGGAGTCGAGGCGGTGTGCTTCGCCGACACCCGCGGCTCCCAGGTCGAGATCGTGCAGAACATCGGGCGCGCGCTGAGGCTCAACCGCGACGGCAGCACGAAGGTGGCCAGGATCATCGTGCCCATCTTCCTGGGGCCCGGCGAGGACCCCACCGACATGGTCGCCTCCGCCAGCTTCAAGCCCCTCGTCGCCGTGCTCCAGGGCCTGCGCTCGCACGACGAGCGCCTGGTCGAGCAACTCGCATCCCGCGCGCTCACGAGCGGCAAGCGCAAGGTGCACCTGCGGCGCGACGAGGACGGGCGGATCGTCGGCGCTGACGACACCGTCGACGGCGAGGACCAGGAGGACGACGGCACCGACGCCGCTGCCGAGTCGGCCCTGCTGCACTTCTCCAGCCCGCGCGACGCCGCGACCATCGCCGCCTTCCTCCGGACGCGGGTGTACCGGCCGGAGTCACTGGTGTGGCTGGAGGGCTACCAGGCCCTCATCCGGTGGCGGAAGGAGAACGAGATCACCGGCCTCTACACCGTCCCCTACGACGTCGAGGTCGCAGTCGGCGTCACCAAGGACTTCCCCCTCGGACGCTGGGTGCACCAGCAGCGCAAGGCGCTGAGGGCCGGCGAGCTGGAGGACCGGCGCAAGACGCTGCTGGACACCCCGGAGGCCGGGATGGTCTGGGAGCCCGGCCAGGAGGCGTGGGAAGCCAAGCTCGCCGCGCTCCGTTCGTACCGGCGGGCGACCGGACACCTCGCGCCGCGGCAGGACGCGGTGTGGGGCGAAGGCGAGGAGATGGTGCCCATCGGGCAGCACATGGCCAACCTCCGCCGCAAGGGCGGCCTGAGCAAGGACCCGAAGCGGGCCGCGGAACGCGCCAAGCAGCTGGCGGCGATCGACGAGGACTGGGACTGCCCGTGGCCGCTGAACTGGCAACGGCACTACCGCGTTCTCGCCGACCTCGTCGACGCCGACGGAGTGCTGCCCTACATCGCGCCCGGCGTCGTCTTCGACGGCGATGACATCGGCACCTGGAGGTGGAGGCAGCAGGAACCGGGCACCTGGAGGCAGCTTCTGCCCGAGCAGCAGGAGCGGTTGGCGAAGCTGGGCGTGCAGCCCGACAAGGCGCCCGACCCCGCCCCTGCGGCCAGCCGCGGGACGAAGGGGCCGAGCAAGGCACAGCAGGCATTCCAGCGCGGCCTGGCAGCCCTCGCCCAGTGGGTGGAACGGGAGGGCGTCGACCGTCCGGTGCCGCGCGGCCACGCCGAGGAGATCGTGGTCGACGGCGAGACGGAGCCGGTGGCCGTGAAACTGGGCGTATGGGTCTCGAACACGAAATCAAGGAGGGGTCGGCTGGATGCCGATCAACTCGCTGCTCTGGCCGCTCTCGGCCTTGACTGAGCGGCTTGACGTTGACTGCCGGAGTGGGCCCATGCTGACGGTGAACCCAAGCCAGGGTGTCAAGGTATTGGTGATCACCCTGCTCACTCCTGATTGCGGGCCCAGGCTCGCGGCGCGCACGCATCCGGCCCCGAGGGGATGGCCCACGCCACCTTGGGATGCAGCTTTTCGACCTCGACTGTGTGCAAGCAGGTAGACACAGCACGTGTTGCGTGAGGAGACTGGATCATGGTCTTTCAGGTGTCTCACGACGCGTCGGCCTCTGCACTGGGCTACCTCTACCAGGCGAAGTGGGCGCTGCTGGAGTTGTTTCGGGGGTCATCGGAACGACCTGACGGAGCGATCAGTCTCGAGTTGCATGACGACGTGGCGTGGGAGGTAGCCGACCGTCCTGTCGACCTGCTGCAGACCAAGCTTCATCAGCGCTCGACCCGCACTCTGGGCGATCGCGATGACGATCTGTGGCGCACGATCCGATCGTGGATGGATACCCATGATCCCGGTGATGTAGAGGGGCCGTGGCTGACGCTCGTCACCACCCAGCATGCTCGCGAAGGTTCGGCAGCAGCGGCGCTGCGCAGCCCGAGCAGGGAGCCTGGTGTGGCTCTGCGACGGCTTGAGACTGCTGCGGCAGCGTCGAAATCGGAGAAGACTGCTGAGGCTAGGGCGCGCTTCCTCGCCCTATCGGCTGGTGAGCGTGCGACGTTCGTTCAACGCATGCGTGTTATCGACGGCACCCTCGGCATCGACGATCTCGATGCGGCTGTGAGGAAGTGGCTGCTGTTTACTCTCCCATCCGACGAGGGTGCGCAAGCGACGTTCATGGAGCAGTTGTGGGCATGGTGGTACGACCAGGTCGTCGAGATGCTGCAGAAGCGCCGGACGAGCGTGTCGGTGGGGATGGTGCATCGTCGGGTTGAGCAGATCCGGGATGACTACGCCGCGGATCGTCTCCCTACTCTGGTAGAGCGGAGCGACTGGCAGGCTGCCCAGCAGGAGGGCGTGGACTATAGCGAGCGGTTCTTCGTCCATCAGCTGCGGTGGGTCAACCTTGGCCGGCGGGAGCTTGAGAAGGCGATGATGGACTACTACCGCGCCTATAACCAAGCAGTGGCCTGGGCCGACAATGACCTGATCGGCCTAGATGAACTGGAGCGCTATCAGGCCGATTTGGTCGACGAGTGGGAGCGGCTCTTTGCCCGCATGGTCCGCCGGCTTCCAGCGGATGCGAGCGAGCAGGATCGGCAAGATTCGGGGGAAGAGCTGCTGTGGCAGGTGCTGGACAGCGTGACGGTCAGGATTAGGGACCAGTACGACCAGGTCTTCTTTCACCGCGGCCAGCATCACTGCCTGGCGGATGAAGCCCGGGTGGGGTGGCATCCCGAGTTCTTGCAGAGGGTCCAGGACCTGACCATCGGCACGGTACATGCCTAGCCGCGCACACCAGCCGCAGGCCTTCGCCGCGTTTCTGAATCCGGCGCTGGTGAGTTTCGTGCAGGCTTCGATAGCACAGGAGTACGAGCTCAAGCGCGGGCGCGCGATGGTCTGGCCGCTGGCACTGGTCCTTCCCGTGCTGGTGCTGCACCGCTCCACGCGTGAAGCGCTGCCGTCCAGTATCAGAACGCACTTGCCGACGTGGGCCGGGCGTCATCCGGCCCTTCTGGCGGGGTTTGGCGCCCGGGTTGACTCAACGCTGCCCGTACTCCGTGAGGGGCTGCGTTTCGCTCTGCGCCACGGTCTGATCCAGGTGGAGGCTGGAGCCGTGCACGCCATGCCCTTCTCCACACGACGTGCCGAAGGGGAACTGCAGGAGATGCTGAAATCGGCCCGCTTGGTGGGCAAGTGGGCGGCGACCGTAGATCAGCCTTCTACCCTCCTGGCGCTACTGGGCGTGAGAGTCTGATCACTGTGCAGCTTCGGTCTTTGATCCTTTACAGCAAGAGCGGCAAGGTGCGCGAGCTGACGTTCAGGCTCGGCGAGCTCAACATCATCACGGGCAGTTCGCGAACCGGGAAGAGCATCATCCTGGACATCGTCGACTTCTGCCTGGGCAGGGACGACGCCCCCGTCTCGGTCGGTCCGATCACCAGGACCGTCGAATGGGTGGCCGTGCTGCTCCAGCTGCCCGACACCCGGGCGTTCGTGGCGCGCCGGCTTCCTGCCAAAGGCAAGAAGTCCGTCTCCACAGCGATGCTCGAGTTCGGCTCCGCCCTGCGGCCGTTGCCCTACGAGCGGCTCGCGAACAACTGCGATTCCGACGAACTGCGCCAGCAGCTCGGACGGAGAATCGGCTTGGGCGACGTCCGCAGCGAACCCCAGCCCGGGAGCTTGCAGACGCCGTTCGCCGTTCACCTGGGGCACGCAGTGCCGCTGTGTCTGCAGAACCAGGACGAGATCACCACACGCAGCATCCTGTTCCACCGGCAGGGCGAACGAGACGGCGGAGCACGGCTGACCTCCACCCTGCCGTACTTTCTCGGCGCTGTCGGCGAAGATCAGGCGCAAAAGCAGCACGGCTTGACGACCGCCCGGCGGCTCTTGCGACGCCGGCAGCAAGACTTGAAGGTGGCCGAGATCGCCGACGGCGACATCGATGCCCACCTGCACCAGCTGCTGGCCCAAGCCCGCACGGCAGCACTGATCTCAGCCGACGACGAGTTCGACAGTCGCGAGGCGCTGATCGACGCCTTGCGCGAAGCGGTCCGCTTCCCACCGCCAGCCACCGGCGAGGAACACTCCCACACAGAGCGCACCGCAGCGCTGCAAGAACGCCGTACCCAGCTACGTGCCAAGCTGGACGAGATCGGCGAGCAGCGACAGTTCCTCATACGGCAGGAAGCCGCGGAAGACAGCTACACCCAGGTTGTGCAGCGCGGCATCTCCCGCCTGCACGCCATCGACCTGCTCCCCGACACCGGCTCACACGCTGAAGACATGGCCTGTCCGCTGTGCGGTTCTGACCTGCCTCAGCCCGACCATGCGGTCGAGGACATGCAGCGGACCCTAAAAGATCTCCGCGGCCAGCTCACCTCCGTGCACACCGTGCGGCCCCGCCGCGAGCAGACGCTGCGGGAACTCACCGACCAGGCCGACACCGCCCGCGAGGAACTCCGCGGGGTCGAAGGAGCTCTCAACGCCCTGGCCGAACTGGAAGCCAGCCGGAACCGATTCCGCGCTCAGGCCGAGGAGCAGGCCTTCCTGCGCGGCCGGATCGACGCACACCTCAGCCAGCTCCCGGACACCGGGGACACCTACGAAGGCAGTCTCCTGCAGCTGCGATCAGCCGCAGCGTTCGCCCAAGCTCAAGTGGACGACCTCGAAGCCGAACTCGACACCGACGCCATGCAGGACCGGCTCGATCACGCCCTGAACTACATCAGCACCGACATGACCGCCTACGCCCAGACACTCAATCTCGAGCACAGCAAGCGCAGCATCCGCCTCGACGTACGGAAACTGACGGTCCTCGCCGACTCCGACGACGGCATCGTCCCTCTGCTGCGCATCGGTAGCGGCGAGAACTGGGTCGGCTACCACCTCGTCGCGCACCTAGCCCTGCACCGCTACTTCACCCTCCACCAGCGGCCCGTACCCCGCATGCTCCTACTGGACCAGGTCACCCAGCCCTTCTACCCTTCCGAAGTCGCCAAGGACAGCGGCAACCCCGATCTCATTCGTTCCGACGCCGATCGCAACACCGTCCGCGGCATGTTCGAACTGATGTACCGCTTTACCAACGACCTGGCACCTAACTTCCAGCTCATCGTCAGCGACCACGCCAACCTGTCCGACCAGTGGTATCAGGACTGTGTGCGCTACAACTGGCGCAACGGCGACGCTCTGGTCCCCCAGGCCTGGATCGACGAACACACCAACTAGCCGCCCGTCCGCTCCACCCAGTTCCGCTCGATGTCCTCGCCGGAGCAGTCGAAATCACCACGGCAAGGTGGGCTTCGCGCTACTCGTGGGCGACGCGGTCACAGACGATGTCGGCGTAGGACTGGGAGCTGAAGCCGCGGACTACGAGCACGGGGATGCCCGCGAACTCGAGCCAGCCGGTCAGCTGCTGCCGCAGGGTGTCCTTCTCCGCAGCGAAGTACAGGGCTTGCTCCTGGCCCGCCGTGCGGTCCAGGCGGAACCAGTCGGGCATCTCCCGCACGAAAGCGTCCGCGTCCGGCCAGGCCGGCGGGACGTGGTCTTCGCGGACGGTGTCGATCAGGTCAGGGAAGCGGCCCTCGGGGCGGCCCTGGGCCAGCTGCGAGGACAGCCGCCGGTACATCGGCGGCGTATGCGGCAGCACCCCTCGGCCGCGAGCCGGTACATCGCCTGTCGCAACGTGACCTTGAGCGGCGCGTATCCGTCCACGATCTGCCGCGTCCGTTCCACAACGAGGGGCCACTGGATCCGTTCACGAGCCATACCGGTACATGTCCCCCTGCGCGCGGCGGCTGGCCCGGGATACGGATAGATCTCCCCCCTCGGCTATCGCGAGGTAAGAGGTGTCGTTTCCCGAAGAGGGCTTGCCCATGGGCTTTGACCTGCACGAATGGAAGATCACCGGATTCGGGGGTCCCACCTCCAGTCACATCTGCGGTCCCCGCCTAGTACGCCTGTGGAGGCAACCCTCTAGCCCCCTTCCGGTGCAACCCTCATGGATGTTCTCTTACCGTCGGGACCTTCGGAAAGGCGTGGCTGGTGACTGCGTTGCGCCGATAGGGTCGCCCGGTACAAAGGGGGTTGCTGATGGGCAACAAGGTCGTGACTCTGCCGGAGATCCCGAAGGCTGGCGAGGACCTCGAGGACTACATCGCCGCGCTGTTCCAGGCGTCCGGTCACTTCGTGGAGAAACAGATCATCGAGAGGGATCCGGCCGACATCCTCGAGCTCGACATCTTCGCGACCTACTACGGAGCGGACGAGGCTCTGCGACGGCTGATCGAGGTCAAGGGCGGGAGATGGGGCTTCACAGACCTGTTCAAGGTGGTGGGGTGGATGCAGTACCTGGACCTTGAGCATGGGGCCTTCTTCATGACCCAGTGGGATGACCGGGAGTCCGCTACGCGGAAGATGAAGCCCCTAGGCCTGGATGTCGTGTGCTTCGACGACTTCGAAGCCGCTCCGCAGCTGTTCACGGACAAGGGGTACGGCTCCTTCGCGGATCCGCGGCTGATCAGTCTGTGGCGGCACTCGTACGGAGTCGAGCGCAAGTTCGTCAAGCTCATCCACAAGCAGGAGCGCGCCGGGCACGAAGGGGCCAAGGCCGCGAAGACGTACCACCGTCAGATCAACAACGGCACCTTCTTCGCCAGGGCCCCCGAGGAGTCGCTGGCTCTGCTCTACGAGGCGTACGGCGAGCATCCCAAGCTGACCCTGGGCTACGCACGCGAAATCGACGGCGCAGACTTCGACCCGCACGCGGTCGCGAGCGACAGTCCGAGCTGTCAGGCTGCGATCCGGTACGGCAAGCACCCCGAACTCCAGGCGTGCATGTACCTCGAGCACCGGGCCCGGCTCGCCATCCTCAAGGCCGCCGTGGACTACGCACTCGCGCATCCCGACGGCCCTCCCGAGTTCCGCATGTCGGAGGATGGGAAGTCGTTCTTCTTTCAGGGGCTGACCTACCACGTCCTGCCGGGCACGTTCCACGACGGCATCGCATGGCTGCGAGAGCAGCCGAACTTCGCGCGGTACGCGACCTTCTGGCAGCAGTTCCTGTGGGGGTGGGGAGGGTTCTACCTTGAGGACAGGACGGGCGAGGAGTTCGAGTGGATGGCGAAGTACTCCGGCATCCCCGCCGACGAGATTCCCACGGCCCTCGAAGCCTTCGACCGCTTCTTCCCGATCACGAATGGCTGGCTCACCACCCCGGGCAACACCGACATCCATATGCTGAAGATGGTCCCGTGGATCTTCCAAGGCATCGGAGCCCACCAACGTCGCATCCAGTACAACCTGGTCAAAAGCCTGCGTGAGCTGCAGCCGAGCTCCTGGTACACGGCCTCCGACCTTTCGAAGCGCATCAACTGCGCGGTCGACTTCCTGCTGTAGGGGTGACACCGGCCCGTACTTTCTCCCACGGATCGCCAACAACGCCGCCCTGAACCTCGCCCGCAGACGCCCCTAGTAAGCCCCTCACAGCCGCACACAAAACACTCCCGCCAAGGAAAACGCCCTCCCAACCTCACAGGTCACCCCACGCCAACCCGTGTGGTGAGCGAAGCCGCCCCCACTCACCACAGGTCGAGCTTGAAGGAGGCCGGGGAGAGGGGCAGCGCCTGGTGCTCGCCCTGCTCGGCGTCACCTCGTGCGTAAGCCGCCGAGGTCCGCACGCCCGCCCGCGTCCCACTCACGCCTGCCCGGCCGTCGGCTCCCACAGGGGGCGGGCGCGTCCGGTCCCGCTGCAGTGGAAGCACAGGCCGCTTCCCGGCGTGCTGCGGGCACCGACGGTGCCGGCGGCGTGGTGGAAGAGCCGGGTGAGGCCCGCGGCGTGGGCCTCGTGGAGCGGGAGCTCCTGCCGTCTGCCGAGGGTGACCTCCAGCGCGACGCCGGGGCCGGTGAAGTGGGCGTGCATGCCCCCGGTGATCGCACGGAGCGTCTCGTTCACCTCGCGCATCGACTCCGCGCCGGACAGTTGCACCCGGGCCGCGAGGACGGTGTCGTCGGCCGCGGCGAAGGACAGCAGCCCGGCCGGGCGGGCGAGCGGCCCGACGCGGCCCACGGGGTCGGGATGGGTGTGGTGGAGCTGGGCCAGGGCGTGCCACAGGTCGCCCGGCAGATCCTGGGGTGCGGTCTCTTCTCGGCTGCGTCTCATACGGCCCTGTGTAGGGCCTCCTCGGGCCGATGAGCGCCGGGTAGGCCCGCCCGTCCCGCGCGGTGGCACGCGGACTTCGGGGCCTGTTCCGCCCGCCGGGCAGCCCGCCCCGCGCCATGAGAGAGGAGGAGAACACCTCCCCTGTCCTACAGGGGAGGTGTTAGCAGCAAGATCGACTGACCCACGGCCCCTGGCCTGCGCAGACGCGGGGCCGGCTCGGCAAGGGGGGCAACCGGTGACGCGACCTGAGCGGTACGCGTACCCCGCGCCGGGTCAGTACCGGGCGGGGCCGGGGAAGATCTGCTGATTCGGTGCGGATCCGGGGCTGGAAGCGTCAACTTCCGTGAACTGCGGTAGCGTTCCGCGCCGTAATGAGTGGCCTGTCCGAGAACGGAAAGGGACCTATGTCTGTACTGAAGCGCATGGGTGTGGTCGGCGCGAGCGCCGTCGTACTGGTCGGGGCGGTAGCGTCACCCGCTTCCGCGGCGGATCTGACACTCTCGATCCCCGGGGGCTCCATGAAGCACGTCGACGACGGCGACATCTTCAAGGTCTGCGACACCAGAGGGGACGGGCACGGCATCTACGGCGAACTCTGGTACGACTCGTTCTACACCACCGGCGGCTACAAGCTCGTCCTGAAGCTGTCGGACGGCGGTGACTCCGGTTGCGACAGTGCAGTGCACGACATCGGCAACAACGGTCATTACGTCATGAGCGTCTGTTCCGGAAGTTATCCGTCGGGCCCGTGGCCCAACCGCAGCACCTGCACCCACTCCGCAGGGTTCAACGAGTAGGCAGCCTGAGGGCGGCCCGGCAGCCGGGCCGCCCCTCGGTTCTGTAGGCGGCCGCCAGCGCGTGGCGTCGACTCCGGTCGCCAAACCCGTGTACGCGGTCCTGGCCCCGTAGTGGTCGTCCCACCAGTGGGCCCGGGCCGCCGTGGAGGCGCTGAATGCCGACGTCATCAGGGCCGCGGTGCCCTCCCCGCCGATCTCCGGCGGTGCTGTGGCCGACCGGATCGCCGACGTGCTCGGCACCCCGAACCAGACTCTTCACGGCGATCCGGTGAACGTGACGGCGTTCGTGGTGCGGCGGTTCGTCGACCGCGGCCTCCCGGTCGGCCTGAGCGCGAACCCGGACGAGACGCTGCACCATCCCGACCAGGTCGCGGAGGTCTGCCGCCGCAAGGACCTGGCGGAACTGATCGCCGCCGATACCCCGCTCGGTCCGGAGCAGGCCACCGCCCGCCTTCGACTCCGCCGTACCGACTTCGACCACATGGTCCGGCTCGGCTGGGTGCGCTTCCCCGCAGGCGATGAGGTCCGCTTCGGTACCAGCCGGGCCGGAGCCGTCGACGTCGCGCCCTACACCACGGCATCCGTCCACACAGTGCCCGCCGAACACCCCGAGGTCGACTGGGAGCAGCTGCGCACGGTGGAGAAGAGCCGGCGCTCTCCGCTCGCAGCGCTGCGCCCGGAGGCGACGCCCCTACCGGCGTAAGCCTGGGTCCCTGCGCCCGCCCGCGTCCCCCACCGTCCGGAAGGGCGGCGCGGGACACGGGCGTTCTTTCTCGCGTGCCGCTCACTCGTGCCCGGCCGCCGGCTCCCACAGGGGGCGGGTGCATCCGGTCCCGCCGCAGTGAAGCACCGGCCGCCGCCCGGCGTACTGCGGGCACCGATGGTGCCAGCGGCGTGGCGGAAGAGCCGGGTGAGGCCCACCGCGTGCGCCTCGTGGACTGGGAGCTCCTGCCGTCTGCCGAGCGTGACCTCCAGCGCGACACCGGGCCCGGTGAAGTGGGCGTGGGGGAGGTCACCGGTCATCGCGCGGAGCATGTCGTTCACCTCGTGCATCGTCTCCACGCCGGTCAGCTGCACCCGGGCCGCAAGGATGGCGTCGGCGGCCACGGTGAAGGACAGCAGCCCGGCCGGGCGGGCGAGCGGCCCGACGCGGCCCACGGGGTCGGGGTGGGTGTGGTGGAGCTGGGCCAGGGCGTGCCACAGGTCGCCCGGCAGATCCTGGGTTGCGGTCTCTTCTCGGCTGCGTCTCATACAGCCCTGTGTAGGGCCTCCTCGGGCCAGTGAGCGCCGGGTAGGCCCGCCCGTCCCGCGCGGTGGCACGCGGACTTCGGTGTCCGTTCCACCCACCGGGCCGGGCGCCATGCAGCCCGCCCCACAGCGAGGGCGGGCTTGGCGCCGCCTACTCCGGGCCAGGGTCGCACAGGGGGTTCTCGTGACCGCAGTCCCAGCAGCCCACGGTCTCGGGAAGTTCTCGAACCGTATGCCGGGGACGCCGAAGGAGCCGTCGATGGGGAAGCCTCCGCAACTCTGGCACGGTGTGGCGCGAAAGGGCTTGTTACAGCGCAAGCAGGTGCCTCCCGCGCTGGTCCGGTCGAGGCGGGTAACTCGGGTATCTGCGCTACCGCAGCGCACGCAGAACGCTTCCTGGGCCGTCATGGTTCCGGTGTACCTCAGGTTCGCGACATCGGTCCCCCTGCTCCGCGCCAGCGGCACATCCACCATGCAGGAGTCCCGAAACGGCGCAGCCCCCTGGTGCTCGTCACCCCGACTCGCCCGCCCCCGCGCCGTGAGAAAAAAGAAGAACACCTCCCCTGCCCCCACAGGGGAGGTGTCGGCGGCCAGATCGACTGACCCACGGCCCCTGGCCTGCGCAGACGCGGGGCCGACTCGGTGAGGCGTGCAACCGATGGCGCAACCTACCGCGCAACTGGTGACGCAACCGGTGGCGCAACCTACTGCGCAACCGGTGGCGCAACCTAAGCCGTACGCGCACCAGGTGCCCGGGTCAGTACCCGGGCGCGGCAAGGCCGGCCCTTTGCGTCAGACGCTGTGGTGAGTGACCCAAGCAATGACCCTCGCAGGTCACAGCGGTGCGGGCAGGGCGGGGCGTGGCCGGTGGCGAAGGGGATCGTCAGGGTCGTCGGCGGAGCCAGCCGCGGCCCCTCTTCGCCTCGGGGCCGTCCTGCGGCTCCGGCGGCGCGGCGGCCTCGAGGCGGGCGGCTTCGGCGGCGGCCTCCTGGCGGGCGACGTCGTCGACGCGGCACGGGCCGCATGCCGACCTGTCCCCGGCCTTGACGGCGGTCCGGTGCACGGTGTTCTCCTCCCAGCGCTCGTCGCTGAACTTCCGCCCGCACCGCCGGCACACCGGCCGCTGCGCCTCCCGTTCAGCGGCCCGGCGCCGCTTGTCATCCGCGTCCGCGCGGGCTTCCTGTGCGCGGTAGAGGGTGTGGCCGTCGGGGTTGTCGAGCGCGTCCGTCAGCGTCTGCTCCCCGGTCCGTCCCAGGCGCCGCCACACTGCCGCACCGGCGCCGTGTTCCTGGAGCTGTTCCAGGGTGGTGACGACGACGGGCACCGCCTGGCGGTAGTCCCGCGCGGTGATGGCCTTCTCGTAGAGGGAGTCGTACCGGCGCGGCGCCCAGTAGCGGCCGGCCTCCTCCAGCACGGCGACCGTGTGGGCGACCTTGGTCTCGGTAGTGTCGGCGAACACGAACGCGAGGGGGGCCAGGCCCTCGCGGCCGGTCGGCGGGTAGACGCGGCGCCACAGCCGCTGCTCGTGGTCGACGCGCTCGATCGCGTCCGGCCGGGAGCGGACCAGGTCCACGGTGCGCTTGTCCGCGTCCTTCGCCAGCTGCCGTCCCCACTCCCAGTACCGGCGCAGCTTGGTCACCAGGTCGTGCGCGTCTTCGGAGCGGCGGTCGACCTCCACCAGGAGTACGGGCACCCCGGCCTGTGGCGCCCGCACCACCAGGTCCGCCCGCTGCACGTAGCCGTCGGCGAGCCGGTGCCCGATCTCGGTCTGGAAGCCGAGCCGGTGGCCGATCCCGGCTTGGTGGAGTTCGGCGGCCGTCGAGGTGACCGCCGCGGCGTGCTCGCCGTAGCCGGTGCCCAGCAGCTTCCCCGTGACCGGGTCGTACTTCTTCTCCCGCAGTGCCGAAACCCGTATGCCCTTCGGCTCCAGCAGGAGCTTCGCCTCGTCGTGTCCGCGCTTGGTCAGCACCCACACCTGCCGCTGGTCTCCCCGGACCGTCTCGATCCGCACCAGGTGGTGGTCCTCCAGGTCCAGGAGGTTGTCCCGCGTGAGCTTGTCGTGCTGGTTGCCCGGGCGGGTCAGCTTCCAGAGCTGGTCGGGCGTAGCCCGCTGGAAGATCCCGAGAGCCTGCAGGAGCTCCCGGCGCCGGGGCTCGGTCGAGTTCTTCCGGTGAGTAGGACGCCTTGCTACATCTACATGAGGGATGTCGGCGCTGCGACGACCCCCTGTCCGCCGGGCCTGACCTGCGGAAACGTCTGGTCGCCGAGCGCGAGGCGCGGAGGGGGTGATGGAGGGGTCCACGGAGGGGGCCTGTCCGGCCGGGTCAAAGGGCTGCTCGGGCTCGGTGCTCGCCACAGGATGCTCCTGGAGGTGGGGCGGGCCTGTCCCGCCATTCACCTTCTACAGGTGCGGTTTTCGGGCTCGGTGTGACGGCGGGTTCAAAGAACCCCTCCGCCGTGACCGCATCGTGATCAGTCCCGGAGAGGAGAGTTCTCCTCCGTCGGCGGCCGGACTCTGTCCACAGGCCCGCAGCCCGAGCATCGGGTTCGAGGCCGCCGCGATCAGCGGGGCGGCCCGTATGTGAGGAGCTGTCCGTGATCATGATTCAGAACCCGCCTCTGTCCCAGGTTCCCGGCGTGCCGCTCGTTCCGCTGACACCGGAGGTGGCAATCAGCGCCTTTGGGTACCTCCGGGCCGTTCAGGCTGGCGATACCGAGGCGGCTGCCGAGTTCGCCGACGCCCATCCGCAGATGCCCTCGATGCTCGTCAACGTCGCCGAGCGGATCATCGTCCCGGTCACCGCCCTGTGCGGTCTCGACCCGGACCCGTGCGACGACTCTTTCGCCCTGGAGGCCGTCGGGCGGGTCTTCGTGGCCACCCTGCGCAACTGGTCGAGGCAGGCCGGGCCGTGCACTGCGGAAGGCATCGCCCGCGCAGTCATCGACTTCGTCGCGCACATCCTCACCAACGAAGACCGTGAGGACGTCTCCGACGCCCTGTACGAACTGGAGGTCGTCGGCGTGGGCCAGGCCCTTGAGGCGCATCCCGCACCGAGCGGGGCGCACCCGACGCACCACACCACCGCGTAGCCGTACCTCCAGGACGGCAGTGGTGCGGTGCGGCGCGCATCCTCGGCGCTCCACCATGGTGCGCTCCACCGGCACCACTGCACCGCGCCGCACCGCTCCACCGGCACCACCGCACCGCGCCGGGGCGCGCCACGGCTGAACGGGCTCCCCTATCACACACCCCCTTGACCGCGACCTGATCGCGAGCCGAAACGGCCGATGTCAAGGGAAGACGTCGTGGTAGCAGAGCTGGACAAGGGGGGTGTAGCGGAGCCGGACAAGGGGGTCACGCGCGTCCGGCCGCACCCGGACAAGGGGTCGGCCGGCGGCAAACGCACCGGTGCGGTGCGGAGCATCAGGTGCGGCGCACCGGCGCGCGAGGGTGCGGGGCATCGTCGGAGTGGTGCGGTGCCGGACGCGGTGGCGCACCATCACGGTGCGCACCACGGTGGAGTCCATCGTCGTCCGGCGCACCGGAGTGGGATCCACTCGGTGGACTCCACCGGGTGGATCCCATCGGTGAAGGCCACTGAGTGGAGCCCACCCGATGTTCTGCATCCGGTGGCGATGCGCGACATCGGGTGGACTCCACTCAGTGGACGGTGCCCGGCACCGTCACCACAGCCAGGCGTTGGAGTGCCGCACCCGGGACAGGGCGCGGGCATCGCGGCGCGCGGCCGCGTTGCCGATCCGGCTCTGCCGGGCGCGAGGCCGGCGCGAGTTCCTCGCGGCGAGGCGGCGCTTGGCGGCTTCCTGGAGTCGCTTCCGCTGCTCGCGCAGCTCCTTCTTCTTCGCCGCCTTCGACTTCGGCTTCCGCGGGCGCTTCCAGATCGGCTGCCATCCCACGGGCTCGTCGACGTCGGGCTCCTGGTCCTCGTCGAGCGCGGCGGCCATCTGCTCGCGGGCGGCGCGGGCGAGGGCGAGGGCTTCGTCGGGGTTGGGGCGTTCTTCCGGGGTGTTCACCTGACTCCTCCTGTGGTTCGGCCCGGCGTGTGCTGGGTGCCGGGCTGCTGGGTGTACTGCGGCGGGGTCGTCGCCGGGGCGGGCTGCGGACGCGGGCCGTGAGCGGCTTCGCGCGCCCGCTGGCTGTCCTGGAGCGTGGCGGCCACCTTCGCGGCGGCGGCTTCGAGGGTCTGGCGGGTCTGCTCCACCGCGTCGACGCCGGTCTCCGGCTCCGGGAGGCGGCCGTCCTTCCGGCCGTCTCGGAAGGGCCGCGGATGCGACGACCTCGAGGCGGCGGGCACCGCGACGCTGTACGGGCGGGGGCGCGAGCCCAGGCGCTCGGCTCGCCGCGCGGCGCGGACCCGGGCGGCCAGGGCGCCGGCGGCGAGGCGGGCCCGCTCGTACGGCGGGGCGGTCCGCTTGCGGGTCAGCGGGCGCAGCACTGCCTGGTCCTCGGTGTCGCGTGGGTACAGGGCGCGCAGGTCGGCGGTCATCCTCCGGCCGTACCCGACGGGGCGGGTGTAGTCGTCGACGGCCGCCTGCACGATCCGTTCGTCCAGGCCGGGTTCGTGGGGTCGGCCGCGCAGTGTGTAGGAGAGGTGGCGGCGGGCTTCGGCGAGCAGGTGGTGGCGCGCGAACGCGCCGCGCATCACGTAGACCACGGCGACGGTGTCCACGGCCGCCAGGACGACGTCGACGACCGGCCGCACCCGCGCCCGCACCGCCGCGGCCGCCGCCCGCGCCCGCTCGGCAAGCCGGTAGACGGTGCAGGCACCGAACGCCCGGATCGCGGAGCCCCTCCATCGCGTCCGCAGCTCGGTCAGCGACAGCAGCTCCGTGCGCTTCGGCGGGCGGGTCTGGTCGGCGGCCTGGCACGCCAGCGCGTAGCCGGCCTTCTCCCCCGGCGGGTGCCCCTGCCGTTCTTCGTACTTGTCCATGAGAACGGGCAGCGCGTCCTCGATCTGCTGGCGCCGGGTCGACTGCCAGCCGATCAGCCGCCGGTCGATCCCCGTGATCTCCATGACAGGCCGACGGCCCGGGGTCACCTCGCGCGGCTCCCACACCCACCCGAGCCGCGCCGTCACCTCCTCCATGAACAGCAGGGTGTAGAGGGTGTCGGCCGCGACGACGTTGGCCATCAGAGAGTCCGCCGACAGGTTGCCCCACTCCCCGTCCGGCCGCCGGGCGCGGATCGAGACGACCGCGTGGTCGTGGAGCAGCGGCTTCGACTCGGCAGCGCGGGACTCGTAATGCCGGAACACCGCGACGACCAGCCCGTCCTTCACGGGCCGTCGGTGCTTGCCGCCGCTCCCCCACCGGATCTGCGCGACCGACTCCTCCAGCCACACCAGCGTCCTGTCCCGGGCGACGTCCTGGCACGACTCCAGCACGAGACGGGTCTCATCGTCGGTGAGCGCCCACGCGATGTGGGCCGTCGACGGGGCCCGGAAGACCAGGTCCATCGCCAGCCACGGCGTGCGCTCCTTCGCCTTCTCCGTCTTCGGCGAGCGGTTGTGCTCGATGGGCCTGCCCAGCACGGTCGCCCGCCGGGCACGGGCCGGGCTCTTCCCCTGCGCCAGGAGCTCGCGCTCGATCCGGTCGGCGTCCGGGTGCCGGCCCTCCCCCAGGAGCAGCTCGGCCTGCCGCTCGCTCACCACGTCCCCCGCCTTCAGGCCGAGCGCGGCCAGGCCCCGGCCCTTCCACACGCCGGGCGGGACACCGGCCTCGTCCTGGGCGGCGCGCAGCGGCGTCCCCGCCGCACGGTGGCCGTCGCCGACCATCACGCCACGGACCAGGTAGCGCACCCCGGCCCCGGGGCGGACCTCCGCTTTGCTGATCATCGACCCATGGAACCCGCGTGCCGGCCTGCGGAGAAGCGTGATCCGGGGCTGGTCCCGCCGGGCGGGAGGGCATCACCAGATCTTTACCGGGGCGCCCGCCAGGCGGGCCGCGAGCCAGCCCGAGACGGTAAGCCACCGGTGTGTGCACAGTCCGCCGCATGACTAACGAACTGCTCCACGGAGACCTCTGCCCGCTGTGCGGCCGCCCCCTCACACTGCGCCCGACCGTCGTTGTCCGCTCTCACGTGCCGTACCCCACCCGAACCGACTACCTGCCCCACTGCCGCTACTGCGCCAACAACATGTTCCGCGCGCAGGAGTGGAACGACCTGATGAACGACCGCTACGGCCTCTGACCGGGTCCGTGCGAATGCTGCGCCACGACCTCACGAGCCCCAACAAGCGACAACAACAGACTCCGTTCCACCAGCAGAGAGCTACGTAGCGCGCCCCCGCT
Organism: Streptomyces hydrogenans; assembly: GCF_014656075.1. Classification (GTDB taxonomy): domain Bacteria; phylum Actinomycetota; class Actinomycetes; order Streptomycetales; family Streptomycetaceae; genus Streptomyces; species Streptomyces hydrogenans. The sequence goes on from NZ_BNBS01000038.1 coordinate 18,904, forward strand.
CAACGGCGGGAGACGCCCCGACCCGGACCACGTCACCGACTCCCTCGCCCCCGGGTGAGGCCCCGCCCCCGGCCACCGGCCGGGGGCTTCGTGCTTCCTGGAGGAGACCGTGCCGACGTACGAGGCCCTGCCCCGCTTCACCACCGACCTGGACCGCCTCACCCCCGCCCAGCGCCGCCGCTTCCGCCAGGCCGTCAACGCCTTCGTCGACGACCTACTCACCGGCCGCGGCCGCTTCCGCACCGGCCGCCGCGCTCGCTGACGCCCTCCGCGCGCACGGCCCAGTGCGGACGCACTGAACGCGTCGAGGGCGCCCCGTCGGCTCACCCCCTCCATGAACTAGGATCTTGTTCTAGTTCTGGGAGACCCCTCTTCCGGAAGGTTCCTCGGGGGAGGCGGCGGCGATGCAGGCAGTGGGATCCGACGATCCGTCACATGTCGGGCCGTTCCGGATGGTTGCCCTGCTCGGGCAGGGCGGCATGGGCCGGGTCCTGCTGGGGGTGGCGGTGGACGGGCGGCTCGTCGCCGTCAAGCGCGTGCACGCCGACCTCGCCGACGACCCGGGGTTCCGCGCCCGGTTCCGGCGCGAGGTGGACGCCTCACGGCGGGTCTCCGGGGCGTACACGGCACCGGTGGTCGACGCCGATCCGGACGCCCCCGCACCCTGGCTCGCCTCCCTGTTCCTGCCCGGGCCCACCCTGAGCGAGGCCTTGGAAGCGGTCGGCGCGCTGCCGGAGGAGACGGTGCGGCGGCTCGCCGCCGGGCTCGCCCGGGCCCTGGCCGACGTCCACCGGGCCGGGCTCGTCCACCGGGACCTGAAGCCCTCGAACGTCCTCCTCACCGAGGACGGCGTCCGCGTCATCGACTTCGGCATCGCGCGGGCCGCCGAGGCCGCGACCCGGATCACCCACACCGGCGCCCTCATCGGCTCCCCCGCTTTCATGGCCCCCGAGCAGATCGCGGGCGGGGAACCGGGGCCCGCCGCGGACGTGTTCGCGCTCGGCGCCACGCTGGCCGTGGCCTGCTCGGGGAAGCCGCCCTTCGACGGCGACTCGGTCCCCTCGGTCCTGCACGCCGTCGTCCATGAGGAGCCCGACCTGTCGGCCGTGCCGCCGGGCCTGCGGGGGCTGATCGGCGCCTGCCTCGCCAAGGACCCGGCCCTGCGGCCCACCCCGCAGGCCGTGTCGACCTTCCTCGGGGCCGTACCCGGTGCCGCCCGCCCCTGGCCGGAGGCCGTGCACGCCCGGATCGCGGCCCAGCGGGCGGAGGTCGACCGGCTCGTCCGTACGGCCCCGGCCGCCGCTTCCCCGTCCTTGCCCCTGCGGGCACCCGGACCGGCTCCTCGGCGCCGGCGGAGGCCGGTCGCCGCGGCCGTCGCCGCCGGGGTGCTGGTGGTCGCCGGGGCGGTGAGCGCGGCGACGGGCTGGGCGGCGGACCTGTACTACCTGGTGGTTCCGGAGCCGGTGCCGACGCCGGGGGACGTGCCGCTGAGCGAGGTACCCGACCGGTACACCGGGGCGCTGCCCACCTGCGAGCAGGTGTCCGCGCAGGTGAAGGTACCCGCCGGATTCGCCCTGCGGCCCACCATGGGCTCTCCGATGCGCGTCACCCCGTACAACGGGACGCGGTCCACACAGTGCACGTGGATCACCCGCTCCGGCGACCGGATCAACGCCACCTGGGACCAGCACGACAGCGCCGGCGGTCGTACGGGCACCGAGCGGGCGAAAGAGGACTACGAGGAGTTCTACCGACGCGGCGTCACCCTGCGGGACTCCTCCCTCGGTTTCGCCGAGGAGGCCCTCTGGGAGAAGCCCCGCGACCAGTACTGCGTTCTTCGCGGCCGGGACGGGAATCTGGTGCTCTTCCTGGTGGTGCAGGGCCCCGTCTACCCGGTCGGCCGCTGTGAGGCCGTCACCACGGACGTCGGGCGGCAGGCCATGGCGGCGGTGAAGTCCCGGTGAGCCGCCCGCTTGGTCTCGCGGACCCGCAGCGGACCGGCCCGTACCGGCTCCTGGCCGAGTTGGGCCGGGGCGGCATGGGGCGGGTGTTCCTCGGTGTCGCGCCGGACGGGCGGCTCGCCGCCGTGAAGCAGGTGCACGCCAGGCTCGCGGCCGACGAGGGGTTCCGCGCCCGGTTCCGGCGCGAGGCCGAGGCTTCGCGCCGGGTCTCCGGGGCCTGCACGGCGGCCGTCCTGGACTCCGACACGGAGGCGGCCGTGCCCTGGCTCGCGTCCGTGTTCGTGGCCGGCCCCTCGCTCGGCGCTGCCGTGGCCCGCTCGGGCCCGCTGCCCGCCGAGAGCGTGCGCCGGCTCGCCGTGGGTCTGGCGACGGCACTCGACGAGATCCATCGGGCCGGGCTGATCCACCGCGACCTGAAGCCGGAGAACGTGCTGCTCGCGGAGGACGGGGTGCGGGTCATCGACTTCGGCATCGCGCGGGCCGCCGAGGGCGGGAACCTCACCGAGCTGACCGGGACGGGCCTGGTGGTCGGCTCGCCCGCGTTCATGTCGCCCGAGCAGGCGGAGGGCCGGGAGCTCACCCCGGCGAGCGACGTTTTCTCGCTCGGTTCGGTCCTGGTCCTGGCCGCGACGGGGAGGAGCCCGTTCGCCGGGCCCTCGACCCTCCAGGAGCTGTACGCCGTCGTGCACGCCGAGCCCGCACTCGACGCCGTACCGGCGGAACTGCGTGGCCTCGTCGGCGCCTGCCTTTCCAAGAACCCGGCGGCCCGGCCGGCCCCCGCGCGGCTCCTCGCCGCCCTGGGGCCCGCGGCGCCCGTCTCCCGGCACTGGCCGCCGGCGGTCCACACGGCGATCGCGGAACAGCGGACGGAGATCGACGGGCTCCTCACCGGGGGCTCCGGGCCTGCGTCCGTCCCGCCGCCGCCCGCGGCCACCGCCGTCGTCACCGAACTGTCCGCCCCCGCCCCGCGCCGGAAGGGCCGCCGGTCCCTGGTCGCGGCGGCGGTCGCCCTGTGCCTACTCGGCGGCGGCGCGGGGGCCTGGTGGTACGTGTGGGAGGACGAGGGCGCAGGGCCGCCCGACCGGTACTTGACGATGCCGAGCTGCGCGGAGGCGGCGACGGAGCTCCCCCTGACGGAGCGGCGGGCGAACGAGGACAACACCAGTGACAACTCCTCGTGGGCCGAGACCCGCTGCTACTGGTACGACAGGAACGAACTCCTCGCGGGCGGCTGGGACCCCATCCGGCACGCCGACGTCCGCTGGCACCTGCGCCGCTCCGTGGGGACCTCGGAGAATGCCACGAAGGTCCAGGCGGAGCAGTTCGAGGAGGCCGCGCAGGCCGGGCGCCCCGCGCCGGGCCTCGCCTTCGCCGACGCGGCGTACTGGGACCCCCTGTCCGCCGATGACTGGTGGAACTGCGGACTATCCGTCCGAACGGCAAACCTCGTGGTGGACGTGTGGCTCGGCGGCGATCGACACCCGGCTGGCACCTGCGAGCAGGAGGCGACGGAGATCGCTGAGAAGGCCATGGCGGCGGTGCCGGGCGCGGCCGGGACATGACGGAGCGCGGGGCCCGCCCCCTGAAGGGCGGGCCCCGCGCTCGGTGTCACCGATCGGTGGGACTGCCGCGCCGGACTACTTCGCCAGAGCGGCGACGCCGGCCTGGCGACTTCTCGTCCAGGCCGGTGGACGGGGCACCCGCGCCACCGAAGCCCGCGATCGGAGCACTGTTGGCGGTCACCGAGGCGCCACCGCCCAGGAACAGGGTGCCCGGGATGTCCTTCAGGGTTGGGACGTTCGCGAGGCACTTGACCAGCCTGGAGGACGGGGCGTTCCAGGAGACGGCGGTGTACGCCTTCTTCACCGTGGACTCAAAGGACTGCGGGCCGACACCGTCACCGCGCATGGCGAGGATGGTGTTGCCGTTGCGGTCGACGACCGCAACGGAGATCTGCTGGTTCTCCTTCTCGGCGGCGTCGGCGGCGGCCTCGATGGTGAGGTGCGTGGAGCGCATGGTGTTGTCGTTCTTGGCGTCGGCCTTGGCGACCGCGGCCACGGCGGCGGGGCCGCAGCGTTCGCGGAGACCGTGCCGAACGCGCCGGCGACATGACCCGGGTGCAGGCGTGGGCCGACCTGATGCGTGCCCGCTACGAGAGCTGACCTGGGCCGTGTGAATACTGCGCCACGCCCCGCGAGCCCCAACAAACGACAACGACCGGCTCCGTTGCACCGGCAGACAGCTACAGAGCGCTCCCCCGCCCAATGGCGGGAGGCGCCCCGTCCCGCACCACGTCACCGACTCCCTCACCCCCCAGTGAGACACCCATGCCCCGGCTACCGGCCGAGGGCTTCGTGCTTCCTGGAGGAGACCGTGCCGACGCACGAAGCCCTGCCTCGCTCCACCACCGACCTGGACCGCCTCACCCCCGCCCAGCGCCGCCGCTTCCGCCAGGCCGTCAACGCCTTCGTCGACGACCTACGCACCGGACATGGGAGCTTCCGCGCCGGCCTCCGCGTGAAGGGCGTCCGCAGCGCACCCAGCGTCTTCGAGCCGGCCAGGGCGCCGAACGGGCGCGCGATGTGGTCGTACAGCCGAGCACGGATCGCCGGGGAGCAGCACGTCATATGGCGCCGGATCGGGTCCCACGAGCTCCTGGTACGGCCTTGAGGGCAGCGCATTTGCAGGAGCGCCGACCGTCTCGGATTGGCTCACCAGACTGCAGGCCCTGTCGGATGTCATCCGGCGCACGATCCCAGGCTGCCTGCAGGTTGAGGCTTGAGGCCAGTCCGGTCACCAGTGTCTTGATGTGGGCAAGCCCCCTGCTCTTCTTCGGTCGAAAAGAGCAGGGGGCTTCTGGCTGAACTACGCGTCTCGAAGGAGGCCAGCAGCAACCTGCTGAAGGATGCCTGCAAGCGAGGCGCGAGCCTGCGGGGCGAGGTCTCCTCGCATATCAGCGATGACGGCCTCCACACCCTGGCTGCGTCTGAAGTAGTGAAGGATGAACTCGCTCCGTTGGGCCGGGTCCAGCCGGACGAATGCTGCATCCATGAGCGCAGAGCCGTCATGCCACGGCACCTCGGCAGCTGCCGGTGCCCCCGCGGACTTAGTGATCCGAGGTTCCGGAACGGTGACGGTGGGCTCGCCGGCGTCGGGGGAGACTACAGCCACCCCTCCCCCGCTGCTCAACGCGGTTTCCGGCGCGGGGTTCAAAACCGGGTTTTGAACGGGCGAAGCCACTGGCGTGGCTGTGCGCTTCCGCGGGGCCTTCGGTGCCTGGGCCTTGCGCAGCTCTTCGGCAGCGATGGCCTTCTGCTGTTCCGGGTCCTGGATCTTGGCGATCTTCTCGGCCGTCTTCACCTTGAGCTGCTTGGTGTCGACGGCGTCTTGGAGCTCGGGCGGCAGGTTGAGCAGAGCCAGGCGGTTGGAGACGTACATCTGCGACTTGCCGATGCGCTCCGCGACCTTCTCCTGGGAGCCGTGGCGTTCGACCATGCGCTGCAGGAACTCGGCCTCCTTGTAGGGAGGGATGTTCTTGCGGTGGATGTTCTCGATGACGACGGCTTCGTCGAGCTTGTCGTCGTCTTCGTTGCCGAGGCGGTCGCGGACCCGGATCTCGAACTTCGTCCAGCCGAGCTGCTTGGCTGCCTGGAAGCGCCGGTTGCCGAGGATGACGACCCACTGCGCGTCGCCGAGGGCCTGACCGTGCACAGGCTTGACTCGGAGGAACGCTTCGCGGGACATGGCGACGGCCGGCTGGAGCTGTCCGACGGACTTCATCGACTCCTTCAGCTCGCGGAAGTCGGAGTCGTCGTCGCTGTAGTCGGCGTCGGTGCGCGGGTTCTCGGGGTTGCCGACCAGGGTGTGCATGTAGACGGTGGTCGGCGGTGCTTCTGCCTTGACCGGCTCGTCTGCAGTGGCTCGCTTGCTGCCGGGCTTGCCCGGCCCGTCGAGAAGATCGGCCCAGGGCTTCTTCGCCGCCATCAGCGCGCACCCTTCTTGCCGGCGCCGAGCTCGAGGGCGAGCTGGTAGAAGTCCTCGCGGGCTTCCATCGCGACCCGGTTCTTCTTGTACTGGGTGACGACAGTGCCTTCGAGGGCCGCCCGGGTGTGGACCTTGTAGTGGCGGACGACGGTGTTGGCCAGGTTCCAGCCCTGGGCCCGGATGAAGTCCTTGGTCTGGTCGAGGTCGGCTTCGCCGTCGCGGGGGTCCCAGTTGTTGATGACGACGAGGTAGGGGATGCCGAGAGGCTTGACCACTTCCTCGATGGTGTCGCGGGTCGGCATGAACCCGAGAGGCTCGGGCTCGATGGGGATGATGATGTCGTCGGCGTTGGCCAGCACGGCGCGCATGGCGTCGGCCGCGGTGCTCTTGCCGAACGGGTCGCCGGCTTCTTCCTTCTCGTCGTCGGGGAGGTCCATCCAGCCCGGGGTGTCGATGAAGGCGTGCTTGATCTTGCGGGACTTCTTGAGAGCGGAGAAGAGCTCCAGGTCGTCCTTGGAGTTGATCTGCTCGAAGGAGAAGGGCAGCTCGTTGCCGACTCGTTCCGACCACCAGGTGGTGGAGCCCTGGGGGTCGGCGGAGACGGCTGCGACGTAGTGGGGGTCGCCCTCAGGGGCTGCGCCCAGAACGTGGGCGGTGATGGCCGCGGTGTTGACGGTGAGAGTCGACTTCCCGACTCCACCCTTGCGGTTGATGAGCGCGGTGATCCGTGCCATGGGTGGTACTCCTGATGCTCCGTATGCTTCCCAGCCGGACTGGCTGGTACTAGCGGACCGGGACAGGATGCCATGTATCGCCCTACCGGGAGGTACTGAAGGCAGTCGTGTTTCAAAACCGGGTTTTGAACGTCCTGTATCAGGGGTTCACCACTCCCCTGCGGATGTCCTTCAAAACCCGGTTTTGAAGATGACGCCCGGTTTCCCCAGCAGCCGCACCCTCTGCACAGCCGTCGGGGCATTGAGCATTTTCGATCTTCGTCGGCGAGCCCCCACACAGACCAATGAATGCGCAGGGAACCGGGGGACGAACCCACGCCGCCGAGCGCGAACACAACCACGGGAACGAAGGCAAGCCGCCAGCGATACGGGCGAGGCCCGCCCGACCGAGGCGATGCCGGGACCAATGCCGACTGCTCCTCCCCCGCTGAAGATGGGGGCACGGGGAGAAACGCGGGCACCGATGAGGAACCAGAGAAGTAACCGAAACGCAGATGTGCCTGCCCCGCACCGTCGGGACAGGCACATTCCTACGCACCCCGCCGCACCGGGGTCACGTCAGTACCGCGGCGAAGGCACCGGTGACCGCGGCAGCGAGGGTGAGGATCGCCGTAAAGGCAACGGCAGCGCGGGTGAGGGCGGCGGGGTAAGTGGCGCCGTCGAGACGGGCGAGCTTGGCCGCGCCGCCGGCGGCGGCGACTGCGATGAAGAGGACGAGCGTGGTGATGGCGAGGATAAGGGCGAGGGTCACGACAGGCTCCCGAAAAACGGTGTGAGGTGCTGACGTGACCGAAGGTCGCGCAATGGGTGTTCGCCGGGGTTCGCGCCGGACGAAGATGAACACCGGCGAACACCGCGGCCCAAGGGGGGAACGAGCAGGTGCACGACGAGAACGAGCGGAGCGAGGAAGCGGCTCTTGCCGAGCTGCGCAGGAGGCTCGGCGACGAGTTGGCCCGGCGCCGGTGGACCAAGACGCAGCTCGCCCGCCAGGCCGGCCTGGGGCGCACGACAGTGTCGGAGGCGTTCCAGGACAGCGGGCCAGTGCCGTCAGAACAGACGGTGGCAGCCCTGGCACACGCCCTGCGCCTTGACGTGGAGGAACTGCTGGAGCTGCGCCGCTCCGCCGTGGCGGCCCCACTGGTGGCCAGGTCGGCTGTGTCCGGGGCGGATGATGCAGGTCTGGGGCGACTGATCGGGCAGTGGGACCCGCACGACCTGGAGGTCCACCCCGCCAGCCCCGCACTGCCGGCCACAGGCACAACGGGAGGTCCTGGAAACCGGATGCTTCCCGGGTACGTCCGGCGGGAGCACGACCAGGTCCTGGCGCAGGCGGTGGCGGAGGCTGTCGCGGGCGGCAGTCGGATGGTGGTTGTGGTGGGCTCGTCATCGACGGGTAAGACGCGGGCCTGCTGGGAAGCGGTCCAGCCGCTCGCCGCCGAAGGCTGGCGGCTGTGGCACCCCTTCGACCCGACCCGCGCCGAAGCCGCGCTCGACGACCTGCACCGGGTCGGGCCGCGGACGGTGGTGTGGCTCAACGAAGCCCAGCACTACCTCGGCGACCGGGAGCACGGTGAACGGATCGCCGCCGCCCTGCACCACCTGCTCGTCACACCCGAACGAGGGCCCGTCCTCGTCCTGGGCACTCTGTGGCCCGAATACGCCCACCAGTACCGGGCCCTCCCCTCCCCCGACGCTCCCGATCCGCACAGCCGCGTCCGGGAGCTCCTCGCCGGCCGCACCCTGACCGTCCCCGAAGCCTTCGACGCCTCCGCCCTCGCCACCGCCGCCGAACTCGCCCAGAGAGGCGACACGCTGCTGGCCGACGCCCTCACCCGCGCCAGCGAGCACGGACGCCTCACCCAGGACCTGGCCGGAGCCCCGGAACTCCTCCACCAGCTCCACAACGCCAGCCCTCCCGCCCGTGCCCTGCTGGAAGCGGCCATGGACGCCCGCCGCCTCGGTGTCAGCCCGCACCTCCCCCAGGCATTCCTGACCGACGCCGCCGTTGACTACCTCACCGACGCCGAATACGACGACCTCACCGGCGCCTGGGCCGAACACGCCTACGCCGAGCTCGCCCAGCCTGTCCACGGCAAGCAATCCGCTCTGCGCACCACCACACCCCGCCCCGCAAGACGCCCTGTCCCGCCCACGGAACGCAGAGCCTCTTCGCCTCAATCCGTAGGGCCGACGGTCCGGCTCGCCGACTACCTCGAACAGCACGGCCGCACCACCCGCTCGCACCTGTGCCCACCCGCCTCCTTCTGGCACGCCGCCCACACCCACCTCACCCACCCTGACGACCTCCACAACCTCACCCAGGAGGCGCATACACGACTACGCCGGCAGTGGGCCCACCACCTCCGCCACCGGGCCGCCGCACACGGCAGCACCACCGCCATGATCGAACTGGCCCGGAGGGGTGAGAAGGCCGGGGACCTGAAGGGCGCCGAAACCGCCTACCGGGAGGCCGCCGACCATGGTGACGCTCACGCCTTGGTCAGGCTGGCACGAATGCGGAATAAGGCCGGGGATCTGAAGGGCGCCGAAGCCCTCTACCGGGAAGCCGCCGACCACGGAGAGTCTTCTGCACTGGCCGAAATGGCCCGGAGGCGGGCAGAGACCGGGGATCTGAAGGGCGCCGAAACCCTCTACCGGCAAGCCGCCGACCAAGGCGAGTCGTACGGCCTGATCAGCATGGCCCATATGCGGGAGGAGGGTGGGGACGTGAAGGGCGCCGTAACCCTCTACCGACAAGCCGCCGACCAAGATGACCCGTTGTACGCGCCTTACGCCTGGGAGAAGCTGGCTCAGATGCGGGAGAAGGCCGGGGACCTGAAGGGCGCCGAAGCCCTCCTCCGGGAAGCTGCCGACCACGGCCACCCTTCTCCTTTGGCCGAGCTGGCCCGGATGCGGGAGGAGTCCGGGGACCTGGAGGGCTTCGAAGCCCTCCTCAAGGAGGCCACCGACCAGGACGACCCGACGTACGCGCCTTACGCCTGGGAGAGACTGGTCCGCCTGCGGGAGGAGGCAGGGGACCTGAAGGGTGCTGAAGCCGTCCTCCGGGAAGCCGCCGACCACCACAATCCTTCAGCGCTGGCCGCGATAGCCCGGATGCGAGAGCGAGCTGGGGACCTGAGCGACGCCGAAACCCTCTACCGGCAAATCGTCGACCACGACAACCCTACCTACGCCCCTTATGCCTTGGTCAGGCTGGTCGAAATGCGGGAGAGGGCTGGCGACCTGAAGGGCGCCGAAACCCTCTACCGGCAAGCCGCCGACCACGGCGCCTCTTCCGCACTGGCCGTGATAGCCCGGATGCGGGAGGCAGCCGGGGATCTGAAGGGCGCCGAAACCCTCTACCGGGAAGCCGCCGACCACGGCGCCTCCTACGATGCGGAAGATGACCTGATCAGGTTGTGGCCCTATGGGCTGGACCCGGATGGCACACCAACAGCGCCATGGACTTCTTTCTGACCGTGCGGGGACGCTGCCCTGCCCTGCCAGCCCCTCGCTCACAGGCAGCCATACGAATGGCTCCGGCACGCCGACAGACGAGGTGGCCAGACATCGCCCATGAGGGGAGCGATACATGCGCACGGTCTGGCCAACGCCGCACCTCGAACATTGATTGTTCCCTGCTGCGGGGGTCAGTCGGCGGCGTCCTATGTCCCGCTCTGGGGGTGCGGTTTCATGCCTGCCGGTGAAGGTGGGGTTCGTCGTCGGGCAGGTCGAGGTGCCCGTGGACACGGATGATGTTGGTGTCCCAGGGGCGGACCCCGTCGTGGCGGGGGAGGAGCAGGATGCCGAGGGTGGAGTGTCCCTCGGACTGTGTGGGGCGTGCGGTTACTTCGTGGTGGCAAGCTTCATGAGACCGGGGAAGGCGCAGAGGCGATTCTCGGTGGATCTCGCATCTTCCGGGGCAGGGTCAGCTTGAGCGGACTCTGTAGTCAGGTCCAAAGTTCTCGGCTTCGGCTTGGGCTGCCGAATGATGGTTGTCCGCCATACGGGCCTTGGCCTCCTCGATGTGCGTCGGGCGGCTGCTCAGCCGAAGCTGAGGGCCGACATAGCCGGCCCCGACGACTGCGATCACCGAGCCGATCGATGGCCAGTCTGCTGGGTTGACGTAGTCATCGTCGATGTAGACGCGGTCGACCACACCGATCTCTCCGGACGGAATCTGGACCCTGAGCCCGTAGTGCATGTGGTGGATCACGGTTCCTGCGGTAACGGACCACTTCGTCAGCTGCTCGGCCATGGAACGAGTCTTCCAGTTCGCGAGGGGAGCCTTCGGTGAGACCGGTGCGTCTTCGCTGAGGCGGGCCAGCTCCCCGTCCCCTCCTTGTACTGCCCGGGGGGGCCACGCCGCGACGTTTTCAAAACCGGGTTTTGAAGACCCGTCTCAGCGAAACTCGGTAGGACTCGTCAAAGTTTGGCCGCCCGGGCAGAGCTGGTTGTCGCCGCCGAGCGCGGGCGCCATGATCACGGAATGACTGAAGAGACTGTGGTCGAGAAGACCTGGCGCGGAATACTGGAAGGGCGCCCGGGGGCGCGGCGGGGAGATCCTGCCGTCATTGCGGCCGCCTATGCCGAGCCTCGGCTGCGGGCCCTGTTCCCGTTTCCGAGCCACGGGGCGCTCTCCTTCCACCGGAACACGCAGTACCCGTGGAGCAACGACTTGCCGTACATCGTGGGCGACGCGCAATGGTGCATCGTCTACGCGCCGATACGCGTGGATGGCGTGCTGGGCGAGTCGCTTACACCGCAGGAGGCGGCTGCGTTGGTGGTGGCTCATCTGCCCGATGGCTGCGGGCCGGCCTTCGAAGGCCCTTGGCCTCAGCAGGACAGCCCCATCGACTGACCGGACTGGGCAGCTGCAGAGGCGGCCGAAGTTCGCGGAGACGGGTCGAAGTGTCCCGTCTCAGCTGATGTGGCCCCTGGACGGAGCTGTGACCTGCGGCGACCAGATCAGCTGAGACGCCGACTACCGAAAATCTCAGACGCTCTGGCCCCTGAAGCCTGGATGTCGGGTGGCGTCTCAGTCGTTCTGGTCCGGATGAGTTCATGCCGATCTACAGCACGGCAACGCATGAGATCAGATCGGTGGACAGAAAGATCAGGCGAGTGCCTTCGGTAGCATCCACTCGTCCCATGGCGACTGGGGCATCTCCCAGGCGCTGAAGTGCTGGCAGTCCCTGCTCGAAGTCCTTGCGGGTGACAATGCCGTCCTCCGCCATGCATTGAGCCCGCCACGCCCAGACGCTGAGGAACCGGCTGGCTGGCAGCGCCGCTTCGCCCCACACCGAGAAGGTCGCCCCAGCACGCAAAGCTAGGGCGGCCTCGCAGGCGGCATCGGTCCCATGTTGTTCGAGGGCAGCAGCCAGGTCTTCGCGATCCACGACGTGCAGTATCGCCCGCTAGCCGCCTCGTAGACGGGCCAGATCACCTGAGACGGGACAGCCTCTGGCCGGGCGAGGACTCAGCGGGGGACTGTCCTGTCTCACCGAAGGTTGACCGATCTCATCGAAGATTGGGCAGTGCCTCCCGATCAGCACAGGCTTGTAAGTCGCAATTGGGCTTCGTTGCGGACATCGGAATCTTGGTCAGCTGCCAAGGTCCGGAGCTGCGCGATCAGCTCATCGCCGTCCTCTCCGGTCGCCCAGCGTGGGTCACAGTCAAGCTCCGCAGCGAGCTGATCGGCCGTTCCCTGGTCGGAGGCGACTGCACGTGCAGCGAGCACGGCCCGCAGGCCGGCCAGATCTCTCCGAGCCAAGAGAGCCAACGCAGTCTCCGAGGTCACGCCGGTGTCCTGAGCGTCCAGCAAGAGACGGTGCAGGACACCGGCGACACCCTCAATCTGAGGCGCTGCCGCCAGACGTCGTCCTGCCGCAGCCCTCACAGACCAGGCCGGTGATTCCGCTGCGGTGATCACGTCGCGAAGCCCTTGCTCGGTGAAGTCATCCACACCGTCAGGTTGCCGGCAAGATGTCTCGATCACGCTTCGTTGAGACAACACCTCACCGGTCAACCTTCAGTGAGACAGGACAAATGGCGCAGCTTCCGTGCCTGCGGGTCGAAACAGTTGAGGCCCATGGACGAAGCGACTTCGGCCGCGTGGGCGGATGCCTCGTCGGCCATGCTCCAGCGCATGGGGAAGTAGATCAACGGGCCGCGGGCCTCCCCGATCAGCGGAGCGGTTGACCACGGTGAGGTGTCATCGTCGTCTTCGGTGAGGTCAGGCCACCGCTCCAAGAGCGCGCCGACGAAGGCCGCTATGCGTTCAGACGGAGGAACCGCGGCCTCTTCCGTGTCCATGAAGCGGTCATACAGACTGCGGAAGCACCGGGCCGCAGCAGCGTCATCCGCCGGCCGCTCGCCCTCCCACACGGCAAGGTCATAGCTCATGGGCGCAGCCTGCCATGCCTCACTGACAGCCGGACCGGCGAACCAGATCACCACGGCAGGGCCAGTTCGCCTGAGGCGGGACAGCCCTGCCTGGTGAAACTTCGGTGAGACGAAAAGGCCAGTCGTCAATCTCCGCTGAGACCGGTGCATCTCCGCTGAGACAGGTCAGGACGCCACCAGGTGACCGCCCTCCCTGGGGGCTACGTGATCGAGCCGTTCAAAACCGGGTTTTGACGTGAGTGCCAGGGAGACCACCCGCGAAACCAAAAAGGGCCGCCGCCTCCGCGAAGATGCGGAGGCGGCGACCTTCATCATGGTGCGCTGTCAGTGGGCCCAGGTGGCGGACTGGGGTTCCAGGTCGGGGTTGGGTACGGCTGCTGCGGCAGCGGGGTGCCGCATGGTGGTGACCGGGACGGCGCCGGGCTCGCCGGGGTAGAGGCACCAGCGGGTCCAGGCGTGGACGCGCTGCATGCAGAGGGCGGCGGCGTGGATGGTGGTGGCCCAGCGGTGGCGCCCGCAGAGGAGGAACAGAGCGGGGTGGTCACCGTCGTCGGCGTCCGGGGCAGGCAGGCTGGTGATGTGCAGGCCGCCAAGAATCAGGGTGAAGCCGAGGGCAGCCGGGTCCTGGCTGGGGATCCAGATACGTTCCGCAGGGTGCATGGTGCCGTCATCGCCCGCGCTGGTCACGAGATCGTGCAGGCCGGTGGCGGTCACGCGCTCGCCCCGGTATCGGCCGGCTTGAGGACACGGGGGAGAAGGACGTGGAGGCTCGACGTTGACCTGGCGGCCGCGGGCGCGCAGCTCTCGGGCGAGGAGTTCGGTGAGGCTGGCTGCCCTTTTCCGGACCAAGGACCGATGGGAGGCTGGCACGCAGCGGCCCGACTAGGTTGAGCGCATGACAAGCCTTGATCACCCGCAACTCTCCGGGTTGGGGCGGAACCCGTCGGCTCCTCAGGATGTCCTGGTACGTCTGGCTACACACAAGGCCGGCCGACACGGGATATCGCAACGTCGCGGGCGGCTGGAGGACGTCGTTGTCGATGCTCTGCTGGCGCAAGGCGACTGCAACACCGCTGTGGCCCTTCACGGGGACCGGATCTCCCCGGAGATGCGCCGAAGGATTGCCGAGCACCCCGATCCGGCGATCCGCAACGCGTTCACAGACTTTGTCCGCGACATGGTTGACCGCAAGGTGCAGATCGGCATCGTCGACCTGGAGGAAGCCTATGGCCAGCCACGGATGATGCTCGCCAGCGCGCCGAGTCCGAGCCTGCGTGCCGCAGTCGCACGAACCTGGCACGACCGGCCTCTCACCGTGCAAATGGATCTACTCGCTGACCCGGATCCGCAGGTCCGTTCAGCCGCCACCGAGCACAGGAATCCGGGTGTCCCGCCTGAGTGGAGGGAGCGCTGCCTTGCCGACCCCGCAGTGCGCACCAGCCTGGCACGCTATGTCCCCCTCACATCGGAACAGTTTGCGCAGCTCATGCGGCACGAGGAAAAGGAGCTCCATCAGGCTGTCGCCGGTAACCCTCATCTATCGGCAGAGATGGTTGCCCAGCTCCTGGGCATCGACGACCCGCTCGTGCGGGTCGCGGTTGCGCTGAGCCGGCATGTGGACGCCGAAACCCGGGAGCGACTGTATGCGCTCGTAGAAGCCGAACGCGCGGACGGAAGCATCGAGGCGGAAGTGGCTCTGAGCTGGAACTTCGCCGAACCGGGCTGGCTGCGCGAGGCGCCTCTCGATGAGCAAATGTCCTACCTGGACTGCCCGTACACACCATTCCGGTGCGCACTGGCCTCCTGTCACGACCTGCCTGAAGAGGCATGGCGTCGGCTGGACAGCGACCCGGAACTCGCAGTCCGCCGTGCTGCCGCCCGTCGGCCGAACACACCACCGGAGGTTCTGGAAGGACTGGTCCGCGCTCACGGCGACGTATTGCACATCCGACCGCTGCTCGTCGACCACCCCAACTTCCCTCGTGACGTGCTGCGCACGTTCGTCGACGAGCCAAGCCCGAACGTGCGCTACCTCGCCCTGGAGGACCCGGAACTGCCCCTGCCGCACCTTCAGCAGCTCGCCGCCGCTACCGAGCCCTTCCTGCGCCGCGGGGTCGCCCGTCACCCCAACGTCACGGACGTATTGCTGGAACGGCTGCTCGGTGACCCGGACCCCCAGGTAGCCGACGACGCCGCTGCCAACTCTGTGCTGCGGCCGACCCAGATGTATCGGATCCTTACCGCTGCCGGCTTGTGACCCCACGAGAGGCCCAGGCCCCAGGTGGTGTCGGTGACCACGAGGGACTGGTCGGCAGGCGGGCTCATCAGGCGCCGCCGTTCGCGCGCTCGTAGAGGTCGATGAGGGCGGTAATGGTGTCGGGGTTGTCTGCCAGGCCGACCCAGTGCCCGAGCACGGTGAAGACGGGCACGGTTTCCATGTCGGCGTCGTAGATGACGCAGTAGTCGCCGTACCGGTCGAGCACCATCTCCCGCAGGACCGGGATCAGCGCGGTGTCGAGGATCTCCAGGGCGTCGACGACGAGCAGGGCGGGCTCGCCGGGCGCCGGCGGGCGGACCAGGGTGCCAGTCACACGCAGCAGGTCGCCGGGCTGGATCCGGTTCAGCAGCTCGTGGACGATCCTCGGGTCGCCGCTGGTGCAGGTGACGACCGTGTCGTGGATGTCCTCGTCGACGGCGTCGAGGTCGGTGGGGACGATCAGGTCGAAGGTTGCGGTGCCACGCAGGCCGGGGGAGGGGATCGCGTCGACCCAGCCATCGACGGCGCAGTGCTTGGTGTCCATCAGCTGGCCTCCGCCAGGGTCTCGGTGGTGCGAGGGGAGCGGGGTCGGGTGGTGCGCTGAGCGAGCACCAGGAGCTCGCGATTGCGCTGGCGCTGTGCGTCGGTGAGCGGGCGGGCCTGCGGGCCGCGGCGGTGCCACAGCGGCGAGGCCGGCGGCTCGGGGTAGGCGAGGGTGTGGTCGACATCGCGTTCGGTGCTGCTCATGGGTGCCTCCGTCTGAAGGGGAAGTTCAGGCGTGGTCCTTGCCCTTGCCGCCCTTGGGCGGGTCGGAGACGAACCGGGTCTCGCCGGGGTGCTCCGCGTTCCAGAGCTCCACGCACGTCTTGTGCACGGCTTCTCCGGCGTGGGACCTCAGCGGAGTGGTCTTCCGGCACAGCACGCACCGCTCGTGCCAGGCGAAGTGCGGCCCGTCGCGCCAGTCCAGGAGCGGGACGGGCGCGGCGGGCGGCTCGGGCGGTGCGGGTGCGGGTCGACGGCGGGTTCTCACGGCCGCAGGTCGGGCAGCTGCTGGAGGATCTGGGCGACCAGGCCCTCGGTGGGCTTCCAAGGCCCGAGCTGCCCGCGTGCGGGGATCGGCAGGGCGAGCTCCTGCACATCGGCGAGCTCCAGGTGCCACCGGCCGGGCTCCGCCCACTCGGTGCAGGGCGGCGTACCGTCCGGGTCCTGGTGGCAGCCGGTCAGCCGAGCGACGCCGATCACCGCGCCGGTCGGCAGGTCGCGGCCACGGATCGTACGGGCGACCAGCGGCACGCGCAGGGCGGGCCGGTCGATCTGCAGGCCCGCGTGCAGCAGCACCAGGCCGCGCCAGGACCAGGGCACGGGCCGGTTCTCCACGTTCTTGCCCGCGAGGAGGCAGGTGGCCCAGGGCTGGCGGACCGTGATGCCCCGCACCCAGGTGCCCGGGTCGTCGGGAAGGGTCGAGTCGCTCATGCGGCACGCTCCAGCGCGGTGCCGGGGCGGCCCTGCCGGCGGCCGTTGACGGTCGGCGTCTGAAGGTCCTCGATCTCCGCCCAGCCGTAGTGGCCGGAGTGCTTGGTGCGGTACATCGAGACGTCCGCGCCGCGCATCAGGGCGGGCAGGGCGTGGATGCCGAGGTAGTCGGGGACGGCGGCGCCGACCGACGCGGCGACCGCGACGGGCCCGGCGTCGGTGGGCACGGGCTCGTGCAGGGCGTCCACGAGGGCCTGGAGGTGCTGCTCGATCGCGCCGTCACCGACGCGGGTGGCGGCGGCGAACTCGTCTCCGCCCAGGCGGCCGACGACTCCGTGGGGTCCGGCCCAGCGGGCGAGGCGCTCGCCGGTCGCGGCGAGCGCGGCGTCGCCGGCGGCGTGGCCGTGGGTGTCGTTCAGGCCCTTGAAGTGGTCGAGGTCGACCAGGCAGAGCAGGGCGTCCTGCCGGTGGCGGGCGAGCAGGCGCTGGGCGCGGCGTTCGAACGCGGCACGGCGCTGGGCTCCGGTTAGCGGGTCGCGGCGCTCGGCCGCGAGGCGCCGGTGGAGCGTGAGGGCGTGGAGGGTCCAGCCGGTGAGCGGGACCGCGAGGGTGGTGATGAGGAGAGCGCGCTGCCCGATCGGGCCCGGAACGCGCGTGACGGGGTCCATACTTGGATCTCCCTCTCGTCTCGTACGGGATGGGTGGCCCGGGGCAGGCGAACTGGTTTGGACGCCGATGTGCGCTTGTCCCGGGGCGGAGCTACAGCGCGAAGCCGCTGCGGGTGGTGCAGCTGAGCGGGTTGTGCCAGCGGCCGGCCTTCGCGGCCGTCCACTCCATCTGCCAGCCGGGCCGAAGCCCGGCCGCTCCCCAGCTGTCCGGCTGCTTGCCGGGGCTCTTGAGGCCGGCGGTGTGCGCGGCGAGCGCGGCGTCGTAGACCTCGTGGGCGCGGCGCAGGGCCGTGGTGGGGGAGTCCGCCTCTCCGGTGAAGACGTGCAGCCCCTTGCGGGCCGGGTCGGCGGGGTCGTGTATCGGGACGTCTACCTCGTAGAACTCGCGGTTCGGCATGACGTCCAGCTCCTTCCTGTGTCTGGTGCGTGAGGGGCCACCGCGCCGTCCCGGCCTTGCTGGCCGGGGCGACGTGGAAGCCCGTCGCGGTCGCGACGGAGAGGGAAGGGGGGCTGTTCCGGCCCGGGGAGTCCGGGCCGGAACGGTTGCCCTCGCGGGCGCGGGCGGTCAGTAGCCGCGGTGGTCATCGACGATGTCGGCCGTCTCCACGAGCTGCGCGGCCAGGCGGTAGATCTCGCGCGCGGCGTCCCGGACGGGCCGGCGGTGAATCAGCTGGGCGGCGAAGGCGGTGCTCTTCTCAGCGAGCTCGCTCGCCTGGGTCGCGAGGACCTCCTCGGCCGCGGTGTCGCCGGGCTCGGCGGGCAGCTGCGCGAGGAGCTGGTGGACCACGGCGGCCATCACGGCGCTCGCGTCGGTGAGGTCGCCGGTCGACAGCCAGTCCTCCAGGCCCTCGTGCCCGGTCAGGTCCGGGGTGTAGGCGCCGGTCGGCGTGACGGCTCTGGTGCCCTTCGTCCACGCCTGCAGGATGATCCGGCCCTGGTAGGGGTCGGCGCCGATCCTGCGGTCGGTGACGGTGTGCACGAGGGTGACCGCCCGGTCGCCGGGCCGGGTGTCGGGCACCCAGGCCGCGCCCAGGCGCTCGATCAGGACGGCGCCGAGGCGCTCCAGCGGGTCGGGCCGCACGGTCGGGTCGGTGTCGGTGGTGGTCACTGGGCGCTCCTGTCGGCGGCCGTGGGGGCGTGGTGGTGGGGGCGGCCGGGGTGGCCGATGACGGCGGCGATCTGCCGGGTGGAGAGCAGGTGGCCGGCCCGGTCGAGCTGTTGGTGGAGCGCGGTGACCATGGCGTCGCGGCAGCGCAGCCGGGTGACCTCGGTGAGGAGCCAGGCGGTGTCGGCCGGGGCGCAGGCGATGAACTCGCCCGCGGGGAGCGGGATGTCGCCGCTGGTGCCGAGGACGGCGACCGGACGGCCGGTGTGGTCTTCGATCAGACCGCTGTCGCCGGCGCGCTGCCGCCAGGCGGCGTCGGGCAGCGCGGCGAGGCGGGCCCGGATCTCGGGCAGCCGGTCGGCGGAGGGGACAGAGTGCATGCGGGTGTTCCTCACGCGGGAGAAGAGCGGGCCGGGCCCGTGGTGGGAGGGGCCCGGCCCGGCGAGAGCCGGAAGGAGGGAAGCGGTGAGGGTCGCCGCTCGGTGCGCCCCGCCCGCATCAGGGGCGCGGGGGCGGGGCGCACGCGGAGCGGGCCGGCGGTTCGGGTCAGTCGCCGGCGGCGGCGCGGTACTCCTGCGTCATGTCCCCGACGAGCGGGCGCAGGAGCTCGTGGGCCCGGGTCAGGAAGACGTCGCGGTCGGTGCCGGTGGCGCGCAGGGCCTCGTCGAGGTAGGACGAGGCGGTCTCCAGGTCCTCGTGGCCGGTGATGCCGGCCGCCTCGTAGCGCGGGGTGGCGGTGTCGAGCTGGCTGATGAGGGCGGCGAGGTCGGTGGCCGGGGGCTGCTGCGCGACGTAGGCGATGTCGTCGGCGTAGCGGCGGATGAGGGTCTCGGCGGTGAGCACGGTGGCGGTCATCGTCGTCTCCTGCACGGTGAGCGAGGCCGGTTGTACGGCCGGGGCCGGGCTGTCCGGTCCTCCGCACCGCCCCCGGACTCCGCGCGGGTGCGCGGGCCAGGGGGCGGCACAGGGAGCCGTCAGACCGTGCTCGGCTCCACCGCGGCGAGGTCCTCGGCCGTCTTGCGGGCGCGCGGGGCGAGGTCGTCGAGGATGTCCCGGACGTTGGTGACGGGGACCGGGGTCGGGTCGTCGGCGGTCAGGAGCGTGTAGCGGGGCTCGGTGATGCCGCGCTCGCTCTCCTCGCGGCTGTAGTGCAGGACCGTGCCGGGGGCGAGGTAGTAGCTGGCCTCGCCGTTGATGTAGCCGCGCCACCGGCCGGGGTTGCTCAGCAGCTGGTCGCTGAGGTCGATGCGGTAGGCGGCCTGGGCGGCGCGGCGTGCGGCGTCGTCCTCGGCGGCCGCGGTGACCTGGTCGAGCGCCTCGCCCAGGCCGCTCGGCACGGCGACGCCGCGGGCCTCGGCCGCGCGGGTCTGGGCGGCGGCCCGCATGTCGGCGGCGTCGGCCTGGGCGAAGCGGCGGCGCACCGGGGCCAGCAGTGCGTCGGCGACCGTGGTGAAGAGGAAGACGCCGCCGAGCGCGACGGCGCCGGTGGCGGCCAGGCGCAGGTCGGCGTCGAGGGTGGCCGGGTAGTAGGTGTATCCGACCACGGCGCCGCTGGCGGCACCGGCCAGCATGGTGACCATGTCGGTGCCGTCGAGCAGGGCCTGGATGGAGCGGCGTACGGAAGCGCGCACAGCGGTTCTCCTTCGGAGATGCGGGGAGGGGGCGGCCCGCAGGACAGCGGGCCGGTTCAGCAAGGGGGTTCGTGATGCCCGGCCGGGCGGCGCGGACGGGGGGCGTGCGGGCGGCCGGTTACCGGGACTTCGCGCCGGTGGTGGCGACCAGGGCGGCGACCGTCTCCCAGCCGTGGTGCCAGGCGGAGTCCAAGTGGAAGGCCCCGTTCATGCCGAAGTCCGCGAGCTTGTAGAAGCCGCCCTTGCCGGTCCTGGTGGCGAGCTTCTCCAGCAGACCCTCACCCGGCACGCGTCGGTCGGCGACGTAATGGGTGCCGAACGAGATGGCGAGGGCGGCCGCGGCGGCGGCCGGGTGGATCCGGATGCCGAGCGCGCGGGCGCCGAGCCCGGCGACGATCGCCTGCGTGGCCGTGTAGGTCAGGCAGTGCTCCAGGCACGCCTTGCGGCCGTCGGCCGTGCCGTGGGTGGTCTTGTCGCCGGTGGCGGGGTCCTCGTAGGTGACCGGGTGGTCGTCGGAGGCGCCCTTCACCCGGGCGCAGAAGTCCGACTGCACCCAGAAGTCGCCGGCGGCGCTGGCGGCGCGGGTCAGTCCGAGTACGGCGGCGAAGGTGGCGGGACGGTGGGCCTGCATGAGTGGTCCTCTCGGGTCAGGCGGCCAGCAGGTGCGGGGCCGGGGGAGCGGTGTAGGAGGCGGGGTCGGCGGGCGTGCCGTCGTGGCACTCCAGGCACGAGCCCAGGGTCTTGAGCGGGATGCAGTGGAAGTAGCGCCGGCCGCAGGGGCCGGGGCACGTCTGACGAGCAGCCATCGCCTTGTCGAGCGCGGCTTCCTTGGCGAGGGTCATCGGCCGCTTGGGCTTTGCCAGGTCGGTCCGGTACAGCCACGCGAACCTCTTGCCGCCGCGGCATTCGATGCGGGCGGCGGGCTCCTGGCCGCCGGGGCGCAGGCCCATCTCCCGCAGCTGGCGGCGGGTAG
The DNA here is from genome assembly GCF_014656075.1 of Streptomyces hydrogenans. Lineage (GTDB taxonomy): Bacteria > Actinomycetota > Actinomycetes > Streptomycetales > Streptomycetaceae > Streptomyces > Streptomyces hydrogenans. The sequence continues at coordinate 40,095 of NZ_BNBS01000038.1, forward strand.
CGAGCCCGGGGCCGGCCTGGCGCCACCGGAAGACCGGCAGCGAGCCGTCGGGGTTGTGCGGGTTGACGTCGACCAGGTCCTCGTCAGTGTCGTGGGCGTGCACGGGTGCCTCCCCCGGAGTGGGCGGGCGGTCAGCGGGGGAGCGGGGTGGAGGTTCTCGTCGCGGCGACGGTGAACTGGCCGTCGCCGGTCAGGGCGTCGCTCAGGCGGGTGGACAGCTCGGTGTCCTCGGTGCTGAGGAGGTCCAGGGCCTGGGTGATGCGGTACTCGGCGGCCAGACGGCCGCGCTCCTGGCTGGCGGCGCGGTCGTGGAGCTCCTGAACGTGGGTGTGGAGCTCGCAGTAGGTGCGGGTGCGGATCACACGGAGCATTGGGGTCTCCCGGGGGACGGTGGAGCAGGGCGGGAAGTGCTGCGCCCCGCCGACCGGGTGGGTCTGCGGGGCGCGGGCGGTGGCCGGTCGGCCTGTCCCGTCACCGGTCCCGGCCGCCGCCAAAGAACGGGCCGGTGCCGGTGGCCGGGCGGGGCGGTCGGTGCCGGGTCAGAGGGCGGCAGAGACGACAAGGGCGATGAGGGCGGCGGAGCCGCCGATCAGGAGGGCGGCGCCCGCGCTGGCCCACCAGTAGTGGCCCAGCGTCTTCTCGTCGCGCAGGTCGCTGAGGCCGTCGGCGATGCGGGCGTGGAGCACGGCGAGCGGGGACAGGGCGGCGTACCAGCGGCCCAGGCGGTCTATCTCGCCGGCGAGCTCGTCGTCGGGGAAGTGGCCGCCGTGGACGGCCTGGCGGTGGGCGTCGCCTTCGGCGTCGAGGTCGTCGGGGTGGAGGACGACGGGGCTGGTGGTGCGGCAGATGGTGCAGCGGTAGCGGTAGCGGCGCACGGTGGCGGTCTCCCGAGGGGACGGTGTTCGGGCAGGGAACGGCGACGCCCCGCCCGGAAGGAGGTTCCGGGCGGGGCGCGCGAGGCCGAGCTGTGTGGTGTGTCAGGTGTTGATCTGCCTGCGGACGTCGGCGACGAGGCGGAGGATCTCGGTGGCCATGTCGGTGATCGTCTGGAGCTGCCTGTCGATGTCGGCCGGGTCCGGGCCGGTGAACGAGAACGAGCGGCCGTCATCCTCCGGCTGTGGGTCGGTGAAGGAGAACGAACGGCCGCTGCGGTCCGGCTGCGGGTTGGTGAACGAGAACGACACGGGCAGCTCCAGCGTCAGATGTTCAGGTGGTGGGCCCGCCAGATGGCGGCCTCCCACACGCTACGCACCTGCGCCCCGGTGTGGCAGTCGTTCCAGGACGGGATGGTCTGCCACTTCTTGCCGTGCTGGCGCCGGGCCTCATCGAGGAGGAGGTTCCCGGCGTCGCGGTAGGCCGCGTTGCGGGCTCCGGCCGCGGCGCGCAGGGCGCCGATGGAGCAGCGGGCGCCCTCCGTGTTGATGAGGGAGTGTCGGGTCCAGCCGTGGGCGTCGAGGAACGCGAGCGCGTCGGTGAGGGTCTTCTCGACCGGGCCGGTCAGGCGCATCGGCAGGGTGGCGGGGAGGGGAACCGGGGCGGTCGCCGCGAGGGCCGCAGGGGCGGCGGGGGCGGCGGGTTCCGGGATGGGGTCGGGGTTGGGGTTGGGGTCCAGGAGCCGGAACGCGGCCGCGTACAGGTCCTGGTCGACCGGGGTGAAGTCGGTCTCGGTTCGGGTGTTCATGCTGCCCTCCACAGGCCGCTCTCGTTGATGACCTTGTTCTGCTTCTTCAGCTCGGACAGCCGCGGCTTGACGCGAGTGGCGGGGATCTCGAGCTTGCGGGCGATGGTTTCGGCGGTCATGGGGATGGAGTGCTCCTGGAGGAGCTCGAGGATGCGCGGCTTGATCAGCTCCTGTCCGTCGGGGGCCGCCGGTGCTCCGCCCGGCCGGGAGGGCCCGGGGACGGCGTGGAGACCGGCGGGGTTGTGGTGGGCCGCAAGCTCCTGCGAGGAGGAGGCGGCGGCGAGGAGGTCGGCGAGGCTGCCGATCAGGTTCTTGCCGCGCTTGTCGACCATCGGCGTCTGCGCGATGGCGTCGCGCTCGCGCCAGGCGTCGCAGTGCTCGATCCCGACGGGCCGCTCGCCTCCGGCGAGGGAGACGGGCGGCACGTCCAGGTGCAGGGAGCGGAACTGCACGGCCTGGCTGCCGGGCGTGAGGAGGTAGCCCAGGCCGAAGGTGCCGTCCTCGGGCGCGGCGGCGACCTCGGTGGCCAGGCCGGACATGTCCCGGTCGGCGACCTTGGCGTACTGGCCGGGCCACTGTGAGGGGATCATCGACAGGTCGATGCCCTCCGCGCCCTCCACCGCGTTCGCCCCGATCAGCGAGCCCTGCCCGCGCGCGCAGCGCAGGAAGACCGCGCCGCCGCCGATCAGGAGCTGGGAGCGGATGACCGTGGAGTTGCCGACGTCCGCGGCCAGCGGGGTCTGGGTTGCCAGGACCACGCCGATGCCCCGCTTGAGCGAGCGGCGGGTGAGCTGTTCCACGATCGCCTTGGCCTCCGCGTGGTACGGGGAGGACTCCGACAGCAGCATGTGCGCTTCGTCGATGACAACCAGGATGAGGGGGTCGGTGAAGGGGAAAGCGGGGCTGCGGTAGCGGGCTTCGCGGTCGAGGAGCATCGCGTAGGCCAGGCGCAGTGCGCCCATCGCCTCGTCCAGGCCGTCCCCGAGGTAGGCCGAGAGCGAGGCGCCGGCGATGGTCCCGGCCTGCGGGGAGGCGAGGATCACCGCGATGCCGGAGAGGTGGGCGGAGAGCAGGATCTGCTCCAGCAGCCCCGACTTGCCCGACCGGGAGCCGCCCACCAGGTAGAGGTGGCGGGCGCCGGAGCCGGGCTGCGCGAGCGGCAGGAGCGCGGCCCGGCCGTCGACGTAGGTGCCGGCGCGGACGTAGCCGCGCGCGTCCATCGCCAGCTCGTCGACGACCGAGGAGAGCATCGTGCCGTGCATCAGCGCGTGCTCCCGCATCACCCGGATCCCCATCTGGCTGGGCTTGTCGCCGGGGGCCAGGGCAATCTGGATCGTCTCCAGGTCGAGGTTGCCCGCGAGGTCCTGGAGGTTGACGGTGCCGATCGCCCGGCGGTCGCGGGTCGCGATGCCCTCCCAGTCCAGCGGCCCGTCGTAACGGGTCACGGTCAGGGTCGTGCCGGGCATCGCGCCCTCCGGCCCGGCCACGTACGCGGCCCACAGCTCCTGGGGCGTCGTGGGGACGCCGGTCTGGATCTGCGGCTGTTCCGCCGGTGCCGTCAGCTGCACGGTGACCGGCAGGGCGTTGGGCGCGTGGTGCTTGGGGTCGCCCAGCTCGATCTGAGAGGTGGGGACGTGGTAGACGGAGGCGATGTCGGCTTCCCGGACCCGCACCTGCTGCCCGGGGGGCAGAGTGATGATCCCGGTGAACACCACGTGGCTGCCGTCGATCTGGAGGACGAGCTGCTCCAGGTTGGCGCCGGGCTGGATGAGCTTGCGGTCCTCGGTCTGGGTGGGACCGGAGATGTACTCCGCCCAGAAGGCGGCGATCACCTGTTCCTGCGACGTCAGCCCCGTGCCCGTGCCCGCGCCCTTGGTGACGGTCGCGGGCGTGAGCTCGGGGGCGGGGAGGTGGCTGGCGAGGTTGCGGTGGTGCGCGAGGGCGGCCGCTCCGGCCGGGACGGCGAGCCCGAGGGCGATCAGCGGGTTCATACCGGCGGCGAGGACCTCGCTGGCGGCGATGCCGCAGCCGGTGGTCGTGAGCCCGCACGCGATCAGGGACCGCAGCACCGGGGCAGAGGCGCCGACGGCCCACGCCCCTGCTCCGGCCGCCGCGGCGGCAAGGGCGGACCAGGGGCCGGCGGCAAGTGGCACCACCGCGAGAGCGGCAGGCGCGTACTGAACGAACTGAGCTCGGGTCGGCCCCATGATCCTGAACTCCTTAACTCTGGGCGTAGAAGCCGGCTTCGGCCATGTCGACGGGGGAAGTGGCGACCGCGTCGGCGATGCCACCGTGGTCGTTCTCGGTGGTCGTCTTCGCGTCGTCGGCGGCCGCCGCGGCACTGTCGGCGGCGGAGGTGTAGGCGCCGGCCGCGTCCTTGGCACCGGTCATGGTCAGCGCCGCGTCGGCGAACTCCGACGTGGTGGCGTCGTCGACGGCCAGGGCCTTCATCGTCTCGGCGGCGTCGAGCATCTGCTCGGCGGCGTCGTCGACGTCGGCGGCGAGCTTGGTGACGGTCTGGGCGTGGGCGTGGACCTTGTGGGTGAGCCAGGCCAGCTTGGTGCGCAGGGCCGCGTAGTTGGCGGCGTCCTTGAGGGTCTCGGTGGCGCTCATGCGGGGGCCTCTCCTGTCTCTAGGTCAGCGGGCGTTGTAGAAGTCGCGCTCGGCGGGTCGGGTCAGAGGGGAGTCGGCGACGGCCCGGAAGATCCCGCCGTGCCGGGCCTCGGCGTTCGCCGAGGCGGTGCGGCACGCCTCCTCGCCCCCCTCGATCTGGTCGTGGACCTTCTTGGCGGCGGCGGCCTGGAGGTCGAGCTGCTCCTTGAGCACCTCGCACTTGCCGATGAGGTTCGCGCCGACGCCCTTCGCGGTGATGTCGGCGATGAGCTCCTCGCAGTCCGACGCCAGCTGCACGGCGTCGTCCATGAGCTCCAGGGCGGTGTCGGTGCTGGCCTGGCACAAGGTGGCCGAGCCGTCGGCGAGGTCGATGACCTGGGTGAGGGTCATGACCTCACCACCGCTGTAGGTGCGGGACTTGCCCGCGGCGGTCGTGACGTGGACGCCCTTGTCGTCGACGGTCGCGGAGTGCGGGACGGGCGGGTTGGGCTGCATCGCGGGGTCCTTCCGGATGTGGTCGGGCAGCTTGACGGTGCGGGGCCGCGGGACGGTCCCGGCCGGGGGAACCGCGGAGCCCGGCGGCACCGTCACCGGCGGGGTCGTCGGCGGCGGTGACGGTGCCGCCGGCGGGGGCGTTGTCGGCGGCGGTGGGGTCGTCGGGGGAGGGGGCGCCGTCGGGGGAGGGGGCGCCGTCGGCGGTGGGGGTGCGGACGGCGGTGGAGGCGTTGTCGGCGGAGACGTCGGCGGCGGCGCCGTGGAGGACGAGGTCCCCGCCGACGTCGTCGAGGACGGCTTCCCCTTCGTTGACTTCCCCTTCGTCGACTTCGCCGCAGAGGGGTCTGCGGAAGGGGAAACGGAAGGCGCCTCGGTCGGCTTCTTGAGGTAGGCCGAGCGCCATCCGTCGCGCAGACCACCGGCCATATGAGCGCTCGCCAGCAGACCGTAATGCGTTTTCGCCGCGATGTTGTACGGCGTGTTTCGGAACGTGTCCGGCGCCCGGGTCGGATTCCATTTCTCTTTTGTTTTAGCAGGGGGTTTCTTGATTCCCGCCTGCTCGTATTTCCCGTGCGTTTTTTCCACGCCGAACACGTAGCTGATGGCGAGGAGCAAGAGCAGTTCCATGACCCTCCCTTCTGTGACTCTGTGTGGTTGATGTCGGTTGCCGGTTACCGGTTACAGGCCCCCAGGACCCCGGTTCGGGCCCTCTGGCGGGGGGTTCGAGGGGTCTCTGGGGGCTGTAACCGGTAACCGGTAACCGGGCTCGCTCACTCAGCGCGACCCGGAGCCGATGTTGTTCACGGTCGTGTTCGCCGTGTTGAACACGGACTCCAGCGTGCCGCGGATCGACTCGCTGAACGGCGTGTACGGCAGGAAGATACCGGAGACGATGAGCATGATGCAGACGACCATCTGCTTTCCCTTGGTCTTCTTGAAGGTGAAGAACAGGGCCCAGCAGAACAGGGCGAGGGCGAAGAACTGAAGCGTCATTTTTATGCACCCTTCTCGAAGGTGAATCCCTTGTTGCTGACGGGGGTTACCGCGCCCGAACCGGAGGGCGTGGAGAGCTTCTTGTAGGCGATGAATCCGCCGCCGCCGACGAGCGCCACCCACAGCCAGGGGCTGGAGGTGATGCCGCTGCTGGAGCTGGCGCCGGCGGGCTGCTGGGCCCTGGCGGAGGTGCCGCTGAAGACCGGGGCGGGGCACTCGGGGATCCGGGAGATCTCGAAGCTGGACGCCTTGGCGACGGCTGCCGCGCGGTCCTTCATGCACTCGCGGTAGACGGTCAGCTCCCGCTCGTACGCGGCCTTGGCGGTGGCCTCTTCGATCTGGGCCCGCTGCTTGTCGGCCTCGGCCTCGACCAGGGCGTTCGCGGCGTCCTGCTGGGCGCGCGCACGGTCCTGGGCGGCCTGGTCGGCCTGCGCGTTGGTGACGGCGATGACCGTTCCGCACACGGCGACGACGGCGATCGTGCCGCACACGGCGAGGGCCGCGGTGTTGCGGCGCATCCCGTCGACCGCGGTGGAAAACCTCGAGGTCGCGGGCTTCTGCGGCTTCTCCGGGGCCTCGGGGGCCGGGGTCTGGGGGGTCGGGGGCTGGGGCTGGGGGGTCATGAGGCTGAGCTCCTTGTCCCAGTCGATGCCGGACATGGCTGTTGAACTCCTTCTCGGTGTGGTTCGAGCCCGCCCAGGCGTGCCGGAAGCGGGGTCTGATCAGGGGAAACGTGCTGTACTGGTCGTGACTGCTTCCGGCAGTCGCAAAGAGGGCCAGCCCAGTTCCGATGGGCTGGCCCTCCTTGGTGTGTGCCGGACGGTGGGTCAGGTGAGGTGCTTGTCGGCGTCCTCGGGCCGCAGCAGGCCGGCCTCCTTCAGCAGCCGGACCGCGCGGGGCAGGTTGACCGAAAGGTCGGTACGGACGCGGTAGAGGGTGACGTAGCCGTCCTCGTCGCGCGGCAGCGCCTGTACGAGCGGGAGGAGTTCGGCGTCCGTACGGGCGGGCGTACCGGGTCGGTCCGTACCGGCTGTACGGCCCGTACCGGCGGTTCCGGTTGCGCGGGAGGAGGCGGTGGCCGTACCGGTACGGCCACCCTGTACGGCGTCGGAGCCGAGCGGGGTACGGACGCTGACCGTGCCGGTGCGGTCCTGTACGGCCGCGTGCGTCGTACCGGTACGCCTCGGGGTCGCCGTACCGGTACGCGCCGCCCCGTCCAGAGGGGTGTGTACGCCGTGTGTACGGTCGCTGTACGGCCTGGTCAGCGCCCCTTCGCCCCCATCGTGGTGCGCGGGGTGGGAGAGGGCGTGTGCCGGGTCCGTACCGTCGTGTCCGGCGCCCGTACTGTCGCCTCGTCCGCCGTTGTTCGCGGCGTACAGGTCGCCGTACGCGGGCTGCGTACGGCCGGACGCGATGCTGTCCGTACCGTCCGTCCAGCGGTGCGTACCGGTACGGGCGGGCGTTCCGCTTCCGCCGTCCGTACCGGTTCGGCCCGGCGTACCGGCGGTCGTACCGGACGAGGTGTCCGTACCGCCGTGGCTGTCCGTACCGTCGTTGTGCATGAGGGTGTGTACGCGCCAGATGACGGCCACGAAGATCAGGACGACGAACGTCGTCAGCCACCACGGGGCCGACCCGCCCTCGGGGACGAGGTGCGCCTGCTCGGAGAGGTGGAAGATCACGTTGGCCGACGCCATCAGGATCAGCGCCGACGCGATGTCCTTCTTTGTACGGAACGCGGTGACGCAGTAGACGTCGATCGACACCGGCAGGAGCGGGGCGACGTACTGGTTGATGCCGACCATGCGGGCCAGCTCGTACTCGCCGCTGGCGGCGAGACCGACGCCGGCGGCCAGCGCGACCCACGGCGCCGCCTTCCACAGCTTGCCGCCGAGGTTCTGACGACGGCCGCGCCACTTCGAGGCGGCCTTCTTCGCCTCGCGGGCCTCGTTCAGCAGCCGGCGGGCGCGGGCCTCGTCGGCCTGCGCCCGCTCGGTGACGCCCTTGGCCTTGCGCTCGGCCTCGGCGGTGATGCGCTCGGCCTCCTTCTGCGCGGCCGCGCGCAGCTCCTGGGCGACGGTCGTGGCCTCGGTGCGCAGCTTCTCGCGCTGCTGGTCGCACGCCCTCTTCAGCCCGGCGAGCTCCTCGGCCAGGGCCTGGCGCTTGGCCTCGGCGTCGGCGTCGAACTTCTCGCCGAGCTGGCGCAGCTCGGTGCGCAGCTCGGCGCGGGCGGTCTCCGCCTCGGTGTGGGCGGCGGCGACGTGGGCGTCGGCCTCGCGGCGCCGCTCGGCGGCGGCCTGGACCGCGTCCGCGTGCAGCGCCTCCGCCTCGGTGCGCCGGGCGTCGTACTGCTCGGCGGCGGCCTTGGCGAGCTGGGCGTGGCGCTCGCGGGCTTGGTCGACCTCCTTCTGCGCGGCGGCGAGCAGGGCGTCCGCGTCCTCACGTGCGCGGGCGAGGATCTGCCCGGCCTCGGTGCGCCGGGCCTCGACCAGGGCGCCGATCTCGGTGAGGTCGGCCTCGGCCAGGCGCCGCAGCTCGGCGACCGCCGTCGCGGTGGCTTGGTGGTCGGCGGCGGCCAGCTCGGTCAGCTCCGCGACCTGCGACCGCGCCTGGGCGAGGAGCTGGTCGGCGCGGGTCTGGGCCTCGGCCAGGAGCCGGTCGGCCTCGCCGCGCAGCTGCTGCGCCTCCCCGCGCACCGTCTCGGCCTGGGCGGTGGCCGCCGCCCGCTGGGCGGTGGCCTCCTCCTGGGCGCCGGCGGTGACGGCCTCGGCGCGGGTGCGCGCGTCGGCCAGCAGGGCGGTGGTCTGCTGGTGGGTGTCGGCGACGGTGCGTGCCGCCTGCTCCTCGGCCTGCGTCTGGAGGACGAGGGCCTGCTCGCGGGCGGTGTCGATGATGTCGGCGGCCCGGTCGCGGGCGTCCGTGACCCGGGCCAGCGCCACCCAGTCCGTCTCCGGCACCGCCGCCGTCTCCGAGACGGTCTCCGTCTCGGAGGCCGGGGCGGGGGCGGGCAGGGTGGAGGCGGCGGGCTGCGCGGCCGTCGTGGCCGGCGTCTTGGTGCGGGCGTTGGCCCTCTTACGGGTTCGGTTGGCGGCCACGCCGCCTCCTTCCAGGTCGGGTGCCGCCCCGGGAGGCCCGGGGCGGCGGTGGTACTCGGTGGGTGAGGTCAGTCGCGCGGGGCGGGCAGCTCCGGCCGGCCGTTCGCGGTGGCGTGCTGCTGGGTGAGCCAGGCGAGCGCGGCCGCGGTCATGTCGTTGGCCGCGCCGTCGGCGTGCAGCGGGGCGGTGTCGATGTCGCGCATCGCGTCGACGGCGGGCAGCAGCCGCATGTAGTCCGAGTCCGCCTGGGAGATCTTGCGTCGGGTGTTTAGGCAGACCAGGTCGTAGCCGCCGCTCAGCCAGACGTACTCGACGCGGCAGACGAAGGTGTGGTCCGGCTTGCCCGCCCAGAACAGGCTCGGGTCGCGGAACAGGACGTGGTCGCCCACCTTGAACTTGGCCGACTCAGTAGTGCTTCGGGCCTTGGCGTGCATCCAGCTCTCCTCGCGGGTCGTGGTCCGGGCTGTCCGGCTCCCCTCGGCCCCGTCCGTACCGGCGCGTGGCCGGGACGGGCGGGGGAGGCAACCGACAGGCGGGAAGGGCTCAGTGGACGTCGATGAATCGGAACGCCGCGAAAGCGGTGCCGCGCGGGTCGGCGGTGGCCTGGACGATGCGGTCGGCCGTGGCGGTGTCGCCGCGGTTGACGGCGTCGGCCGCCGCCCGGGCCGCGACCCAGTCGATGTCCGCCGACGCCGTCGTCGGCGCCTCGGTGGCGGCGGGCCGGTGGAGCTGGGCGCGCAACGTGCGCCAGGCCCGGCGGAGCGGGCGGGCGCGGCGGGCCCGGGTGACCCGGGTGGCGGCGTCGCGGTGTCCGAGCTGGTGGAGGATCTGCTCGGAGTCGTAGTCGGCGGCGGTCCAGCCGTCGCGGCGGATGGTGCGCATGGTGCCTCCTGGTCGAAGGGGATCGGTCCAAGCCGATGCCCGGTAGAGGGCGTGCGAAAGGCCGACAGCCCGTCAGGCGGGCGGCCGGTCACAGTGCGTGCGGTCAAGCGGGAGGGAACCTCAGTCGGGCTCCCGGCCGGCGGTCACGGTGACCGGGAGCCCGACCGTCGGCGAAGCGACGCGCGGTGTCAGGTCAGCACCTCTGGCAGGACTCGGTCTCCCACCAGCAGCTGCAGTTGGGGCACTGCCACAGGTGCCGCAGAGGCGCGGTCAGGACGGCCAGGAGGGTCTTCATGCCGTGGCCCCCTGTCCGGTGCGGGCCCGGTTGCGGGCGGCGCGGCGCTTCATCGCCCGCCGCTCGTTCTCCGCCAGGCCGCCCCAGACGCCCTCGTCCTGCCCGGACTCCAGCGCCCACTGCAGGCACGCCTCCATGACGGGGCAGCGGCGGCAGACGGACTTGGCTTCCTCGATCTGCAGCAGGGCCGGGCCGGTGGTGCCGATAGGGAAGAACAGGTCGGGGTCTTCGTCGCGGCAGACCGCGTTGTGGCGCCAGTCCATGGGGGTCACCGTCCCGAGCGGACGCGGCGCAGGGCCTCGTCCATGTCCGTGTCGGAGTCGCCGTTGTTCCATGCGATGCTGTTCTGCATCAGGTCCTCCATACAGGTCCTGGACAGCCCCGGGGGGTTCCAAGTCACCGGGGCTGTCGTCGTGTTGGCGGGTCGTACGACCGGCCACGACCAGCGGCCACCCCTCGACGCAGTGGGGGTGGCCGTTGATCGTGGGCGTCCGTCCGGGGCCGGTGGGTCAGGCGGCGGCGTACTCGGGGCGGCAGCCGGAACGGATCGCCCGGCGCAGTTGGGCGGCGTGGGGAAGAAGGACGTCGACCAGGCGCTCGCGGACGCGGGCGGTGATCGAGGGGTCGGCGGCGAGGATGTCGCGGCCGGCGTCGACGCGGGCGGCGATCTCCGCGCCGTGCGCGAGGGCGAGCTCGTGGCGGCGGTCGGGCGGGACGGTCAGGACCGCGGCCGCGTACCGGCGCAGCTCCCGGGCGGTGCCCGCGGGCTCGTACATCTCCAGCGGCGTACCGAAGGCGATGTCGAGGTCGACTTCGGCGTCGGTGAGGTCGACGGGGAGCGGGACGTCGAGCTCGTCCAGGAGCGCGAGCGTCTCGGCGTCGACCACCTCGCCGCTGCTGGGCCGGTGGGACGTCAGGGTCAGGGTGACGGGCATGGGAACCTCCAGGGTGCGGTGAGCGGGCAGGGACGGGAGCAGACAGCCCCGGCCTCGGCCCCCGCGCGGTGCGGGAGCCGAGGCCGGGGCCGGGAACAGTGGTGCAGGTCAGGCCGCGAGCGCGGGCCTGCGGCAGCGGACGGTGTACGCGGCGGCGGTCTCGCCCGGGGTCGGGGCGGGCAACTCGGCCCGGACCGCGGTCACCAGCTTGGCGTGCTCGGGCTGGTCGGCCGGGGTCAGGGGGCGGCGCCAGATGGTGGCCAGGTGCGTGTAGGCGGCGCGAGCGAGGTACTCCTCGAGGACGTCGCTCGCGGAACGGCCCGGGGCGGCGTCGGCCAGGACGCGCAGGGTGCCGGCGGCCAGGGCACGGACAGAACGGCCGTCCCCGGCGGTCTGCCGGGTCATGGCCGGCAGGGCGCCGGCGGGGCCGTCGACGGCCCGACCACGCGTGGTGGGGAGCGCGTCGGCAGGAACCGCGCGGGCGGCGTCGGCCTGGCGGGCGGCGGGAACCCCACGCTCCCACTGCGCTCGCCGGTCGGCGGGACGCTCCTGGGGCCGGGCGACCTTGAGGGTCTGGACGGTGGCGCGGCGGTGACGGGTGAGGTCGACGGCGAGGCGCTCCTCGCGCGCCCACTCCTCGTACTGGCGGCTCCAGGTGTCCGGGGTGATGTTCACGTCGACGAGTCGGTTGCTGGAGCTGCAGCGGATCGCGGCGTCGACGCCGGCCTTGCCGGTGTGGTGCGGGACGAGCTTGAGCAGGTAGGTGCCGCGGTGGGGGGTCACGGCCACCCAGGTCTTGCAGGCCGGGCAGACCAGCGAGATGCGGCGGGTCTGCGTGGACTCGACGGTCCGCATGTCGATGTGACCGGGCGACAGGGTCGAGAGCACGATCGGGGCGAGGGGGCTGACGCGGGAGGTACGGGTGCGGCCCCGGCGCTTGGCGGCCTTGGGCATGGCGAGCTCGGGCATGGCGACTCCTCGGTGGGAGAAGGGGGAGGGGTGCTTACGGGGGGCGGATGCCTTCTCCACCCACCAGGTCCACGAGCCAGCGGCCCGCGTCCCGGCGGATAGACAGCGCATCAGCGCTGAGGTCGTGCAGCAGTCCTGCCAGCCGGGGGGTTTGTTCGTGCTACCGCCTCCGACCACCTGCCCGACTCCGGAAAGACGAGCTGCAGAAACTGCAGTGGTGCTAACTCGGTGATCCCGGAGGACCACGAGCTTTAGGTACAAGGTGCACTATGTGTATAAGGTTGTCAAGGAGGTGTTCCCATGACGACCCAGACCCTGCACAGAGTGCCCACCACGCTCGTGTGCTGCACTATGAGCAGCTCAAGCAAGCGGCTATATGAGGAAGGAGCAGTGGTGGGGAACGGTCAGCCGGAGTACCAGCGCGTCATGGAGGACCTCCGCCAACGGATCGCCGACGGCCGTCTTGCAGTCGGAGACCCGATCCCTTCGACCGCCAAACTGGGATCGCAGTACAACGTCTCCAGCACCGTGGTCCGGCGCGCCGTCACGGAACTGACCGCCGAAGGCCTTCTGTACGGACAGGCAGGGAAGGGCGTATTCGTTCGCGCCCGACCGACGCCTGTCGTAGCACAGCCTTCCACGGCCGAGCTTTCTGCCACCGTCAAGAGGCTTGAGGCCAGGCTTGACGCGATGGCTACTCGACTCGAAGAACTTGAGCGAGAGCGGAAGACCTGATCGCGCCACGCACGCGAAGCAAGTCGACTGTGCACCGGGCACCTCCTCATCCACTATCCGGCTGCGCTGCTGGAGCAATCACACCGCGAGTGCTTCGGCAGAGACATCACAGCGCGCTGTCGAAGCGCGTACATGAGCTCGTTCACGGGTTTTCAACATCCGTGTACACATGGGATTTCGGGCCCGAGCTCTAGGCTCGCAGGCATGACGATGACGGAGGGGCAACGGGTGGGAAAGCAGCGAGCGGGGTGGCGGCCGGACCGGCTGCGTGAGCAGCGTGAGGCGCACGGCCTGACTCTGGAGAAGGCCGGCGAGCGGCTCCGCGAAGTGGCCGAGCAAGCCAAACTGAAGGGCATTCCCGCCGCGAATCCCCAGACGCTGTGGCAGCACGAGACCGGTGAGGTCTACCCCGGCCCGCACTACCGGCGCGCCTACTGCCTCCTCTACCGGGCGACCGAGCCGGACCTCGGATTCCGGAACGCCCTGCCGGGCGAGGAGACATCCTTCAAGCTCACGCCGATCGACGACCGCATCAATGGCGCCCATGTTCTGGCGGTCGAGCGGGCGATCCACCGCATCGCACCTGGCTCGGAGGAGGCCGATCACTTCGCGCTGCAGCAGCGGATCATCGACGCGTGGAAGCGCCGGCACACAGGCGGCGACCCGCACCGTCCTGTCCTGATCCTGGTCGGCGGCTACGCGGGCTCCGGCAAGACAGAGCTCGCACGCTTCTTTGTCCAGCTCACCGGCTGGCCACTGCTCGACAAGGACCCGCTCACCCGGCCGCTCGTGGAGCGCCTGCTCATCGCGCTCGGCGGCGACCCCAACGACCGGCACACTGATCTCTATCGAGAACAGGTCCGACCGGTGGAGTACGACTGCCTGATGCAGTCGGCACTGGCGAACATCAAGTGCGGTATCTCCACCGTGCTAACCGCGCCGTTCATCGCGGAGATGACGGACGCGGCCTGGATGCAGCGCCTGACGAACCGTGCGGGATCGATGGGGGTCGATGTCTTCCCCGTGTGGGTGCGCTGCGATGAGGAATCGATGCGCGAGTACATCGGATTCCGCTCAGCGGCCCGGGACGCGTGGAAGCTTCAGCGGTGGGACGAGTACATGGCCACGATCGACCTCGAACTGCGCCCGGCGGTGCCGCACCTGGTTGTCGACAACCGGCTGGGGACGGCCGTGACGCTCGCGGACCAGGCGCGGCAGGCGATGGGGGCGATGTATTCGTGACTGGGCGCCAGGGGGTGCTCCTGTACGGTCCGCCGGCCTCGGGCAAGGACACCGTCACGGCGGCGCTCACCGAGCTGAACTCGAAGTACGTGCAGTTCGCGCGGCTCAAGGTCGGGTCGGGCAAGTCGGCTGGCTACCGGATGGGCACTGTAGAGCAGCTGCGCCAGCTGGAGGCCACGGGCGACGTCGTCTATGCGAACGCCCGGTACGGCAACACGTACGTGATCGACCGGCCCGGCGTCGACGCCGCGTTCGCGGCTGGGGTGCCGGTGGTGCACCTCGGGCAGGTCAACGGCATCCGAGCGCTGATCGACGGTTACCCGGCGGACTGGTCAGTGGTGCTGTTGTGGTGCCCGCGCGCGACGACCGAGCAGCGGTCGGCGGGACGCGGTGACGGTGACACCGCGGCACGGCTGGCGGCGTGGGATGCGACCCGCGAGGACCAGGACGCGCACCCGGAGATGGTCTGGGACCTTACCGTGGACACCACGGTGGCGTCGCCGCAGAACGCTGCGCGGCTCATCGACCAGCTGCTGGCGCAGCAGGCGGGAGTAGCAACGGCGTGAGCGCGGGCTACGGGCGGGCGAGTCGGTCCAGGGCGTCGATGAGCGTGAGCTCGCCGTCGTCCTTGGCGTCGTTCCACCGTGCCAGCGTGGACGCGGCCGCGCGCAGCATCTCCGGCGGGAGGCCGGCGGTGGCGAGTGCGTTGGCGGCTTCCTCCAGCTCCGGGCCCCAGCGCCAGGCGCGCGCGGCGGTCTTGGCGACGTACTGCGGCTCGGAGAGGTACGAGTCGGTGCGCTGGGAGGCGATCTCGATGAGCTCCTGGTCAACACCGTGCTCGCGCGCCATGCCAAGCGCGAGCGCTACCAGCACGCGGCTGGTCTTCTGGAACGAGGCGTACGCGAGCTTCAATGCGGACGCTTTTCCGACCTCCGTGCCCAGCACCGTGGTTCGGACAGCAGTGCCCGCGAACAACGCCTTGATGCGCTCGGTCGCGGAGGCTGGCCCGGACAGGTACAGGGTCGGCGTCTTGCCGCCGACTGGCGGGGATCCGACGACGCCGCCGTCTACGACGGTCGCGTCCGGTTCGAGCAGCACGGCGATCCGTTGCGCCCGCTCGGGGCTGATGGCGTTCGCCTCCACGAACACCCCGGCGAAGCGGTGCCCGGCGACATCGCGGGCCAGGTCCTCGGCTGCGGCTGGTGGGCAGAGGCTAATGACGATGTCGCTGCGGTCGAGCAAGTCGTACAGCGTGGGCACGGGCGTCAGGCCGAACTGGGCGGCGCGCTCTGTGGACGCGGCGCTGCGCCCGGTCTCGTACCACAGGGCCTCGGTCGCGTTGATCGCGGCGCAGGCGGCGACAGCTGCGCCCATGCTGCCGGGGTGGAGGATGCCGACGGTCGGCTGGTCCACGGTGCTACTCCTTGGTGAGCAGGATGGCGAGGGCGTCGGTGACGTCTTCGACGACGTGGTGCGCGGCGGGCAGTCCGTCGGGCCAGGGGCGGCCGCGCAGCCAGATGGTGCGCAGGCCGGCCTGGCGGCCGCCGCCGATGTCTCCGGCTGGGTTGTCGCCGACCATCCAGCCGCCGTCAGCGAGGCTGACGCCGCAGCGGGTGGCCGCGAGCTCGAAGAGACGCAGGTCCGGTTTGCGAATTTCAAGGTCGCCCGAGACGGCGACGCCGTCGACCAGGTCGGCGAGGCCGGTCGCAGCGAGTTTGGCCCGCTGGATGTCGCCAGCGCCGTTGGTGATGACGCCGATCGTCCATGCGGCGGCGCGCAGACGAGCCAGGCCCTCGAGGACCTCGGGTCGGCAGGTGACGGCGGCGGCTACGCGGTCGACGTACTCCTGCCACAAGTCCGCGGCGGGTGTTTCCAGGCCGAAGGCATCACGCAACCGGGTGAAGTCGGCAGCGTTCGCGCGTTCGGCCAGCTCGGTGCGCAGCCACTGTTCGGCATCGGAAGTGAGCGCGTTGGCGCGGCACAGGCCGGTTACGGCGTCGCTGAGTGCCGCCTGACGGTCGGCCAGCGTGCCGTCCAGATCGAAGAACACGGTGCGGGACACGGGCACGGACCCTACCGGGCATCGAACGAAACGCGGTTGGCTGTCTCGGCTCCACCCGTTCCGCGTTCGCGTGGTATATCTTTCATGGCACCATCAATCTTGAGAGGCTGCGCCGTGACGGACCCGGACCGCTTGAAGCGGGTCGACGCCCTACTCAACGACGTTCTGCCGCCTCCGCCGGTACGCGCCAAGCTGCGCCTGGCTGCCGGCCTGACGCAGCAGGAAGTCGCGGAGGTCGTGGGCGTAAAGCGCGTCGCAGTCGCGCGCTGGGAGCTGGGCCAGACGTACCCCCGGCGCCCTCACCGTGCGGTCTACCTACATCTGCTCAACCGGCTCGCGGAGCGGTTTCCCGAGGCCGCGAAGCCAGATGAGGGCATGCCGACGCCGGTCTCCGAAGGGGGATCGGGATGACCTAGAGGCCATCGGCCACGCGCGCCTGAAACGGACTAACCACCCGCCAGGCCCCGCGCGGCCCGTCTGCCGACCGGCTTACCACCGCATCGGCTGCTCAGATCCCAGTTCCAGCTGGTTCTGAGCTGCGGCTCACTGAGCCGCACTTTTCCAACTCGGCCCCTAACCAGGGCCACTCACCACGGCCACCACAGCCGCGCAGCACCCGCTGTGCGTGTCCCGCAGGGCCCCCACCACAGGGGCTCTGCGGATCCACCGAGACGAGAGGAGAAATCTCCCCCTGCCTTTCGGTGTCTGCCCCGCTTCACAAAGAAGAGGGGCTACACCCTCATCCGCTCGCCGGCAGCCCCGTGTGAACGGGGCGGTCCGACTCGCATATGGAAGCTGGTGTCCTCGCCATAGTGCCCGATCTGGTGTCTCCTGAAAAGTCGAGCGCCGCCCGTTTCGGCGCGATTCGCGCGGTTCACGCGTTTCGCGTGACGGAACAGACGTACGCGATCCTCCTCTTCGCACCTTTTGAGCAAGAAGCGAGTCTTCCTATAGGAACCCACAACCCGACCGGGTCTGCCCGGTCGGTGTCCATCCGCGTCCGCAACGACTTCGTCAGTGGCGCCCTCAAGGGGGCCATCCCGTGTGTCGGGACGCAATCTGAAGTTGTTGTCCGCCGTGCGGGAGCCCGGAGAGCAATCCGCGCGGAGTGGACTCTTTCCACAGGTCGTCCGGTCCAGGCTGCCGAGATGATCACTGGTGCCGCTGTACCCACGGCCACGTTCCGCCTCTCGACCGTTGCGGGTGTTCGATGAGCGCTGTGGCGGCGTCGGCCGCCGTGCTGCCACGCTCCCGCACCGGGTCCGCCGGGGGGACCTCGCGGCGTCGGCTTCGGTCGGTGCCGGCGCAGGCCGGGCCGGTCCCGGAGCGGGCTGCGGGTCATCCGCTGTCGCTCGGTCGCGACGCGCGTGCGCGTCTGGGTGGTGCGGTGCGCTCTCTCCTGGATGCGGCGGGTCTGGAGGGCGCGTCGGACGCGGCGCGTCTGGCGGTGCTGGTGCTGGCGTCGCGGACGCCGTCGGAGAACGGCGTGGTGAAGATCCATACCTCGGAGCTCGGCCGGTGGCTGGGGATGTCGGCGTCGTACACGGCGTCCGCAGTGGTGTCGGAGCTGCGCCGCTCGGGTGTGGTGTCGGTGGAGACCGAGAAGGGCGAGTACCGCGAGGACATCGGCCTGGAGTGCAAGGTGCTGCCTCTGTGGGCGGCGCAGGGCGTTGTCGGCCACCGGCTGAACTTGGCGAAGAAGGAGTACGCAACGCTGCAGCGGCTGTTCGAGGCCGTGATGGCTCCGGGCTGGAAGCACCGGGACGGTTCGGTGACGCCGGCTGGGCTGATCGGTACGCGTACCGGTCGGGGCGCGGCGACGGATCGTCTGGCGCTGCTGTTGCTGGTGCTGGAGGCGCGGGAGTCCGGGCGGGTGCGGCAGTGCGGCGGCACGGTGGACACCAAGCGTGGCCGGGCCGCGGTGACGGTGGCCCGGTTGCTGGGCTGCTCGGCGTCGGCGGGGGAGCGGGTGCTGGAGCGCCTGGAGGACCGGGAGCTGGTGCTGCGGGTGCGGCTGCGGACGGCGTCGAAGATGGCGCACCGGACGCGGTTGATGGTGCCGGCGGTCGCCGCCGCGCACGGCCGCACGGTCGCCGATGATGTCCAGGAGGACCGTGCGGAGGACCGGGAGCCCGATTTTTCAGACCCCGACGCTACGGCAGGGCCTAGTGAGGTCCTGGAGGGGGCTTCCGAACCGCAGGTCAGCGGCCTGTCTGTGACGGATGAGCCGGATGTTGCAGACCCCGACGTTGCGGCAGCCCTTCACACTGACCACCCTCACCTGGGTAGCCCCGTCGTTCCTCCGCAGCTCTCTGGTGGCTTTTCCGGCGAAGGCCGTGGAACTGAAGGCCGTCGGCCGAGACGCGCGTGCATGCGCGAGGACCAGCACGCCGACGGCGAGTCCGCCGTTGCCGGATCCGGGAGCCCAGTGGCCGGGGCCGACCCGCTCCGCGGTGAAAAGCCGAAGGAGTCACCGGTCGACGGGCATGAGCAGGCAGGCGGCGTTGCCGCTGGTGCTGGTGCCCGGCTGACGGTCGTGGGTGGTCGAAAGACGCAGCAGCAGGGGCGGTCGGAGCTTCCGGCCGATCTTGATCTGCGGGTGGCTCTGGCGCCGGTGTCCTGGCTGTGGACGAAGTTGAACCGCTGGCAGCAGGACCAGGTAGTGAAGACTGCGAAGGTGGAGCTCGCCCAGCTGCGCCAAGTGCTGGAGTGGGCGGGGCAGGCCCCGTCGGTGCTGGCCGCTCGGCTGACGTCCCGGCTCGAGGAGACCGGCGGCGAGGCCCTGATCGCCCGCCCATACGGCTGGATCACACACCGCGGGCTGGTGCGCCGGCCGTCATGCTCGGACGTGCGATGCGACGACGGCGCCCGGCTCGATACTGGTGCCGACTGCGACAACTGCGCCAACGTGCTGCACTCGCGGCGGGCCTGGCGGGCCCGGATCACGTCGACCGTCGCTGAGGAGATGCCCGGCCTGGACGAGTACGAGCGGCGCCGCGTCGTGGAGGCCCGGATGCGCGAGTACGCCGCGGTCGAGGCTGCCGACTACGTGTATCGCCGTGAGCAGGCCCAGGCTGAGCAGGTTCGGCGCGCTGCGGCCCGTGCGGAGGCCGACGCCCGTGCGGCGGCAGAGCGGGAGCGAGCGGACTCCGAGGCGGCCGCACGTCGGGTACTGCCCTGTGAGGAATGCGGCCGGGCGAACTCCGACGGACGGTGCGACGCCTGCCGCTACCAGCGTGCCGCCCAGGAGCTTTTGGCCGAGGCGGAATCCTTGTCCGCCGCGGCGGTGGATCCTGCGGACAGCGAGGGCATCCGCCGAGCGGTCGGCGACACCCGAGAGATCCTCGGTGTGCTCATGGGGGAGGCCCGGCAGCGGTTCCTCACCGCCCACGTGCCCAGCGGAACGCCGGGGGAGCAGGACACGGTGCGGGACGTGATCGCGTACGCGGAGCTGGAAGTGCTCAAGGAGGTCGTTCCGCAGATCCGGCAGTCGGCGCTCAGGGCTCTTGCGGCCTGCCAGCAGGCCACGGCCGAGGCGGACCGCGTCTACGCCACCGAGCGGGCGCGTCGCTGGGACTGGCCTGACGCCAGCGAGGCAGACGTGATTGCGGCCGCCCGGCAGAGTGCTCAGCAGGCCCGCGCCCGGACGGCCGAACACCTTCTGGCCGTCCGTCTCGACCAGCTGAGCGGTCAGAACCCGACGCGAGATGCCAAGGCGACGGCGTCAGACTCACGGGCGCAGCGACTGGCCGAGTACGCCGCCCGTGCACTGCCCGGCGAGGTGGTTGAGGCGTGAATCTGTGGGACAGCCACCGCGGCCCGCCGTCCCATGGGCCCCGCCCGCAGTGGACTTCGGCAGTGCCGAGACCGAGGGCGGCCCCTTCCCCTCGACGGTGACGGCCGGCCCTTCTGCTTGTGGTGTGACATGAGCGGTCGGACGGGCCCTCTGGCTGAACGCCCTGGAATATCCTTCACGTTCGCGGGCGCTGTCCCGCAGTACCGGATCGAGGAACAGCCTTGTCCATGCACCTGCACCGTTCGAACCAGACTCGCTTGCTGCGGCGTTTGGCCGCAGACCGCTGCAAGTACTGCGATACGCCGATTGAGTGGTTCGAGCGGTATGACTCACTTCGGATCCCGTTGTCTCCGGAGTTTCCGGCGGGGCCAGTTCCCCAGAGGATGCAGTGGCACCTGGCCAAGGGGGTCGCCTACCCGGGGCGGGATCCTTTCACCGGGTACTGCCGTATCCCGCACCCGGCGATCTGCCCGGCCGCTGAGCATCCCGATCTCCCCGAAGAGCTGCAGGATGTGGTGGCCCGCCTGGCCGTGCGGATGCGCGGACGTATCGACCGCGGTGAGTTCGCCCCGTACATCGAGCCCGTCATCGAGGAGCAGGTCGCCTCCCCCGATCCGGACGAGGCCCAGCAAGTACGGCATGTCATCTCCTACCACGGCACACTGAGGCTGGCGCCGTGCGAGGTCCATGAACTGCGGTGCATCTCGACTTTCAGCGGTACGCAGGAGCGCTGCGAGAACGGTGTCTTCGACGTCGAGGAAGGCAAGTGGGAGGAAGTTGACATCCCCTACGCCCCGGGCCGGCAGGGGCAGCAGATCCTCAACCTCACCGGCGGCCGGATGTGGGCGTGGGTCGTCAACGACTTCACCTTCCTGCGCCGCTGGTGGAAGCAGCAGTGTGTCGACCACTTCGAATCCGGCGCCCCGGATCATGTGACCTTCGAGCTGATCCAGTTCCATCCGCTGCTGCACGACGACTACATCCTGACCGAGCGGCCCGAGGGCTACGAGCGCGCACCGGTGGGGCAGGACATCGTCATCCACGACGGCCCGACCGGCGACAAGGCCCTGTGTGCGACTCCCGGGTGCTGGCACTCGACCGTAGGCAAGCAGCCTGAGGGGTGGCGGTGCTGGGAGTGCGAGCGGGTAGAGAAGCGCAGGGCCCGGGTCCACCGCCGGTGGGGACAGACCGCTTCCGGGTCGTCTGCCTGGTGACCTGTGCATGCCCGGGATCCCGGCTGGGCAGTGTCTGCCTTTGACCCGCCGGCGGAACGCTGCCCCCGAGCTCTCGGAGTGAGGACCTGTTGACCAGCACCATCGGATCATTCGACGAGCAGTCCCAGACGTCGCGTGACCCGCAAGACCCCATCCCCACTCCCTGGGAGTCCTTCTCCGCCATCGCCGAGCTCATCTACCGGCACAAGGTTGGAGTCGTCGTCGAGCGCGGCACCCCTGAGACATCCCTGGGGACCGACCTTGCCGTCTACGCGGCCGAAGCCGGCATCCCCACCCTGCTGTGCACCCCGCGTCGGCCGCCGCACGTACCGCCTCTGCTGCTGGTGGACACCCACGCCCACCCCACGTCATCTCGTATCAACGAACGCCTTCAGGCACAGCACCGGGGAAAGGAGTTCGGGTTCCTCGTGGTCGAGGACTACGAACGGATGAGCCCCGACGAATACCCCTACGTGGACCGGTACGACCCGATCGACGACCTGGACTACGAACCCCCCACGCCGGCGGAAGAGCTGCTGCGGGCCGTCCAGATGCTCAGGACCAGCGTGCCTTCCCTGTTCACCACCGCTCTGCCCACCACCCCCGACACCTCCCGCTCCCTCCTGGAGACCTTTCCCGCCGAACACCCCGCGTCCGTGCTGACTGACGCCTGCAAGCCGGTCCTCACCCTCCACCGCACCGACCTGCGCACCGTGCAGGCCCGCGTGGACCTCAGCTCCACCCCAGGAGCGCAGCTCGTCACTCTCCTCTGGCCGACAGTCCCTGCCATGCGCACCCTGGCCGAACTTCGCCAGTCCCTCACCGCCTACGGAGCCGCCGGCGACCGGGACCGCTTCGACACCGAACTCGACGCCATCGCCCTCGATGACCTCGACCAGATCAGCGGGATCGTGCAGACCTACCGGCAACGAGTGATCCAGCGAACCGCCGCGGCGATCCTGCCGGCCCAGGCCACGGACGAGCCTGACGATCACCAGGGGTAAGCAGCCCAGCGTTCGCGATGCATCCCGCTCTTCGCCCGGCCGCGGGGCGTCGTACACGGTGACCCCCGTACAGCCCCGCACTGACTGCAGGCAACCTTCGCCATCACGTCGGAGCGGTCGAGCTCTGGGCGTACAGGGACCACCCTCATGGGCATCGGCTCAGGCACCACCGGCGCGGCCGGTTCCATGCTTCGCGCCGGCGCCCGCCACAACTGCAACAGACTGGCGGCGGTCGGGTTCACCGCCCGACATGTGCGGTGGTGCCACACCCACCACAGGCCAGTCCCATGCTGGTCAGGGCGCACCGCCACCCCCTCCGAGATAGTCCACAGCACGTCGGACGGGACGTGAGGGCGCACAGAATGAGTGATCGGATCAGGGTCGACCAAGATCCACTTTCCCGTCGGCACCTGGTACTTCAGTACCTCCATGGCGCAGTCGGGACACCTTCCCCGTCTCTCGTCGAGACCAGACGCCTGGGGCCGTTCGACCGCAACCGCGTCACCGAAGGACCCAGGAAGAGCCTCTTGCACGGAAGGGGAGCGGGCCGGAGGTGTCACGAAGCCGACGGGAGACGCCGAAGCGGAACCGCCCGCAGCTCGCCACTCCCGCTCAAGCCGCTGCTTCCATCCCTTCGGGGCCGGCCAGGGGACACCCCAGGCGGCCAGCTGCGCACGAGTCCAGCCGCCTCGCGGGGTCCGAGCAGCCTCGATCTCCTCCGGAGACGGCAGCCGCGGCCGAGGCAGACCTGCACGACCGTCCGCGGCAGAGACCGGTGCCTCACCACGCGTCCCAGGCTTCCATTGCCCTTCGCCGACCCGATCCACTGCTTCCCCCTCCCGAGAACGATCTCCCACTGTCCTGCCCCTCCGTCCGCCGGCCTGATGGCCGCGGCCACCGTTCTCAACGGGACGATCCAAGCTCAGGACTTGAGTCACCGCTCACACAACGGCCTACCCACCAGCGGGTGATCTTTTCGCCCGGAAGGAGCAACCCGCCGGCAACAGAGAGGAATACCGCAGAGCAGGTGCGGTCTGGTGCCCTCGTGCACAATCCGCAAGACTCCACCTACCGGGTTCCGACCAAACGGCCGCCCTTGTTGGCCGAGCTCCGCACCAAGCTGGCCAGCGCCGGAGACCACATTCGCGCCCTTCCTGAGCACGGCGATCCGGCAGAGTTCGAGGCCATCGCGGACGCCCTCTACCAAGCATTTACGACAGCGCGGAACCTGGCGCCGTCCAGAGACTCCACGAACTGCACCTCCCACCCCAGGGGCCCTATCGATCCCGAGGCCCCCGTCGGATGGGGACAGTGCCTGCTGTGCAACACCCACCGGCGCGCAGGCAACGCAAGTGCCCGCGCGGGAGCACCCCAGGCCCTGATCCAGTGGGACGTGCCACCACCGCCCTACACCCGTGAGGGCCTACTGGACCGGATGCAAAGGGTCAACGACGCAAGCTTCGAACTTCACCTCAGGTCGTCCGAGAGAGACTTCGTCGTGATGGCGGACCTGCTACACGGCGCGTTCATTATCGCCCGTGAACTGTCCCGGCCCCGGTCGGCATCAGGGTGCCTCCGTCATCCCGGAGCGCCCACCGACCCGGCAGCCGCGGGTGGCCCCCGGTGCCTGTTCTGCGTCGCCGACGATCTACGCCGGCAGCGCGCCGCGACACCCTCACGCATCCCTCAGCCTCCCCAGGCCCGCCGCATGGGCGGGGCCGGCTCGATCCCGCCGAGGTGAACCCATGGCCTCCTCGTACGAGCACCTGGTGGCAGCCGAAGAGCTCCTTCAGACCGCGCACGGACTCCTGCAATCCGGAAAGCGCCGCCGGGCGGCTCCGCTGATCCGGCTGGCGTCCGGATTTCTCGAGGCGGCCACCATCCGCGACCGGATCACAGCAGAACCACCTCTTCTCTCGCGCACACCGGAACCGGTGCTTGAACCTGTGCCAGGCTCGGTGCCGGCGCCCTCAGCCCGGCCTTCGCTGCCTCCCTGGTGCGGGCAGTGTGACGGGCCCGAAGTCTCACTCCGCTGGATCAGCGAGGAAGACACCGAAGGTCGCTGCCGCGCCACGAAGTGCCCCCGCTGTCACCCTGGATCCTCCGCGCTGACGGTCACCTCCGCCAAGGCGACCACCTCACCCGGACAAACCACGCCTCTCACCAGGCTGTAGCCCGCCTCGTCGGCCTCGCACCACCCTTCAGCACCGTCGTACCAGCAACCGGCACTGGCTCTGCACCAGCCATGACGGCGCGAAGAGCACAACGGCGATATCGCACGCCCCCTGCACACGGCGCACCGGTGGATGACCGAGTGCCGCGACTCCAGCGCGCCCGCGATCGTCCTCGCCCACACGGCCCAAATTGCCGACGTCCTCGCCGCCAGAACGCTTCCCCCGAGAACGGTCGGCAGTAGCTGCTGGCCGCAATGAAGGACGTTTACCTCCACGCCAAGCTTGCTGCCTAACATCCCGCGCGCGTGGGGAGCGGATTTCCTGAACAGCGCTTCTGCCCGCCGCAGGCGAGTTGGGGATGGACTGCTGACGGTGGTCAGGTCCGAGAGGGGAACCGTGCCATCAGTAGGGCGCCGGGGCCTGGGGGTTCCTCGGCGGTGAGGGTGCCGCCGTGGGAGGTGGCCAGGTCACGGGCGATGGGGAGGCCGAGGCCGGCTCCGCCGGTGCTGCGGGCGCGGGCTTCGTCGAGGCGGGTGAACCGGTCGAAGACGCGGGCCCGGTCGGCGGGTGGAATGCCGGGGCCGTCGTCCTGGACGGTCAGGACCAGGTCGGATCCGGCTCGGCCTACGGTGACGGTGACCTCGGTCCGTGCGTAGCGGCAGGCGTTAGCAAGGAGGTTGCGAAGCAGTCGGTCCAGGTGAACGGGGTTGCCAGGGAGGACCGCGTGGTCCGGGGCCTCGCACCGGAGGCGTAGCGCGGTTGCTTCCGGGAGGTGCTGGTGTTCGCGGACCAGGTCCTGCGCGAGGGCGGAGAGGTCGACCGGTTCGCGGACCGGGGTGACGGAGCCGTGCGAGGCGAGCAGGAGCAGGTCGTCGGCCAGGTGCTGGAGGCGGACGACGTCGGCCGTCGCCTCCGCGACGACCTCGCGCCAGTCCGTGACCGAGTCGGGGTGTCTCAGGGCTGATTCGAGTTGGGCGCGGAGTGCGGCGAGGGGGCTGCGGAGTTCGTGTGCCGCGTCGGCGGTGAATTCCCGCTGTCGGGTGGCGGCGGCTTCCACGCGGTCGAGCGTCGCGTTCGTGGTTCGGGCGAGTTCTGCGATGGCGTCGGATCCGGGTGGGACGGGAACTCTGCGGTCGAGTGACTGTCCTGTGATGTCGGCGAGTTCGCGGCGGATCGCCTCGACGGGCCGCAGGGCGCGAGCCACTGTGGCGTACACCAGGCTGCCGGTGAGGAGCATGACGAGCGGGACGCCGGTGGTGCGGGCGATACCGAAGATGCTCTCGGCGCTGAGCCCGTTGTCACGGGTGGTGTCGAGCAGCGCGACCATGCCGAAGGTGAGTACTCCGGAGGCGGTGGCCGCCGCTGCCATCAGCCGCGCTCCGAAGGAGAGCCCGTTGAGGCGAACAGCGGTGCCCGCCCACACCGCCGCCGCCGTGAGCACACCCGCTGCCGGGGCGAGAAACCCAAGGCCGTAGCGCAGCGTCTCGTCGGCGACGTGGATGGGGTCGATCTCGTTCGCCCGTCCCGCCCATTCGCAGCCCGCGTCGTAGACGTAGTACGTGACCGCCGCCGCGACCGCCGTGGCCCGGAGCCGCGCCCACGGTGCCGTGCCCCGGCCGGTCCACCAGCAGACGACGGCGACGGCCGCCGCCCCGGCCTCCGCTCCCCAGGCGGAGACCAGCTCGATGTGAGGGCCGATCCGGAAGGGCGGGCGGCCACCGAGCGGGTTGAGTCTGACTGGTCCGGCAAGGGTGTCCGCGTACGCCAGCCAGCACACGACCGCCACGACGACCAGAGCCGCCGTGAGCCCGGCCGCCCTGGCTTGACGGGGCACGATGGGCCTAGGCACGGGCGTTCACCCGGTAGCCGGCTCCTCGTACGGTCTCGATGGTGTTCCGGCCGAAGGGAATGTCGATCTTCTTGCGGACGGCGCTGATGTAGACGTGGACGATGTTCGGGTCGCCGGTGAAGTCGGCGGACCAGACCTCGTCGATGACGTCGAGCGCGGGCACGACCTCGTCGGGCCGGCTCAGCAGGCAGTGCAGGACGGCGAACTCCTTGGGGGTGAGCGTGATGCGGTCGGTGCCTCGTCCGCAGGCGCGCCGGGCCGGGTCGAGCCACAGGTCACCGGCCTGCAGGACCGTGGAGAGGCGGGCGCCGCCGCGGCGGACGAGGGCGCGGAGCCGGGCTTCCAGGACGACGTACGAGAAGGGTTTGGCAAGGTAGTCGTCGGCGCCGGTGTCGAGGCCCTCGGCCTCGTCGTATTCGCCGTTCTTCGCGGTGAGCATGAGGACGGGGACATCGTTGCCCTCGGCGCGCAACCGGGCGCAGACCTGGTAGCCGCTGAGGCCGGGGAGCATGAGGTCGAGGAGGACGGCGGCGTAGCGGTGCTCGCGGGCCATGTGGAGGCCGTCGATGCCGTCGTGTGCCACGTCGACGGTGTAGCCGACGGCGGTGAGGCCGCGTCGCAGGGAGGCGGCTATCCGTTCCTCGTCCTCGATCACCAGAATGCGCATGGGCCGAGTATCGCCGCAGGCTGCCCGCGGTTCCTGAGGAAGTCCTCAGGTTTCTTCAGGGACCCTTCAGGCGGTGCTTCCGAGACTGCGGGCCATGATCGAAATCACCGCTCCCGAGACTCTGGTGCGCCGGGGCGGCACGGTGCCGTCCCGGACCGCGCCATTGCTCGTCGCCGCTGTACTTCTCGTCCTGCACACGGCGTTCGCGCTGCGCAACCACGCCCGGTTCCGGACGACCGGTTACGACCTGGGGATCTTCGGTCAGGCGGTGCGGGAGTGGGCGGCGGGACGGTTGCCGGCGTCGGCGATCCGGACGGCGTCGGCGCCGCCCGGGTTCGAGGGCGAGGCGCTGCCGCTGCTGGGAGATCACTTCCATCCGGTGGTGGCGTTGCTGGGACCGGTGTACCGGCTGGTGCCGCGGGTCGAGGTGCTGCTGGTGGCTCAGGCGGTGTTGGTGTCGGCGGCGGTGTACGTGACGGGACGGACCGCGCAGCGGCACCTGCCGGGGCTGTGGGGGGCTGGGCCGGTGGTGGGGGCGGTGTGCGGGCTGGCGTGGGGTACGCAGTCGCTGGTCGGCTTCGACTTCCACGAGGTGGCGTTCGCGCTGCCGTTGCTGGCGCTGGCGTGCCGGGCTTATCTGGACGGGCGGTTGCGGGCGGCGGCGGGGTGGGCGGCGGGGCTGCTGCTGGTGAAGGAGGACCTGGGGGCGACCGCCGCGGTGTTCGGTCTGCTGGTGGTGCACAAGGCACGAGACGGGCGGGATCGGCGGGCCGGATGGCTGCTGGCTGGTGGGGCGTCGCTGGCGGCGGTGCTGGTGCTAAAGGTGGTGGTGCCTGCGTTCGCGCCGGACGGACGGTACCTGTATGCCGGGCAGGTGGGAGATGGGTACGGGTTCCTCGACGGGTGGCCGGTGAAAGCGTTGACGGTGCTGGCGCTGCTGGCGGTGACGGGCGGGTTGGTGGTGCGCAGTCCGCTGGCGTGGCTGCTGCTGCCGACGCTGGGGTGGCGGTTCGCGTCGTCCGTGCCGGCGCACTGGGGACCGGGGCTGCACTACTCGGCGGTACTGGTGCCAGTCGCGTGCGCGGCCCTGGTGGACGCTGTACGGCGAGGAGCGCGGCTGCCGGGGATACGCGGGCGAGGGATGCTGTGGGTACCGCTCGGGGCAGTGCTGGTGCTGCTGCCGTTCCAGCCGACGGCGGTGGTCGCGGCGCCGGGCTTCTGGAAATCGGACCCGCGGGAAGCAGCGGCACGGGAGGCGGTCCGGCGGGTACCGGACGGGGTGCGGGTGGCATCAAGCAACTCGCTCGCCCCGCACCTGACGGACCGCACCGTGGTACGGCTCGCGACGCCGGCGCTGCTGGAGCGCCGGCCGGCGGTGGACTGGCTGGTGGTCGACCGGACAGACGGCTTTCCCGCAGAAGCGGCGGAAGGCGCGCTGGGCGAAGCGGCGGGTAACCCCGCGTGGAAGGTGATGTGGGAGGAGGCCGGGATCGTCCTCCTGACCCGCATCCGGTAAGGGGATCAACCGCGCACGTAGGAGCCCAACAACTCTGTCGGACTTTCGCCGAACCTGACGCCACGACGGCGACGCGCCGGCTCCGATCCAGCATGCCCACACGCAGCGCCGTCCGCCCCACTACCGCCGGCGCGCCCCATCCTCGGCACCGGCCGCCATACCCGCCAACGTCGAGACGGGCGGTTCGGGGTGGCCCTGGTATAGCGCGGCTCGAGGCCCGCGCCCGGCTTGCCGGTCTGCTCCACCCGGACCTGGAGAAGACGGTACGCACCAACTTCGACCTGGAGGACTACGAGACCGCGTGCTTCGCCGCCATGAAGACCGTCGAGGTCGCCGTCCGCGACGCCTCCGGGCTCGACAACTCCCTCGTCGGCGTCGCGCTGATGCGCAAGGCGTTCCAGCCGCACCAGAACGGCAAGCCCGGCGGTCCGCTGGCCGACGCCGGCGCCGAGGGCGGCGAGCAGGAGGCCGATTCCGCGCTATTCGCCGGAGCCATGGGCCGGTACAAGAACCCCTCCAGCCACCGCACCGTCGACTTCGACAACCCGATCGAAGCGGCCCAGATCATCCAGTTCGCCGACCTGCTGCTGCGCCAGGTCGACCGGGCCAAGGACCGCAACAGCTCGTAAAAACACCGGCCGGGGCCGCCGATGTCAGTGGGTCCTTGCAGACTGTCGTTCATGATCCACGTGCACGATGGTGGAGTCGACCGAGATGTCCCAGCCGATCTCGCCTGCGGCGTCGGCCGCCGCCTGGACCTGCTGGAGGAGACGTTCCCAGGTGCCGTCGGCCGACCACAGGCGGTGGCGTTCATAGACGGTCTTCCATGACCCAAACCGTTCGGGCAGGTCACGCCACTGCACTCCGGTTCGCACCCGGTGCAGGATCC
>NZ_BNBS01000039.1 GCF_014656075.1 Streptomyces hydrogenans
GGCCGCGCCGGCCTCCGCGGCGTCGCGGTGCCGGTCGAGGGCCCGGGCCGCCTCGTACAGCGGCGCGTCCGGGTCGGCGCCGAGGGCGGTCACCTCGGTGGCGTACCGGTGGAGCCGCAGCAGCAGCCGGGTGTGGTGCCAGGGGGCGTCCTGGTTCTCGCCCGCGGCCAGGGCCAGCGCCTCCGCGTTGTACGGATGGGCGGCGCGGGTCAGCGGAAGCGCCTCGACCGCGTCGAGGAGGCGGCGGCGGGCGACCGAGGCGGAGGCGTCGAGGACCTCGGGGGCGGGGGCCGCCCCGGCCGGGCCGAGCGGCACCTCGGAGGCGAGCAGGGCGACGGCGTCGGCCAGCGCGTGGAAGCGCGAGGAGCCGAGGGCCTGGAGGGCGGCCGAGTGGGCGCGGGTCCGGGCGAGGGTGAGCTGCCGTTCGAGGAGGGCGCCGGCCCGGGCGGCGCCGACGGCGAGCCCGGCGCTCTCCGAGCCGCGGGCGGCCGGTACCGGGCCGCTGCCGCCGGCCAGCCGGTTCAGCGCGTCCATGAGACGGACGAGCCGGGAGGTGCACGCCTGCTCCAGGGCCAGGGTCCCGGAGAGCCAGGCCAGCTCGGTCCTGAGCTGGTCGGCCCAGGCCGCGTCGAGCAGCGGCCGGTAGGTGTGCAGGCTCCCGCTGATGCGGCGGGCGGCCGCCCGGAGCGTGCCGGCCGCCTCGTCCGCTCCGGACGTGTCCGCGCCGCTCTCGCCGTGCTGCCGCAGGCCGCGGAGGAAGTCCGCGGCCCGGGCGTGCAGGTAGGGGGCGAGGACCTCGCCCGCGGTCACGTCCTCCCGCGTGGACTGCGTGGGGTCAAGGTTGTGCACGCCGGCGCCTCCGCGCGTCGATGAGCATCTCCTGCACGTGCCGCAGCGGCTTGCCCTCGGGATCGGTCGCGTGGCGCGTCCAGTTCCCGTCCGGGCCGAGGTGCCAGGAGGAGGTGGTGTCGGACATCCCGGTCTCCAGGAGCCGGGTGAGGGCCGCCCGGTGGGCGGGGTCGGAGACCCGGACCAGGGCCTCGATGCGCCGGTCCAGGTTGCGGTGCATCATGTCGGCGCTGCCGAACCAGACCTCGGGCTCGCCGCCGTTGCCGAAGGCGAAGACCCGGGAGTGCTCCAGGAAGCGGCCGAGGACCGAGCGGACCCGGATGTTCTCCGAGAGGCCGGGCACGCCGGGCCGCACGGCGCAGATGCCGCGGACCCAGACGTCGACCGGGACGCCCGCCTGGGAGGCCCGGTAGCAGGCGTCGATGACGGCCTCGTCGACCATCGAGTTGACCTTGATCTTCACGTACGCGGGCCGCCCCGCCTTGTGGTGGGCGATCTCCTTGGTGATCCGCGAGACCAGCCCGTCGCGCAGCGACTTCGGGGCCGTGAGCAGCCGCCGGTACGTCTCGCGGCGGGAGTAGCCGGAGAGCCGGTTGAAGAGGTCGGACAGGTCCGCGCCGACCTGCGGGTCGGCGGTGAGCAGGCCCAGGTCCTCGTACAGCCGGGCCGTCTTCGGGTGGTAGTTGCCGGTGCCGACGTGCGAGTAGCGGCGCAGCAGCTCGCCCTCCTGGCGCACCACCAGCGACAGCTTGCAGTGCGTCTTGAGGCCGACCAGGCCGTAGACGACGTGGCAGCCGGCCTCCTCCAGCTTCCGCGCCCACTTGATGTTGGCCTGCTCGTCGAAGCGGGCCTTGATCTCGACGAGGACGAGGACCTGCTTGCCGGACTCGGCCGCGTCGATCAGGGCGTCGACGATCGGGGAGTCGCCGGAGGTCCGGTACAGCGTCTGCTTGATCGCCAGGACGTCCGGGTCGGCCGCCGCCTGCTCCAGGAACGCCTGGACGGAGGTCGAGAAGGAGTCGTACGGGTGGTGCAGCAGCACGTCCCGCTCCCGCATCGCGGCGAAGACGTCCGGCGCGGACGCGGACTCCACCTCGGCGAGGTCCCGGTGGGTGCCGGCGACGAACTTGGGGTACTTGAGCTCGGGCCGGTCCTGCGAGGCGATCCCGAACAGCCCGGTGAGGTCGAGCGGGCCGGGCAGCGGATAGACCTCGGCGTCGGAGACCTTCAGCTCGCGGACCAGCAGGTCGAGCACGTACGGGTCGATGGACTCCTCGACCTCCAGGCGGACCGGCGGCCCGAAGCGGCGCCGCATGAGCTCCTTCTCCAGGGCCTGGAGGAGGTTCTCGGCGTCGTCCTCCTCGACCTCCAGGTCCTCGTTCCGCGTCACCCGGAACATGTGGTGCGCCAGCACCTCCATGCCCGGGAACAGCTCCTCCAGGTGCGCCGCGATCACGTCCTCCAGCGGTACGTACCGCTGCGGCGACGCCTCCAGGAAGCGGGAGAGCAGCGGCGGCACCTTGACGCGCGCGAAGTGGCGGTGGCCGCTGACCGGATTGCGCACGACGACGGCCAGGTTGAGGCTCAGGCCGGAGATGTACGGGAAGGGGTGCGCCGGGTCCACGGCGAGCGGCGTCAGCACCGGGAAGATCTGCTGCCGGAAGAGCGTGAAGAGCCGCGCCTGCTCCTTCTCGGTCAGCTCCGGCCAGCGGATCAGGTGGATGCCCTCGTCGGCCAGGGCCGGGGCGACGTCCTGCTGGTAGCAGGCGGCGTGCCGGGCCATCAGCTCGCGCGAACGGGTCCAGATCAGGTCGAGGACCTCGCGCGGCTGGAGGCCGGAGGCGGAGCGGGTGGCGACGCCGGTGGCGATGCGTCGCTTGAGGCCGGCGACCCGGACCATGAAGAACTCGTCCAGGTTCGACGCGAAGATCGCGAGGAAGTTCGCTCGTTCGAGGAGGGGGGTCGTCGGGTCCTCGGCGAGTTCCAGCACCCGTTCGTTGAAGGCGAGCCAGCTGCGCTCGCGGTCCAGGAAGCGGCCCTGCGGCAGCTCCCGCGAGCCGTCGTCGCCGTCGTCCCCGTCGTACGCGTCGATCTCGGCGTCGAGACCGGCGTCGAAGCCGCCGTTCTCCGTGTCGGGGGCGGCGTGCGGGCGGTGCGCCGCTATGGAACCCAGGGACGGCTGCGGGGACGCGGTGGCGGAGGTCTGGACCGGGACCTCGGCGGGCTGCTGGCTCATGGACCCATTCTTCCGCGCGAAGGGGTCCTCGGGCGCGTCGGAGCGGGCCGTGGGGGAGGGCAGTCTCCCCTTGGGAAGTCTTCCCGCGGGGATCCCCCCGCCGGACGTGATCACGGATCGCTTCATTGCGTGAGCGTCGCAAGCGCGTCTGAATGGCCGGTAACGACGACATGTCGTACGGGAATCGGGGGCGGGGCCTGTGACGGGCTCCGCCCCCTATTTTCCCCCATCCGGGTGAGGTGGCACTACGGGTGCGGCGGCACTACGGGTGCCGGGCCCGCAGGACGCGGAAGGCGGCGAAGGCGGCGAGGGCGGCGAGGGCGAGGACGATGCCGGTCTCGATGAGCTGGGTGGGCCAGAAATGGGAGGCGGGGTGGTAGTCGAGGTACTGGGTGGTGACGCCGTGCTCGGCGTAGCACTGCTCCTGCGCCTTCTCCCAGCGCTCCGGGTCGCCGTCGATGCCGGGTATCGCGTTGATCTGGTTCCAGCAGATCGCCTGGTCGAAGGGGGTCCCGGAGGAGGTGAGGACGCCGGAGTCCATGTAGAGGTGGTCGCCGGAGGGGGTGAAGGGGCCGTCGGCGCCGAGCGATCCGGTGGCCCGCTCCAGCGGCAGGATGGACCAGCGGTAGGCGTTGAACGCGAGCGTCACCACGCCCATGACCAGTCCCGCGGCGGCCATGGCGGGCAGGGTGCGGCGGACGAGCTGGCCGACGAGGGCGCCGACGGCGACGGCGGCGAGGACCTGGGCGAGGGCGGTGACGCCGGTCGCCGTGTAGGTGCCGGCCTGGCCCCAGTGGTAGTCCCAGCCCTCCCGCACCCCGAGCCGGCCGAACCAGAAGAGGCCCATCACGGCGAGCATGGCGAGGAGGGCGAAACCGGTGGCGACCGTCACCTTGGAGCGGAGCCAGTCGGCCGGGCTCACGGACTGGGTGAGGGAGAGCTGGTACGTCCCCGACTCGTACTCGCGGGCCACCATCGGTCCCGCGACGAAGGCGGCGACGACGCCCGGCAGGACCATGGTGACGACGGAGACGTACTCCATGATCGCGCGGAGCTTCGGGTAGCCGTGGTTGTCGGCGCCCGGGATCCAGGTTCCGTCCCGCATGGGCAGCGGCTCCTGCGCCGTATAGATCCGCAACCCCGCGACGACGGCCAGCGCGAACAGCGCCAGTGCGAGCGCCAGCCACAGCGTCCGCCGGTACTGGCGGACCGTCACCCAGGCGGGGCCCTTGAGGGAAAGGGCGCTCATGCGGCGGCTCCTTCGGGGTTGCGGAGGTGGGCGAGGAGGAGCTCCTCCAGGGACGGCTCGGTGGTCTCCCACGCGCCTTCGACGGGGCCCTCCCTCCGTACCAGCGCGGTGAGCTGACGGCCCGTCGTGCGGGAGTCGATCACCGTGTGCGGGGCGAGGTCGGCGACGGGGCCGCGCAGCAGGGTGTGCGCGGCGAGCAGGTCGTCGACGGCACCGTCGAGGCGGACGCGGCCGCCGGCGAGCAGCATCAGGTGGTCGCAGGCGCCTTCCAGCTCGGTGAGGATGTGCGACGACATCACGACCGTGGTGCCGCGCTCGGCCGCGTCCGACATCAGCAGGCCCATCAGCTGGTGGCGGGCGAGCGGGTCGAGGTCGGCCATCGGCTCGTCCAGGAGCAGGAGTTCCGCGCGCTTGCCGAGGGCGAGCGCGAGGGCGACGCGGGTGCGCTGGCCGCCGGAGAGGTGGTGGACGAGGGTGTCGGAGGAGAAGCCGCCGCCCTCGACGACCCGGAGCGCCCCGGCCTCGTCCCAGCGGCCGGGGTTGAGCTCGCGGCCCATGCGGAGGGTGTCGGCGACGGTGAGCCGGGGGTGGAGCGGCTTGCTCTGGGCCACGTAGGCGAGGTCGTCGCGGCCGGGGCCGGTGAGGGTGCCCTCGGTGGGGCGCATCAGGCCCGCGGCGAGGGCGAGGAGGGTGGACTTGCCGGCGCCGTTGGGGCCCACGAGGGCGCAGATCCGGCCGGCGGGGAGGGCGAAGGCGCACTCTCTGAGGGCCCACCCGCCCCTGCGCCCGCCGTACTTCATGCCCAGGTGGTCCGCCCGCAGGGCGATCCCCTCGGTGGTCGTGCTCATGCTTCGTCGTCCCCCTCGAAGTGCTGCGTCAGTACGGCGGTGAAGAGCGCCGCCACGTCCTCGCGGTCCAGTCCTTCGGCGCGTGCGCGGCGGGCCCAGGCGTCGAGCTCGCCCCGGAGGGGGGAGTCGGCGGGGGCGGTGCCGAGCGTGGCGCGGACGAAGGTGCCGAGGCCGCGGCGGGCCTCGACGAGGCCTTCGCGTTCGAGCTCGCGGTAGGCCTTGAGGACCGTGTTCGGGTTGATGGCCGTCGCCTCGACGACCTCGCGTGCGGTGGGCAGTCGGTCACCCGGCTCCAGGAGGCCCATCCGGAGGGCCTGCTTCGTCTGTTGGACGATCTGGAGGTAGGTGGCGACGCCGCCGCGCCGGTCGATGCGGTACTCGACCACGTCCCTTCCACCACCCTTTCACTAATCAAGTAGTGAAAGGGTGGTGGAAGGAAGGGGGCGGTGTCAACCGCCCCCTGGGAAACAGCCGTTACGGGCGTCCCGGGTGTTACGACTCCGAGCGGTACATCAGGTCCACCTCGTGGGTCCGGAAGCCCAGCCCCTCGTAGACCCGCACGGCCGCCGTGTTGTCGGCGTCCACGTACAGCATCGCCGTCGGCAGCCCCTCCGCCGCCAGGTGCCGCAGGCCCGTCGCGGTGAGGGCCTTGCCGAGGCCGCCGCCCTGCGCCTCCGGCAGGATGCCGACCACGTACACCTCGCCGAGGCGCTCCTCGGCGTGCGTCTTCGTCCAGTGGAAGCCGACCAGCCGGCCGTCGGCGTCCTCGGCGAGGAAGAAGCCCTTGGGGTCGAACCACGGCTCGGCGAGCCGGTCGTCCAGGTCCCGCTGGGTCAGCGAGCCCTGCTCCGGGTGGTGGGCGAAGGCGGCCGCGTTGACCGCGAGCCACGCCGTGTCGTCCTGGCCGGGGACGAAGGTGCGGATCGTGACGCCCTCGGGGAGGACCGGCTCGGGGATGTCCAGGGGCGTCAGCGGGCGCCGCAGCTGCCGGAGTTCGCGGAACAGGGTCAGGCCGAGGACCTGCGCGAGGTGCCGGGCGGAGGGCTTGCCGCCGTGCGCCCACACCCGCAGCCGCTTGCCGGAGGCGCCGAGCAGCGCGGTGCCGAGGGCCCGGCCGTGGCCGCGGCCGCGCTGGTCGGGGTGGATGAGCAGCTCGGCGGCCGGGGCCTCGACGGGGTCGGTCTCCTCCAGCTGCGCGTAGCCGTACAGGTGCGAGCCGACGGTGAGGAGGAAGTGCCGCACTCCTTCGCGCCGGCCGTGCCGGAGGTAGAGCCGCCCCTGTTCGGACACGGCGTGCACGCCGTCGGCGCGGTCCGCCGCCGCGAGCAGGTCCATGACCTCCTGGACCTGCCCGGTGCTGAGCTCGTCGTACGTCTGGATCTGCCGTCCCGGTTCGAGGGCCGGCGCCGCGTCGGAAGTCATGCCCCGAGCCTACGGCGAACCTTCCGTCAGCCGGAGGCAACTGTCTTGTAACCGCTCCTGGCGTGGTCGGCCGTTCTCGGCCGGACTCTCGCGACCTGGCCTGGTGGTGGCCGGGTGACCTCGCGAACGGTCTTCGAGGTCGGGAAACAGCGTGAGCCGGTCACCTCGGCGCGGTCGAGTCCTGCCGCCCGTGGTGGGCGTGCTCGCCGTCCTGGGTGGGCTCGCGGTCCCACGAGCCCACGGGGTGAGTACGGCCTGGCCGGTAGCTCTCCACGCCACGATCCTCCGGTCGTGGGCGGTCACACCTGGCCGACGCCGTACCCGGTGCCCGAGGGCGCGTCGTGCGATGGCCACCGAAGCGCCGTGATGGCGGGTGACCGTGGTCTGCGGGTTGTGCTGCTGGAGCGGGATCTTCCAGTACCGCCCGCCCCAGACGCTGGTGTACGCCGGATCGACCGCGATCACCACGAGGCCGGCGTGGAACGCCATGCCGCGCAGCCGCTCCCGGAACCTGGCCGTGGGGATACCGGACACAGTCCGACGGAACTTCTTCCCGCGCCCGCCGCGTCCCATGGTCTCGCGGCCGGTGGCACGGGCCTCGTCGAAGCCGAGGTCCTCGATCGCGATCCCCGCGCAGTGATGCCGCTCGGCGACGGCGATCAGCCGGGTGATCGCGGCGCGCAGGTGGCCGTCCCGCTGGGAGGCGGGGCCGGTGAGGCCGAGGGGGATGGTGAGGGGTTCGCCGGTTGGGTTGCCGTGCGAGTCGAGGACATGGGCAGCGAGGTGGTCGGCGTTGAGGTCGACGCCGAGGAGGCGTCCGCCGCGGGCCCGGAGCTCCCCAGGGGTGGGCAGGACGGCGGTGTCGGCGGACCAGGAGGCGTCCAGGTACCAGCGGCCGCGCTGCGGGTCGTGGATGACGTCGTAGCGTACGGCCCGGTTCGCGTCGGCCCGGTCCAGCCACTCCTCCCGCCGGTGCGAGAAGCCGACCGTGCGGGTGAGGCGGTACCGGCCCCGGGGCGCGTTCGCGAGATGCCGCAGCGGCCGGGGCAGCACCAGCGACACCTCACCCGTGTCCGGGGCGACGGTGATCGTGTAGTTGCCGTGCGGCGCGCCGGACTCGCCGTCGGCGGTCAGGAACAGACGCTCCGCGTCCCACTGCTGCCGCCATCGCCCCTCCGTGAGCCGCGCGGCGGCGAGGTTGTGCCGCGACTTCGCCAGCCGCCTTCCGCCGGCCACGATGCCCGGCCTGCCGGACTCGATCCGGGCCTCGACGCGCGTGAGACGGGTCTTGAGCATGGTGAGGCGGCGCTGTTTCGCCCACCGTTCGCTCTGGTCCGCATAGCCCCGGACCTTGCCCTCGCGCCGCCCACACGGCACCGCGAGGCGTGCCTCGACGGCCCGGACCGCCCGGCGGAGGGAGGCCCGCTCGTCGTACAGGCAGCGGAGGGAGAGCTGGTACTGGTCCTCCGACACGCGGGTCATCGCCCCGGCCCACCGCGACGATGACCCGACGGTGAGCGTCCTCTTCCGCTCCGCCCGCCGGTTCTGCCCGGCCTTCACCCGCCCGATGCCCACCCGCACTGCGAGGTCCGTCCGCTGAAGGCGGCCCAAGTGCTCGCCGACCAGCCGCAACACCGCCGCCTCGCCCTCGGTCACCCGCAGCCGGTCCCGGATGCGGACTCCGCCGGGCGCGGCGACCGTGAACGGGGGCGTCATGGGGCGCAGCTTCGGCTTCCCGCGACGTGCGCGGCGCACTCGCCACCCCCTCTCGGCCGTGCCGCCTCCCGGGGTGCCCCGGCGAAGACGTCTTCCGTACGGGTGAACGAGCCGGAGAGGTCGACGTCACGCGTTCGTCGGCCGAACGCAACGTCGTCGTCATGCCGCCTGGAGATCCCGCCCCGGGAGGTCGCAAAAGGGAATCGATCGGCCTCACCCCCCTGTTGCGCTACGCGCGTTGACTCTAGGCTGCGAGCGCACACGCGGGGAACGATCAAAGCCGCGAATCGGGGCAAGGGGCAAAGGGGATCACGGGAGAGATGGCAGTGAAGCGCAGCAAGAGCAAGGCGGGGCGGCGGATTCTGGCCGTCGGCGCGGGGCTGGCGACGGTGGGGGCGCTCGTCGCCGCGATGCCGGCGGGGGCCTCGCAGGACGCGGCCGAGGCCGCGGCGGGCGGGACGAACGGCAAGGGCTGGGGCCGGATGGTCGACGTCCAGCTGCTGTCCTTCAACGACCTGCACGGCAACCTGGAGCCGCCGACCGGTTCCTCGGCCCGCCTCACGCGGGTCAAGGAGGACGGCTCGACCGAGACGATCAACAACGTCGGCGGCGCCGAGTACCTGGCCACGCACCTGGAGCAGGCGCGCGCGGGTCACCGGTACTCCATCACGGCCGCGGCCGGCGACATGATCGGCGCCTCGCCGCTGCTCTCCGGGCTCTTCCACGACGAGCCGACCATCGAGGCGCTCAACGAGATGAAGCTCGACGTGAGCTCGGTGGGCAACCACGAGTTCGACGAGGGCGCCCGCGAGCTGAGCCGCATCCAGAACGGCGGCTGCCACCCGGTCGAGGGCTGTTTCGAGGAGGGCAAGACCTTCGAGGGGGCGAACTTCCCCTACCTCGCCGCCAACGTGACGAACGAGAAGAGCGGCAAGCCGCTGCTCGACCCGTACTTCATCTGGGAGAAGGACGGCGTCCGGATCGGCTTCATCGGCGTCACGCTCGAAGGCACGGCGAACATCGTCTCCGCCGAGGGCATCAAGGGCCTGAAGTTCGGCGACGAGGTCGAGACGATCAACAAGTACGCCAAGGTGCTGGAGCGCAAGGGCGTCAAGTCGATCGTCGCGCTGCTCCACGAGGGCGGCATGCCCGCCTCGGGCGCGTACAACTACGACTGCGACACCCCGGGCGCCGGCGCGGGCATCTCCGGTCCGATCGTCGACATCGCGAAGAACGTCACCCCGCAGGTCGACGCGCTGATCACCGGTCACACCCACCAGGCGTACGCGTGCTCCATCCCGGACCCGTCGGGCAAGCCGCGCACGGTCACCTCGGCGGCCTCCTTCGGCCGGCTGTACACCGACACGACGCTCACCTACGACCGTCGCACGAAGGACATCGTCCGCACCGCCGTCGCCTCCGCCAACCACGTCGTCACGCGGGACGAGGCGCACGGGAGGATCCACGACCTGATCGAGCGCTGGAACGTCCTCGCCGCGCCGATCGCGAACCGTCCCGTCGGCCACATCGGCGAGAACATCGAGAACCCCCTCGACGCGGGCGTGTACGAGAAGCCGCTGGGCAACCTGATCGCCGACGCGCAGCTCGCGGGCATGGCCCCGGCGGACAAGGGCGGCGCCCAGCTCGCGCTGATGAACCCGGGCGGTGTCCGCGCGCCGCTGACCAAGCGGGACGACGGCGTGGTGACCTACCGTGACGCGTACACGGTCCAGCCGTTCACCAACATGATGACGACGGTCGACCTGACCGGCGCCCAGCTCGTCACGGCGCTCCAGCAGCAGGTCAGCGGTGCCAACCTGGCCGCCCCGAAGATCCTCCAGGTGTCGAGGAACTTCAGCTACACGCTGGACATGACGAAGGCGGGCGCCGACCGGATCGTCGTCGGCTCGGTGCGGCTGAACGGTGAGCCGATCGACCCGTCGAAGAGCTACCGGGTCGCGATGAACGAGTTCCTCACGGGCGGCGGCGACGGCTTCCCGGTCCTCGCCGCCGGCGCGAACAAGCTGGTCGGCGCGTCGGACCTCGACGTCTTCATCGCCTACCTGACGGCCAACTCCTCGGCCTCCGAGCCGCTCCGGGCCCCGGCGACGAACCGCATCACCGTCATCAAGTAGGACCGGTGGTCCCCTGAGGGGGCCGTCCCTCCGCCCGTCCGGCGGAGGGACGGCCCCCTCTTCCGCGCCGGCGGCACCCTGGCGCATATTGACGCGGACCTGTCATTATCCGGTCCCATGGAGCGACGACGCTTTCTCACCGGGGCCCTCGGGGCCGGAGCCGTACTGCTCGCCGGGGCGCCCGCGGCGCGGGCCGCCGGCGCCGCGGCCGTGGACACGCGCGCCTGGATGGCCGCCCACGGGGACGGGACCGCGCTGACGCGGCTCACGATCCCCGGGACGCACGACTCCGGGGCGCGGTTCGGCGGCCCCTGGAGCGAGTGCCAGAACACCACCGTCGCCCAGCAGCTCGACAGCGGCGTCCGCTTCCTGGACGTGCGGTGCCGGGTCACCGGCGGCTCGTTCGCGATCCACCACGGGGCCTCGTACCAGAACATGATGTTCGGGGACGTGCTCGTCGCCTGCCGCGACTTCCTCGCCGCGCACCCCTCCGAGACCGTGCTGATGCGGGTCAAGCAGGAGTACTCCGAGGAGTCCGACGCCACCTTCCGGGCCGTCTTCGACGACTACCTCGACCGGCGCGGCTGGCGCTCCCTCTTCCGGATCGGCGACGGGCTCCCGCTCCTCGGCGAGGCGCGCGGCCGGGTCGTGCTGCTCGCCGACAACGCAGGGCTGCCCGGGCTGCGCTGGGCCGACTCCCGGTACTTCGCCGTCCAGGACGACTGGAACGCGCTGCCCGACGCCAAGTACCCGAAGATCCAGGCCCACTTCCGCGCGGCCGTCGCCTCGCCCGGCCCGCTGTACGTGAACTTCGTCAGCACCTCCGCCTACCTGCCGCCCCGCTGGAACTCCGACCGGCTCAACCCCTGGGTGCACGGCTTCCTCGACGGCGCCGAGCTGGCCGGCCGCACCGGACTCGGCATCGTGCCCCTCGACTTCCCCGCCACCCGCGCCGGGCTCGTGGAGGCGCTGCTGCGGCACAACTGAGCCCGGGGCCAATTCGCTGGCGCCGGGCCCGGGGCCGTACGAGCATGCCCGCATGCAGACCAGCGACACGGACGTACAGCGGTGGACGACCTCCACCGTCCACACCGACATGTGGGCCGACCCCGACGACGACCCCCGCGAGGGCGGCGGCGCGCCGGTGACCGACGAACGCGGCGCGCTCCTCGACGCCCTGCGCCACTTCCGGCTCACCCTGCGGATGAAGTGCGAGGGGCTGGACGCCGGGCAGCTGGCCCGGCGCTCCGTCCCGCCCTCCACCATGTCCCTGCTCGGCCTGATCCGGCACATGGCCGAGGACGAGCGGCACTTCCGGCGCCTCGCCGGCGAGGACGCGCCCCGGGTCTACCGGACCCCGGACGACCGCGAGGCCGAGTGGACCGGCGCCGTCGCCGATCCGGCCGTCGTCGAGGAGGCGTGGGCGCGGTGGCGGGAGGAGGCCGGACTCACCGACCGGTTCCTCGCCGCCGCCCCCGACCTCGGCGCCCCGCTGCCCGACGGCGGGCAGCTGCGCGAGCTGCTGACCATGCAGATCACCGAGTACGCCCGCCACTGCGGTCACGCCGACCTGCTCCGCGAACGCGTCGACGGCCGCGTGGGCCAGTAGCGGCGGCCCGTCAGCCGTCAGCCGTCAGCCGTCAGCCGTCAGCCGTCAGCCGTCAGCCGTCAGACCGTCAGCTCCGGTGGCGGGGTCGGGGCGCCCGGGAAGCGGAGGGTCGCGCGGGTGCCGCCGCCGTCCGCGGGGGAGAGGGCGATCGTGCCGCCGGCCTGCTTGACCGTGCGGGCGACGATCGACAGGCCCAGGCCGGAGCCGGGCAGACTGCGGGCCGAGGGCGAGCGCCAGAAGCGGTCGAAGACGTGGGGGAGCTCGTCGGGCGCGATGCCCGGACCGTGGTCCCGCACCGTCAGCTCGCCGCGCATCAGCGTGACCTCGACCGTGCCGCGGGGCGGCGAGAACTTCACCGCGTTGTCCAGCACGTTGACGAGCGCCCGCTCCAGCGCCGCCGGCTCCGCCCGGACGTACCAGGGCGCCAGCTCGGTGGTGAAGGACAGTTCGGGGCCGCGCAGCCGGGCGCGGTCCAGAGCGGTGCGCAGGACGGTGTGGAGGGGGACGACCTCCAGCGGGCCGGGCCGCACCGCGTCGGGCCGGGCCAGTTCCTGGAGGTCGCCGATGAGCGCGGCCAGCTCCGTCATCTGGGCCTTCACCGAGGCCATCAGGGCCCGGCGGTCCTCCGGCGGGATCGCCCGGCCGGTCTCCTCGCTGCGGGCGAGGAGCTCGACGTTGGTGCGCAGGGAGGTGAGGGGGGTGCGCAGCTCGTGGCCGGCGTCGGCGATGAGCTGGGCCTGCCGGTCCCGGGAGGTCTCCAGCGCCGCCGTCATCTGGTTGAAGGCGCGCGAGAGGCGGGCGATCTCGTCCTCGCCCTCGTCCGGGATCCGTACGGTCAGGTCCTCCGTGGCCGCCATGTGCTCCACCGCCCCGGTCAGCCGGTTCACCGGCTCCAGGCCGGTCCTGGCCACCCACAGCCCGGCCGCGCCGGCGCCGATGACGCCGATGCCGGAGACCAGGAGCAGCACCCAGCCGAGGGCGGAGAGCGAGTTGTCGATCTCGGCGAGCGGGCGGGCCACGGAGACGGCGAGGCCGGGCGGGTTCGGCTGCGGGTAGGTGTAGACGCGCATCTCGCGCCCGTCGGCGTCCTTCACCGTGTGCAGGACGTACGCGAGCGTGCCGCGGGCCACTGCCAGGTCGCCCTCGCCGACCGGGAGCGCCGCCTCGCCGGAGGCGCAGACGCCGCCGGCCGAGTCGATGATCTGGACGGTGTACCCGCCGACCGGCGGCGGCTCCTGGCCCTGCCGGCACAGCGTGAGCAGGTTGCGGACCGCCCCCTGGTCGAGCCGGGTGTTCCGCAGCGCGGAGTCCATCTCGCCCTCCAGCTGGGCCCGGGTGACGAACCAGCAGGCGGCGGAGACGGCGGCGACGGCGACGGCCACCGCGAAGGCGGTGAGCAGCGCGAGCCGTGAGCGCAGCGGCCGGGAGCGGAACCAGGCCAGGGGGGTGCGGGGCCGGCGCCGGGGAGCCGGGGCGGGGCCGGGAGCGGGGAGGGTCACTCGGTGCCGCCTCCGCCGCGGAGCACGTACCCGACGCCGCGCACGGTGTGGACGAGGCGGGGCTCGCCGCCCGCCTCGGTCTTGCGCCGCAGGTACATCACGTACACGTCCAGGGAGTTCGAGCTCGGTTCGAAGTCGAAGCCCCAGACGGCCTTGAGGATCTGCTCGCGGGTGAGGACCTGCCGGGGGTGGGCGAGGAACATCTCCAGGAGGGTGTACTCGGTGCGGGTCAGTTCGACGGGCCGGCCGCCGCGGGTGACCTCGCGGGTCGCCAGGTCCATCCGCAGGTCCTCGAAGGAGAGGACGTCCTCCGGGGCGCCGGGGGCGGCGGCCGGGGCGGCGTAGGAGCTGCGGCGCAGCAGGGCGCGGATGCGGGCGAAGAGCTCGTCGAGCTCGAAGGGCTTCACGAGGTAGTCGTCGGCGCCCGCGTCGAGGCCGGTGACGCGGTCGCCGACGGTGTCGCGGGCGGTGAGCATCAGGATGGGCACGGTCGAGCCGGCGGCCCGGATCCGGCGGGCCGCCGTCAGTCCGTCCATGCGGGGCATCTGCACGTCGAGGACGACGAGGTCGGGGGCGTACGACTCCATGGCGGCGAGCGCGTCGACGCCGTCGACGGCCTCCCGCGTGGCGTAGCCCTCGAAGGCGAGGGAGCGGCGCAGGGCCTCCCGTACGGCGGGTTCGTCGTCGACGATGAGGATGCGTTCGGATGCGTTCGGCTGCCCGCTGCT
This sequence comes from Streptomyces hydrogenans, assembly GCF_014656075.1. Lineage (GTDB taxonomy): Bacteria > Actinomycetota > Actinomycetes > Streptomycetales > Streptomycetaceae > Streptomyces > Streptomyces hydrogenans. Next base: position 14,292 of record NZ_BNBS01000039.1, read on the forward strand.
CATGGGATCAGCGTCCCACGCGTTCAGCTTCCACCGCCCGAGCGGAGGGCGTCCAGGTCGGCCTTGAGGGTGTTCACCGGGATGGCGAATCCGAGGCCGACGCTGCCGGCGGTGGAACCGCTCGAAGAACTGGGCGAATACATGGCCGAATTGATCCCGATGATCTCGCCGTTCATATTGATCAGCGCGCCGCCGGAATTCCCCGGGTTGAGAGAGGCGTCCGTCTGGAGCGCCTTGTAGGTGGTCTTGGAGCTGCCGGTGTCGCCGTTGAACTGCTGTCCGCCGAACTCGAACGGCCAGCCCTGGCGCGGGTCCCACTGCTGCTGGCCCTGACCCTGGCCCTGGCCGGAGTCGGAGCCCTCGGTGTCCTTCGCCACGGTGACGTCGCGGTCGAGGGCGGAGACGATGCCGCTGGTGACGGTGCCGGTGAGGCCCTCGGGGGAGCCGATGGCCACGACCTCGTCGCCAACCCGCACCTTGGACGAGTCGCCGAGGGTGGCGGCCTTGAGGCCCGAGGCGTTCTGGAGCTTGATGAGGGCGAGGTCCTTGTCGGGGTCCTTGCCGACGACGTCCGCCCGGTAGGTCTTGCCGTCGCTGGTCCGCACGGTGATCTCGGAGGCGCCGGAGATCACGTGGTTGTTGGTGACGATCTCGCCGTCGCCGGTGATGATCACGCCGGAGCCGGTCGACTCGCCGGAGGTGGAGCTCGCGGAGATCTCCACGATGGAGGGGGAGACGGCCGCGGCGACCCCGGCGACGGTGCCGGTGCTGCTCGCGGAGACGTTGGTGCCGCTCACCACGGAGGAGGCGGTGGTGGCGGGGGCGTCCGAGGTCAGCTGCTGGACCAGGGTCGCGGTGCCGCCGCCGATCGCGGCGGCGGCGATGGCCACGGCCGCCATCAGGCCGACACCGCGCTTGGCGCGCCGCCGGGAGACGGGCCCGGCGGGCACCGGGCCTGCCGCCGCGTACGCCGGCTCGGCCGGGGGCGGGGTGAAGCCGCCGCCGGACCCGGACGGCCACACGGTGGTGCCCGGCTCGGTGGTGATCGGCCGCGTCGGCTCGTACGGCGGGCGCGGCGGGTAGTACGGCTGCTGGGGCTGCGTGTGGTCCGTCATGGCAATGACTGTCGGCCCGCGAGATGAGAACGGTCTGAGGACCGGCTGAGAAGCCCGACAGAACCCTGTATGCCCGAAATAAAGACCGGTGCGGGGGTGGGTCGGCCGTCGGGGGCGGTCGGCCCCCGACGGGCCAGTGGCAGGCCGCCCCGACGGGTCAGTGGCAGCCGCAGGAGCGGCGGACGACCAGGGCCGAGGGGAACTGCTTGACGCGCTCGCGGCGGGAGCCGTTGACCCGGACGGCGTCGTCGAGGACGAGGTCGACGGCGGCCCGGGCCATCGCCGGGCGGTCGGAGAAGACGGTGGTCAGCGGCGGGTCGGTGAGCGCCGCTTCCTTCACGTCGTCGAAGCCCGCCACGGCCAGCTCGGTCGGCACGTCGATGCGCAGCTCGCGGGCGGCCCGCAGCACGCCGAACGCCTGGTCGTCGGTGGAGCAGAAGATGGCCGGCGGCCTGTCCGGGCCGGCCAGCAGCTTCAGGGCCACCTGGTAGGCGTCGTAGCGGTTGTACGGGGCCTCGAAGAGCCGGCCCTCGGTGGAGCGGCCGGCCTCCTGCATGGCGCGCCGCCAGCCCTCGACGTGGTCGGCGACCGGGTCGCCGACGGCGGGGGTGTTGGGGACGCCGCCGAGGCACGCCACGTACGGGTGGCCGTGCTCCAGGAGGTGCCGGGTGGCGAGCTGGGCGCCGCCGATGTCGTCGGTGACGACGGCGACGTCGTCGATCGCCTCGGGCCGCTCGTGCAGCAGCACCACGCGCGCGTCCCACGCCTCGATCTCGCTCGCGGCCTGCTCGCTCATGCCCTGGCTGACGAGGATCAGCCCGGAGACCCGCATGCCGAGGAAGGCCCGCAGATAGTGGATCTCGCGCTCGGTGCGGTAGTCGGAGTTGCCGACCAGGACCATCTTCCCGCGCTCGGCGGCGGCCTGTTCGACCGCGTGCGCCATCTCCGCGAAGAAGGGCTGGCGCGCGTCCGGGACGATCATGCCTATGAGGTCGGTGCGGCGGGACGCCATCGCCTGGGCCACCCGGTCGGGCCGGTAGCCCAGCTCCTTGATGGCGGCGAGGACACGCTCGCGCGTGGCCGGGGCGACCGGCCGGGGTCCGTTGTTGATGACGTAACTCACGACCGCCGTCGAAGTACCCGCCAGTCGCGCTACGTCATCCCGCGTCACCTTGGCCACGCGCGGAAGTCTACGCGGGGTGACCTACCTACCGGCAGGTCGCACTGTGGCATACGCCACGTTACCGTCCCCCTAACGGGTGGTGTCGGCCGTGGCGCCCTTGACTCCGGCGCCGGAACGGGCGGCTCCGCGGGCGTCCTGTCCCGCTTCCACCCCCTTCGTCCCGTCGGACTCCCCGGCCGCCGCCTTCGCCTCCTTGGCGCGGGCCTCCTCGGCGGCCCGCTCCACCTTCTCGGGCGTGACGAAGCGGTATCCCACATTGCGGACGGTGCCGATCAGCGACTCGTGCTCCGGGCCCAGCTTCGCGCGCAGCCGCCGCACGTGGACGTCGACCGTACGGGTGCCGCCGAAGTAGTCGTACCCCCACACCTCCTGGAGCAGCTGCGCCCGCGTGAACACCCGGCCCGGGTGCTGCGCCAGGTACTTCAGGAGCTCGAACTCCTTGAAGGTGAGGTCCAGGACCCGGCCCTTCAGCTTGGCGCTGTACGTCGCCTCGTCCACCGACAGGTCGCCGTTGCGGATCTCCATCGGGGAGTCGTCCGCGACGATCTGCTGGCGGCCCAGGGCGAGCCGCAGCCGCGCCTCGACCTCGGCCGGACCGGCCGTGTCGAGCAGGACGTCGTCGATGCCCCAGTCCGCCGTGACGGCCGCCAGGCCGCCCTCCGTCACCACCAGCACCAGCGGACAGCCGGGGCCGGTGGAGCGCAGCAGCTGGCAGAGCGAGCGGACCTGCGGGAGGTCGCGCCGGCCGTCGACCAGGATCACGTCGGCGCCGGGGGTGTCCACGAGCGCCGGGCCCTCGGCCGGGGCCACCCGCACGTTGTGCAGCAGCAGCCCGAGGGCGGGGAGCACCTCGGTCGACGGCTGGAGGGCGTTCGTCAGGAGCAGGAGGGAGCTCATCGGGCCTCTCCCCCTGCCGGGGTCGGCTGGATCGTCGGTCGGTCGTGCTTCGTACGCTCGTCCATGACGTCGGTTCCTCCTCGGTCCCTGCGAGGACATCTGCGGTACTGCTCGGGTACTGCGGTCTCACATGCGGCTCTCGCGCCCTGAGAGCTTTTGTTCATCCGTACGTAACAACGGCCGGAAAACGCAAAAGGACCCGGTGGCGACATCGCCCGGATCCCTGCCTAGGAGAATAGCCCACATGAGTTCCGAGGCAGAGGGCCGATTTCACATGATGGATGTTTCCTCGCTCACTTCCGGACCTCACCCCGCAATGCTCCGGACGGAGGACGGCGTCCGTGTCGAGGCCCTCCACGAGCCCTTCCCCGGCGCCGCCTCCGACACCGCGATCGTCGTCGCGCACGGCTTCACCGGCTCCCTCGACCGGCCCGCCGTCCGGCGCGCCGCCGAGGTCCTCGGCCGGCACGCCGCCGCCGTCGTCACGTTCTCCTTCCGCGGGCACGGCGGCTCCGGCGGCCTCTCCACCCTCGGCGACCGCGAGGTCCTCGACCTCGCCGCCGCCGTCCGCTGGGCCCGTGACCTCGGCCACGCGCGCGTGGCGACGGTCGGCTTCTCCATGGGCGGCTCCGTCGTCCTGCGCCAGGCCGCCCTCGACCGCGCCACGCCCGCCGGACCCGACGCGGTCGCCGCCGTCTCCGCCCCCGCCCGCTGGTACTACCGGGGGACGGCCCCGATGCGCCGGCTCCACTGGATGGTCACCCGCCCCACGGGCCGGCTGGTCGGCCGGTACGGGCTCCGCACCCGCGTCGACGCCCGCCCCTGGGACCCCGTCCCGCTGGCGCCCTTCCAGGCCGTGCCGCTCATCGCCCCCGCCCCGCTGCTCGTCGTCCACGGCGACCGGGACGCCTACTTCCCCCTCGACCACCCGAGGATGCTCGCCGCGGCCGCCCCCGCCGGAGCCCCGGTGGAACTGTGGCTGGAGCGGGGCATGGGCCACGCGGAGAACGCGGCGGGGGAGGAGCTGCTCGACCGGCTCGGCGCCTGGCTCGTCCGCCGATAGCCCATCATGGGGAGCGGCGCGCACACGAACGAAGGGAGCGCCGCTATGGCAGCGGGAACCATCCGCTACTGGGCCGCGGCCAAGGCCGCCGCCGGGGTCGCCGAGGAGCCGTACACCGCCGAGACCCTCGCCGAGGCCCTGGACGCCGCCCGCGCGGACCACCCGGGCGAGCTCGTCCAGGTCCTCCGGCGGTGCTCGTTCCTCGTCGACGGCGACCCGGTCGGCACCCGGAGCCATGAGACCGTACGGCTTGCCGAGGGCGGCACGGTCGAGGTGCTCCCCCCGTTCGCAGGAGGGTGAACCCCACAGCATGAGCAACGACCAGCCGTACGGCGTCCCGCCGCACGACCCGAACGCCTACGACCCCTCGGTCACCCAGACCTGGGAGGGCCAGACCTGGGACACCACGTACCAGCCCGCGATCCGCCCCGAGGACGCCTACGGGCACGCGGCGGCCCAGCAGCAGCCGTACGCGTACGGGCAGGAGCACGGACAGGAGGCGTACCCGCGGGAGGCGTACCCGCAGGCGTACGCCCAGCCGGAGCCGTACCCGCAGGCCTACGCCCAGCCGGAGCCGTACGCGCCCGGCCACGCGCAGCCCCCGCAGCAGTACCCCCAGCAGCAGTACTCCCCGCCGCTGCCCGAGGCCCCCGCGCCCGCGGCGGCCCCCGTGGCCGTTTCCACCCCCGCGCCCGCCGTGGAGGCCGCCGAGGCCGCCGACGGGCCCGCGTACTCCTCGCCGACCACCTCCGGGAACATGCGCGTCACCGACGCCCAGCGCGCGCGGGCCGAGGGCCGGTCGCCGATCATCGAGCCGGGCATGCGGCCCGCCGCGCTCACCGCCCTCCTCGGACTGCTGCTCGCCGGCGGCGCCGCGCTCGGCACGTACGGACTCCTCCTGCCGCTGGTCGCCCTCCAGGGACTGACCGCCGCCGGCTGGTTCCGGCTCAACGGCATGTGGCCCGCCCGGCAGGGCATCGCCCTCGCCTTCCTCGGCGGGCTCGTCGCCGACGCCGCCCTCCTCGCCACCGGCCGCGAGCACGCCGCCCCCGCGATCCTCGGCACCCTCGGCGTCTGGGTCCTGCTCAGCCTGGTCCTCCAGCTGCGCAGCCACGCCGACCCCGACGAGCGGATGTACGGCCTCATGGCCACCATCGCCTCCGCGGCCCTGACCGTCCTCGCCGCCGGGCACCTCGGCGCCGAGCCGGACGCCGTGGTGGCCGGGTCCGTCGCAGTCGCCGCGACCGTCCTCGCCCGCGCGCTCCCGCTGCCCGGCCCCGTCTCGCTCGTCGTCTCGCTGCTCGCCGCCGCCGGCGCGGGCATCGCGGCCGGCACCCTCAGCGGCATGGGCGCCTCCGGGGCGCTCCTGGGCCTCGCCACCGGCGTCTGCGCCCTCGTCGGCCTGCGGGTCGCCAGCTACGACTACCCGTCCCGCTTCGTGCACATGACGGCCGGCGTGGCCCTGCCGCTGACGGCGGCCGCGCCCGCCGTGTACCTTCTCGGCCGCGCCCTGGTCTGAGCGGAGTCCACCCGACCGGGAGCGCCCGGGAACCGTCCGGCCCCCCGACACGTCGATCTTGTGTCGGGGGGCCGGCGCGCGGCACCGGAACACCGAGGAAACGGCGACGGGGGAAGAGACAGCCATGCGAGCACTGCGGATCCTGCTGGTCGTGGCCGTCGTCCTGGGCGGGGTCCTGCTGGGCGCCGACCGGCTCGCCGCCACCTGGGCCGAGTCCGAGGTCGCCGGACGCGCCTCGCTGGCCGGCGGCAGGACCGAGTCCGTCGAGGTCGACATCAAGGGCTTCCCCTTCCTCACCCAGGCCGCCGACAAGCACTTCGACGAGGTCGAGGTGGTCGCCAAGGGCGTCCACACCCAGGCCGGCGGCAAGCCCGTCCGGATCGGCGAACTCACCCTGGAGCTGCGGCAGGTGACCGTCACCGGCGACTGGGACGGCTTCCGGGCCGGGGCGGCGGACGGGACGGCGCTCATCTCGTACGCGGACCTCGTCGCCGCCTCCGAGCGCGCGACCGCCATGGAGTACGGCGGACCCGGCAAGGTGAAGGTGACGGGCAGCGTCACGGTCCTGGGCCGCAAGGTGACCCGTACGGTCGTCTCCTCGGTCACGCTGGTCGACGGCGACACCATCAAGGTCCGCGCCGACGAGGTGCCCGGCGGCGGGATCCCGCTCCTGGAGGACATGATCCGCGAGCGCACCGACTTCGAGCGCCCGCTCGGCCGGGTCGCCGGCATGCGGGTCGTCAAGGTCGAGCCGCGCCCGGAGGGACTGGCCGTGACGGTGACCGGCAAGGACGTCGCCGTCGCGGGCTGACCGGGGCCTCCTCGACCGGGCGGGCACCGGCCCGTACGGTCCGTTCCGAGCGGCCCGTGCGGCCCGCTTCCCCCGGCCCGACCGGGCCGGTTTTCACATGTTGAGACGACCACGTCCGATCCGCAGAAGCGCGGGGCGGGACGGCGGTGGGGCGGGGGCTCCGGACCCGCTCCGACCCCTCTTCGATCTCGCATCTCGGACGATCGCGTCTCACGATACGACACGCCGGTGACACGGTCGCCTGTCCGTCCCTACGATCGACGGCATGAAGCGACAGGCGGAACTCACGAAGCGGCGGGCAGTAGACCTGTGCCGCATCGCCGCCATGCTCTGTCGCTCCGTCTGAGCGGGACGCGCTCCGCGCCCGTATTCCCCGGCCAGTCCGACCCTCGCGGTCGGGGCCGAACCGCGCAGCACCACGCCGTCGGGCGCCTGCCACGACGCGTACCCGCACACGCAGCCCCACCCCGCACCACACCGCCGCACACTGCCCCGGAGGAGAACAGCATGGCTCGCAGCGACGTACTGGTCGACGCCGACTGGGTCGAGGCCAACCTCGACAACCCGGCCGTCGCGATCGTCGAGGTCGACGAGGACACCGCCGCCTACGACAAGAACCACATCAAGAACGCGATCCGGATCGACTGGACCAAGGACCTCCAGGACCCGGTCCGCCGCGACTTCATCGACCAGGAGGGCTTCGAGAAGCTCCTCTCGGCCAAGGGCATCGGCAACGACACCACGGTCGTCCTCTACGGCGGCAACAACAACTGGTTCGCCTCCTACGCCTACTGGTACTTCAAGCTCTACGGCCACCAGGACGTGAAGCTCCTCGACGGCGGCCGCAAGAAGTGGGAGCTCGACTCCCGCGACCTGGTCGACGGCTCCGAGGTCCCGAACCGCCCGGCCACCGCGTACAAGGCCCAGGCCCAGGACGTCTCGATCCGCGCCTTCCGCGACGACGTCGTGGCCGCGATCGGCACCCAGAACCTCGTCGACGTCCGCTCGCCCGACGAGTTCTCCGGCAAGCTGCTCGCCCCCGCCCACCTCCCGCAGGAGCAGTCGCAGCGCCCGGGCCACGTCCCGTCCGCCCGCAACATCCCGTGGTCGAAGAACGCCAACGACGACGGCACCTTCAAGTCGGACGACGACCTCAAGGCCCTCTACGAGGCCGAGCAGGTCGACCTGGCGAAGGACACCGTCGCCTACTGCCGCATCGGCGAGCGCTCCGCGCTGACCTGGTTCGTCCTGCACGAGCTGCTCGAGGTCCCGAACGTCAAGAACTACGACGGCTCCTGGACCGAGTACGGCTCCCTCGTGGGCGTGCCGATCGAGCTCGGCGCCAACAAGTAAGACTCCCCTCGCGACAGGACAGGACGTAACAACATGTGTGGAGCACAGGTCGGCGGCCCCGACGTCAGCACGCTCAAGCCCGGTGAGACGGCCATCCAGGGCCAGGTGACCAAGGACGGCGAGCCCGTCACCGGTTACGTGCGCCTCCTGGACTCCTCCGGCGAGTTCACCGCCGAGGTCCCCACCTCCGCCACCGGCCAGTTCCGCTTCTACGCGGCCACCGGCGAGTGGACCCTCCGGGCCCTCGTCCCCGGCGCCCAGGCCGACCGCAAGGTCGTCGTCACCGAGACGGGCAGCCTGACGGACGTCGCCATCGCGGTCTGATCCGCACGCGCCCCTCGCACCGCTCGGCGCCGGGGGCGCCTCCCGGGCTTCGCGACGCCGCGCCGGCCTCCGACCGGCGGAGCCGGTGCGGCGCGAAGCTCCACCTACTGGCCGAAGGGCCGCGCATTCTGGGGGTTGGACGCCTTCGCGCGGCCCTTCGTGCCGTTTCCGGTCCGATGATTCGGCCGGCCGTGTGACCTTCGCGCGCCCGGCTCGTTGAGATGTTCGACGGGCGGGTGATCGGGGGTGGGGGCGTGGCCGAGCGTTCCGCGTCCGGACTGCGCGTCCTCGCACCTCCGCGGGTGGCCGTTCCGACCGGCGCGCTCACCGTGCGGACCAGGCTGCGGCTGTCGGACCGCGACGCCGTGATCCTTCGTGAGCTGGCGGAGTGGCTTTCCCGGCTCGCTGCCCGCGATCTGGCCGAGCGGGTGACTCTGGGGGCCCGTCACACCGCCGCGGACTTCGCCCGCCGCAAGCGCGAGCTGACGGCCCTCGCCTCCTCCCGGTGGGCGGGCACGATCACCCGTGGTTCGAACGACCAGTGGCAGCTGGCACGCCGTGCGCAGACGGCCCACCTCGAGCGACTCACCGCCGAGATCGCGACGATCGAACGGCGGCTCGCCGCGCCGGTCGGCGGACGCGACGAAGCCACACGTACCAAGGGCTACCCGACGCGGCGCGTGCGCGCGGCCAAACAGCAGCGACTCCAGAGCCTCCGGGCGCGAGCGGCCAGGGTCGCCTCGGACGCCGCGGCGGGGCGGGTGCACGTGGTCCGGGGAGGCAAGGACCTCCTGCGCGGCCGGCTGCGTCCGGACAGCGCGGGGCGGTCACTGGAGGAGTGGCGGGACCGCTGGTGGGAGGCGCGGAACCGGATCGAGGCGGACGGCGAGGCTGGAAAGACGTACGGGAACCAGTCCCTGAGGGTCGGTCCCCGGGGAGACGTGCTGGTCAAGCTGCCGGCCGCGCTCGCGGAGCGCCACCGGGAGCACTGTGACCGCTTCGGCCGCTACACCTTGGACGCCCGCTGCCGATTCGCCTACCGGGCCGAGGAGTGGCGTGCTCAGGTGGAGGCGCACCGGGCGGTCGGCTACACGGTCCGGTTCTCCGGAGGCCGGTGCCATCTGGTCGCCTCGTTCACCCCGGCGGAAGCCGGTCCGCGCGCGGGTCCGGGCGATGAGGCGCTGATGGCGGCGGCGCTGACCGGTGGCGTGCTGGGGATCGACCAGAACGCGGACCATCTCGCCGTCTGGCGTCTGGACACCCACGGCAACCCGGTGGGGCGGCCCGGCCGGATCGACGCCGACTACCGGGGGCCGGCATCCCGGCGCGACGCCCAGGTGAGACACCTGTGCGCCGAACTCATCAGGGAGGCACGGAGATTCGGCGTGACGGCCCTGGTCGTCGAGGACCTGGGGTTCGACACCGGCAGGGAGCGGTGCGGGTGGGCGGGGCGGTCGGGTCGGCGCTTCCGTTCCTCGGTGGCGGGCATTCCCACCGCGCGTTTCGTGTCCAGGCTGGTGGCCATGGCCCCCCGGGCCGGGTTGGCGGTCGTCGTGGTGGATCCCGCGTACACGAGCCGGTGGGGTGCGCAGCACTGGCTGCGGAGCACGAGCACGACCCGCAGGAAGACGTCCCGGCACGAGGCTTCGGCCGTCGTGATCGGGAGGCGCGGCCAGGGACTGGGCGCGCGGCGCAGGGCAGAGAAGTCCGTACCCCGCGGGAAGACGGAAGAGGCCGGACGGTCGCACCGTGAGGTGCGTCGTCGCCGGGCCGGTACGGAGACCCATCGCCCGGCCGCGCACGACAGCGGACCCGGATTCCTCCGCGCGCCGACGACCGCCGACCGTCCCGAGGACGGCGCACGGGATGCGCCGCGCCGACGGACGCCGACAGCGGTCCAGGCGGCCCAGGACCGTTCGGGGCAGCTCGCCGGGGGCACGCGTGTCCCGGCGCCGAGGGACGGTTGGACGCCACTCCAGGGCTTCACATGACCGCTCGCGGTCGTACGCTGGAGGTGTGTACGCGCGGCGTCGGCACGTCTACTTCTGGATGATGGGTGCCTGCCTGGTGCTTTTCGTGGGCGCCTGGGCGGTCGTGCGGCTGTTCTCCATGCCGGTGGCCATCGGGATGTGCGTGGTGGCCATGGTGATCCCGCCGGTCGCCGCGATGGTCGCGAACCGGCGGGGGCCCGAGGACCGGTGGTGGGACGATCCCTCGGGCGATCCGCAGTCGGACGAGTGGTGGGACGAGCTCGACGGCAAGAAGCGCAGGCCGCGGGAGTAGTCCGGACGGGTCAGTAGACGAGCGCCTGGGTGTCGTCGGCGAGGGCTTCCTGCACGAAGACCTGCGCGCCGGCGATGCGGACGCCCTTCAGGACGTCCTGCTCGGTGATCTCGCGGCGGGCGGCGCACTGGGTGCAGAGGGTGATGCTGCCGGCCGCCAGGATCGAGTCGATCAGGTCGGGCAGCGGGGCCGCGTGCGGGAGGTCGAACTCGGCGGCGCGGCCCGGCAGGGCGAACCACGCGGACTCGCCGGTCAGCCACAGCGAGACCTCGACGCCGCTCGCGACGGCGACGGCGGCCACGGTGAAGGCCTGGGAGCAGCGTTCCGGGGCGTCGGCCCCGGCGGTCACCTTGATCACGAGCTTCTTCGCCATATACCGAACTGTAATGCGATGCCGTGCAACTTCATGCACGCCTCACGGGTCAGGTGGATACGCGGATCGCGGAATCCGTCCTTCTAGTCTCGTGGGGGGACTCCTTTGGAAGCCTCGGAAGCGGTGGAAACCGCCCAGAACACCCCGGCGCCCGCGCCGGATCCCGTCCCGGATCCGCCCGTGCGGTCGGTTCCCGGCCGGGGCCGGCGGCTGGCGCGCACGGCCGGTCTGATCGCCGTGGCCGCCGTCATCGGCCTCGTGGGCGGCACCGCCGTCGGGTACGGCATCCAGGCCGAGCGGGAGCCGACGCCGCTCCCGCCGCTCAACCAGCCGGGGCTCGCGTACCCGGCGAAGCCGCTGCCGAAGGGGCAGAAGATCACGCCCCTGGCGGCCTCCGAGGACCGTCAGGCCAAGGCCCGGGGCGACCTGCGGAAGCTGCTGGTGCCGAAGCCCGCCGGCGCGAAGGAGGACCGGTACGCGGACAACGTCGACGGCTGGATGTCGGCGGCCGCGTTCGCCTCGGACTTCGACCACCCGGGCCGGGCGCTCGGCTACCAGCTGGACATCGACCTGCGCCGGGTCGCCGCGACCTCCTGGGCCTCGGGCGAGCACCGCCGCACCGAGGTCCGGCTCGTGCAGTACCGCGCGGGCACCGAGCTCGGCGCGCGGGACCACACCCTGGACCAGCAGGACTACATGCCCGAGGAGGACTACGCCCGGAGCGACGGCGTGGCCCTCAAGGGTTCCACCAACGGCCGCTACTACGTCTTCCCCGTGGAGCGGAAGTCCGGATACCTGGACTCCTACCAGGCCCGGGCCTACTTCTACCGGGGCGACATCGCGGTCGAGATCTTCGTCTTCGACACGAAGAAGATCTCCGAGAAGGACATCCGTTCGCTGGCCGAGCGACAGCTGGGGCGCCTGTGAGTGAGGACCGGAACGACGTGACCGAACTGGCGGAGCCGACCCCGGCGGAGCCGGCCGCGAAGAAGCGGGGCCTCGGGCGGGTGCTGCTGCGGGTCGTGCTGCCCTCCGTGCTCGTCCTCGGACTGATCGGCGGCGGTGTCACCTACACCGTGCTCACCGTCGACTCCGCCGACCGCGCCGCGCCCACGGAGGTCTGGGGCCCGACGGAGAAGACCGCGCGGGACCGGGACCCGGCCGCCGACCTGACGCGCGGCAAGACCGGGACGCCGCTGAGCCGGCTGCTGCTGCCGCTGCCGGACGGGTACGAGTTCGGCCCCGACCAGGAGCTGTACGGGAACGACGGCGAGCTCGGCGCCGCCGAGGCGACCGCGCTGATGAAGCAGGCGGGCGAGGGGCTCTCCGGGAAGAAGCGCCGCGCCTTCGAGAAGGAGATCGACAAGCTCGGGCTCCAGGGCGTCGGGGTCCGCTCCTTCGCCGACCCGGACAACGGCCTGGAGGTCTCCTTCACGGTCACGAGCATGAAGGACAAGAAGCAGGTCCGGAGCAGCTACCGGCTGCGCAAGGAGGTCCTGGAGTTCCTGGAGTTCCCGAAGGGGCCCAAGGTCCAGGGCCACAAGGACGCCGTCTGCCACATGACGCCCCAGGACGAGGAGCTGGACAAGAAGCAGCGGGCCGAGGAACTGGACCGGATGATCTGCCTCGCGTACGACTCCGAGGTCCTCGTCACCATGACGGCGTCGGGCGCCAAGCCGTTCGACAAGGCGCGCGTGGCGAAGCTGCTGACGCGGCAGCTCGACCACATCGCATCCCCGGGGGAGTACGTATGACCGAGCAGGCGCTGACCGAGACCGAGGCCGGGACCACGGCGGAGATCAAGGCCGAGGCCGGGGCCACGGCGGGGGCCGGGGCCGACACCGAGGCCGCGGCCGCGGCCGAGGTCGGGAGCCCGGTGCCCGCGCAGGCCGGACCGCCCGTGGACGTGGACGCCCCCTCCGTCCCCGTCCCCGCGGCCGATCCCGCACGCGCCACCGAGTCCGTCGCCGATCCCGTCCCCGCCCCCAAGAAGTCCCGGCGGGTGCTCCGGGGCATCGTGCGGTGGACCGCCGCCGTGCTCGTCTGCGGCGGGGTCGGGGCCGGGGCGGCCATGGGGATCACCGCCATGGAGCGGACCGACGTGCCGGGGCTCGCCACCGAGTCCGACGGGCGCTGGGAGTACCCGGAGCTCGCGCTCCCGGCGCTGCCCGAGGGCGTCCAGCGGCCGTTCACCGACGGCAACGAGGCCGAGATCCACCACACCGACGTGCGGAAGCTGCTGCTTCCCGCGCCGGCCGGGGCGACCGTCGACCCGAAGCTGAAGGGCGGCTGGGCGGGTGTCGACTCCTACCTGGCGGAGCTGGTCGAGCAGGACCGGGGCGAGGTGAAGGCGTACCTGGCCGACTCGGCGCTCCGGCACGTCGCCGCGCGCGGCTGGACCACGCCGGACGGCACCAGCACCCGGATCCACCTGCTGCGGTTCTCGTCGGTGGCCTTCGCGGAGGACTTCAAGGACGAGATGGCCCGCCGGCTCGTCCGGAGCGACTGGCTGCCCGCCGGCGTCGAGACGCAGGAGGCCGACGCGGGCACCATCCAGGACGTGGAGGTGCCGTACGTCGCGGTCTACGCGTACAAGGAGGCGGAGCCGTACGGCCCGCGGCAGACCCGGTGGTCCCTGATCCAGGCCGGTGACACCTTCGCGGTGGTCACCCAGACGCGGAAGGGCGGCACGCTGACCGTGCCGTTCCAGCAGACCGTGGCGCTCCAGGCGCAGCTGCTGGGCTGACGGCCGCGTCCGTACCGGTGCTTGATCGCCGGCGAGACCCACCTCACCGAGTGGGCCGGGCCCCCGCCCACTAAGCTGGGGTCCGGCCCGTTCCGCCTTCACCCTCAGCCGAGGAGCACCCCGTGATCGTTTTCTTCGAGACCCTGCTGGTCCTGGTCGCCGTCGGCGTGCTCGCCTTCGCCGGTCTGACCGTGAAGAAGCTGTACCAGGGCCAGCGCTGACCTTCCGGTTCCCCCTCCTTCACCGATCCCCCTTCACAGATCGTCTGAGTCGCTCATGATCCAGATCCCGTCCGACCTCAACCCGGACCTCGTCCCGCTCGCGTTCCTCCTCGGGACCTGGGAGGGCGCCGGCGTGTCCGACTTCCCCGGTGCCGAGAAGTGCAACTTCGGCCAGTCCGTGACCTTCAGCCACGACGGCCGGGACTTCCTGGAGTACCACTCGCACTCCTGGGTCCTCGACAACGAGGGGAACAAGGTCCGTCCGCTGGAGAGCGAGAGCGGCTTCTGGCGGATCGACAAGGACCGCAAGGTCGAGGTCGTCATGGTCCGCGACGACGGCGTCGTGGAGGTCTGGTACGGCGAGCTGGCCGACCAGAAGCCGCAGATCGACCTGGCGACCGACGCCGTGGCCCGCACCGCGGCCTCCGGCCCGTACAGCGGCGGCAAGCGGCTCTACGGCTACGTGAAGAGCGACCTCATGTGGGTCGGCGAGAAGGCGACCCCCGAGGTCCCGCTCCGCCCCTACATGTCGGCGCACCTGAAGAAGGTCGTCACCCCGGAAGAGGTCGCCGAGATGGCCCGGAACCTCCCGGACATGCCGGACGACGGCATCGCCTTCTTCAAGTAGGACCGCCGGTGACCCGCCGCGCCCTCCTACACTGGGGGGCGTGGTGAGCACCGACTGGAAGAGTGACCTGCGGCAGCGGGGCTATCGGCTGACGCCGCAGCGGCAGCTTGTGCTGGAGGCGGTGGACGTGCTGGAGCACGCCACGCCGGACGACATCCTCGTCGAGGTGCGGAAGACCGCCTCCGGGGTGAACATCTCCACCGTGTACCGGACCCTGGAGCTCCTGGAGGAGCTCGGGCTCGTCAGTCACGCGCATCTGGGCCACGGGGCCCCGACCTATCACCTGGCGGACCGGCACCACCATCTGCACCTGGTGTGCCGGGACTGCTCGGAGGTGATCGAGGCGGACGTGGAGGTGGCCGCCGAGTTCACCGGGAAGCTGCGCGAGACCTTCGGGTTCGACACGGACATGAAGCACTTCGCGATCTTCGGCCGGTGTGCCGACTGCTCCCGCAAGGCCGCGGACGCGGAGTCGTAGGCTTTTCCCATGCAGCGACATTCACCGCACAGCCCCCTGCTGTCCCTGGCCGGCGCCGTTCCGGCCGAAGGTCGTGACGAAGGCGTCGCCGCCCACTACGGCGACCTCTTCCGCGAGCAGCGCGCCCTCGCCGACGGTTCCGGTTTCGTCGACCTCTCGCACCGCGGGGTCGTCGCGGTCACCGGTGACGACCGGCTGAGCTGGCTGCACCTGCTGCTCACCCAGCACGTCAGCGACCTGCCCGTCGGTCAGGCCACCGAGGCGCTGATCCTCTCCGCGAACGGGCACATCGAGCACGCGCTCTCGCTCGTCGACGACGGCGAGACGGTGTGGGCGCACGTCGAGCCGGGGACGCAGGGCGAGCTGATCGCCTACCTGGAGTCGATGAAGTTCTTCTACCGGGTCGAGGTCGCCGACCGGACGGACGAGTTCGCCGTCGTGCACCTGCCGGCCGGGTCGACCGCCGAGGCGCCGGAGGGCACGGTCGTACGGGAGACGGCGTACGGCCGTGACCTGTTCCTGCCGCGCGCCGGGCTCGACTCCTTCGCCGCCGCGCACGGTCCGGCCGCCGGCGTCCTCGCGTACGAGGCGCTGCGCGTGGAGGGGCACCGGCCGCGGCTGGGCTTCGAGACGGACCACCGGACGATCCCGCACGAGGTCGGGCTGATCGGTACCGCCGTGCACCTCCAGAAGGGCTGCTACCGGGGGCAGGAGACGGTCGCGCGGGTGCAGAACCTGGGCAAGCCGCCGCGCCGGCTGGTCTTCCTGCACCTGGACGGCAGCGAGGTCACGCTGCCCGCGCACGGCACGCCGCTGCGGCTGGCCGCGGACGGGCCGGACGGGCGTCAGCTCGGGTTCGTGACCACGGCGGTGCGGCACCACGAGCTGGGGCCGATCGCCCTGGCCCTGGTGAAGCGGAACGTGCCGGTGGACGCGCCGCTGGTGGCGGGCACGACGGCCGCCGCGCAGGAGACGGTCGTCGAGCCGTAGGACGCGGGCCCCCCGGGGCTCAGACGTCCAGCAGGACCGTGAACGGGCCGTGGTTCGTGAGGCTGACGCGCATGTCGGCCCCGAAGCGGCCCGTCTCCACGTGGGCGCCGAGCCCGCGCAGCTGGGCGACGACCTCGTCGACGAGGGGTTCGGCGACGGGGCCGGGGGCGGCGGCGTTCCAGGTGGGCCGGCGGCCCTTGCGGGCGTCGCCGTACAGCGTGAACTGGGAGATCACCAGGAGCGGGGCGTTCACGTCGGAGCAGGAGCGTTCCTCCTCCAGCACCCGGACGGACCAGAGCTTTCTGGCCATTCGGGCCGCCTTCTCCGGGGTGTCGTCGTGGGTGACGCCCACCAGCACGCACAGCCCCTCGCCGGTGATCTCGCCGACCGTCTCCCCTGCGACGACGACCTTCGCGCCGTCCACCCTCTGCACCACAGCTCGCATGGGTCCCAACCTACCGATCGGGGATTTCTGGGGGCCGAACGGGTGCAGAGCGCCTGCACGCCCGTGTGCCGGGGTGGCACCATGCCAGGAGGCGGTGCGGCTCCGCACCGGTCGAGGGGACGATTCTCATGAGTGCATTCAGCACCGGGCCGACGCCGTCCGGCCCCGTACCGCTGATCCGGTCCGCCGGCGCGGTGCCCGGCGGGCAGGTCGCGCTGGCGCCCGTGCAGCGGACCGCCGAGCCGGGGCCGTCCGGCCGCCCGGGGCACGAGCTCGGCGGGCTGCGCCTCGCGGAGCTGCGGGCGCTGCGCCGGGACGCGCAGAGCGACGAGGCGGATCTCAGCTATGTGCGGCGGATGCTCCAGGGCCGGATCGACATCCTGCGGGCCGAGCTGGCGCGCCGGACCGATCCGGAGGCGCCGGTGCTCGACCGGCTCTCCGAGATCCTGGCGGACGTGCCGTCGCGGCACCGCACCTCGGCCCGGCACGTGACGCTGTCGACGCCGCGCGGCGAGGAGTACCGGCGGCTCGCCGCCGAGATGCTGTCGGAGGTGGAGCTGTCGGACCTGACGGCCCGCACCGACGAGGAGCTGCACACCGCGATGGGGCGGCTCGCGGGTTACGAGCAGCAGATCTCGCGGCGCCGCCAGTCCCTCCAGCGGACGGCCGACGACTGCGGGGCGGAGATCGCCCGCCGCTACCGCGAGGGCGAGGCGCAGGTCGACGACCTGCTGGCCTGACCGCCCGGAGGCGCCCGGAAAACCGGTGGCGGACCGGTGGGGCGTGCGTAGGGTCGGGGGATGGCTGTCGAACTGCGCGCGGTGACCGAGTCCGAGTTCCCCGACTGGCTGCGGGCCCTGCGGACGGGGTTCCTGAACGAGCCGGTGGTGCCGGACGCGATGGTCGCCGACCGGCTGGCGCACGTCGACCTCGACCGGACGCTGGGCGCCGTGGAGGGCGGCCGGGTGGTCGCCACCTTCCGGTCCTTCCGGCAGGAGCTGAGCACCGTCGGTGGCGGCGGCCTCGTCGCGGACGCGGTCACGCAGGTGACGGTCGCGCCGACGCACAAGCGGCGCGGGCTGCTGAGCCGGCTGATGGCCATGGACCTGGCCGCCGCCCGGGAGCGGGGTGACGCGGTCGCGACGCTGATCGCCGCCGAGTACCCGATCTACGGCCGGTTCGGCTTCGGTCCGGCGAGCTGGAGCACCGAGTGGAGCGTGGACCTGCGGCGGGCCGGTCTCGACCCGCGGCGTGGCGGCGCCCCGGAGGACGGCGGCCGGATCGACCTGACGGACGCCGAGGAGATCCGCCGGATCGGGCCGGGGCTGCACCGGCGGCTCGCGGGGCTGCGGGCGGGCGTGACCGACCGGTCGCCGCGGGGCTGGGACGTGGGCACGGGCCTCGGCCACCAGCTGGAGCCGTGGAGGGAGCCGTACTACGCGGTCTACCGCTCCGTGTCGGGCGAGGCCGAGGGGTTCGTGGCGTACGGCTGCGACGACCGGTGGAACGACGCCAAGCAGCCGGAGAACACGCTGACGGTGCGGGACCTGATCGCGGTGACGCCGGCCGCCGAGCACGCGCTGTGGCGGTACGTCTGCTCGGTCGACTGGGTGACGACCGTCCGGACCGGGCACCGGGCGCCGGACGATCCGCTGCCGATGCTGCTGTCGGACCCGCGCGCGGCGCGGACGGTGAGCCACGCGGACATGGTGTGGCTGCGGATCCTCGACGTGGTGCGGGTGCTGGAGGAGCGGACGTACCCGGTGGCGGACGGGCTGGTCCTCGACGTCCGGGACGGGGACGGGTTCGCGTCCGGGCGGTACCTCCTGGACGCCTCCCCGAAGGGCGCGTCGTGCGCCCCGACGACGGCCCCGGCGGAGCTGGTGCTCGACGTGGCCGAGCTGGCGCGGTTGGTCCTCGGTGACGGGTCCGCGGTCCGGCTGGCGCTGCTGGGCCGGATCGAGGAGGTGGTGCCGGGCGCGGCGGCCCGGGCCGACCTGCTCTTCCGCACCTCGCTGCGGCCCTTCTCGCCGGACATCTTCTGACCCTCCGGCCGGTCAGCGGGTGCGGAGGCGGAAGAGGGCGCCGGAGACGGTGACGGCGAGGGCCAGCAGGCCGCCGCACCAGGCGAGCGCGGTCCAGGGGGCCGAGCCGACGGGCTGGTCGAGGAGCAGGCCGCGGATGGACTCGATGAGCGGGGTGACGGGCTGGTTCTCGGCGAAGCCGTGCAGCCAGCCGGGCATGGTGTCGATGGGCACGAAGGCGCTGCTCGGGTAGGGCAGGAACATCATGAGGAAGGTGACCGTGTTGGCCGCCTCGGGGGTGCGGGCGATGAGTCCGGCCGCCGCTGACAGCCAGGACACGGCCGTGATGTAGGCGAGCAGCAGGCCGATCGCGGCGAGCCAGCCGGCGGGGGTGGCGGAGGGGCGGAAGCCGATGAGGAAGGCGACGCCGAAGACCAGCGTGGTGGCCAGCAGGTTGCGGGCGACGGTGGCGACGACGTGTCCGGTGAGGAAGGGGACGGCGCCGACGTCGAGGGTGCGGAGCCGGTCGACGGTGCCGCCGCGCATGTCCTCGCTGACGGAGACGGCGGTGCCGGCGGCGCCGAAGCCGGCGCACAGGACGATGACGCCGGGGACGACGTAGGTGACGTAGCGGGTGTCGCCGGTGTCGATGGCCCCGCCGAAGAAGTAGACGAAGACCAGCATCAGCATCACGGGCATCACCAGCGCGCTGATGACGGCGTCGGGGTTGCGCCGGCCGAGGAGGACGCCGCGTCCGACGAGGGCGGTGGCGGCGGCGAGGGGGCGCGCGGTCGCTTCAGACATGGCTCGGCTCCTTCGTGGTGCTGGTCAGGTGGAGGAAGACGTCGTCGAGGGTGGCGCTGTGCAGGGCGAAGCGCTCGATGTCGGCGTGGTCCGGGTCGAGCGCGTCGAGCAGGGCGCGGACGTGGGCGGCGGTGCCGTCGGTGGGGACGCCGAGGGTGAGGGTGGCGGGGGTGTGGACGGTGGCGTGCGGGCTGAGGCGGAGGTACGCGTCCCGGTCGCGGGCGACGAGGTCGAGGCGGTGGCCCGCGTAACGGTTCTTCAGTTCTTCGGGGGTGCCTTCGGCGAGGGTGCGGCCGGCGCCGAGGACGGCGATGCGGTGGGCGAGCCGGTCGGCCTCCTCCAGGTACTGGGTGGTGAGGAAGACGGTGGTGCCGTGGCCGGCGAGCTCGCGCACGACGTCCCAGAGTTCGTTGCGGCTGCGCGGGTCGAGGCCGGTGGTGGGTTCGTCGAGGAAGACGATCCGGGTGGTGCCGGGGTCGCGGACGAGCCCGGCGGCGAGGTCGAGGCGGCGGCGCATGCCTCCGGAGTACGTCTTCGCCTGCCGGTCGCGGGCCTCGGTGAGCCGGAAGCGTTCGAGGAGTTCGTCGGCGCGGCGGGCGGCGGCCCCGCGGGAGAGGCCGGAGAGGCGGGCGGTGAGGCGGAGGTTCTCGGCGCCGGTCAGGGTCTCGTCGACGGCCGCGTACTGGCCGGTGAGGCTGATCGCGCGGCGGACCGCGCGCCGCTCGGCGACGACGTCGTGGCCGGCCACCCGGGCCTGTCCGGCGTCGGGCGCGGTGAGGGTGGTGAGGACGCGGACGGTGGTGGTCTTGCCGGCGCCGTTGGGCCCGAGGAGGGCGAAGACGGTGCCGGTCTCGACGCGGAGGTCGAGGGCGTCGAGGACGCGGACGGAGCCGTAGGTCTTGGTGAGTCCGGCGGTCTCGATGGCGGGAGGCATGGGTGTCCCCTTCTGCTGCGCTCGGCGGCGTACTGCGTATGCCCTACGCGTTACTGTGTAAGGGTTACGCATTACTAGGATGGGCGTCAAGCGAGCGAGCTCAGGAGGCGACGCGCATGGCGGGCGAGAAGGACGGAAAGGCGTCCCGGGGCGAGGGCGGCGCGTTTCTGCCGGCCTCCATCGAGGCCGCCTGGGGGTTGCGCGAGCGCCCCACCAAGGGGCCGAAGCCCGGGCTGAGCCTGGACCGGATCGTCGGCGCGGCGGTGGACCTCGCCTCGGCGGAGGGGCTGGCCGCCGTCTCGATGGGGCGGGTCGCCAAGGAGCTGGGCGTCTCCACGATGTCCCTCTACCGCTACGTCTCCGCCAAGGACGAGCTGTACGTGCTCATGCAGGAGGCGGCGACCGGCGCCCCGCCCGAGCTCTTCGGCCCCGACATCGGCTGGCGCGAGGGCCTGGAGCGCTGGGCCTGGGCCATCCGGGAGGTCTACCTGCGGCACATGTGGCTGCTGCGGGTCCCCGTCTCGGGCCCGCCCGCCACGCCGAACTCGGTGGCCTGGTGGGAGCAGGCGCTGGTCCCCCTCGGCGGCACCGGGCTCGACGAGGGGGAGAAGCTGGGCGTGGTGCTGCTGCTGGGCGGCTTCGTGAAGAACGACGCCCTGATGGCCGTCGAGCTGGGCGAGGCGATGGCGGGCAGCGAGGACGCCCCCGAGGAGGCCATGCGGCGGTACAGCGGGACCCTGCGGCGGCTCGTCGACCCCGCCGTGTACCCGCAGGTGGCGCGGGTGATCGAGTCCGGCGTCCTGGACCGGGCCGACGACCCCGACGACGAGTTCCGCTTCGGCCTGGCCCGGATCCTGGACGGCGTCGCGGCCCTCGTGGAGGGCCGCGACGCCTGAGCGGAACCGCCGTCAGGCGGCGGTGACGGCCTCGGGTTCGGCGGGCCGGGGGGCCTGCGGGGCTTCCGGGGTCTGCGGGGTGCGCGGGGCCTCCGGGGTCTTCGGGGCCTGCGGCCGGGCCGGGGTCTTGGCGCGGAGCACGGTCGCCGCGACCGCGAGGGCGGCGCGCAGCAGCCCCGTGCCGACGGCGAAGGCGAGCCGGTAGCCGCCGGTCAGGGCCTCGGCCGCACCGGCGCCCGCCGCGCCGAGCGCCTCGGTGCGGGCGGCGGCCAGGGTGGTGAGGACGGCGACGCCGAGCGCCATGCCGATCTGCTGCGTGGTGTTGAAGAGCCCGGAGGCCAGGCCCGCGTCGGCCTCGTCGGCGCCCGACATGCCGAGCGAGGTGAGGGCCGGCAGCGCCAGGCCGAAGCCGGCCGCGAGCAGCATCACCGGGAGCAGGTCGACGGCGTACGAGGCGTGCACGGGCAGCCGGGTCAGCAGGCCCAGCACGCCGACCAGCAGCCCGAGGCCGGTGAGCAGCACCGCGCGCTCGCCGAAGCGGGTGACGAGGCGGGCCGAGACGCCGAGCGAGACGGCGCCGATGACCAGCGCGGCGGGCAGCATGGCGAGACCGGTCGCGGTGGCGCCGTATCCCTGGACCTTCTGGAGGTAGAGGGCGACCAGGACCTGGAAGGAGAACAGGGCGGCGACCATGAGGAGCTGGACGAGGTTGGCGCCCGCGACCGCGCGGGAGCGCAGGATCCGCAGCGGCATCAGGGGCGTCGCGGCCCGGCGCTGGCGGACCAGGAAGCCGGCGAGCAGGGCGAGGGCGAGCGCGCCGAGGCCGAGGGTGTGCGCGGAGGCGGCGCCGTGCTCCTCGATCCGCACGACCGCGTAGATGCCGGTCATCAGGCCGGCGGTGACCAGCAGCGCGCCGAGCGCGTCGGCTCCGGCGCGCAGGCCGAGGCCCCGGTCGGCGGGGAGGACGCGGGCGGCGAGGGCGATCGCGGCGGCCCCGATGGGCAGGTTGATGAAGAAGATCCAGTTCCAGGAGAGGGCGTCGGTGAGGAGCCCGCCGAGGACCTGGCCGACGGAGGCGCCGGCGGCGCCGGTGAAGCTGAACACGGCGATGGCGCGGGCGCGTTCGCGCGGTTCGGTGAAGAGCGTGACGAGGATGCCGAGGCTGACCGCGGAGGACATCGCGCTGCCGGCGCCCTGGAGGAAGCGGGCGGCGATCAGGACGGCGGGGGAGCCGGCGACGGCGGCGAGGAGCGAGGCGGCGGTGAAGACGGCGGTCCCGGCGAGGAACATCCGCTTGCGCCCGATCAGGTCGCCGAGCCGGCCGGCGAGCAGGAGGAGCGAGCCGAACGCGATCAGGTAGGCGTTGACGACCCAGCTCAGCCCCGCGGGGGTGAAGCCGAGGTCGGCCTGGATCGCGGGCATGGCGACGGTGACGATGCTGCCGTCGAGGACGGTCATGAGCATGGCGCTGGCGAGCACGGTGAGCGCGAGGGAGCGGGTCTGGGCGTGCATGGGGATCTCTCCTGTCCGTGGAGGCGACAGGAGAGACGTTAGCAGAAGGTTTTGTTGCAGACTATTTTTTACGGAACTTGATCGGGAGGTGAGAGGGAGGGAAGGGTGTCGCTCAGTTCTTCTGGCGGGCCCGGCGGGCGGTCGCGGGCCCCTCGACGGGCGTCCTCAGGTGCTCCTCGGCCAGCCGCCCCAGCGCCCGGACCAGCACCTCCCGCTCGTCCTCCGGGAGCGAGCCGAGGGCGCCCGCGTGGACGCCGTCCACGATCCGCCGGCTCTCCGCGGCGACCCGCGCGCCGGCCTCGGTGACCGCGATGATCCGGGCCCGCCGGTCCGTGCTCGACGGACGCCGCTCGGCCAGCCCGGCCTTCTCCAGGGCGTCGACGGTGACGACCATCGTCGTCTTGTCCATGTCGCCGATCTCGGCGAGCTGCGCCTGGGTCCGCTCCTCCTCCAGGGCGTGGACGAGGACGCAGTGCATCCGGGCGGTGAGCCCGATCTCCGCCAGCTCCGCCGCCATGCGGGTGCGCAGGACGTGACTGGTGTGGTCGAGGAGGTAGGAGAGATCGGGCTCGCTGCGGCGGGGCGTCATGGCGGTCATGCCGCCAGGGTAGCCAGAAAGGATCCGTTCCGGACGGTCCGGAAGCGGAGGGGTTACGCCTGGGCGATCCGGATCATGTTGCCCGAGGGATCGCGGAAGGCGCAGTCCCGGACGCCGTACGGCTGGTCCATCGGCTCCTGGAGCACGTCCGCGCCGGCCGCCCGGACCTGCTCGAAGGCGGCGTCGACGTCGGCGGTGCGGAGGTTGACCCCGCGCAGCAGGCCCTTCGAGAGGAGCTCGGCGACGGCCTTGCGGTCCTCCTCGGAGGCGCCCGGGTCGGCCAGCGGCGGTTCGAGGACGAGCTCGACGTCCGGCTGGGCGGGCGACCCGAGGGTCACCCAGCGCATGCCCTCGTAGCCCACGTCCTTGCGGACCTCGAAGCCGAGCGCGTCGCGGTAGAAGCCGAGCGAGGCCTCGTGGTCGTCGGTGGCGATGAAGCACTGGTGCAGGTTGATGTCCATGGCCTCCACGCTAGGGAGCCGTGTCGAGCGGCGCTTCTCCGTTCCTGACCGGCCGCGAGGCCACCTTGGCGACGCAGGCGGGCAGGGCCGCGTCGGCCCCGTGCTCACGGGCCCGGTAGGCGCTCGGCGTCTCGCCGACCAGCTGGGTGAAACGCGAGCTGAACGAGCCCAGCGACGTACACCCCACCTCCATGCAGACGTCCGTCACCGACAGGTCCCCGCGCCGCAGCAGCGCCTTGGCCCGCTCGATCCGGCGGGTCATGAGGTAGCCGTACGGCGTCTCCCCGAAGGCGCTGCGGAAGCTCCGCGCAAAGTGCCCGGTCGACATCAGCGCCGTCCGCGCCAGCGCCGCCACGTCCAGCGGCTGCGCGTACTCCCGGTCCATCCGGTCCCGCGCCCTGCGCAGGCGCCGGAGGTCTTCGAGCGGTATGCGGGTGTCACGCGTCACACGGCCACCGTACCGGGCCGCGCCGTCCCGGCCGTCCTACCTGAGAACCAGACGGAAGATGGCTCCGTGGCGGGAGGCCGGCCGGAGGGTCCGCCGCCTAGCATCCGACACCGGAGGGGTGCCCGGAGGAAGCGCCGCGCGCGCCCGGATCCGGGACACCCGGCCGCGCCGGCCGTCCCGCGCGAGCGCGGCGACAGCCGCGGAACCGGGCCCTCCACGACCGGCGGGGAGCCGACTCTCATGAACGATCTGGACGATACTGATCCCGTGGACGGGGTCGGCGGAGGGACGGTGCGCCGGGCCCTGGACGCCGTACGGACGGACCTGTTCCGGTCGGCCCCGCAGCCCATGCCGCCCATGACGGGGCCGCGGCCGCTGCGGTGGCTGCCGCATCTCGCGGTCACCGCGGTGGCGCTGTTCGCGGCGGTCTCCGGCACCGAGGACATCCCGATGAGAGCCCTCGGGGCGGCCCACGCGGCGCTGCTCGTGGCGGCGCTGCGGTGGCCGCTGCCGGCCTGGTGGCTGTCGCTGGTGATGCTGCCGGTCTTCGCGCTCCACGCGCCTTTCGGCCCGTACACGGGATGGGCGTGGGCCGTGCACGCCGGAGTGCTGTTCCTGGTCGCGTTGCGCAACCGGCCGCGGGTGATGGCCGAGACCGTGCTGCTGAGCACCGCCCTGCTCCTCGGGCTGCAGTGGGCGGGCGGCGGACTGTGGCCCTGGCGGTTCCTCCTGATCACGCCGGCGGAGTTCGCGGTCGTCGTCGGCGCCGCGCTCGGGGTGCGCAGGACCCGGGAGGTCCGCGCCCGGCTCGCGGAGCAGGAGTCGGCCCTCGTGCGGGAGCGGGCGCACCGCACCGTCCTGGAGGAACGCGCCCGCATCGCCCGCGAGCTGCACGACGTGGTCGCCCACCACATGTCCGTCATCTCCATCCAGGCGGACGCCGCGCCGTACCGCGTCGCGGATCCGCCCCCGGAACTGGTCGCGGCGCTGGCCGACATCCGTGCGGGCGCCCTGGAGGGACTGACCGAACTGCGCCGCCTCCTCGGGGTGCTGCGTTCCGAGGAACGCCCCGGCGGCAGCGCCCCCGAGGCCCCGCAGCCCACCCTGGACCGGCTCGGCGACCTGCTCGCCGGCGTGCGCAGGGCCGGGCTCGACGTGACGGAGGTGACCTCCGGGACCCGCCGGCCGCTGCCCGGAGGCGTGGAGCTGTCGGCTTACCGGATCGTGCAGGAGGCGCTCAGCAACACGCTGCGGCACGCTCCCGGCGCCCCGGTCCGGGTCGAACTCGCCTACCGCCCCGCGGCTCTTCACCTGCGGATCCTCAACGGCCCCGGGCAGCGGGCCGCCCCGCCCTCGCCGGGAGCCGGACACGGTGTCCTGGGCATGCGGGAACGTGCCGCGATGCTCGGCGGCGAGCTCTCCGCGGCGCCCCTCCCCGACGGCGGGTACGAGGTGACGGCCCTGCTGCCGGTGTCCGCCGCCCGGGCCCCGCAGGCCGTCGAGCCCGCCCGGACAGACAAGGAACAGACCGCATGACGATCCGAGTGATGATCGCCGACGACCAGGCGATGGTCCGTGAGGCCTTCTCGGTGCTTCTCGGAGCCCAGCCCGGCATCGAGGTGATCACGACCGCCGTGGACGGTCTGGAAGCCGTGGCCAAGGCCGAGGAGTTGCGCCCCGACGTGACCGTCATGGACATCCGGATGCCCGGACTGGACGGCATCGAGGCCACCCGCCGGATCACCCGGCAGCCCGGCCTGCCCACCAAGATCCTGGTCCTGACCACCTTCGACCTCGACGAGTACGTGTACGAGGCCCTGCGCGCCGGAGCCAGTGGCTTCCTCCTCAAGGACGCCTCGGGGGTCCAGCTGGCCGAAGCCGTGCGCACCGTGGCCGCCGGCGAGGCCCTGTTGTCCCCGGAGATCACCAAGCGGCTCATCGCCGAGTTCTCCCGGCTGAGCCCCTCGGCGAAGCCACCCACCCGGGAACGGGTCGACGGGCTCACCCGCCGCGAGACCGAGGTGCTGACGCTCGTCGCCCAGGGGCTGTCCAACGCGGAGATCGCCGGCGAACTCGTCGTCGCCGAGCAGACCGTCAAGACCCACATGGGCAGCATCCTGCAGAAACTCCAGCTGCGGGATCGCACCCAGGCGGCCGTCCTCGCCTACGAGACGGGGCTGGTCACCCCCGGCCGCACCCATCTGTGACCTCGCCGCGCGGGGCGGTCGACGGCGTTTCTCCCGTCCCCCTACCTGAGAGCCATGTCCGGGAACGGCTCCGCGGGGTGAGGCCGACGAGGGCGTCCGGTTCCTAGCTTTTCCTGTGGGAGCCGCTCCTCGCCGCCGTACTCGGGGCGCGGGGACCTGGCGGCTCGCGACACGTCACGCGGGCGGCGGAGCACCGTCCCGCGCACCCGTACAGGAGCACCGTCATGACCACCCACGGAAACCCTGCCGCGCCGATCGGCCGGCCGGTCCGGATCCTGCGGGGCGTCTCCGCCGCCCTGGCCTCGTTCCTCGCGTTCCTGGTCCTCGCCCTCGTCGTGGGCGCGTACTTTCCGGCCCTGCCCAAGGCGGGAGTGATCGGACCGGTTCTCACCGGGCAGTACCCCTTCCACATAGCTCTGATCTCGCTGGTGGCAGCCGCCCTCGCCGCGCTGTCCCGGCGCGCCGGCCTGGTGCGCTGGGGCCGCGCGGTCACCGTCGTCACGACGCTGTGCACGCTGGGAGCGCTGGTCGTCGGAGGCGTCCAGCTCGGGGCCGCGCGCGACGCCGGAGCGGACGTCTCCTTCGGGGAGGTGTTCACCGAGCTCACCTACCCGGCGGCGACCCCGGACGTGACCGAGACGTACGCGAGCCCCGGGGGTGAGCCGCTGCGGGTGGACGCGTACCTGCCCGCGCGAGCCCCCGGCCGGAAGGTTCCGGCCGTCGTGCTCGCCCACGCAGGCGGTTTCCACACCTTCGACAAGAGCGACCTGCGCGGCACCGGCCGCTGGCTCGCGGACCACGGCGTCGCCGTCTTCGCCGTCGACTACCGGCTGGCGGGCCCCGACCGCCCCACCTGGGACAAGGCCCCTCAGGACCTCGTCTCCGCCCTGGACTGGGTGCGGAGGAACGCCGGCGCGTACGGCGTCGACGGCTCGCGGGTCTCGCTCGGCGGCATGTCGGCGGGCGGCACCCTGGCGATGAACGCCGCTTACCGCCTCCAGAACGGCTCCATCAAGGCCCTCGACGGCACCACCCCGAAGCCTCCGGCCGCCGTGGTCGGCTTCTATCCCGGCACCGACGTCGCGCGGATGTGGAAGGACGACGTGGCCGGAACCCGCGAGGCGGCGGAGATGTTCACCGGCGGCACGCCCGAGCAGTACCCGGACCGCTACCGCGAGGTGTCGCCCGCCTCCGCCGTCCGCCCCGGCCTGCCCCGCACCCTGCTCGTGGTCGGCGACCGCGACCGCAGCGCCCGCCCCGAGACCGTCACGGCCCTCGGCGACGCGCTGGCGGAGCAGGGCGTCGACACCGAGGTCAGGGAGCTGCCCTTCGCCGAGCACGCCTTCGACGACGCCTACGGCAGCCTCACCTCCCAGACCAGCCGCCGGATCCTGCTCGACTTCCTCACCGAGGACGCGCGCTGGCCCGAGCCCGGACCCGTGGCACGCGTGACGGGCCGTCCGGGCGCCGCCACGCCGGGAACACTATTGCAAGCATCTGCTTGCAATAGTTAGCAAGCGGTGGCAGGGTACGCAGCATGGCAACGCTCAACGTCGGCAATCTCGGCAGCCTCGGCGACTACCTGCGCGAGCAGCGGCGCACCGCGCAGCTCTCGCTGCGGCAGCTCGCCGACGCCGCCGGGGTGTCGAACCCGTACCTGAGCCAGATCGAGCGCGGGCTGCGCAAGCCCAGCGCCGAGGTGCTCCAGCAGGTCGCCAAGGCCCTGCGGATCTCGGCCGAGACGCTCTACGTGCGGGCCGGGATCCTCGACGAGAAGGACCTGGAGGAGCTGGAGACGCGGGCCGTCCTCCTGGCCGACCCCTCGATCAACGAGCGGCAGAAGCAGGTGCTGCTCCAGATCTACGACTCCTTCCGCAAGGAGAACGCCGCGGAGGCCGCCGCGGAGGCCTCCGCGCGGACCGCGGCGGAGCCGGGAGCCTCCGCCTAGGACGCCGACCAGCACCCGAGCCGGCACCGACACGTCAGTACGCCAGCACGCACGTCAGTTTGTGACTCACCGGGAGGACCACCAGCATGCCCCTCATCGACGAACTGCGGACCCCCCTCTACTTCGCCGCCGGCACCGCCGACCTCGCCGTGCGCCAGGCCCGCAAGGTGCCCGCCCTGATCGAGCAGCTGGCCGCCGAGGCGCCCGGCCGGATCGAGGCCGTGCGCCAGACCGACCCGAAGGCCGCGCGGGAGAAGGT
Source organism: Streptomyces hydrogenans (assembly GCF_014656075.1). Classification (GTDB taxonomy): domain Bacteria; phylum Actinomycetota; class Actinomycetes; order Streptomycetales; family Streptomycetaceae; genus Streptomyces; species Streptomyces hydrogenans. The sequence goes on from NZ_BNBS01000039.1 coordinate 42,812, forward strand.
CCAGGAGAAGGTGCAGGCCACGGTCGCCGAGGTCGTCGGGGCCGTCGGCGGTCTCGACACCGACCTCAAGAAGCTCGGCGAGACCGCGCAGGACCTGGCCCTGCGGGGCGTCGGCGTGGCCGCCGAGTACGCCGTCAAGGCGCGCGAGAAGTACGAGGAGGTCGCCGCCCGCGGCGAGGAGACCGTCCGCGCCTGGCGCGGCGAGAACGCCGAGCCGGCCACCGAGATCACGGTCGTCGTCGAGCCGGAGCCGGTCGTCGAGCCGGAGCCGGTCGTCGCCGCGGCGCCCGCGCCCGAGGCCAAGCCCGCCGCCCGCAAGCCCGCCGCCCGCAAGGCGCCCGTGAAGAAGCCGGCCGCCAAGGCCGACGCGAAGGCCGAGTCCGCGGCCGGCGCGGCCGAATAGCGGACCCGGGCACCATTCCTGGGGCCCGGAGCGTTGGAACGGGTACGTTGACCGCGAGGCGCACGTACCCCATGACCCCCTAGGCGGTGTTCAGCATGCTGATGGACCGGTTCGACAACACCCTCAACCTGCTGATGTTCCTGGTCTTCACCGGCTTCGCCGTCGCCTCGTTCGTCATCGCGGCGATGGTCCGGGAGGACGCCTACCGGGCCGCGGACAAGCAGACGAAGAAGTTCTGGCTGATCCTCCTCGGGGTCAACCTCGCGCTGAACCTCTTCCTGCCCGGCCTGCTCTTCCTCCTGATCGCCGGCCTGATCGCCGCGATCGTCTTCATGGTGGACGTCCGTCCGGCCCTCAAGCAGGTCATGGGCGGCGGCGGAGGAGGCCGGCGCGGCGGCGGATCCAGCAGCGACGGGCCCTACGGCCCGTACAACGGCGGCCGGTAGGACCCGCGGAACGTGGGGGGCGGGGCCCGGGGACTATCCCCGGGCCCTGTCCCTTTCCAGGGCCAGCAGGGCCACGTCGTCCGTCAGCTCGCCGCCGTTCAGCGCCCGGGCCTCCGCCATCGCCGCCTCCAGGAGCGTCTCGCCGCGCAGGCCCCCGGTCAGCTGCCGGTTGATCATGTCGACCATGCCGTCCTGCCCGAGCCGCGGCGAGCCCGGGCCCGCCGTCCGGCCCTCGATCAGGCCGTCGGTGTAGAGCAGCAGGCTCCACGCCCCGCCCAGCTCGACCTGCCGGCGCGGCCAGCGGGCGCGCGGCAGCACCCCGAGGGCCGGGCCGCCGCCCGCGTACGGCAGGAGCCGCGCGCTGCCGCCGCGCTGGGCGACGAGCGGCGCCGGGTGGCCGGCCAGGCAGAGCCCGGCGCGGCGGCCGTCGGGCGCGATGTCGACGGTGCAGAGCGTCGCGAAGATCTCCTCGCTCTCCCGCTCGTGCTCCAGGACCTGCTGGAGGGTGGAGAGCAGCTCGTCCCCGCACAGTCCGGCGAAGGTCAGGGCGCGCCAGGCGATCCGCAGCTCGACGCCGAGGGCTGCCTCGTCGGGGCCGTGGCCGCAGACGTCGCCGATCATGGCGTGGACGGTGCCGTCCGGGGTGCGGACGACGTCGTAGAAGTCGCCGCCGAGCAGCGCGCGGGACCGGCCGGGCCGGTAGCTGGCCGCGAAGCGCAGGTCGGAGCCGTCCAGCAGCGGGGTGGGCAGCAGACCGCGCTCCAGGCGGGCGTTCTCCTGGGCGCGCAGCCGGGATTCGGCGAGCTTCACCTTGGCGGCGTCGTTGCGCTTGCGCTCGACCGCGTACCGGATGGCGCGGCTCAGCAGCCGGCCGTCCAGCTCCTCGCGGAAGAGGTGGTCCTGGGCCCCGACCCGTACCGCCTCGGCGGCCAGCTCCGCGTCCGCGGAGGGGGCGAGGGCGAGGACGGCGTGACGGGGGGCGAGCCGCAGGATGTGCCGCAGCGGGGCGAGCGGGTCCTCGTCGGCCGCCGTCCGGGGGACGGGCAGCGCGAGGTCGACGAGGACGCAGTGGACGTCGTCGGTGAGGAGCCGCTCGGCCTCGGTGAGGTTCCGGGCGGTACGGATGCGGACCCGGGTGCCGCCGGCGCCGGCGGCGTCGAGCAGCTCGGGCACGGCGAGGGCACCCGCCGGGTCGTCCTCGACGACCAGGAGGGTGAGGTCGGTGCGGTCGCGGTCGGCCGCCGGCGCGGTGCTCGCGGCGGGGCCTGTTCCTGTTCCTGTGCCTGTTCCTGTGTCTGTCACAGCGGTGGCGTCCATGGCGGTGGTCTCGCCTTGCCCCGCAGCAGAGACGATTCTCTGACGCGGTACGGATACGGGCATCGGTTCGGGTTTCCTTCCCTCCCCCGAGGGTGCGCCGGGCGCCGGGTGGCGTCCCGCCCGTCCGGGACCATAGCGGCAGTGCGGCGCCCGACGGAATGGCGATCACTCCGCGGGCGGCCGCGGCTTCCTTGGCATATGCCGCGGAAGGGGAGGTAGTTGCGCCCCCGGCGGCTGCGGGGGGCCCGGGGACCCATGAGAAAGGTCACTCGGGCCGGATGTGTCAGGTCGGGATGAGGTGGCCGGGCGCGGGGTAGGGCGTGGGGCTCGGGTGCCGGGCGGGGGCGTGGAGGCGTGGAGGCGTTGCCGCCTGGAGGCCTGGCCTCCTGGCCGCCTGGCCGTCTGGATGCACGGAGGCCTGGATGCCTGGGCACACGGACGCCCGGACACACGGACACACGGACACACGGACGCCCGGATGCACGGGCGCCCGGACGTGCAGGGCGTGGGGCCGGGCTTGTACGTCGCCCCCCGGCGTCAGCTCGGGCGGACGATGCCGAGGATCTCCATCGAGCCGGCGCCGGCCACGGTCACGTTCCGGCCGGGCCGGGGCGCGTGGACCATCTTCCCGTCGCCGATGTACATGCCGATGTGGCTGGCGTCCTGGTAGTAGACGATCAGGTCGCCGGGCCGCATGTCCTTCGGCTGCACGCGGGGCAGCAGTCGCCACTGCTCCTGCGAGGTGCGCGGGATGCGCTTGCCGGCGGCCGCCCAGGCGGACTGGGTCAGGCCGGAGCAGTCGAAGGAGTCGGGACCCTCGGCCCCCCATACGTACGGCTTGCCGACCTGGGCGAGGGCGGACTCGATCGCCTTGCGGGACTCGGGGGTGGCCTCGGCGCTGAGTTCGGCGAGGATGCCGGAGTCGACCCACTTCGACTGCGCCCGCTGCCGGGCCAGCTCCTCCAGGCGGCGCAGCCGCTCGCGCTCCTCGGCGGCGAGCTCGCCCTCCAGCTTCTTCGCGGCGTCGATCTTGGCGTTGATCTCCTTCTTCGCCTCGGCCTGCCGGACCCGGTCGGCCTCCAGCTTCGTCCAGTTGTCGCCGGCCTCGGTGGCGTAGGTGTTCAGCTCGGCCTGGGCGCGGGAGAGTTCGCCGATGAGGTCGCTGGTGGCCTTGGCGCCCTCGCGGAGCCGTCCGGCGGTGTCGAGGAAGAGCTGCGGGTCGCCGGTGAGGGCGAGTTGGGCGCTCTCGGGGATGCCGCCGCTGCGGTACTGCGCGCGGGCGGTGGCGCCGGCCTGGGCCTTGAGGGTGTCGATCCGCTTGCGGCCGCTCTCGATCATGCGGGCGAGCCGGACGATCTCGGCGGACTGCGTCTCGGTGCGCTCCTCGGCGAGGTTGTACGCGTCGGTGGCGGCGGCCGCCTGGCGGTACAGCGCGTCTATCTCCGTCCGGACCTGTTCGAGGGTCTTCTTCGGCGGGGGCGGCGGCAGCGGGGCGGCGCCGGCCTGGAGGGTGAGCGCCGGTGAGGCCAGGAGGGCCAGCGCGCAGGCCACGGTGACCGCGGCGGCGGCGTACGGACGTCGGCGTCGTCGGTTCACTGGACTCCCCCTCGTGGCCCGGGCGTCCCCCGTGCCACTTTCTGATTTACCGTCAGTAACTTGTGTGGTCCTGGCGATAGTGCCACGCGGAAACGGAAAACGACAGGTACCCCACCGGAGTGACGGTCGGTGAGGCGATGACGTTCCCGCCTCACGGTGATGTGGGGGAGGCGTGGGACACAGGAGGCCCCCAGGACACCCCCCGGCCACCTGAGCCCGCGCCACGCGGCCGGAGCGGCCCGCGCGTGCCTCCGTACCCCTCGTACCCCCTGTGCCCCCATGCCCCCGTACCCCTCGTACCTCTCCAGTGCGTCCACGCGCGCGGCCCGTGCCCTCTCGCCTGTCCCCCGCGTGCCGCCCGCGCCCCCTCTCGTACGTCTACGCGCGCGGCGCCAGCGCCTCCCAGCGGATCGTGACCTCGCCCTGGCGCCAGCGCTTCGGGCCGTCGGTGACCGGCCAGTCCGCCGCCAGGTCGCGGACGGAGCGGATCCAGCGCTGCCGGGCGCCCAGGGAGGCGTACGGCGCCGCGGCCGCCCAGGCCCGGTCGAAGTCCCGCAGGAAGGCGTGGACGGGCTCGCCCGGCACGTTGCGGTGGATCAGAGCCTTCGGGAGGCGCTCGGCCAGGTCGGAGGGGCGGTCGAGGGAGCCGAGCCGGGTCGCGAGGGTCACCGTGCGCGGGCCGCTCCGGTCGAGCGCCACCCAGACGTGCCGCCGCCCGATCTCGTCGCAGGTCCCCTCGACGAGCAGCCCGCCGGGCGCGAGCCGCCCGCACAGCCGCGCCCACACGGCCGCGACCTGCTCCTCGTCGTACTGGCGCAGCACGTTCGCGGCCCGGATCAGCGCGGGCTCGCCCGGCACCGGCACCTCGAAGCCGCCGTGCACGAAGGCGAGGCCCTCGTACCGCTCCTCGTACGCCTTCGCGGCCTCGACCCGGGCCGGCTCGATCTCGATCCCGTACAGCCGGGTCCTGGGCTCGGCGGTGCGCAGCCGGGCGAGGAGTTCGACGGCGGTCCAGGGGGCGGCGCCGTAGCCGAGGTCGACGGCGACGGGCGGCTCGGGGGAGCGGCGCAGGGCGGGGCCGTGGACGGCGGCGATCCAGCGGTCCATGCGGCGCAGCCGGTTCGGGTTGGTGGTCCCGCGGGTCGGGGTGCCGACGGGGCGGGTGGTGCGCGGGGCCATGCCAAGAGGATACGGAGCGCGGGGGAGGGGCGGCTCCGTGCCGTGCTCCGGGTGGCTCCCGCACGAGGACGCTGCCGCGCGCCGGGCCTCCCTGCGCCGCGCACCGGGCCCCTCCGTGCTGCGAACCGGGTCTCCCCGTGCCGTGCTCCGGACCCCTCCGTGCCGCGCGCCGGGTGGCTCCCGCGCCGGGCCGCGGGCGGCTCGCGCGTAATGAATTGGCAAAGCGCCGGGGGTGGTGGAAATGAAAGGAGTGGTTCCGGTGTTGTGCGGGGCGGAGGACGTGGATCGCGCCCTCCGCCTGTCATGTCCGCACGCCAGGCCCCTCTCGCGGAAGGACCGCCGACGTGAGCCAGTACGTGTCCCGGTTCGCCGGCACCCGGCACCGGCACCCGGCAGCGCCCTCCCGGCTCCGGTTGCCGGGGCGCCACCGGACCCCCCGCCGGGTGGCGATGCTCTCCGTGCACACCTCCCCGCTCCACCAGCCGGGCACCGGCGACGCGGGCGGCATGAACGTCTACATCGTCGAGCTGGCCAAGCGGCTCGCCGCCATCGACATCGAGGTGGAGATCTTCACCCGGGCCACCACCGGCGGCCTCGCCCCCGTGGTCGAGCTGGCGCCCGGCGTCCTGGTGCGGCACGTCGACGCGGGCCCGTACGAGGGGCTCGCCAAGGAGGAGCTGCCGGCCCAGCTCTGCGCCTTCACGCACGGCGTGATGCAGGCGTGGGCGGGCCACCGCCCCGGCCACTACGACCTGGTCCACTCGCACTACTGGCTCTCCGGCCACGTCGGCTGGCTCGCCGCGGAGCGGTGGGGCGTCCCGCTCGTGCACGCCATGCACACCATGGCCAAGGTCAAGAACGCCTCGCTCGCCGAGGGCGACACCCCCGAGCCCGCCGCCCGGGTGATCGGCGAGACGCAGATCGTCGCCGCCGCCGACCGGCTGATCGCCAACACCACCGAGGAGGCCGACGAGCTGGCCCGCTTCTACGAGGCGGACCCCGGCAAGATCGCGGTCGTCCACCCCGGGGTCAACCTCGACCGCTTCCGGCCCGCCGACGGCCGGGCCGCCGCCCGCGCCCGCCTCGGGCTGCCGCGCGACGCCTTCGTGCCGGTCTTCGCCGGCCGCATCCAGCCCCTCAAGGCCCCCGACATCCTGCTGCGCGCCGCCGCCCGGATGGTCGACCGGGACCCCTCGCTGCGCACCCGCATGGTGGTGCCGGTCGTCGGCGGCCCGAGCGGCAGCGGCCTCGCCAAGCCGGAGCAGCTCCAGAAGCTCGCCGCGAAGCTGGGCATCGCCGATCTGGTGCGCTTCCACCCGCCGGTGGGCCAGGAGCGGCTCGCGGACTGGTTCCGGGCCGCGTCGGTCCTCGTCATGCCCTCGTACAGCGAGTCCTTCGGACTGGTCGCGATCGAGGCGCAGGCGGCCGGCACCCCGGTCGTCGCGGCGGCGGTGGGCGGCCTGCCCGTCGCCGTACGGGACGAGCGGACCGGATTCCTGGTGCAGGGCCACGACCCCGCGGACTACGCGCGCGTGCTGGACCGTTTCGCCGCCGACCCGGAGCTCACCGCCCGGATGGGCGCGGCGGCCGCCCGGCACGCCGGCTCCTTCGGCTGGGACACGGCCGCCTCGGGCACCGCCGACGTGTACACGGCCGCCATGCACGATCACCGCCAGCGGGCGCAGCACCGTCGCGTACGCTCCCACCATGGCTGACGCTCAGGACGCACGGCGGATCGTCGAGGACACGCTCACCGACGCGGAGCTGGAGTGGGAGAGCCCCGCGCCCGGCTCGTACGTGGTCAAGCTGCCCGGCACGCGCAAGCTGTTCACCACGCTGTCGCTGAAGCTCGGCCGCCACTCCCTCTCCCTGAACGCCTTCGTCGTCCGCCACCCCGACGAGAACGAGGCCGGCGTCCACCGCTGGCTCCTCGAACGGAACCTCAGGCTGTACGGGGTGGGCTACGCGATCGACCCGCTCGGCGACATCTACCTCGCCGGCAGGCTCCCGCTGGCCGCCGTCACGCCGGAGGAGCTGGACCGGCTGCTCGGCTCGGTCCTGGAGACGGCGGACGGCGACTTCAACACGCTGCTCGAACTCGGCTTCGCGTCGGCCATCCGGCGGGAGTACGCCTGGCGGGTCTCCCGGGGGGAGTCGACGCGGAACCTGGACGCGTTCAGGAACCTGACGCGGGAGCCGGCTTCGCCGGCTCGGGACTGACCACGGTCGCCGACGACTCGACGGTCACCGTCTCCGGCTCCTCCTCGCACAGCGCCCTGCGCAGCCGCAGGGTGTAGCCGACGGCGGCGAGGACGCCGATCGTGAAGGTGCCGGCCCACAGCACGTCCGAACCGGGCCCGTCGACGATCGCGCCGGCGAGGACCGGCGCGACGAAACCGGCGACGGCCCACGACATGCCCATCACGCCCTGGTAGCGGCCCCGCGCGTGCTCCGGCGCGAGCCGGGCGGTGGCGGCGGCGTTCGTCGGCACGTGCACCATCTCGCCGATCGTCCACACGATGACGGTCGCGGCGAAGGCGACGGACGAGCCGGCCAGCGCGGTGGCGCCCGTGCCGACGGCGAAGAGCAGCGCGGAGACGGACAGCAGGACGACCGGCGAACGCCGCTCGGTCACCTTGTTGACCAGCAGCTGGAAGCCGACGATCACGATGCCGTTGACGGCGATCACCATGCCGTACGAGGACGGGGGCAGGCCCTGCTCGGACATGGTCAGCGGCAGGCCGATCCAGGGCGCCGTGAAGACCACGCAGACCAGCAGGTTGAGCAGGACGAGGGTCCGGAAGGGCGCGTCGCGCAGCACGTCGAGCATCGACACCCGCTCGTCGGCCGGCTTCTCCCCGGCCTTCCGGGGGCTCCGCTCGGGCCGCGTCTCCGGCAGCCGCAGGAAGACGATCACCGCGCACAGGGTGGTGGCGACGGCGTCGACGAGGAAGAGGGTGCGGTAACCGAGGAAGGCGGCGGCACCGCCCGCGATCGAGGCGACCGCGAAACCGAGGTTCAGCGCCCAGTAGTTGAGGGCGAAGGCCCGGCGCACGTCGTCGGCGGGCACCATGTCGGAGATCGTCGCGTTGATGGACGGACGGACCGCCTGCATCGCGACGCCCATCAGCAGCACGACCAGGGCCACGCCCCAGGCGCTGGTGACGAAGGCGAGCGCGGCGGCGCAGGAGGCGGCCGCCAGGTGCATGGTGACCATCGTGGGGCGGCGGCCCCAGCGGTCGGTGAGGACGCCGCCGAGCGGGGAGCCGGCGACGCCGCCGAGACCGTGCAGGGCGACGACGAGACCGGCGAACCACGCGGAGTGCCCGAGCTCGGCCGTCAGATAGAGGGAGAGGAAAGTCAGGACGAAGGCCCCGGTCCTGTTGACCAAGGTCGACAGCCAGAGCCACCAGAAGCCCTGCGGAAGGCCGGAGACGGTGGCGCGCGCCGATCGTCTGAGCGAATCGATGGACATGTGAGGTGCGCCCCTTGCGTACTGTAAGACCCTCCAACGGCTCTCGAAACTTACGCATCTCGGCTGGCGGACGCCAGCGAATTGACGACGCGCGTCAATCGTCAGCGGTCCATTAGGCTCGTACGCATGGCCGACGCACCGTACAAGCTGATCCTCCTCCGCCACGGCGAGAGCGAGTGGAACGAGAAGAATCTGTTCACCGGATGGGTGGACGTGAACCTCACCGCGAAGGGTGAGAAGGAGGCGACGCGCGGCGGCGAGCTGCTCAAGGACGCCGGCCTGCTCCCCGACGTGCTGCACACCTCCCTCCAGAAGCGCGCCATCCGCACCGCCCAGCTCGCGCTGGAGTCCGCGGACCGCCACTGGATCCCGGTCCACCGCTCCTGGCGCCTCAACGAGCGCCACTACGGCGCCCTCCAGGGCAAGGACAAGGCCCAGACCCTCGCCGAGTTCGGCGAGGAGCAGTTCATGCTCTGGCGCCGCTCGTACGACACCCCGCCGCCGCCGCTCGCCGACGACAACGAGTACTCCCAGGCCGGCGACGCCCGCTACGCGACGATCCCGCCGGAGCTGCGCCCGCAGACCGAGTGCCTCAAGGACGTCGTCGAGCGCATGCTCCCGTACTGGTACGACGGCATCGTCCCGGACCTCCTCGCCGGCCGCACGGTCCTGGTCGCCGCCCACGGCAACAGCCTCCGCGCCCTGGTGAAGCACCTCGACGGCATCTCCGACGCCGACATCGCGGGCCTCAACATCCCCACGGGCATCCCGCTCTCCTACGAGCTGGACGAGAACTTCAAGCCCCTCAACCCCGGCGGCACCTACCTCGACCCGGAGGCCGCCGCGGCCGCCATCGAGGCCGTCAAGAACCAGGGCAAGAAGTAACTCTTACCCACGAAAGAGCCCCCTACCTGCGGTTTCTCCGCCGGGAGGGGGCTTCTTCGTGCGCTGGGGCCGTCTGTGGGCCGTCAGAGGGACGGGGCCGCGTTCTCGCCGGACTCCGATTCCTCTCGGGCTTCGGCCCGGGCGCCGGCGCTTCGCAGCACGGTGACGGCATCGTCGGCGTCGTCCTGGGGCCAGGACTTCATGACGGTGACGGGAGCCTGCCGCGTGAGCACCCGGCTGTGCCAGAGGCTGAGCCCCGTCAGCCGACGCACGGCCTGGACCACGTCCATCTCGCGCGGCCCGCAGTCGAGGAGCACGACGTCATTGGCCCGCTCATCGCAGATCAAGGTGATGCACACGGTCTCGTCCCCGTCATCCATCACGTCCCCCGGTTCCTCGGTGACGGGGAGCGTATGCGCCCTCGAAGACGTCGGCCACGGCTTTTCTCGTGCGCTCCCGGCTGCTCGGCATGAGGTGGGCGTACACCCGCAGCGTCAGGCCGGGGTCGGAGTGTCCCAAGTACTCCGCCAGGGCCTTGATGTTCTCTCCGGCGTCCAGGAGCACCGAGGCGTAGAAGTGCCGAAGCGCGTGCATCCCGTGCTCACGGGCGGAGGCGTAGCTCTGCTGCCCCTTCTCCCGCTCCGGGATGACGCCGGCCGCGGCGAGCGCGGGCTTCCACTGGTCGGTGTTGAACATGCTCCGCCAGACGTGGTTGCCCAGGGGAGCAGTGAAGATCAACCGCTTGGTCACGTGCTGCCCGCGCTGGGTCATCCACGGCAGCGTGATGTCGGCGGGTGGGAACTTCGTCAGGTGCGCGCGGAGCGCATCGGCGACGGGCTCGGGCAGAGGTACGTCCCGGAGCTTGCCGCCCTTCGGCGGGGCGAACACCGGCTTGCTGCGGCTGAGCTTGAGTTGCTGGACGACGTGCACGGTGTTCGTCGTGAAGTCGATCGAGTCGGCGGTGAGGCCCAGGATCTCGCCCTGGCGGAGTCCGCACCCGGCACCGATGTCGACCATGGCCTGATACCGGTCAGGCAGGGCGGCGCGGACTGCGAAGACGCGGTCAGCGGTCCACGGAGCCACTCGCTTGGTCTCGACGGCCGGCGCCTTCACCGAACGAGCGGAGCACGGGTTCTTCGGAAGGTGGCCGTCGTCCACGGCCGCGTTCAGCACGGTGCGGACGTTGGAGTAGATGACTCGCGCGTACGATCCGACCACTCCGGCCGCCGTCAGATCCGCGATCCAGTCCCGGATGTGCTCGGGCTTGAAAGATCCGAGCGGCCTGGAGCCGATGTAGGGGAAGGCGTGAAGGCGTAGCTGCGACTCCATCGAGAAGCCCGTGTTCGGGTCGGCCTGATGGTTCCGGAGCCACTTCTCCCCGTACTGCTGGAAAGTGATCCTGCTTGCGCGGGGGTCGATGTACTGCCCCCGGGACATGTCCGCTTCGACCTGGGCGAGCCACTGATCGGCGAGGCGTTTCTGTCGGTCGGGGAAGCTCTTCGACTTCTCGGTCCCGTCGGGGCCGACGTACCGGGCTCGGTACCGCATACCGGTGCCGTGACGCTCGCTCTTTACCCGGCGGGGCTTTCCGTCGGGACTGGTCTCCGTCTTGAACCACCGGTCCTGGATGTGTCCGGCCATCAGGCTGCACTCTCCTGATCCATCAGCGAGCCCACCCACGCACGAACGTCTTCCGGGTCGAACCGGAGGTGGACACCGACACGGAAGCCGCGAGGGCCGGTGCGCTTGCGGCGCCACTGGTAGACGGTCTCCAGCGGGACGCCCAGAAGGTCCGCGAGGTCAGTCGGCGTGAGGTACCGCTCGGGCAGAGCACGGGCCACGGTCACCACTCCCCATTGGTGTCGTCGGCGTCGAGTTCGGTTCGGATCTCTCTGGCGTGTTCGCGGTTGTGCTGGATGTCGCGGCGGATGTTGGCGGCGAGCCAGGATTCGCCGGGGGTGTGGCCGTGGCCGGCGTAGGCCCAGTGGGCGACGACGAGGAGGGTGGACTCCGGGTGTTCGTCGGGATCGGGCAGGCCGAGGGCGGTGCGCTGTTGCTGCGCGCGGTAGTCGGCGCGGACCTGGCGTAAGGCGCCGAGGGTGGTGGAGTAGGCGCGGGACTTGGTGGAGAAGTGGCCTCGGAAGCCGAGCATGTGGGCCCAGGCCCTCAGACGCCGGTCCGGGTAAGCGGCGTCGAGGTCCATGCAGGCTTCCATCAGCCGCCGGGGGTGGTCGGGGACGCCGAGGAGGATGAGGGCTTCCTTGTTGCCGACGGGGTGGTCAACGGTGCCGGTGGTCTCGGCGGCCTTGGTGGCGTACTTGGCGACATAGGCGGCCACGGCCTGTTCGGTCAGCTCCTCGCCCTGGCCGAAGGCGCCGATGGGCTGGACGTCGAGCTGGGTGCCCCAGGTGAGAGTCAGGTCCTGGGCGACGCCGTGGGCGGGGGCGGCGTCGACGGTGACGCGGGCGCGGGCGGCGGCTGCGTGGATGGCGGCGGTGAGGAGGTCGAGGGTGGCCCAGGCAGGGGGCGGGGTGTGCGGTCCGTCGGGGCCGTCGAAGCGGATGACGGCGTGAAAGTGGACGGCCCCGCGCTTTTGGTACTCGGCGACCTTGCCGAAGGAGACGCGTGACTGTTCACGGGCGGCTTTCTGGGTGAGGCCGGCAACGGCGGCGATCTCGCGACGGAGGTAGATCGTGAAGTACCTCCACAGCTCGGAGGCATGGTTGTTCCACAGCACCGCGCCCGCGTAGTCGTACGTGGCCGGGTCGAGCGGAGTCCCGAGCTCGGGCGCGTCCTCGGCGTGCTGGATGCCGCAGCGGCAGGGGCGAGTGCCGGGGCGATTGTGGACGGGGCCGAAGGACGGGGCAGTGAGCGTGGCGAAGACCCGCGGGTGGTCCCGAATGGTCTCCGGCGTGCCCTTGCCGGGGTCGCCGGTGAGTCCGGCGCGGATGAGGTGGTAGGTGTCGCCGGCGTAGGTCCAGGCGCAGGCCGGGCAGCGCGAGGCCCGTCGGTTGCCGCAGGCGACGCGCAGGACTCCGCCAGGTTCGGCGTCGGTGTTGTACGCGTGAATCACGGTCTTGGTGGCGGGGTCGAGGAGCTTGGTGCCGCCGGTGAGACGGATGGGGGCGGTGCAGCCGCCGGTTCGGCGGATCTGTTCGGTGAGGCGGTCGAAGCCGGGGGACCCGGCCACCCGAAGCAGGTCGCTCAGGGTGGCCGGGTCCAGGCCCGCCGCGAGGGCGGAGGTGGTCAAGACGGTCACTTCCCGGCGCGGACGAGGGCGGCGGGGGTGGCGCGGGTGCCGGTGCCCTTGCAGGCCGGGCAGGTGGCGGCGAGGGTGCGGCACTTCCCGTCCGGCGCGGTGCCGGTGGTGATGTGGACGATGGGGAAGCCGTCGCAGTGGGAGCAGACGCGGGCGGGCGGGGTCTGGGGCATCATGAGGTTTCCCTTTCGGGTCCGGTGGATCTGGATTGGGGTGAAGGCGCCCGGGGCGGCGGAAGTTTGGCGACCGAGGCCGCCCCGGGGGCCGCTAGCGGGTGTTGCGCCTGCCGTGGCCCTTGACCGCGTACATCGACGCGTCGGCGGCCGAGAGGGCATCGGTGAGGACCGGGACCGGCAGGTCGTTGCGGTGGCAGTGGCCGACCGAGGCCGAGACTCGCAGGACGTGCCCGCGGTGGGTGACCGGCTCGTCCAGCGCGGCCCGGAGTGCGGCGAGGCCGGGGGTGCGGGCAGGGTCGGTGACGATGGCGGCGAATTCGTCTCCGCCGAGGCGGGCAGCGATGCCGTGCCGGCCGCACCAGGTGGTGAGGCGGGCGGCGGTGGCGGTGAGGACGGTGTCTCCGGCGGCGTGGCCGTGGGTGTCGTTGATGGTCTTGAAGTCGTCCAGGTCGACCAGGACCACGAGCGCACCGGGGTGCTTGCTCATGACGTGGTCGGCGCGGGTGGTCCATCCGGCGCGGGTGTGCAGGCCGGTCAGGGGGTCGCGGCGGGCGGTGGCCAGGCGGCGCCAGAGCAGTCCGCCGTGTAGGGCCCAGCCCAGGGCCGGTAACCCGGCGGCTGCGATCGTCTGCGTGTCCATGCGCGCTACCGGCCCTTCTGCATGTCGCGGACCAGGAGGCGGAGCACGACCGCGACGACGGCGATGGACGCGGCGCTGATCGCGACGGCGAGGAGCATGGAGACCAGGACGGCGCCGACGACCAGGACGACGGCGCCACCGCCGGCGGCGAGGGCGACCGCGCTGCCGGGGGTGAGCTGGACCGAGCTGCGGGGCGTGGTGGACGGGACGGGGGCGGGGGCCGGGACCACGGCCGGGATGGTCACAGGTTCGGTTCGGGCCGTGGGGATGGGGCGGCCGGGCGGGAGCGGGTTGACCGGGATGCGGGGCTGGAGCATGTCGGGTTCTCCCTACTTGGCGATGGGGTCGATGAGCGGGGTGAGGAGGCTGTCGGCGAGGAGGTAGCCGCCGAGGAGGAGGGCGGCGACGAGCCACCAGGGCGGGCGGATGAGCTTGATTCCGAGGCCGCCGATGACGATCAGGGCGAGCCAGAGCGGGACGTCCATGACGCGAACTCCTCGTTTGCTAGCGGGGCTGGCAGCGGTGGGTGCGGGCGGCGAGTTCGGCGGCGGCGCGGGTGTTGTAGTCGGCGGAGAAGTCGCAGCCGGGGGCCGTGCACACGGCGGTGTGCTTGGTCCGGCCGCGGCCGTCGCGGTGGGTGCCGACCTGCACCGGGCCGAGCTTGATGACGTTGTGGAAGCGGTTGGGGCGCACGGGGCGTACCTCCTTCCTGGGTCAGGCGAGCTGGAGGGCGATGGAGTCGGCGAGGGCCGGGGGCATGCCGTGGCGGGTGCGGAGGGTTTCCGCGTCGATCGGCCGGCCGGTCTGGGCCCGGTGCGCGTCCGCGATCTTCTGGGCGTGAGCCATCAGCGCGGGCGGCACCGCCACAGCAGGCACCACGGGAGCGCGTTCGGGTTGTTCTTCCTGCGCGGCGGGTTCCGGCTGGGTCTCCACCGATTCGGTTTCGGCCGGCGGGAGTTCGGGAGCCGGTTCCGGCGCCCGTTCCACGGTCACTTCGGCGACCGGTTCCGACACCGGCACAGGCTCAGGAGTGTGGGTGGGTTCGGGGACAGGGTGAGCGTGGGCGAGGAGGGTGCCGCCGAGGAAGGCGATGGCGGGCCATCCGGCGACGAGGATCCGCAGCCAGGCCGGGACGTTGGTCATGTCGAGGAGTCCGGCGGTGGCGACGTTGGCGCCGAGGGACGCGATGAGGGCGATGGCGAACCAGAGCCAGGCGTCCCGGTTGCCGCTGTCGGTGCGCATCCGGCGCCAGGCGGCGACCAGGAGGAGGTCGACGGAGACCGGGTAGGCCCACGCCTTCCATCCGTCCTGCCCGGCCGCCTCGGCCAGGTCGTGCAGGTGGGCGAAGGACAGGGCCCCGGCGATGACGGCCTGGACCAGGACGGCGTCGAGACGGAAGGGGCGGAACACGCGGCCGCCTCCTTTCGGGCATGGGTCGGGTAGGGACCTGGCGTGAGACGGTCACGCCGACCGAGGGAGCGGGGTGTCTCAGGCGGTGGCCGGGTTCGGCTTCACCAGCGGGACCGACGCCGGATCGGCACTGGTGTCGTCCGGGAGAACCGGCCGATAGGCGGCGAGGGCCGGGAGGTCCGGGGTGAGGTCGGCGTGCGCGGTGCAGATGTCGGCGACCTCGGCGGCGGACAGTTCGGGGGTGCGGATGCGGGTCCAGCCGCCGGAGGTGTCACCGGCCACCGCGACGCCGGGCCGGTCCGGCGGGATGGCGGTCACGGCCACGACCGCGTCCGGGGCGATGTCCCCCAGTCCCATGTCGGCGGTCTGCTTGTCGTTGACCCGGTGCACGACCCGGCCGGTGAGCTGGGCCCGCAGGGTGGTGGCGCCGCGGCCGAGGTCGGAGCCGAAGCGCTGCCCGCACACCTCCAGGTAGATGCCGGCCGCGCGGGCCATCTGCCCGAGCCGGATCATCTGCATGACCATCCGGTCCCGGCGTTCCTCGTCCTTCTTCCCCGCGACGAGGAACAGCTCCGCGACCTCGTCCACCAGGACCACCACCGGGACCGGACGCGCGGTCTCGGGCAGGGCCCAGATGTCGGCGACCCCGGCGAAGCTCAGCAGGTCGAAGCGGTCTTCCATCTCCCCCACCAGGGCGTCGAGCAGGCCGGACGCTTCCTCGGGGGTGGTGGCGAACCCCGACAGGCGGGGCGCGTAGCCGCGCTGCTCGACACCCCGCTTGCAGTCGATCCCGACCAGGGCCACATCGAGGCGGGCGAGCTGGGAGATGAGGTTGCGCTGATACATGGACTTGCCGGACTGGTTCGCGCCCAGGGTCAGCGCGTGCGGAACCTTCATGTAGTCCCGGACGAACGCCGAACCGTCCTCGCGCAGCGCCACCGGCACCGCCATCGGCCCCGACAGACGACGCCGGGAGCGCGGCATCCGGACCCGGCGAAGAACGTCGTAGCCGGTCATCCGCAGTTCCACGAAGCCGGGCTTGGTCTCCACCACGTGGACGGAGTGGACGCCCCAGGCGTGCCGCAGGCGTTCGGAGGCCGCCATCACGTCGGCGGGCTCCAGACCGGCCGGGAGCCGCAGGGTGACCCGCATCCCCGTCGAAGTGCCCCGCACGCGGCGGACCTTCGGCGGAACGGGCTGCACCTCGGAGCGGCGGGCGACGTTGCGGACCATGAACGCCCGCAGGCGGGACGGCTGGACCGTCAGCCCGCACACATCCATCGTCGCGTGGTAGTTCACCGCGAACCGCACCCGCGTGACCGGCAGACCCACCAGCGACCAGAACACCCGGGGCGCTCGGACCTTGGCGTATCCGAGACCGCCGGCGGCTCCGGCGAGGGGGAGGCCGACCTCCCATAAGGTCGAGATGTCAGCCATGGTCAGGCGCCCATCGGGGTGACCGCGACGGCGCGGAAGGAGATGCCGTGGCGGGTCTGGCCGTTGAACGTGTTCTCCCAGTCCCGGGCCTTGAGCCCGATGACCGTCACCGGCATGCCCGGCGTGAGCCCGTCGGGGAGACCGGTCTCCGGGACCGTCACCTGGTAGAGGTTGCCCTCCCCCTCGTCCGAGATCAGCAGGCCCACCGTCGAGAGCCCGGCACCGGTCTCCCGGTCCACCGCCCTCTCACCGGTCTGCTTGCTCACGAGCTTCGGCGTGGGAGCGGTCGCGACGAACACGACAGCGCTAGAAAGGTCGATCTTGAAGGACGGCATCAGCACTCCTACGTTGTGGGGCAGCCCAAATGGGACCGCCGATGCCCGCTGTCCTAGGACTGCGAGCGCTTGAGTAGATAGTGCCCAGCAGTCCTAGGACTGTCAACAGTCCTAGGACTGTGTTTGACTTGTTTCCGTTGAAAGGGGTTCGAGATGGCGCCCAAGTGGCGGGAGCTGGCAGACAAGCTGGCTGAGCAGATCCGGAGGGGTGAGTACGAGCCCGGTCAACGGTTGCCGCAGATCAGAGACTTGGTCGAGGCGGGAGAGGGCTCCAAGGCCACGGTTCACGCCGCCTACAAGGCGCTGGAGTCCGAAGGGCTGGTCACCTCTTCCCGCGGCCACGGCACCGTTGTCCGCGAACGTGTACCGCTCAAGCGGCTCGGCATCGCCCGGTACGACAAGGCCAAGTGGCGTGACGGCGACGAGGTCGCCTTCATCGCGGATCGCGTCGCCTCAGGTCGGGCGTACCGCCGGAACGAGCAGACTCAGACCGTCAGCCTTGTCGAGGCACCGTCAGTGGTGGCGTCAGCCCACGGCCTGGAGCCGGGCGCACCGGTCTACGCGCGGGCCCGACTCGTGAAGGAAGGTGACCAGCCGACGCACTCGCTGACCAGCTACTACCGCCCCGAACACGTCGAGGGCACCCGCTTGGTCGACCCGACTCCGGGGCCGGCGGGCAGGGGTGGTGGGTTCCGCGTTCTCTACGACGCTGGATACGAGATCGACCACATGAAGGAATCCCTGTTCGCCCGTGTTCCGACGGCGGAGGAAGCGCGGATGCTCCAGCTTCCTCCTGGCGAAGCCGTCGTCGAGCTCCACCGCACGACGTACACGGCCGACGGCACCGTGGTCGAGTTCGCAATCGGGGTTCACGCGGCATCGCGCTTCGCGTGGGAGTACGACTTCAAGGTGCCCGACTCGGCACAGCCCCAGGAGGACCAGCAGTGATCTCGACGCAGGACTGGGCAGACACACGACTCCTCTGGGAGTACCACCAGATGGGGCACGTCCCCCGGCCCTGCTCGGTGGCGATCGGCCTCGGTAGCCACGACCTCGGCGTAGCCGACACCGCAGTCGACCTGTACCGGCGTGGCCTGGCTCCCCTTCTCGTCTTCACCGGAGCCACCAGCCCCACGACACGGGAGCGCATGCCCCGCGGCGAAGCCGTCCACTACCGTGAGCGGGCCCTCGAACTCGGCGTCCCGGCATCGGCCGTGCTCGTGGAACCGCGTGCTCGGAACACCGGGGAGAACATTCGGTTCTCGCGGGACCTGCTCTCCGAGGCCGGCGTCGAGGTGTCCTCCGTCCTACTGATCAGCAAGCCGTACGAGGAGCGCCGCGCTCACGCCACAGCCAAGAAGTTGTGGCCCGAGGTCGAGATCGTGAGCGCCTCAAGCCCGATGACGCTCCAGGAGTACGTCGACTCGATCGGTGACCCCCGCCTAGTGATCGACATGCTGGTAGGCGCCCTCCAGCGGCTCCTCATCTATCCGGAGCAGGGATTCATGACCAGCCAGCCCGTGCCGGCGGAGGTGACCGCGGCGTATGAGCGGCTGCGCGACGCCGGATTCACCAGCCGCCTTCTCCGCGACGAGCAGGGTCAGCCCCGCAGCCAGACCCGCCGGTGACGAGCCACCGCGTAGACGGTCTCGACCTGTTCGGCGGTGAGACTTCCGGTGAGGGGCCCCAGCGCGGCTATCTCCCGCTCTTGGCAGACGCGGACCGCGCTCTGAGAGTTCGACTGGTACAGGGACCCCACACCCACGAAGACCAGCATGGGCTCGACTGACACGTCGAAGTCGCAGTACCGCTGAAGGGATCGCCGAACGAAGTCCGCCTCGGTCTTGCTCGCGGCGGCGTAGGGGCGAGGGGGACCCCCGTTGACCTTGACCATGGCGTCCCCCACCCAGACCGCAGCGCCGCGGTGGGTCTTGGTGTTGATCGCGAACACCCCGCCCGGCCCGATGAGCAAATGGTCGATGTCGCCGCCGTTGCCCTTCTGGATTCCGTGCAAGGCGTGCCAGCCGCAACGGGATAAGCGAGCGAGCTCCCGCCCGACCTTCTTCTCACCCTTGAGTCCGGTGTAGAAGCTGTCCCACTCCGAAGGCTGCCTCAGCAGTTTCGAACGGAGTCTCTGCACAGCGGACGGCCCCCGCTCAGCCATGAGCCCGATGAGCCGAGCGCCTGGCGGGTTCCTGGCGAGATCTTCGCTGGGGGTGAGGGGAGGGAGGGATGCCGGCGGCGCCACGCGGTTGGGAGGCGGTGGTACCTGGCGGGGTGGAGCACCGACAGGCGAAGCCGAGGTTGCCGAACCTGCTGTGTCGACAGTGAGCCCGTCGCCAAGATGCGCCCGAAGCAGGAGCAGCGCTTCGTCCTGATACTGCCGCACCTTGATCGTCACGGCTTTGGTCGCGCGATCCGCCCAGGCCACCGCAGTTCCGTTCGGGAGATTCACGTACAGCCGATCCCTGCCGTGCCGCTTCCACGACTTCACCGTGAGACCACTACTCACCCGTCGCCCCCCCTGCAGACAGATCCCCACACCTATGGCAGCACCTACCGACTACGCCCACAAGAGCGCCCGTTCCGGGGGACCTGTTACAGGTTTCTCTACCTCATCAAGCACCCGGCTGCGCTCCGCTCCGCCGGGCGGGCTTCCCGGCTCCGCTCGGGGCGCCGCTCCTGCCTTCGGCCCGCTCCGCCCCCGCTGCGCCGACGCCCGCCCCTGCAAGACGGGATAAGCCCAAGAGCATGAGTCCGAGCCCCAACGGCTGCCGATTCCCCGAAGGTCACCGACATGCCTCCGGCGGGGGCGCTCAGGCTCCAGGATGGAAGGGGCCCGCGGGCGGGTGCCGGCCGGTGGGGTGTAGCGGTGGGGAACTCCCATCCCGCCTGCCGTCGACCCAGGCAGAGCCGAGCAGACACGGCACCGGGCGTCCAGGTCGTTCGTCCAGCGGGGCGCTCCACCTGGACGCCCGGCACCGCGCCTGCTCCACGGTGTGTGGGTCGACGGCAGACGGGATGGGAGTTGGGGTGAGTGGTGGGTGAATCTGGGCATCCCACCGTCAACTTGCAGTCGAAGCAGTAGGGTTCCTGGCAACGCGATGGGCTGCCAGAGCCATTTAGAGCAGCACTAGACAACAGGAGGGAGCCGATCATGCAGTGTCCCTTTTGTACGGCTCCCACCAGTGTGCTTGCTATTGAAGAGAACAGCGATGGCTGTTCGATCCGGCGGCGCCGGCTGTGCTCAGGCTGCGCCCGGACCTTCACAACCGTGGAAACCGCCTCGCTCCAGGCCAACCCCCTACGGGGCCTTCTAACTCCGTTTTCTCGCTGCGCCGTAATCACAAAGGTACGTACTGCGGCACAGAGGCAGCCTGAGGTGGAAGATGCCGCCGCGCGCCGGTCTAGAGCGAGGAAGCCGTCCCCAGGGTCCGGATCTCCACTCCGTCTTCCCTCGCGTCGAAGCTCAGAGTCCGATGTGAATGGCCATGAGCCGTTCACGCTGTTCTCTGCTTCGGGCCGGGGTTGAGCCAGCTCTGTAGATCTAACCTGCCGAAATCATCGAAACCAAGGAGCGCGGTGCGCGGTCCGGCCCTTTAGCGCACCCACGCCTTTATGTGGTCGTTGATGCGTGATCTGTTCGTCAACCTTCTAAGCGGTGCACTTGTCGGCCTGGCCGGCCTGTCAGTTCGGCACCTCCGGCGCCGATATCTCCAGCGCCGCACAGGAGCATCCGGGCAGTAACCTCTAAGCAGCCGGTCTCCTAGCGTTTGCTGGGGCGTAGTGTTCCCCGTGTTATATCCTTGCCAGATCCACGCAGGGAATCACGGGGAAACACGTCGCCTACATTTATCATTCGACATGACGCTCGCCGATCGAACTCAGGTGGCCAATCGTAGAGCCCAGAGCCTATTCATGTCTTCCTTGTGCCGCTCATACAGCCAAGTTGGAGTGGGCGGCGCCCCCGAGGTAGCGACACAGTAGTCTCCGTATGCCAACAGGAGAGCTCCGACGCGATTTGCCCTCAGGTCCTCCTCTGTACAATCAGAAAGCGCTTCCAGTCGTCGATCTAGTAGCTCACTCTTCGTTGCCGCCGAACGCCACGCACTCACTTCTGACCATTGAGTGAAGGCAACTCCGGAGGCCAGGGAAACAACTATCAGGCGGGCCAGAATGAGATTCTGCTCCCCGGAGGCGAGAGGGATTGCGACGAGCGTTGCAGAAATTGCAACCACTACGAAGCCCCAGAGGACCTTTCCATAGTAGTCTGCAGCTTCCTTGTAGATCATTTTATTCCAGAACGCATTCTCCTGAAGATGGTCGCACAAGCGCCGCATTCCAACGGGTGCATCGCTCGCGAAATAATCATTCCCTACTGGCTCGGGATTCTCTCGCCCCTGACGAGGGGATACGCGACTAAGCCAGTTATTCAGATCGACGCGCTCCTCGGTCGCCCCTAGAGCGTCTAGAAGCAGGCCCCTTGTCCGCCCTTCCTCGCCCTCGCTATGGCGATTTGCCGCACTGCGGCGAACCGACCACGCATAGACCTGCAGCCCGAGAGCTAGAAGCGCTGGAACATAGGTATAAGAGTTCGCTATAAAGATAGACAGGCCACTAAGGAGAAATGTGAGGACTTGAATTACCCTAACTCTCCGATAGAGATCTCCCGATTTCTCCAATCGATGATTCGCTAGCGCGATTATTTCAGAAGACGACAACTGGGAACTGCTCACCGAGTAGACACCTCCAGAGGTTCACGGACTCGCGGATGTCGCCTTGCGTAGATAGAACGAGCGCCGTCCGGGCGATCCGCGCAGCTTTCCTTGCGGAATCTCTATTGCGATCCGAATCGCGCATTTCAAAGGCTGTCGCCACTTCCTCCAGAAGAACGGCCAGAGCCTCAGGGAGGGATCGCATTTCGGGCCACGCTCGAAAAGCCCGACTTGCGAGTTCTTCGATCTCGTACGAAGGGATGGAAGTGCTATTTTCGTAGCTCCACCATTTCGCCAAGCGGATCGCTTGCTTAAACTCAGCGCCAAGTCTTTTCGCGCTTCCCTCGGTCGTCTGGCTTTGCTCTTCCGGGATGTAATCGATCCAAGACTGGCGCCTGGCGGGGATTTTCAGAAGAGGGTACCCCGAAGAGCTCATCTCTTGATGGACCGCAGGCACGACGTCGACCCCGGGGATGCCGGGAAAGTCGATGCGGATCGCGCTGTCGAAGACCTGGATGTCTTTATACCTAAGCGACAGGAAGTCTGAGATATCTTTGATCGCAAGGCTCGACGGAAAATCTACTCTTTTTGAGTCTTTGAGGATTGCGATGATGTCAACATCTGAGAATTTACGAACTGCCGTCGAGCGTGCTATCGATCCTGAAATCACGCACTCACTCACCAGTGGGCAGCTTTTGAGTATTCCGCAGACGGCTCTAGCGTGGTTTAGGGCTGCTTCCATTTCCAATGGACTCAAGGTGATGCGATCGAGCAGGATTTCAAAATTCTTTCCAGGGGAGGTACTCATAGCAATCCGTGCGTTCAGTCTTGAATTTCCGTACTGTCTGGCTGTTGCTACCACCCTTAGGATCACCTCTTGATCGCCGGTCCGGGGGGCGTACGGCACGGTGCACCTCTCCTGGGCTGCCAATACACCACCATGAATGGCCTTATGAAAGTTCGGGACGCAGCGGTGCCCCGTCAGCAACGTGGGCTGACAGCAGTTCTAGGGCACCCGTGGCGACAATGTCGTCGCGAGTGAACGGCCGGCAACGCTGGTGAGGGGGCGCCAAGGTGAGCACGTTCGCAAGCATGCCAGCTGGTGATCAGCGAGGCCTCAGGTTCATCAGGATCCCACGAGGTGCTAGTCCGTGCGGGAGACTCAAGGGTGGTCAACAGCAACCGACAGCAACAGAGATGCTACGGGTAGCGACCGCAACCAGCCTCTGTGACCCCATCACTGCCTGTGAAGTCCGACAGCGTTCTCGCTAGATGCGGCCTACTCGTGGACCAACGAGACTTGGCCAGCAGCTCGTAGGCCGCTGACCTGCGCAGACGCCTCAGACGCACGCGCCCTCCGGAGCCGTTGCCGCGTGCGGACAGACCAGGAACGTTTGCGCGCGGCCAGCGCTGGCAGGGCACTCTTGGCCATCGGCGGAGCCTGGCCGTCGGTTGGGTCCCGGGCTTGCACCGGGCCGCCCCCGGACAGAGCCAGGGATGCAGCTGCACTACAGAGCTGGACACCTCGGAAGCCGACCGCGCGCAGGTAGACGCTATCCAGAGGCACTGACAGGCCGGCCAGGACCGTGCCACATCCGTGCCAGGTCGTGCGGAGAACCACGGGGCACGAGGGACGTGTTCGGGTTCTGGGGTGTCGATCAGCTCTTGCAGTGTCTGTGCAGGTCAGGCCGGGGTTCGCCCTCCCGCTCTCCTAAAGAGGCGGTGGCCTTCCCGAGTCCAGCGAGGGTCGGTGGTAGAGACAGCGGAGACCGCCGTACCTGCTGCACGGTGCGAAGTCCTCTACAAGGTCCCTATCGATCGTCGAGGATGCTCTCCATGGATGCCCTGCTGGTGAAAGCTTTGATCACGTTGCTGCTCGATCGCGGTGCCGACATCAGTGCCCGCGACGATGCCGCCATGGATCTCTACGCCGTGGATGACGAGCAGGCCCGCCAGGCGCTCCTCACGGTGGCCATCGACCCGGAGACGCCGGAGATGGTCCAGGCGAGCGCGGGTGAATCGCTTGGACAGATAGCCGCCAGGACTGGGCGAGCCCTCTCGGACGAGGAGCGAACTCGCCTGACACCTGCTGCCAGCTGGGAGTATGAGGTCTTCCAGCCGGGCTGAGCAGAGCGGACTTCGACATCCGCGGCTGACATCAACAGCAACGGATGCCGGTGTTCCAGCGCGGCTGTCGATGGCGACTGCGAGCACGGGTCTGCCTTCTCTCGGGGCAGCCCGATCGAACTCCTAAAGAGGTGTTCTCACCTGTTGTGCGCCCCAATGCTCCTGCGGACAGGTGTCATGCGCCCGCATGCGCCTTCCGCAGAGCCAGGAGCGCTCGACACACTCTGCTGGTCTGTCCGTCTGATGGCACCAGGGGGAGTAGTGGCTCGAACGCAGTCCAAGTGCGGAGCGCTCACGCAGAAGGGGACTCGGTGTCAGCGCCTGGCCATGATCGGAGCGTCCAGGTGTGACCGTCACCGCGGTGAGTGGTCCTCCTATGCGGTCCAGAAGCGCAAGGCGAAGAAGAAGCAGAAGTAGTCGGCCGCTGGGCCGTCGCTGGGCCGTGGAAGGGTGATCGAGGGCGGCCAGCCGTGACAGGTCATGACCGCTGAGCCGCAGGTCAGGGGCCAACAGCTCGATACCGCCCCAGGCAGGATCAAGAACCAGGGCAAGAAGTAGTCCTGACGCACGGGAGCCCCCCGCCGCGGCCTTCGGTCGTCGGTGGGGGGCTTTTTCGTGGGGTGGGTCAGGAGACGTGGTTGTAGGCGGGGAGGCCGGTCAGGAGGGGGCTGGCGACGCGGGTGCCGAAGGGCTTGCGGTAGTCGCCGGTGCCCGCGTAGAAGTAGGCCGTCTTGTTGGGGCCGTACGCGAACAGGTCGGGGCGGCCGTCGTTGTTGGCGTCGCCGATGCCGATGGTGTCGGTGTACGCGCCCCAGCCCGCGCCGATCTGCTTGCGGGCGGTGAAGGTGCCGTCGCCCTTGCCGAGGTAGAGCCAGAGGACGCCGTCCTTGTCGCGGGCGACGAGGTCGCCGGCTGCGGCGCCGCCGATGTTGCCGGTGGCGGTGATCTGGTTGTAGATGCCCCAGCCGCCGGTGCCGATCTTCTTGCGCGCGGCGAAGGGGGCGGAGACGTTTCCGGTGCCCTTGTAGAGCCACAGGGCGCCGGCCTTGTCGACGCCGACCAGGTCGGGACGGCCGTCGCCGTCCAGGTCGGCGCCGCCGGTGAGCTGGGTGTAGGTGTTCCAGCCGCCGCCGATCTGCTTGCGGGCGGCGATCTTCGCCGCGTAGCCGTTGCCGGTGACGTCGTACAGCCACAGGACGCCGCTCTTGTCCCGGGCCACGAAGTCCGCCGCGCCGCCGCCGACGCCGCCGATGGTCTCGATGCGGTCGTAGATCTGCCAGCCGGGTCCGATCCGGTCCGCCCAGCTCTCAGTGAGGGTCTTCTTGGTGGCGTCGTACTCGGTGTCGGCCCGCCACAGCACGCCCGCGGTGTCACGCACCAGCAGGTCCGGGCCGCCGTCCCAGTCGAGGTCGTGCGGGGAGGAGGCGTTCTTG
>NZ_BNBS01000040.1 GCF_014656075.1 Streptomyces hydrogenans
CGCCGATGGTACTGCAGGGGGGACCCTGTGGGAGAGTAGGACGCCGCCGAACAATCATTGTGGGAAAGCCCCGCACCATCTGGTGCGGGGCTTTTCTGCGTTCCCGGGGCATTCCGCAGCCCCAGGGCATTCCGTGGAGGGCCGGCGGCACCCGGTGCCGGGAGGGGGTCGGGGCGAGAGGTAAGGTCAGGGGTCAACGTCAGTACCGTTCCCAGCAGGAGGCCCCCGGGTGGAGGTCCAGGAGACCGAGGTCCAGACAGACCGGGTCCTCACCATCCCCAACATTCTCAGCATGGCGCGTCTTCTCGGCGTGCCGCTGTTCCTGTGGCTCATCCTCCGGCCGGAGTTCGGCGGGCCCAACAGTGACGTCTGGGCACTGGTCGTCCTGATGCTCAGCGGCGTCAGCGATTACCTCGACGGCAAGCTCGCGCGGAAGTGGAACCAGATCAGCAGCCTCGGCCGGCTGCTGGATCCCGCGGCCGACCGGCTGTACATCCTGTCCACGCTCGTCGGACTCACCTGGCGCGAGATCCTGCCACTGTGGCTGACCGCCGTTCTGCTGGCGCGCGAACTCATGCTGCTGGTCATGGTGGGAATCCTCCGCCGGCACGGTTACCCGCCGCCGCAGGTGAACTTCCTCGGGAAAGCTGCGACATTCAACCTGATGTACGCCTTCCCCTTGCTGCTTCTCAGTGACGGAACCGGCTGGCTGGCGTCACTCGCTGAAGTTTTCGGATGGGCTTTCGCCGGATGGGGTACAACTCTGTATTGGTGGGCAGGGATCCTCTACGTGGTCCAGGTCCGCCGACTCGTGAAGGCGGATACCGCGGCCGATTGAGCCCTTCCGTCCCGCGCCGTGCAGCGTCGCCGGCAGGAACGAGGACGTCCGAAGGTCAGTGACCGGACAGGGTCGGTCGGCAGGACCGTCGTCTCTTCAAGGAGGACGCTTCCGACATGAAGGCCGTCGTGATGGCCGGTGGCGAAGGAACCCGACTTCGCCCCATGACCTCGAGCATGCCCAAGCCTCTGCTGCCGGTGGTGAACCGGCCGATCATGGAGCACGTCTTGCGACTGCTCAAGAGGCACGGTCTCAACGAGACCGTCGTGACCGTACAGTTTCTCGCCTCACTCGTCAGGAACTACTTCGGCGACGGCGAGGAGCTCGGGATGGAGCTCACGTATGCCAATGAGGAGAAGCCTCTCGGCACAGCGGGCAGTGTGAAGAACGCCGAGGAAGCGTTGAAGGACGACGCCTTCCTCGTGATCTCGGGGGATGCCCTCACCGATTTCGACCTCACCGACCTGATCCGTTTCCACAAGGAGAAGGGCGCCCTCGTCACGGTCTGTCTGACGCGTGTGCCGAATCCCCTGGAATTCGGCATCACCATCGTCGACGAAGAGGGGAAGGTCGAGCGGTTCCTGGAGAAGCCGACCTGGGGACAGGTCTTCTCCGACACCGTGAACACGGGCATCTACGTGATGGAGCCCGAGGTGTTCGACTACGTCGCGGCCGACGTTTCGGTCGACTGGTCCGGTGACGTCTTCCCTCAGCTCATGAAGGAGGGCAAGCCGATCTACGGCTATGTCGCCGAGGGCTACTGGGAGGACGTCGGCACCCACGAGAGCTACGTCAAGGCACAGGCCGACGTGCTCGAGGGCAAGGTCCAGGTCGACGTCGACGGATTCGAGATCTCGCCCGGCGTCTGGGTCGCCGAAGGAGCGGAGGTCCACCCCGACGCGGTGCTGCGCGGGCCGCTGTACATCGGGGACTACGCCAAGGTCGAGGCCGGCGCCGAGATCCGCGAGCACACCGTCATCGGCTCCAACGTGGTGGTCAAGTCCGGGGCCTTCCTGCACAAGGCGGTCGTCCACGACAACGTCTACATCGGACAGCACAGCAACCTCCGCGGCTGTGTCATCGGCAAGAACACCGACGTCATGCGGGCGGCCCGGATCGAGGACGGGGCCGTCATCGGCGACGAGTGCATGATCGGCGAGGAGTCGATCGTGCAGGGCAACGTCCGGGTCTACCCCTTCAAGACCATCGAGGCCGGCGCCTTCGTCAACACCTCGGTCATCTGGGAGTCCCGCGGACAGGCCCACCTCTTCGGAGCACGCGGAGTGTCCGGGATCCTCAACGTCGAGATCACGCCCGAGCTGGCCGTGCGGCTCGCCGGCGCGTACGCGACGACGCTGAAGAAGGGCGCCACCGTCACCACCGCCCGTGACCACTCGCGTGGTGCGCGGGCGCTCAAGCGGGCCGTGATCTCCGCGCTCCAGGCCAGCGCCATCGACGTGAGGGACCTGGAGAACGTGCCCCTGCCGGTCGCCCGGCAGCAGACCGCGCGGGGGAGCGCCGGCGGGATCATGGTGCGTACCTCCCCCGGCGTGCCGGACTCGGTCGACATCATGTTCTTCGACGAGCGGGGCGCCGACCTGTCGCAGGCCCGGCAGCGGAAGCTGGACCGGGTCTACGCGCGGCAGGAGTACCGGCGGGCCTTCCCCGGGGAGATCGGGGACCTGTCCTTCCCGGCGAGCGTCTTCGACTCGTACACCGGCTCGCTGCTGCGGAACGTCGACACCACCGGGATCGCGGAGGCCGGGCTCAAGGTCGTCGTCGACGCGTCCAACGGAAGCGCGGGGCTCGTCCTGCCCAGCCTGCTGGGCCGGCTCCAGGTGGACTCGCTGACCATCAACCCGGGGCTCGACGAGTCGCGGCCGACGGAGTCCGCCGAGCGCAGGCGGGCCGGGCTGGTGCGGCTCGGGGAGATCGTGGCGTCGGCGCGGGCCGCGTTCGGAGTGCGGTTCGACCCGGTGGGCGAGCGGCTGTCGCTCGTCGACGAGCGGGGCCGGATCATCGAGGACGACCGGGCGCTGCTGGTGATGCTCGACCTGGTGGCGGCCGAGCGCCGGTCCGGGCGGGTCGCGCTGCCGGTCACCACGACCCGTATCGCCGAGCAGGTGGCGGCGTACCACGGCACCCAGGTCGAGTGGACGACCACGTCGCCCGACGACCTCACCCGGGTCGGCCGGCAGGAGTCGACGATCTTCGGTGGGGACGGGCGCGGCGGGTTCATCGTGCCCGAGTTCAGCAGCGTCTTCGACGGGGCCGCGGCCTTCGTGCGGCTGATCGGTCTGGTGGCGCGGACGCAGCTCACGCTGAGCCAGATCGACGCCCGGATCCCGCGGGCGCACGTGATCAAGCGGGACATCCCGACGCCGTGGGCGGTGAAGGGGCTCGTGATGCGGCGGGTGGTGGAGGCGGCCGGCAGCAGGTCGGTGGACACCACCGACGGCGTGCGGGTCGTGGAGGCCGACGGCCGGTGGGTGATGGTGCTGCCGGACCCCGCCGAGGCCGTCACCCATCTGTGGGCCGAGGGGCCCGACGACACCTCGGCGCAGGCGCTGCTCGACGAGTGGGCGCAGGTGGTCGAGAGCGCAGGTCGCTGACCGGATGAGGAGCGGAGGCCGGGCGGCGGCGGGACGGAGCCGCCCGGCCTTTCGTGGGGCCATTCGGCGGTAGGGCGCGCGACGTGCGACGATGTGCGGCATGTCGCAGCAGCCCCCCGTTCGGAGCACCGGTTCTCCGCCCCCGCGCCCGGACGCGTCGATGTCGCTGCTGAACAACGTCATCGACCACGCGCTGGACGACGGGTACGCGGAGGCGACCGCCCGGCGCGCGGCCGAGGGCGGTGCGCTGCCGAAGCCGCTGCGCGCCAAGCTCGGCCTGGCGGCCGGTCTCGTGCTGGCCGCGGCCGTGGTGACGGTGGGCGCGGCCGAGGCCCGGGTCTCGGCCCCCGTCGTCGCCAAGGAGCGGCAGGAGCTGATCGACCGGATCGAGGGCGAGAACACGACGGCCGACGAGCTGGAGCGGGACGTCGAGCGGATCCGCACCGAGGTCGGCGAGCGGCAGCGGGTCGCGCTGGAGGAGCACGGCGGCGACCAGACGGAGCTGGTCGCGCTGCTGTCGGGTGCCACACCCGTGCGCGGGCCCGGCGTGAAGCTCGTGGTCGACGACGCCAAGGACTCCGAGAGCGGGGGAGGCGGGCCGCGTGAGAGCGCCGGCTTCTCCGACACCGGGCGGGTGCGCGACCGCGACATGCAGCGGGTGGTCAACGGGCTGTGGGAGTCGGGCGCGGAGGCCGTGTCGATCAACGGGCAGCGGCTGACGTCGCTCTCCGCGATCCGGGCCGCCGGTGACGCCATACTCGTCGACAACCGGCCGCTCGTGCCGCCGTACACCGTGCTGGCGGTGGGGGACGGGCAGCGGCTGAGCACCGCCTTCCAGGACAGCGCCGACGGGCAGTACCTGCACGCGCTGGTGGAGAACTTCGGGATCCGCAGCGGCATCTCGGTCGAGGGCGAGCTGAGCCTGCCGGCCGCGCCGAGCCTGATCGTACGTACAGCTGAGCCGAGGGGGGCCGGGGCGGCGACGCCGTCCGGCCGGGCCACGGCCGACAAGGGGAAGGCAACACCGTGATCGCCGTACTGGGCCTGATCGTCGGAGTCGTGGCGGGACTGCTGGTCCGGCCCGAGATCCCGGCGGTCGTCGAGCCCTATCTCCCCATCGCCGTGGTCGCCGCCCTCGACGCGGTCTTCGGCGGCCTGCGGGCCATGCTCGACGGGATCTTCGTCGACAAGGTCTTCGTCGTGTCCTTCCTGTCGAACGTGGTCGTGGCCGCGCTGATCGTCTTCCTCGGCGACAAGCTCGGCGTGGGCGCGCAGCTGTCCACCGGTGTCGTCGTCGTGCTCGGCATCCGGATCTTCTCCAACGCGGCCGCGATCCGCCGCCATGTCTTCCGGGCGTGAGGCCGATGAGTGTGAATCCGAACGAGAAGCCCGAGCCGGGCGACGAGCGGGCGGAGCGTCCGGAGCCGGCGGGGAAGCCGGTGGCCGGAACGGCGCCCGGGGTGCCGGAGGCTTCCAAGGCGTCCGAGGCGTCCGAGGCGTCCGAGGCGCGGCCGGCGGCCGGTCCCGCGGAGCCGGAGGCGCGTCCCTCGGAGGGCGCTGAGAGCGCTCCCGAGGGCGCTGTGCCGTCCCCGGGAGCCGGGGCGGGCGCGGGGGCCGCGCCGGACGGGCGGCGGCGCCTCGCGGACGCCCTGTGGCCGCCGCGGGTGACGCGGGCGCAGCTCATCGTGGCGCTGCTGCTGGCCTGCCTGGGCTTCGGTCTCGCCATCCAGGTCTCCTCGACGAGCGAGGGCAGCGCGCTGCGCGGGGCCCGGCAGGAGGATCTCGTACGGATCCTGGACGAGCTCGACGACCGGACCCAGCGGCTGGAGGACGAGAAGACGCGGCTGGAGAAGCAGCGGACGGAGCTGGAGTCCAGCTCCGACCAGGCGGAGGAGGCCCGTCGGCAGACGGCGGAGAAGGAGCGGCAGCTCGGGATCCTGGCGGGCACGGTGGCCGCCGAGGGGCCGGGCATCACGCTGACCGTCTCGGACCCGGTCGGCGCGGTCGAGTCCGACATGCTCCTCGACGCCATCCAGGAGCTGCGGGCTGCCGGTGCCGAGGCGATCCAGGTCGACGGGGTGCGGGTGGTCGCGAACAGTTATTTCACAGGTGGCGGTGATGACATGCGGATCGATGGAACGCAGGTGACCGCTCCGTACGTCTTCAAGGTCATCGGCAAGCCCGAGGATCTCGAGCCCGCGCTCAACATCCCCGGTGGAGTCGTCCAGACCCTCGAGAAGGAGCAGGCCACGGCCACGGTGGAGCGGTCGGCGAAGATCGTCGTCGATGCCTTGCGACCCGCGAAGCGGCCTGACTACGCTCGGTCGTCCTCCCCGTGAGAGAGGGGGCGAGGGGTCCCGCGACATGGGCTGGAGCGTTGCGGGGGGTCGGCGCACCACAACGGTGGTGCGTGGTGGAAACTGTCCGGAGGATACGGACGTTGTGAAGGTGTCCGGGTCGGCAGGTGTGATGGATCTCGGTTCGTCCTGCCCCACGGGCGGGTCTGTTTCGGTCAAGGGGAATCGCCCGTGAAGTTGTTTGCGAAGTTGTTCGGCAAGAGCGCACGCGAGGACGGCGGCAACGCCAGGCACCGCGCGCCGCGCCACGCCCAGAGCGAGGAGCAGGGCGGCGAGCGTCCGCTCTTCCGCGACGAGGTCGGCGGCCAGGGTGGTGACATTCCGGGCGGACAGGGCGCGTCGTCTGTTGACCCCGCCGGGGCCGCGCGCATAGGTTTCGGTGAACCATCAACCTCAGGTACGGGTGGAGGGTTTACCCCCGATCCGTACGCGACCCAGACCTCCGCGGGGCAGCCGCGGCAGGAGGACGCGTCCATGCCGGTGTGCACGAGGTGCGGTCACCGCAATACGCCGGACAGCCGGTTCTGTTCCCACTGCGGCACGCCGCTGCGGGGCGGGGTCGCCGCCGAGCGTCCCTCCGAGACGACGTCGACGATCTCGATCTCGGGCCTGGAGGCGTACGACGCGGAGACCACCGGCCAGATCGCGATGCCGGCGCTGTCCCCCGAGGCCCTCGCGGCCGTCGAGGCGCTGCCGCCGGGTTCCGCGCTCCTGGTGGTGCGCCGCGGTCCGAACTCGGGCAGCCGCTTCCTCCTGGACGGCGAGCTGACGACGGCCGGCCGGCATCCGCAGAGCGACATCTTCCTGGACGACTTCACGGTCTCCCGGAGGCACGTCGAGTTCCGCAGGCGTCAGGACGGCAGCTTCACGGTCGCCGACGTGGGCAGCCTCAACGGCACCTACCTCAACCGTGAGCCGATCGATTCGGACATCGTGCTGAACAACGGCGACGAGGTGCAGATCGGCAAGTACCGGCTGGTCTTCTACGCGAGCCAGCGAGGCGTCTGACACGCCTGGCGGAGATCCTTCAGGAAAGGTCCATGGTGCGAACACCGACGGGCGGTGCCGGATCCGGCACCGCCACCGCGGGCGACCGGCTGGTGAGTATCGGCACCGTGCTGAACCAGCTGCGGGACGAGTTTCCCGAAGTGACGATCTCCAAGATCCGCTTCCTGGAGGCCGAGGGGCTCGTCGAGCCCCGGCGTACGGCCTCCGGGTACCGGAAGTTCAGCCCGGAGGACGTGGAGCGGCTCGCCGCGGTCCTGCGGATGCAGCGGGACCACTATCTTCCGCTGAAGGTCATCCGGGAGCACCTCGACGCCCTCGCCCGCGGCGAGCAGGTGAAGCTCCCGGCGCCCGGCCGGCGGCGTGATCTGCTGGACGGGCTGCTCGACGGCCCGGCGGACGACGAGGGCGACGAGCGGCCGACCGCCGCGCGGCTGGGCCGTGCCGAGCTGGTGGCCGCGGCCGGGGTGACCGAGGCCGAGCTGGTGGAGTGGGAGTCGTACGGCCTGATCTGCGAGAGCGAGGGCGGCGGCTACGACGCGGAGAGCGTCAACGTGGCGCGGATCGTGGCCGATCTCGGGCGGTTCGGGCTGGAGCCCCGGCACCTGCGGGCCGTGAAGGCGTCGGCGGACCGGGAGGCCGGTCTGATCGAGCAGGTCGTCGCGCCGCTGAGGCGGCACCGCAACCCGCAGACCAGGGCGCATGCCGAGGAGACGGCCGCCGATCTGGCGCAGCTGTCGGTGCGGCTGCACGCCGCGCTGGTGCAGACGGCGCTCGGCGTACGGCTCCAGTGACCGGTGCGGAGGGCTTCGGGCGCGGGGTCGCGGAGGCGCTGAGCGGGGGCCCGACTATCCAAACCGGTCGGGCACGTCCTAGGGTTGCTGTGTGAACGAGCTCGACGTTGTGGGTGTCCGGGTGGAAATGCCCTCCAACCAGCCGATCGTGCTCCTGCGCGAAGTGGGAGGCGACCGGTACCTTCCCATCTGGATCGGACCCGGCGAGGCGACCGCGATCGCCTTCGCCCAGCAGGGCATGGCGCCGCCCAGGCCGCTGACGCACGACCTGTTCAAGGACGTGCTGGAGGCGGTGGGGCAGGAGCTGACCCAGGTGCGCATCACCGACCTGCGGGACGGGGTCTTCTACGCCGAGCTGGTCTTCGCCAGCGGCGTGGAGGTGAGTGCGCGGCCGTCCGACGCGATAGCCCTGGCGCTGCGGACCGGTTCGCCGATCTTCGGCAGCGACGGCGTCCTCGACGACGCCGGGATCGCGATCCCCGACGAGCAGGAGGACGAGGTGGAGAAGTTCCGCGAGTTCCTCGATCAGATCTCGCCGGAGGACTTCGGGAGTCAGTGACGGGAGGGCTCCCGCGTGCCGCCGCGGCGGTGCGTGCGAGGGGCGACCGAGGAGCGCTGTCGGCGCATTCGAGTAGCCTTTCCCCGGAGTGGGATACGTGAAACCACTCTCTGGGTGATTATCACTCGGCGTGCCGAGTGTGGCGATCGTTGACGCACCCCTAGCGACTGCCTACCTTCGAGTGGGCAGGTCAAGGACGGAGGGTCGGCGTGATGAGCAGCGCGGACGGTACGGCAGGGAGCTCGCTCGGACGTCCGTCCGGGGAGAGCGCCGCGTATCCGCTTCACGGCAGTGTGGGCGACTTCGGCGCGGAGCGGGACGCCGGGGTGGCGGACGAGGCGATCGGGTACCGCGGTCCCACGGCCTGCGCGGCCGCCGGCATCACCTACCGCCAACTGGACTACTGGGCGCGCACCGGGCTCGTCGAGCCGAGCGTGCGGCCCGCGTACGGCTCCGGGACGCAGCGGCTGTACAGCTTCCGTGACGTCGTCGTCCTGAAGATCGTGAAGCGGTTCCTCGACACGGGGGTCGCGCTGCAGAACATCCGGGCCGCCGTGCAGCACCTGCGCGCCCGGGGTTTCCGCGATCTGGAGCGGATGACGCTGATGAGCGACGGGGCGACCGTCTACGAGTGCTCCTCGCCGGACGAGGTGGTCTCGCTGCTCCAGGGTGGGCAGGGGGTCTTCGGCATCGCGGTGGGCGTCGTCTGGCGGGACGTCGAGGCGGCGCTCTCGCAGCTGCACGGGGAGCGTGTGGACACCGGCGAGACGCTGGTGGGGCACAACCCGCAGGACGAGCTGGCGCGGCGCCGGCGCGACCGGGCCGTCTGAGGTTCTTCCGGGAGCCGGTGCGGGCGGGGCCCGTACCGGCGATTGTCAGTGGCGTGAGGCAGCATCGGAGACGTGAGAGCCGCCCCCACGATCCTGCATCTGGACATGGATGCCTTCTTCGCCGCCGCCGAGCAGGCGTCGAAGCCGAGTCTGCGCGGCAAGCCGGTGGTCGTGGGCGGTCTCGGGCCGCGTGGTGTGGTGGCGACGGCGTCGTACGAGGCGCGGCGCTTCGGGGTGCATTCGGCGATGCCGATGGGGCAGGCGCGGCGGCTCGCGCCCAACGCCGCGTATCTGGTGCCGCGCTTCGCGTTCTACCGGGCGATCAGCGGGCAGGTGATGGAGCTCCTCGGGCGGTTGTCGCCGCTGGTGGAGCCGCTGAGCCTGGACGAGGCGTTCGTGGATCTGGAGGCCGGGGGGCTGGCGGACGACAGCGCGGGCGCGCGGGCGGTGGGGGAGCGGCTGCGGGCGGAGATCCTGGCGACGACCGGGCTGACCGGGTCGGTGGGGCTCGCGGGGTCCAAGATGCTGGCGAAGATCGCGTCGGAGGAGGCGAAGCCGGACGGACTGGTGCTGATCGAGCCGGGGACGGAGCGGGCACTGCTGGCGCCCCGTTCGGTGCGGATCATCCCGGGGGTGGGGCCGGCCACCGGTGACCATCTGCGGCGGGCCGGGATCACGACGGTCGCCGAGGTGGTGGAGGCGGGCGAGGACGAGCTCGTACGGATCCTGGGGCGGTCGCACGGGGCCTCGCTGTACCGGATGGCGCGGGGGCACGACGACCGGCCCGTGGTGGCCGAGCGGGACGCGAAGTCGGTCTCGGTGGAGGACACCTTCGACATCGACCTGCACGACCGGCTGCGGATCCGGCTGGAGGTCGAGCGGCTGGCGGAGCGGTGCGTGACGAGGCTGCGGGGCTCGGGGCACTCGGGGCGGACGATCGTGCTGAAGGTGCGGCGGTACGACTTCTCGACGCTGACGCGGTCGGAGACGCTGCGGGGGCCCACGGACGATCCGCTGGTGGTGCGGGAGGCGGCGGAGCGGCTGCTGGAGCTGGTGGACACGACGGGCGGGGTGCGGCTGCTGGGCGTCGGAGTGAGCGGGCTGGCCGATTACACGCAGGAGGACCTGTTCGCGCAGGCCGGGGCGGAGGCGGGGACGTCGGCGGGTGGGGAGGCGGCGGAGGCCGTCGTCGCCGAGGAGCCGGCCGAGCGTCCGGCCGTGGCTCCGGCCGCGGTGCCGCCGGCGGCCGGGACCGCGTCGCGGCGGTGGGCCCCGGGGCACGACGTGCGGCACGCGGTGCTCGGGGCGGGCTGGGTGCAGGGCAGCGGGCTCGGCCGGGTCACCGTCCGTTTCGAGGAGCCGGGGAGTACGGCTCCGGGGCGGGTGCGGACCTTCACGGTGGACGATCCGGAGCTGGAGCCGGCCGATCCGCTGCCGCTGGTGCCGGGCGGGGTGACGGGGGCGGAGGGGGCCGCCCCGGTCGTCCGCGCGGGTGAGTGAGCCCGTTCCGGGCGGGCCGGACGGGCTCCGTACGGGATCCTCGGGGCCGCGTCCGCTACGCGGCGTCGTCCTGGCCGGCGAGCCGTCCGAAATCGGGGATCCGGTCCGGCGGGGGCGGCAGCGTCAGCTCGTAATGGCGGTAGAGCTGGAGCTCCTGCTCGGGGGAGAGGTGGCGGCCCACGCCGAAGTCCGGCGCGTCCTTGATCAGGGAGCGCTCGAAGGGGATGTGGAGGCCGTCGTCGGCCAGCTCGCTCGGCTCCAGCGGGACGAAGGCGTCCCTGCTGAACAGGCCGGTGCGGACGGCCGCCCACTCGGGGATGCCGGTCGCGTCGTCCAGGTACACCTCGTCCACGGTTCCGATCTTGTGTCCGTTCCGGTCGAACGCCTTGCGGCCGATCAGGCTGCGCGGATCGATGTCGGTCTGCACGGTCCCTCCAACTGGTCGCAACTGCTCTACACCCCTACGAAAGTGCACAACTGGGATGTCGGCCACTTGAGCGATGAGGGCGACAACGGCGCTGGTAGGCTGGCTGTGGCTGTCGACACCGTGCGGGAGAGTCCATCGGAGAAGGTTTCCGGTGGCGCCGAAGGAGCAAATCCTCCCCGGAATCTCTCAGGCACCCGGTACCGCGCGGGCGAGGTCACTCTGGAAAGCAGGGCGGGAGTCCGACGGCATCCGCTCTCACCGACGGTGAAAGCCGGCGTGCCCACGGGCATGCCGGTGAAGCTCTCAGGTTGAGATGACAGAGGGGGAGGCCGTCCGGGCACCCGCGCCGTGGTGCCCCTCGCAGGTCGTGACGACCAGGAGGCCCCCGCATCATGACCGCCAACCGCACCCCGCTCTCCGAGCTCGAGCAGGGCATCCCCTTCGAGCAGCGGCACATCGGACCCGACGCCGAGGCGCGGGCCAAGATGCTCGCCCAGGTCGGCTACGGCTCCCTCGACGAGCTGACGGCCGCCGCGGTGCCGGACGTCATCAAGAACGCCGAGGCGCTGGACCTGCCCGGCGCCCGCACCGAGGCCCAGGTCCTCGCCGAGCTGCGCACCCTCGCCGGCCGCAACGAGGTCCTCGCCCCGATGATCGGCCTGGGCTACTACGGCACCTTCACGCCGCCGGTCATCCTCCGCAACGTCATGGAGAACCCGGCCTGGTACACGGCGTACACGCCCTACCAGCCGGAGATCTCGCAGGGCCGCCTGGAGGCGCTGCTCAACTTCCAGACGATGGTCGCGGACCTCACCGGTCTGCCGACCTCCGGCGCCTCCCTGCTCGACGAGGGCACCGCCGCCGCCGAGGCCATGTCGCTCGCGCGCCGCGTCGGCAAGGTGAAGAACGGCGTCTTCCTCGTCGACGCCGACGCCCTGCCGCAGACCATCGCCGTCATCGAGACCCGCGCCGAGCCGACGGGCGTCGAGGTCGTCGTCGCCGACCTCTCCGAGGGCATCCCGGCCGAGATCGCCGAGCGCGGCGTCTTCGGCGTGCTGATCCAGTACCCCGGTGCCTCCGGTGGCGTCCGCGACATCAAGCCGCTGATCGACGCCGCCCACGAGCTCGGCGCGATCGTGACCGTCGCCGCCGACCTGCTCGCGCTCACCCTGCTCGTCTCGCCCGGCTCGCTCGGCGCCGACATCGCCGTCGGCACCACCCAGCGCTTCGGCGTCCCGATGGGCTTCGGCGGCCCGCACGCCGGCTACATGGCCGTCCAGGACAAGCACGCCCGCTCGCTGCCCGGCCGCCTCGTCGGCGTCTCCGTCGACGCCGACGGCAACAAGGCGTACCGCCTCGCCCTGCAGACCCGCGAGCAGCACATCCGCCGCGAGAAGGCCACCAGCAACATCTGCACCGCGCAGGTGCTCCTCGCCGTCATGGCCGGCATGTACGCCGTCTACCACGGCCCGGACGGCCTGAAGCAGATCGCGCAGCGCACCCACCGGTACGCGGCGGTCCTGGCCGCCGGTCTGACCGCCGGGGGCGTCGAGCTCACCCAGGGCGCCTTCTTCGACACGCTCACCGCCCGGGTGCCGGGCCGTGCCGACGCCGTCGTCGCCGCCGCCCGCGAGGCCGGCGTCAACGTGTACCGCGTCGACGCCGACCAGGTCTCGATCTCCTGCGACGAGACCACCGGCCGCGAGCAGCTCGCCGCCGTCTGGGCCGCCTTCGGCGTGACCGGCGACGTCGAGGCGCTGGACGCCGCCACCGAGGACGGCATCCCGGCCGGCCTGCTGCGCTCCGACGCGTACCTGACCCACCCGGTCTTCCACGCGCACCGCTCCGAGACCGCGATGCTGCGCTACCTGCGCCGCCTCTCCGACCGCGACTACGCGCTCGACCGCGGCATGATCCCGCTCGGCTCCTGCACCATGAAGCTGAACGCGACCACCGAGATGGAGCCGGTGACCTGGCCCGAGTTCGGCCAGATCCACCCCTTCGCGCCGATCGACCAGGCCCAGGGCTACGTCACGCTCATCACCGAGCTGGAGGAGCGCCTGGCCGAGGTCACCGGCTACGACAAGGTCTCGATCCAGCCGAACGCCGGTTCGCAGGGCGAGCTGGCCGGTCTCCTCGCGGTCCGCGCCTACCACCGCGCCAACGGCGACGAGCAGCGCACCATCTGTCTCATCCCGTCCTCCGCGCACGGCACCAACGCCGCCTCCGCGGTGATGGCCGGCATGAAGGTCGTCGTCGTGAAGACCGCCGAGGACGGCGAGGTCGACGTCGAGGACCTGCGCGCCAAGATCGCGCAGTACCGCGACGAGCTCTCCGTGCTGATGATCACCTACCCGTCGACGCACGGCGTCTTCGAGGAGCACGTCGCCGACATCTGCGCCGAGGTCCACGAGGCCGGCGGCCAGGTGTACGTCGACGGCGCCAACCTCAACGCCCTGGTCGGCCTCGCCAAGCCGGGCCACTTCGGCGGCGACGTCTCGCACCTCAACCTGCACAAGACCTTCTGCATCCCGCACGGCGGCGGCGGCCCCGGCGTCGGCCCGGTCGGCGTCCGCGCCCACCTCGCGCCGTACCTGCCGAACCACCCGCTCCAGCCCACCGCGGGCCCGGAGACCGGTGTCGGCCCGATCTCGGCCGCCCCGTGGGGCTCGGCCGGCATCCTGCCGATCTCGTGGACGTACGTCCGCCTGATGGGCGGCGAGGGCCTCAAGCGCGCCACCCAGGTCGCCGTCCTCGCGGCGAACTACATCGCCAAGCGCCTGGAGCCGCACTACCCGGTGCTGTACACGGGCCCCGCCGGGCTCGTCGCCCACGAGTGCATCGTCGACCTGCGGCCGCTGACCAAGGCGACCGGCGTCACCGTCGACGACATCGCCAAGCGCCTGATCGACTACGGCTTCCACGCGCCGACCATGTCCTTCCCGGTCGCCGGCACGCTGATGATCGAGCCGACCGAGTCCGAGGACCTGGCCGAGCTGGACCGCTTCTGCGACACGATGATCGCGATCCGCGCCGAGATCGAGAAGGTCGGCTCCGGCGAGTGGCCCGCCGAGGACAACCCGCTGCGCAACGCCCCGCACACCGCGGCCGCGCTCGGCGGCGAGTGGGCGCACGCCTACGACCGTGACGTGGCGGTCTTCCCGGCCGGCGTCTCGGCCGCCGACAAGTACTGGCCGCCGGTCCGCCGCATCGACGGCGCCTTCGGCGACCGGAACCTGGTCTGCTCCTGCCCGCCGCTGGACGAGTACGACCACTGACCGCCGGCGTGACAGAGGGCCGGTCCGGAGTCTCCTCCGGGCCGGCCCTCGGCGCTGCCCGCGCCGTGCCTCAGGCGGCCGTCGTCACCCGGCCCGTCGTGAGCGGCCGGTGCGGCGCGATGATCTGCCCGTCCGGCAGCAGTTCGCCGGTGTCCTCGAAGAGCAGGACACCGTTGCACAGCAGGCTCCACCCCTGCTCCGGGTGGCACGCCACCGGGGCGGCGGCCTCACGGTCGGCGGAGTCGGCGGTGGGACAGGCAGGCTGGTGCTGGCACATGGGTGGGTTCTTTCGCTGCGTCGTGGTGGATGTCCTGCGGCTGTTCGCGCTCATGGCCGCCCCCGTCGGTCGGTTCGGTTCCGGTCCCAGTCTTGCCGCACGGACGGCCTTCCGTAGGGATTTCGCGTCAGCTCGTCCTCTCCCGGGAAGACGCATCACCCGCAGGGGCGGTTCAGGTCAACGCCCCCGTCCTTTCGGGTGGTTCGGGGTGGCCCGAGCGGGCTAGTCCGTCCGGGAGGGGTGTTCGGGGTGGGTGTTCGGACGGTGGGTCCGGGCGTGCGAGGGATGGGGGAGCACCTGTTCCGGACAGGGGTGCGCCCCGTGACCCGGGTGGGTCACGGGGCGCGGGGCGCGGGCCGGATCAGGCGGACGCCGCGGATCCGAGGAGCGGCGGCGGTGCGAGGCGGGTGCTGAGCACGGGCAGCAGATCGGCCACCCGGTAGGGGCGGTTGGCGGCGATGCCGGGCGGCGCGGGGGCGAGCGGCACCAGCACGTCGGCGGACTCCGCGCCCGGCTCCGTACCGTCCGGGTCCTGCTCCGCGTGCAGCCACAGCGTGAGCATGTACAGCTCCGGCACCGAGAGCAGCCGCGGCTGGTACGTGCCCGGCAGCGCCTCGGCCTGGACCAGTGCCCGCTCCGTGGCGGCCACGTACGGTCCCTCGAAGAAGTGCGAGAAGGACCAGCCGTCCGGTGTGAGCATGGTGTCCGCGGCGGCGACGGCCCGGTCCCCGCTCCGGATCAGGAACCGCCAGCCGACGAGCCGGGTGCCCGGCTCGTGCCCGGGGGCCTCGGAGATCCTCAGCACGTGGACGGGCAGCGGGAGTTCGGGACACAGCGGTCCGGAAGCGGCCCGCAGGGCCGGGGTGCGGGCCTCTCGGACGGCCGTGGGCGAGCCGAGTGCCGCGAGGACACTGCGGAGGGCCGGCGCGGGGGCCGGGGAGGGTCGGAGCATCGTGTGGGTCGCCTCTCGCTCAGGAGACACGGGGATACGGGTACAGGTGCGGGTCCTGGTAAGGGCCTTGGTACGGGTCCTGGTAAGGGTCTTCTTGCGGGTCCTGGTACGGGGACGCGGCTGCGGCCGGGTACGACGGCGCTGTCGGCGGCGGGGGCGGAGCGGGGGGCCACGGGTCGTGGCCGGTCGCCGGCGCTCTGCCTCGTCCGCGGAGTTTATACGACACGTGTTCAGTGATTGTTTCCGCTAGACCGCGCCGATATTCCTGACAAGGTGTCATCCGGTCGTATCCGGCCGGTCGTCGGGCGCAATCGGAGCGAGGACAGGATCTCCGTCCTCACATTCCCCGGCAAGCCGGACGTAGGAATTCCGAAAGCCGCGCCGCCCGTACCGGGGAGGCAATATGACATTGGTATATGTCGACGACCCGTTCCGGAGGTGAGGGTTCGCGCGCGCGGCGACAGGTTCGTACCAGACTATCCGTGGAGCGGCCGGAAACGCAGGCGTTGTCGATCAGTGGCGTGGGCATCATCGTCCGTACGCGCGGCCCCGCCCGGTGGCCGCCCACGCGGGAGGGACGCCTCGATGGGGGAGAAGGTCGTGACGGACGGGTTCGGCCCGGCCGACCGGCAGCGCTACCGGCGCAAGCTCCAGCAGTGTCTGGCGGGGCTGGCCCGGCTCCTCGCGGAGCAGCGGTTCGACCGCCCGCGCAACCTCATGGGCGTCGAGATCGAACTCAATCTCGCGGGCTCCGACGGACTCCCCCGGATGCTGAACGGCGCCGTCCTCGAAAAGATCGCCAGCACCGATTTCCAGACCGAACTCGGAATGTTCAACCTGGAAGTGAACATCGCCCCGCGCCGGCTCGGCGGCCACGTTTTCGACCGGCTCGCGGAAGAGCTGAGAACCGGACTGGGATATGCCGACCGGCAGGCCGCCGAACTCGACGCCGGCATCCTCATGATCGGCATACTCCCGACCCTCTCCCAGCGCGATCTGGTCTTCGAGAACCTTTCCTCCGCGGACCGCTACGCGCTGCTCAACGACCAGATCCTCGTCGCCCGCGGAGAACGGATCACGCTCGACATCCAGGGCGTCGAAACGCTCCGGCACACCTCCGAGTCGATCATCGCGGAGGCCGCCTGCACCTCGGTGCAGCTCCACCTCCAGGTCACGCCGGCCCGCTTCTCCTCCGTCTGGAACGCCGCCCAGGCCGTCGCCGGGGTGCAGATAGCCCTCGGCGCCAACTCGCCGTTCGTCTTCGGCCGCGAGGTGTGGCGCGAGTCCCGCCCGCCGCTCTTCACCCAGGCCACCGACACCCGTCCGCCCGAACTCCAGTCCCAGGGCGTCCGGCCGCGCACCTGGTTCGGGGAGCGGTGGGTGGACTCGGTCTACGACCTCTTCGAGGAGAACGTGCGGTACTTCCCCTCCCTGCTGCCGCTGTGCGACGAGGAGGACCCGCTGCGGGTGCTCGACGACGGCGGGGTGCCGCAGCTCAAGGAGCTCGTCCTGCACAACGGCACGGTGTACCGCTGGAACCGGCCGGTCTACGGCTGGGTCGACGGCGTCCCGCACCTGAGGGTGGAGAACCGCGTCCTGCCCGCCGGGCCCACGGTCACCGACGTCCTCGCCAACGCCGCCTTCTACTACGGGCTCGTCCGCTCCCTCGCCGACGACCCGCGCCCGCTGTGGAAGCGGATGGCCTTCGAGGACGCGGAGGCCAACTTCGACGCGGCCTGCCGGCACGGCATCGAGGCGGAGCTGCGCTGGCCCCGGGCCGGACGCGCGGGCGGGACGGCGACCCAGCCCGCCGTGCGCCTCGTCCTCGACGAGCTGCTGCCGCTGGCCGCGGCGGGGCTCGACGCCTGGCACATCGACCCGGCGGACCGCGACTTCTACCTGGGCGTCATCGAGCAGCGGTGCCGCCGCCGGGTGAACGGCGCGTCCTGGCAGGCCGACACCTTCCACCAGGCCCTGGACTCCGGCCTCGACCGCGAGGCGGCACTGGCCGCGACCACCCGGCGGTACCGCGAGCTGATGCTGGAGGGCGAACCGGTGCACACGTGGAAGGTGGGGATCGCGGGGGGCTGAGCGGGCGGGGGCCGGGCCGCGTTGGCGTCGGGCGAGTCGGCGGGGTGGACGGAGGCGCTGTCCTGGGGCGGGGGCCGGTGCCGGACGCGTTCTCGGGCGGGACGGCGCTTCGGATGTCTTCCGGGCGTGGACGCGCGCCCGGGGCGTGCCTCTCGGCCGGATGGGGTCCCGGGTGCGTTCCGGGCCCTGGATGGCGTTCCGGGGGTGCCGTCGCGCATGATCGTCGTGAGGGGGGCCGCGGGCCGGTCCCCGCCGGTGGTCGTGCGGGACGGGAACGGGAGACGGTGTGGTGTCGGAACAACGGGTCGTGGACGCCGGCCCGCCGCCGGGCGGTCTGTCGCGGCGGGTGCTGCGCTCCGAGACCCTCATCGTGCTGGCGCTCTCGCTCGGCGCGAGCGCGGTCTCCTCGCTCATCAGCTTCATCGGCTCGCTGACCAGGCCCGGCGCGCTCAAGGAACAGGCGGCCACCCTCAACGGCTCGTACGCCCCCGGGCGTCCCTGGCTCGACCTCACCTGGCAGCTCTTCGGCATCGCCACGGCCCTCGTGCCGGTCGTCCTCGTCGCCCACCTGCTGATGCGGGAGGGGTCCGGGATGCGGGCCATCGGCTTCGACCGGACCCGGCCCTGGCCCGACCTCGGGCGCGGGACGCTCGTGGCCGCCGGCATCGGCAGCGCGGGCCTCGCCTTCTACCTCGCGGCGCGCGCCTCCGGCTTCAACCTCACGGTGGTTCCCGAGTCGCTGCCCGACGTGTGGTGGAAGTACCCCGTCCTGATCCTCTCGGCGATCCAGAACTCCGTCCTGGAGGAGGTCATCGTCGTCGGCTACCTGCTGCGGCGGCTGGACCAGCTGGGATGGTCGCCGAAGGGCGCGCTGGTCGCGAGCGCGGTGCTGCGCGGCTCGTACCACCTCTACCAGGGCATCGGCGGCTTCATCGGCAACATGGTCATGGGCGTCGTCTTCGTGCTGCTCTACCGGCGCTGGGGCCGGGTGGGCCCGCTGGTGGTCGCCCACGCGCTGCTCGACATCGTGGCCTTCGTCGGCTACGGGCTGCTGGCGGGGAAGGTGGACTGGCTGCCCACCGTGTGAGCGGGACGAGGCCGGAGCGGCGGAGGGCCGGTCCCGGAGGTCGCGGGGCGGAGGCCGGAGGTCGGAGTGCGGAGGGGCGTGCGGCGGTGGAGCCGTACGCCCCTCCGGTGCGTCCGGGACCGGGTCAGGCGTGCAGCTCGCCGTCGATGACCGTCACGGCGCGGCCGGTGAGCAGGGTGCGGTCGCCGCGCAGGCGGGTGCGGACCAGGCCCGTGCGGGCGCCGCCCTGGAAGCCGGTGAGGTCGTCGCGGCCGAGGCGGGCCGACCAGTACGGGGCGAGCGCGGTGTGGGCGCTGCCGGTGACGGGGTCCTCGTCGATGCCGACGGACGGGAAGAAGCCGCGCGAGACGAAGTCGTAGCCGGCCCGCGGGTCGGCGGCGCGCGCGGTGGTGATCACGCCGCGTGCCGAGTGGGCCCTGAGCGCCGCGTGGTCGGGGGTCAGGCCGCGGACGGCGGCCTCGTCGCGCAGCTCGACCACGAGGTCGCCGACGTGCGCGGCCGTGTCGTGGACGGCGACGACCTCCGCCCCGAGCGCCTCCGCCAGGCCCGCCGGGACCGGCGCGGGGGCGAGCGAGGAGGTCGGGAAGTCCAGGGTGATGTCGCCGTCCGCCCCGGTGACGGCGCCGAGGACGCCCGAGCGGGTCGCGAAGCGGACCGGGCCGGACGCCACGCCGGTGGTGTGCAGGACGTGGGCGGTGGCGAGGGTGGCGTGCCCGCACATGTCGACCTCGGTGGTCGGGGTGAACCAGCGCAGCGCCCAGTCGGCCTCGCCGCCCGCGGGCAGCGGGTGCGCGAAGGCGGTCTCGGAGAGGTTGACCTCGGCGGCCACCTTCTGGAGCCAGGAGTCGTCCGGGAAGGCGGCGGGGGAGCCGGACGAACCGGGGGAGTCGGAGGTGTCGAGGAGGACGACTCCGGCGGGGTTGCCGGAGAAGGGCCGGTCGGTGAAGGCGTCGACGATTCGGATGCGCATGGTGCGGACGGTACCGGGGGGCCGGAGGAGCGGGCCAAGGCCAATCCGGGGTGTCTGGCCTCGATGGGCCGGTTTCGGGTGGTGGGTTGTTCGGTTGCTTGCTCGCCGAACAGTTCCGATATATCGTTGAGGCATCGCGACAGTTCA
This sequence comes from Streptomyces hydrogenans, assembly GCF_014656075.1. GTDB lineage: Bacteria > Actinomycetota > Actinomycetes > Streptomycetales > Streptomycetaceae > Streptomyces > Streptomyces hydrogenans. The sequence continues at coordinate 19,725 of NZ_BNBS01000040.1, forward strand.
ACGATGACTCTCACGGAAGGAGCGTTGCGATGCGTTCACATGGACACGACCACGGACACGAATTCGGTCACGGCCACGGTGCCGGGCGCGGGAACTGCGGGCCCGGACCGCGGGGTGACTTCGAGGGACGGCGTGCCGCCTTCGGGCCCTTCGGCCCCGGCTTCGGAGGCGGGCCCGGTTTCGGCGGCGGCCCCTTCGGGCGCGGCCGGGGCGGCGGACGGGGGCGGGCGCGGCGCGGTGACGTGCGCGCCTCGATCCTGGCGCTGCTCAAGGACCGGCCGATGCACGGCTACGAGATGATCCAGGAGATCGGCGAGCGCAGTGGCGGGGCCTGGAAGCCCAGCCCCGGATCGGTCTATCCGACCCTCCAGATGCTGGAGGACGAGGGGCTGATCGTCAGCGCGAGCGAGGGCGGCAAGAAGCTCTTCTCGCTCACCGACGCCGGGCGCGAGGAGGCCGAGGCCGCGCCGGACGCCCCCTGGGAGGAGGCCGGCCGCGGGGTCGACTGGGAGGCCGTCAACGAGATCCGGCAGGCCGGCTTCGGTCTGATGGAGGCGTTCGGCCAGGTCTGGAAGACCGGCAGCACCGAGCAGCGGCAGAAGGCCGTCGAGGTCATCAACGAGGCCCGGAAGAAGCTGTACCTGATCCTCGCCGACGAGCACTGAGGCGGGATCCGTTCGAGGAAGGCCCCCGTGCGGCGTGTGCCGCGCGGGGGCCTTTCGTGTGCCCGTTGCCCGTTGCCCGTTGCCCGTTGCCCGTTGCCCGTTGCCTGTGCCTGTGCCTGTGCCTGTGCCTGTGCCTGTGCCTGTGCCTGTGGCTGTGTGTCCGGGTGCTCAGACGACCAGGCCCGAGAGCTTGCGCAGTGACTCGTTCAGGGCCGCGGACGCCGAGTCCTTCAGCTTGCCGGCCATCAGGGAGACCGCCGCGCCGGTGAACTCGCCGTCGATGCGGACGGTCGTGGCGTCGCCCTCGTCCGCGAGCGAGTAGCGGGTGCCGACGATCACGCCCATCGGACCCTTGCCCCGGATGGCGAGGACCCGGCCGTCCTCCAGCTCCTCGACGGTCCACAGCACCTCGGCCGGGAAGCCCATGAGCTTCATGTTCTCGGTGAAGGTGGAGCCGGCCGCCAGGGTCTCCGGGCCGCCGTTCGGGAAGTTGGTGTGGGTGGCGTTCCACTCACCGTACGAGCCGAAGTCGGTGAGGCGTTCCCACACCTTCCCGGCCGGTGCCTCGATCCGTGCCTCCGCGGTGACTTCGGCCATGACGACCACCCCTTCACGCGTGCCCGCTGGGTTCTGGTGTCGCGGAACGTAGCCGGAGGGGCGCGAACATTCAATACTGATGAACCGTCAGTTCTGCGGCGGCCGGACCCGTACCGCCGATCCACCAGATCTCGGCCGCGTCGAAGCGGTCCGAGACGCGCGGACCGCCGTCCTCCTCGTGGTGGTGGAACGCGGCCCAGAACAGATCGCCCGGCAGCGCGTCCCGGGGGGCGTACACCCGGTACACGTACTGCCGGCCGTCGCGCGCGGGCAGACCGACCATCCAGAACACACAAGAAGGACGCTCGGCGACGGCTCATGGTTGCGGTGCGGGCGTGAGGCAAGGCGGCGCGCGCCCCGTAGGGGAAATCGACCGGATCTCCTCCCGCAGGAGGAGGGGCCGCGCGGGCGTGCACGACTCCGGTGGGACGCGGACATGGTTCTCCCGTGTGATGACCCGCGCGGGCGCGGCTGGTGAGGTGGGAGGGTGCACCCTCCCGTCCCGTCGCGCCCCACCGTGCCCCCGGCCGCCGCCGGGCCCGCGCCGCTCCTCGCCACCGTGGTCGCCGCCGCCCGCCGGCGGGCCCTGAGGGACGGCGACCGTCAGGTCGACACCGCCCACCTCCTGCACGCCCTCGTCGAGTCCGACCCGGAGGCCCGCGCCGCCTTCGACGGCGAGGAGCGGGTCGCTCGGGTCCTCGGCTACCTCGTCCAGCGGTCGATCGGATACGGGCTCCGCTGGCAGCGGTCCGCCGAGGGCGCCGAGGTCCCGCGCCCGCTGCCCGCCGTGCGGGCCGGGGAGGGGGCGCGCCGCCGTACCTCCCGTTGGTCGCCGGCGGCCGCGGCCGCCCTGGAGGAGGCCCTGCGGCGCGCCGCCGCGCGAGGCGAGGAACAGCCCCACGGGCTCGACCTCCTCGCCGGTCTCGCCGCCGACCCCGACAGCCGGGCCGGCGAGGTGCTGCGGCACGCGGGGGTCGACCCGCCCGTGCTCGGCGCCCGCGCGGTGGCCCTCGCCTCCGTCATCGCCCCGCGCGGGGCCGGGGCTCTGGCGGGGGAAACGGAGGTTTGAACTCCGGGCCGGGGAGGGTCGTCGGGGGTCCCCGTCTCAACAGGTGCGACGGGGGTTACACGCCTGACCGGGTCCTGTCATGATGGCCCGATGCACGCGTCTCAGGGGAGAAGCGCCGGCCTGGGACTCGCCCTGGCCTCGGCCTTCGCATTCGGTGGTTCGGGAGTGGCGGCCAAGCCGCTGATCGAGGCGGGACTCGATCCGCTCCATGTGGTCTGGCTCCGGGTCGCCGGTGCCGCCCTCGTCATGCTGCCCGTGGCCTGGCGCCACCGGGACCTGCTGCGCCGCAAGCCCGGCCTCCTCGTCGGCTTCGGTCTGCTCGCCGTCGCCGGCGTCCAGGCGTTCTACTTCGCCTCCCTCTCCCGGATCCCCGTCGGCGTCGCCCTCCTCATCGAGTACCTCGCCCCGGCGCTGGTCCTCGGCTGGGTCCGCTTCGTCCAGCGCAGGCCCGTCACCCGCGCCGCCGCCCTCGGCGTGGTCCTCGCCGTCGGCGGTCTCGCCTGCGTCGTCCAGATCTGGTCCGGGCTGAGCTTCGACCTCCTCGGACTGCTCCTCGCGCTCGCCGCGGCCTGCTGCCAGGTCGGCTACTTCGTCCTCTCCGACCAGGGTGCCGACGAGGCCGAACCGGCCGACCCGCTCGGCGTGATCGCGTACGGGCTGCTCATCGGCGCCCTGGTGCTCACCGTCGTCGCCCGCCCCTGGGGCATGGACACGTCCGTGCTGGCCGGGCGCGCCGACCTCGGCGGAACCTCCGTGCCGGCCTGGCTGCTGCTCGGCTGGATCATCCTGATCGCCACCGTCCTCGCGTACGTCACCGGTGTCGTCTCGGTGCGCCGGCTCTCGCCGCAGGTCGCCGGTGTCGTCGCCTGCCTGGAGGCGGTCATCGCGACCGTCCTGGCCTGGGTGCTGCTCGGCGAGCACCTGGAGACCCCGCAGCTCCTCGGCGGCGCGCTCGTCCTCGTCGGTGCCTTCATCGCCCAGTCCACCGCGCCGAAGGCGCCGTCCGAGGGGCCGGTCGCCGGCTCCGATGGCGAGCACGGTGAGGGCGGCGAACGCGGCGAACGCGGGCCCGTGGCGGGCGTCCAGGCCGCGGAACGGGGGGCCGCGGCGGGCGCCGAGGGGGAGTTGTCGGGCGGCCGGACCAGCCCGTAGGGTGCCGGGCATGCACGCGACCGTACTTCCGCCGCCCGCCGCCTAGCGCGCGCGGCCTCTTCTCCCGAAGACGACCGACCGGACTCGGGCGGGCGATCACGCCCCCGAGCGGTCCCTCGCTGCCCGCGCGCGGAGCCGGCGACCATCCTTCATCCCGGTCCGTCCGCACGGACGACCGTCTTCACGGAGAAACCACGTGTCGAACCCGCAGTCCCTCTCTGCCGCGCACCCCGTCCTGCCCGTCGGGCGGAGCCTGCTCTACCTCGTCGTCGCCGGTGTCGCCTGGGGCACCGCCGGCGCCGCCGGATCCCTCGTGTTCCGGAACAGCGACATGGGCCCCCTGGCCCTCTCGTTCTGGCGCTGCGCCGGCGGCCTGCTGCTCCTCCTGGCCGTCCCGGCGCTGCGGCTGCTGCGCCCCGGGCGGGCCCGGCCGGCCTCCACCTCCTCCGGCGCGCCCGCTGCCGCGTCCGTCGTCGAGAGCCGCCGGACCCGGCTGATCCGGATCGGTGGCACCGGGCTCGGTCTCGCGGTCTTCCAGACCGCCTACTTCGCCGCCGTAGAGTCCACCGGACTCGCCGTGGGCACCGTCGTCACGCTCGGCGCGGGACCCGTCCTCATCGCGGTCGGCGCCCGGGTCACCATGGGCGAACGCCTCGGCCTCGGCGGCCTCGCGGCCGTCGTCGGCGCGCTCGCCGGGCTCGCCGTCCTGGTCCTGGGCGGCGGGGGAGCCGAGGTCCGGCTCGCCGGCGTCGGTTACGCCGTGCTCTCCGCCGCCGGCTTCGCCGCCCTCACCCTGCTCACCCGCTGGCTCGGCCGCAGCGGCGCCGGCGCCGCCGGTTCCCTCGCGAGCACCGCGTGGACCTTCGGCGTCTCGGCGCTCGTCGTGCTGCCCCTCGCGGCCGTCGAGGGACTGCTGCCGCACACCGAGGACGTCGTCCGGCTGCTGCTCCTGCTCCTGTACGTGGCGGCCATCCCCACGGCCCTCGCCTACGCGCTGTACTTCGCCGGGGCCGCGGTCGTCCGGGCCGCCACCGTCTCCGTGATCATGCTCCTGGAGCCGGTCAGCGCCGCACTGCTCGCCGTCACCCTCCTCGACGAGGAGCTCACGGCGACGACCGTGCTGGGCACGGTGCTGCTGCTCGCGGCCGTCACCGGGCTCGCCCTCGCGGAGGCGCGGACGGCGGCGGAACGGCGCAGGGCGGTCGAGCCCGCGGCGGTGTAGCCGGGCGGCCGGGCGGCCGGGGAGTCACGCGGCCGGGCGGCCGGGGGAGTCGAGCGGCCGCGTGTTCGGGCGTGGTGCGTGGTCGGGGTGCGCTACGTGGTCGGGGTGCGGTGGCGTCAGCCGTCCTCGGGCAGGCGGCGGAGCCGGTGGACGAGGCCGGCGAGGACGCCCGGGCCGGCCCGCTCGGCCAGCCGGGCCCGGACCCGGCGCTGCACGCCGGCCGGCTTGTTGCCCGCGTACTTGAACTTCGCGCGCACCTCCGTCACGTCCAGGACCAGTCCCCGGATGCCGGGCAGCAGGCGGCCGAACGGGGCTTCGCCGGGGGCGACCCGCGCGGTCCCCCCGTCCGGCTGGAAGTGGGCGACCTGGCGGTTCAGCAGCTCGGCCTTCTCCGCCGGGTCGTCCACCACGCGCGCCACGCAGCGCAGTTGCACAGCCGCGTAGTACGAGGTCGGGGTCCCGTGCTCGGTGGGCTCGCCCTCGGGGGCCGTCCAGTGGCCGGGGACGTACACGTAGTCGTCGACGACGCTCAGCAGCACCTGTGCATCTGCCTCGAGGGCCCGCCACAGCGGGTTGGGCCGGGCGAGGTGGGTGAGCACCCTGCCGTACGGGCCCGGCTCCGCCTCGTACCGGAAGTGCGCCGGCTGCACCCAGGGCGGTTCGCCGGGCAGGCCGTTGACGGCGAGCTGGCCGAAGTCGTGGCGGCCGAGCCACTCCCGCCACTCGGTCTCGTCGGTGGTGGCGTCCCAGGGGTGGATGAGCATGCCGTGTTCCTCAGCGCGCGGTCAGGTAGGAGGGCAGGGCGATCGCCGGGTCCAGGTCCGCCGAGGCGACCGGGGTGCCGGTGCGCGGGGCGACCGGGACCACGCCGGCCCAGTGCGGCAGGGGCAGGTCCTCGGCGTCGTCGTTGGGGCCGCCGGTGCGGACCTTGGCCGAGACCTCCTCCAGGTCGAGCCGGATCACCGCGGTGGCGGCCAGCTCCTTGGCGTTCGCCGGACGCGAGTCGGCGGCGCGGCCCGGCACGACCTGGTCGACGAGCGCGTCGAGCGCGGAGCGCAGTTCGTCCGGGTCGGTGACCTGGTGTGCGGTGCCGTGGACCACGACGGAGCGGTAGTTGAGCGAGTGGTGGAAGGCGGAGCGGGCCAGGACCAGGCCGTCGACGTGGGTGACGGTGAGGCAGACCGGCAGGCCGGGGGCTTCGGCGGGTTCCTTCGAGCCGGCCATGCGCAGCGGGCGGGAGCCGGTGGAGCCGTGGACGTACAGCCGCTCGCCGATCCGGCCGTAGAGGGTCGGGAGGACGACGGGCGCGCCGTCGCGTATGAAGCCGAGGTGGCAGACGTACCCCTCGTCGAGGATCGCGTGGACGACGTCCTTGTCGTACGAGGCGCGCTGCCGGGACCGCGTGGGCACGGTCCGGTCGGTGGGCGGGTAGCTCGGGCCGCCCCCGGTGGTCGCGCCCGTCGCGGCTGTCGCGGTGGTCGTGGTGCTCATGGCGGGTCCCCTTGCCCCTCGTATTGCACTAGTGCATAATCTGCTTTGTGCTAGGAGAGTATCGGATCGAAGGCCGTCGCGCATCGGAGATCGCCGCCAGCGTGGAGCGGGGGGTGGGGTCGGGGGCGCTGGAGCCCGGGCAGAACCTGCCGCCCATGCGGGAGCTGGCGGCCGAGCTGGGCGTGAACCCGAACACCGTCGCCGCCGCGTACCGGACCCTGCGGGAGCGCGGGGTCATCGAGACCGACGGACGGCGCGGCAGCCGGGTGCGGCCGCGGCCCGCCACCACCGCGCGCGGCTCGCTGCGCGTCGAGGCGCCACCGGGCGTCCGGGACATCAGCGGCGGCAATCCCGACCCGGCCCTGCTCCCGCCGCTCGACGGGGCCCTCGCCGAGGCGGCGCGGCGGTACGCCGTGCGGCCCGGGCTGTACGGGGAGGCGCCCGTCGACCCGGACTTCGCGCGGCTCGCCCGCGCCGCGTTCGACGCCGACGGCGTCCCCGACGGGCCGGTCGGCGTCGCCTCCGGCTCCCTCGACGCCATCGAACGGGTCCTCGCCGCACACCTGCGGCCCGGCGACGCGGTCGCCGTCGAGGACCCCGGCTGGGGCAGCCTCCTCGATCTCGTCCCCGCGCTGGGGCTGCGTCCCGTGCCCGTCGCCGTCGACGACGACGGGCCGGTCGCGGCCGAGGTCGAGCGGGCGATCAGGCACGAGGGCGTCCGCGCGGTGATCGTCACCGACCGCGCCCAGAACCCCACCGGCGCCTGCGTGGGCCCCGCCCGCGCGGCCCAGCTGCGCCGCGTCCTCGCCGACCACCCCGGCGTGCTGCTCATCGAGGACGACCACGGCCACGGCATCGTCGCCCGGCGCCTGCGTCCGCTCGCCGGCGTCACCGACCGCTGGGCACTCGTCCGCTCGGTCGCCAAGGCGTACGGGCCGGACCTGCGCATCGCCGCCTTCACCGGCGACCCCGAGACCGTCGACCGGGTCCTCGGCAGGCAGCGCCTCGGCCCCGGCTGGGTCAGCCGTCTCCTCCAGCAGGCCGTCGCCCACCTCTGGGCCACCGGCGCGGTCGACCCCGAGACCGTCGCCGACGCGTACGGCGAACGGCGCGACGCCCTCGTCCGGGCGCTCGCCCGGCGGGGCGTCGAGGCGCACGGGCGCAGCGGCATGAACGTCTGGGTGCCCGTCGCCGACGAGACGGGCGCCGTCGCGCGGCTGCTCGCCGCGGGGTGGGCGGTCGCCCCCGGTGCCCGCTTCCGGATCGCCGCCGGTCCCGGGGTCCGCCTCACGGTCTCGCCGCTCACCCGCGAGGACGTCGAACCCCTGGCCGACGCGGTGGCCCTGGCCACGGGCCCGGCCCCCGCCCGGAGTTACGGCTGACGGACGCCCCTCCGCCGGGAGGCGGGGTGACTGTCGGACCCGTGTGCGAGAGTCGGCGGCATGACGGATCAGGAGCGGCGGGACGACGCGCGACGGGCGATCGAGGGCTGGGACACCTGGGCGGCGTTCGTCGTGCGGACCGACTTCGGCGACGAGGCGGCCTGGCGGGAGGTGCTCGCGGAGCTCGACGGCCCGGACGGGGACGTCGAGACCGGCGTCCGGGTGCTCGACGCTCCGTGCTGGTCGGGGGCGAGCGTGGAGGAGGTGCTGGCCGCCGTGGACGACGACGAGGGGCCGGCCGCCGTCTTCCTCGCCGACCGGCACACGCGGGAGTCGCCGGTACGGGCCCTGCTCGCGGTCGACACGCTGTGGGAGGACGAGAGCGGGCTCGACCCGGAGTACTACCAGGAGCTCGTCGACGCGCCGGCGCCCCGGGAGTTCCGGCTCGTCCCGGCCGCCGTCCACGGGGTCCACGCGAACCTGGAGCTCGGCAACCTCGGGTTCGAGGAGTTCGCCGCGTCGGCGGCGGCGGGGCCCGACGGGGTGCTGCGGCCCGCCTGAGGCCCCGCGCGCCGGGTCAGGCCCGGGTCGGGGTCTTCCGGGAGGGGTCCGCGACGGACGCGGTCGCGCGGGAGGGCGCCGGGGTGCGGGAGGAGGCGCGCGTCTGGGTGAGGGCGGCGCCGAGGAGGACGATCGCGGCGCCCACCGGGGTGTTCCAGGCGAGGTGTTCGCCGAGGAAGGCCACGCCCGCCGCCGTCGCGATCACCGGGATGAAGTACGTGACCATCGACGCCGTCGTCGGGCCGACCTCCGCGACCACGCCGTACTGGAGCAGCATCGCGTAGCCGGTGCCGAGCGCGCCGAGCGCGATCACCGCCAGCAGCGGAAGGATCTCGACCGACTCCGGCAGCGTGGTGAAGAACGGGGTGACGAGGGCGAGCTGCAGGGTGGCCATGCCGACCTGGCCGGTCGCCAGGGAGAGGTGCGAGGCGCCGGTGCCGCTCAGGGTGCGGCGGACGTAGATCCAGCCGACGGCGTAGCTGAACGAGGCCAGCAGGGCCAGCGCGGTGCCCGTCACGTCGAGGCCCGAGAAGCCCTGCCACGCGCCGAGGACGGTCAGCACGCCGATGAAGCCGATGCCGAGGCCCGCCGCGCGCACCCGGGTCGGACGGTCCTCCGAGAGCGCCACGAGCGAGAGGACCATGCCCCACAGGGGTGTCGTCGCGTTGCAGATTCCCGCCAGCGTCGACGGGATCGTCAGCTCCGCGTACGCGAAGAGCGAGAACGGCAGCGCGTTGAGCAGGAACGCCGCCACCGCCAGGTGGCCCCAGGTGCGCGCCCCCCGCGGCAGCCGGTCCCGCTTCACCAGCAGCGCCGCGGCGAGCACCGCCGTGCCGAACAGCAGCCGTCCGAAGGTCACCTGGAAGGGCGCGAAACCGTCCGTGCCGACCTTGATGAAGAGGAAGCTGAAGCCCCAGATCAGGGCCAGCACGCCGAAGCGGACCCGCCAGTCGAGGAGACGGGCGCGGAAGGACGGGGAGAGGGGTGACGGGGTGGGGGCGGAGGCGGTCGCGTGGCTCATGTACTCAGAGTGAACGGCCCAACCTCGTAGAACAAGCGAGATTATGTCGACCCAATCCCTTAGCATTGCTTACATGTTGAACCTGGAGCGCCTGCGCACCCTCGACGCCGTCGCCCGCCACGGCTCCGTCAGCGGCGCCGCGGACGGACTGCACGTGACGACCTCCGCCGTCTCCCAGCAGCTGTCCAAGCTGGAGCGGGAGGTGGGTCAGCAGCTCCTCGCCAAGAACGGGCGCGGGGTGCGGCTCACCGACGCCGGCCTCCTCCTCGCCGAGCACGCCGCCCGGATCCTCTCCCACGTCCAGCTCGCCCAGGCCGACATCGAGGCCCAGCGCGGCGAGGTCGTCGGCGAGGTCCGGCTCGTCGGCTTCCCGACCGCCGCGCGGGGCCTCTTTCCCGCAGCCCTCGCCGCCCTGCGCGCCCGCCACCCCGAGCTGCGCGTCCGCACCGCCGAGTACGAGCCCGAGCAGGGGGTGCGGGCGGTGCTGCGCGGCGACGCCGACCTCGCCATCGTCCTGGACTGGAGCAACCGCCGGTCCCCGGTCCCCGGCGAGCTGGAGCGGGCCCACCTGCTCGACGACTCCGCCGACGTCGCCCTGCCCGCGGGGCACCGGCTCGCCGGGCGGGAGTCGGTGGACCTGGAGGACTTCGCCGACGAGGACTGGGTGTCCTGGCCGGAGGGCGAGTTCTGCCACGACTGGCTGATGTTCACCCTCCGCTCCCAGGGCATCGAGCCGCGCATCGCCCATTTCGCGGGCGAGCACCACACCCAGCTCGCGCTCGTCGCCGCCGGACTCGGCGTGTGCGTCACGCCCCGGCTCGGCCGGCCGCACCCGGAAGGGGTCGTCTGCGTGCCCGTGCGCCAGCAGATGCGCCGGCACATCCACGCCACCTGGCGCACCGACGCCGGCCGCCGCCCCTCGCTGCGCGCCGTCGTCGAGGCCCTGCGGGAGGCGGGACGGCCGCACACGCGCTGAGCGGGACGGACCGGGGCGGCGCGGACCGGTCGGGCGGGGCGGGGGCGCGTACGGGGTGAGCGGCGCAGGAGCGCGTACGGGCTGTGCGACGCCGCGATGCGTACGAGCTGTGCGGCGCCAGGTCGCGTACGGGCTGTGCGGCGTCGGGTGCGTACGGGCTACAGCGAGGCGAGCTTGCGGAAGTCCCAGGAGGCGATCGCGTCCGGGGTCAGCCGGAGCCAGGCGTGCCGGCCGTCGTGCGGCATGAGGTCCAGGCCGAAGTTCTTCGCGGCGAAGAGGCGCTCGACCGCGTCGAGCTCGGGGCAGGGCTCGCCCGTGCGCGGCGCCTCGCCGACGAAGACGGCCGTCCCCGAGAGCTCCGCCCCGCGCAGCTCGCCGTAGTCCTCGCCGTCGTCCACCAGGACCGAGACCCTGGGGTCCGCCCGCAGTTCGGCCCAGCGGCGGCTGCGGGTCAGCGAGTAGAGCCAGAGCGAGGTGCCGTCCCACGCGTACCAGAGCGCGCTCAGGTGGGGGCGGCCGTCGGCGGAGACGGTCGCGACCCGGCAGGTGCGCTGCTCGGCGAGGAAGGAGTCGAGCTCCTCCGGGGTCATCATGATCCGGCGGCCATGGCGCTGTGCGACGGTCATCGTCCGCACCCTTCTGGATTTCTGATGAGACGTCAGAAATCATGGGGGCGCGCCCGCGCCGGTGCAAGAGGTGGAGGCGGGTGACCGTGGCGTCGGGTGGATGCGAGGGGGAGCGATGGGTCGCAAGGAAGAACTCGACGAGCGGCTGAGGCCGGACAGTGCGGTGCTCCTGACCGTCGAGTGCCAACAGGGGGTCGTCGGCGCGGACAGCGCCCTGCCGGAACTCGCGGCCGTCGCCCGGAAGTCGGGTGCGCTGGCCAATGTGGCCCGGTTGGTCGACGCCGCCCACGAGGCCGGCGTGCAGGTCGTGCACGCCGTCGCCGAGCGGCGTCCCGACGGTCGCGGCTCCAACAGCAACGCGCGCCTCTTCCGGGCCGCGGCACGCCTTCCTGTGCAACAGCACAGCGGCTCCACGGCGGTGCGCGTCGCGGAGCCCATCCAGGTGGCCGACGAGGACCTCGTGGTGCGGCGGCTGCACGGCCTGTCCCCGCTGGCCGGCACGGACGTCGACGCGCTGCTGCGCAACCTCGGCTGCCGGACGCTGATCGTCACCGGCGTCTCCGCCAATGTGGCCGTGCCCAATGCGGTCTTCGACGCGGTGAACCTCGGCTACAGCGTGGTGGTGCCCCAGGACGCCATCGCGGGGGTGCCGGCCGACTACACCCCCGCGATGATCCGCAACACCCTCGCCCTCGTCGCCACCATCGCGACCACCGACGACCTCCTCGCGGCCTGGAAGGCGCCGAGGCGTCCCGCCGTCGGACGGGGGCAGGCCGGCTGAGCCGGCCTGCCCCCGTCCGACGGGGCGGGGCCGGGTGCGAGGGCCGCCCAGGGGGCCAGGTGTCTGGGTGCCCAGGTGGCCGTGCTCGGGTGGCCGGTCAGCCGAAGGAGATCTCCTCGCCCTTCACCTCGATCGGCTCCGGCGGCAGCGGCGACGTCGCCGGGCCGGACTTCACGCTGCCGTCCGAGATGTCGAACCGGCTCTGATGGCACGGGCAGACGATCGTGCCGTCCTTCACCTCGCTCACCGCACACCCCGCGTGGGTGCACTTCGAGGAGAACGCCTTGTACTCCCCGGCCTTGGGCTGGGTGATGACGACTCCCTTGCTGGCCAGCACCTTGCCGCCGCCCACCGGGATGTCCCCGGTCTTCGCCAGCGGTCCCTCCGGCACGCCGTCCGCTCCTCCGGTGCCGGTGTCCCCCTCCGCGTTCGAGCCGCCGCAGGCGGCCAGTGCCGCCGCCGCGAGCCCCGCCCCGCCGGCCGCCACCACGGTCCGCCGTGCCACTCCGCTCATGCCTGCCCCTCTCGATGCGCCTCTGGCGTGTTCCGGGAGCGACGGTAGACGGAGTTCCTGTGACGTACGCCCTGTTCGGCACAGACTCCCTCCAACCGCCTTACAGTTCGCATTAGAGTGTCCGAACCTGGACATCCGGCAGGTGAAGTGTCAAGCGCGCGGGGGTGGCGGGGATGCGGACGGGGTCGGTCAGCGCCCATCACGTACGGGCCGTGGTGCTGGGCGCCCAGCGCCGTGGGGTCGCCGTGGGACCGCTGCTCGCACGCGCCGGACTGCCGTCCGAACTCCTCACCGGCGTCATGTCACCCACTGGCGTCACACCATCCACCGGCGCCGCAGGACTCACCCCTTCCGGGGCGAGCGGCCCGGAGCGGGTGCCCTCCGCGCGGTTCGGGAGGCTCGTCCGGATGCTCTGGGCGGCCCTCGACGACGAGCTGATCGGCTTCGGTGGAGCGCCCACCAAGGTCGGAACCTTCGCGATGATGGGCCATCTCGTCGTCCACGGCAGCCGCGACCTGCGCGAGGCCCTGCACCGCGCCCGGACCTTCTACTCCCTCTTCCCCGGCGGCCCGAGCTTCCGGCTCGTCGAACCGGCCGCGCCCGCCGGGGAGCGCGAGGGCCCCGACGAGGCCCGGTTGGAGTTCGACGTCTCGGGATACGACGACCCCCTGCACTTCGGGGTCGAGGCCACCCTCCTCGTCGCCCACCGCTTCGCCGGCTGGCTCGTCCGCCGCCGGATCGGGCTGCGCCGGGTCGAGTTCGCCCACCCCGAGCCCCCGCACGCCGCCGAGTACGCCCTGCTGTTCGGCGCGCCCTGCGTCTTCGGCGCCGGGCGCACCGCCGCCGTCTTCGACCGCGCCGACCTCGACGAGCCCGTCCTGCGGGACGCGGACGCCCTCAAGGGCTTCCTCCGTCGCGCCCCCGACGACGTCCTCGTCTGTGCGGAGTGGGGGAGCACCGCCACCGGCCGGGTGCGCCACCTCATCGGGCGGGCGCTGCCCGCCGGGCCCGTGCCCACGCCGGAGGAGCTGGCCGAGCGGCTCTCGGTCAGCCCGCAGACCCTCCGCCGGCAACTGGCCGCCGAGGGCACCACGTACCAGCGGCTGCGCGACCAGGTGCGGCGGGACCACGCCATCGCGGAGCTGACCGCGGGCCGGGTCTCGATCGAGCGCCTCTCCCGGCGGCTCGGCTTCTCCGAACCCAGCGCCTTCCACCGCGCGTTCCGCCGCTGGACCGGCGAGACCCCGCGCGCCTACCAGGTCCGCGACCGGGACGCCGCACGCGCACCCGGAGCGGCGGGCGAGGCCGGGGCCGGGCCCGTACCCCTGCGCGTACCCGGAGCGGCGCCCTTGTTGACGCGCGGTCAACAAGGCTGAGCGGTACGGTCACAGTCGCCGTCCGCCCCCCGGCCTACCGTCCCGCCATGACCGAATTCGACCGGTCCGGGGCCGTACCGCACCCCGGCCGCAGGAGCCGCCGAAGGGGCCGCCGATGAGGGCGGGCCGAGTCCTCGGCGCCGTCCTGGGGACCGGTGTCCTGCTCGTCCTGCTCGCGGGAGTGGCCGTCACCGCCCTGGGCGTCCGGGTCGACGGGTCCAGCATGGACCCGACCCTGCGCCCGGGCGACCGGATCCTCGTCTCGCCGGGCTCGGAGGGGCGGGTGCACCGCTTCGACGTCGTCCTGCTGCGCGGCGGCCGGCAGGACTCCCTCATGGTGAAACGCGTGATCGGAGTGCCGGGCGACCGGGTGGCGATCGTGTCGACCGCCGAGGAGCCCTTCCGGGTCCTGCTCCAGGAGGGCGGCACGGGACCCGTCCGGCAGGTGGTCGCGTCCCAGTGGACCGGGCGGGCCCTGCGCGCGGGCGCGTGCTGCTCGGCGGAGGGCACCCGCTCGGGGAGCGCGGAACTGCGGACCGTGCCTGAGGGCGGCTTCTTCTACCTGGGCGACAACCCCGACCTGTCCGACGACTCCCGGCAGTACGGCTGGGGCGCGATCGACCGGGTCGAGGGGCGGGTCGGGCTGCGGGCCTACCCCGTCTCCACCGCGCCGGGACTCGGCAACCGGCCCGTACTGGAGGAGTACGCGGGGCCCCGGCCGCCGTAGGAGGCGCGGCCCGCCGTCCACGGCCCCGCGGGGGCGGGGCCCGGTCAGGCGCGGGCCGCGGCGGCCGGGAGCCGTTCGTGGCCGGTGCTCAGGGCGACGCGTACCGCAGTGTCGGCGATGCGGCGGGCCGACTCCTCCGGCGACGCGGTGGCCTGGACGACGTGACTCGCCGTCAGGCGGACCGCCGTGTCCACCGCGAGTTCGCGGGCGACCGGGTCGATCGAGGGCCAGGTCTCCGCCACGTACGTCCCGGCCATCGTCGTCGCCAGGTCGAAGGCGGCGGCCGACCGGGTCGTCAGATAGGGGAGGAGGCCGCCCTCGCCGGTGCTCGTCAGCATCGCCCTGATCAGGGGATTGCGGCCGGCCAGCGTCAGCGTGAAACCGACGGCCGCCTCCACGGCGGCGCGGAGGTCGTCCGGATGTGCGTCCAGCCCCTGCTGGATGCCGACCAGGCAGCGCTCCAGCTCGCGCCGGAACAGCGCCTCGCCGACCGCCTCCTTGGAGGAGAACTCGGAGTACAGCGTCTGCCGGCTGACGCCCACGTCGCCGGCCAGGTGCGCCATGCGCAGCTTGTCGAATCCGTGCCGCGCGACGCGCTCGAAGGCGGCGTCCAGCAGGCGTTCGCGCAGCAGTGTCCGGACCGTCTCCCTGAAGCGTGCCATCGCGCCAGCGTAGAGCAGCGCCCGTGACCCCTCGGCGCCGTGACAAATCCACAGAGCCTGTCCGCACTATTGACACAACTTCTCATAGTGTCCAATTCTCGAACAGGCAGCCGCTGAGTGTCCGTCGTCCTCGGCCTCCGGCCCCGGACGTACGGCTGTCCCTCATCCCCACCCCGCGCCACCCGCGCGGACCGACGGTTGGAGAACCCTCATGCAGAACGAGCCCAGAGGCGTCACCCGCTGGCGCAGATCGGCCTTCCTCGCGGTCCCCGCCGGTGCGGCGGTCGCGGCCATGGCCACCGCGATGGTCCAGGGCGCCCTCGCGGCGAACCTGTCCCTGACCAGCGTGCCGTTCACCCTCAGCTCCAAGACGGTGGCGGCCCCGCAGGGCATCGGCGCGGTCATGCACACCATCGACGCCGGCGGGGCCAAGGGCGCCGCGCAGGTCGGCATCGCCAAGGCCGGCCTCGACGGGATCTGCGTCCACGCCACCCAGTCGGTCAACCTCCCGGTGGTCGGCAGCCTCGGGACCTGGTCGCTCAACATCTCCTCGCCCGCGGCCCAGACCCCGCTCACCAGCGACCAGCTGGTCGCCGGCGCCGGGCTCCAGGCCAACAAGCTCATCCTCGACGCGCAGGCGCTCAAGGCGGCGACCGCCACCCTGAACGCCAGCGACGCCACCCCGAACGTCATCGGCGCCGCGGCCGACGGCGACGGCATCAAGGCCACCGGCATCAAGGACGGTGCCGCGGGCCAGTTCGGCCTCGACGCCACCGGTGGCCGCACCGACATCAGCAACCTGAACGCCGACGCGAACGGTGCCACGATCGCCGGAGCCATCACGCTGCCGGACCTCGCGATCGCCATCAAGCACGGCGACTCGGGCTGCTGACACCCCCTCCGCACCACATGAGCACCAGGCACCACCGCACCACCGCACGACCCGGACCGGGACGGCGCGCCACCGCGGGGCGCGCCGCCCCGGGACCGACCGTCCGTCCCACCCCCTCCCCGACGCCGCTGCGAGGCCCCCGTGACGACCACCGACCCGCCCGTGCCCGACCCCGAGACGACCGGTATCGAGACGACCGGTATCGATGCTCGCGGCGTCGAGGCGACCGGCGCTGATGCTCGCGGCATCGAAACGACCCGAATCGACGCGCCGCCACTCTCCGCCCTGGCCCGTGGCCGCCGTTCCTTCCGCCGCTGGCGGCGCACCCGGCCGTTCTGGGCCGCGCTGTGGATCGCCCTCGGCGGCTTCGTGATCTTCTTCCTGCCGATGGCCCCGCTGGGCAAGATCCTCCAGGTCGGCGTCGGCGGCATCGCCGGCATGGCGGGCGGCGTCGTCATCATGGCGATGGCCCTGCTCGTCCTCGCCCTGCCCAGCCAGCGGCACACCGCCGGAACGATCGCCGTCATCGCCGGCGTGGCCTCCTTCCCCCTCTCCAACCTCGGCGGCCTCTTCGTCGGCATGGCCCTCTCGGTCCTGGGCGGCGCCATGGCCTTCGGCTGGCTGCCCGAGAAGCCCGCCAAGCGGCGCGGCGGCCTCCTGCGCCGCGGCCGCGCCACCGACGGGACCCCCGTGTCCCCCGCATCCGTTGGGAGCGGCTCCGCATGAACCCCCTCCTCGCAGGTCCCCGCAAGGCGGGCGGCTCGCTCGCCCGCCTCGGGGCCGACGGCGCCCGCGCCGCGGCCGGCTGGAACGCCCGGATGCTCGCCGAGGCCGCCGACGGGACCCGACGCGGCACCCGCTGGGGTCGCGGCGCCCTCGCCCTCGTTCCCTCCTGTCTTGCCGTCGGCGCGCTCGGCGCGGCACTTGCACAAGGTGCCCTCGCGGCCAACTTCAGCGTCACCGGGCAGCCGTTCACCCTCACCTCCAACGGCGTCTCCGGTTCCGGCTTCGGCGCCATCGTCAACACCCCGGCCGTGGGCCGCTCCGACGGCACCACGACCACCAACACCGCGATGGCGCGGGTCGGCTTCGCCAGCGCAGGCCTCGCCGGACTCTGCGGGATCGTCCACCAGTCGATCGCGGGCGTGCCGTACTCGCTCCTGCTCACCGGCGGTCAGACGGTGACCGCGACGCCGCCCGCGAGCTTCACCACCGACATCGACGCCTCGAACCTCTACATCCAGGCCACCGAGCTCCAGGCGTACGGCCCGACCACCCTCCAGAACGCGGTCCTCGGCCAGTCCGCCGACCAGGTCACCGTCGCCGGCAAGCCGCTCACCGGTGCGCTCCCCGGCGGCTTCGGCCTCGGCTCGGCGGGCGGCGAGGGCGGCAGCTCCATCAAGCTGCACGGCCTCAACGCCACCGCGTACGACGCCGAGATGGCCGGGGCCCTGGTGCTGCCGAACCTGAAGCTGAGGGTCGTCGCAGGAACGGCCACGGCGTGCTGAGCCGGGGCCGGCGGAGCCGGGAGAGCGGACGAGAGGAGAGGGGCTCGGAGGAGAACGGCAGGCAGGACGGCGGGCCGAGGGGCGCGTACGCCCGGCTGCGGAGCGCGTACGTCTGGTTCCGGGCCTTCCGCCGCACCCGTCCCTTCTGGGGCGGGGTGTGGATGGTGGCCGGCGGCTGGACCGTGCTCAAGTTCTCCCTGAGCTCGGTGCAGCTCATCGTCAGCACCGGTTTCGGCGGCGTCGCCGGGTACCTCGTCGGCGGCGGGATGATCCTCTGCGGGCTCATCCCGATCGCCGCCCCACGCCAGCGCTACACCTTCGGCCTGATCGGCTGCGTCCTCGCCGTGGTCTCCCTCGTCGTCTCCAACCTCGGCGGCTTCCTGCTCGGCATGGTCCTCGGCGTGCTCGGCGGTTCGATGCTGGTCGGCTGGGGCGCCAAACGACCCCGCGCCGCCGCCGGGACCGGAGCCGTACCCGAGGCGGTGGAGGCGTGACGCGCGTGGAGGCACGGGAGGCGGACGACAGGGCGCACGGGTACGGCGTGGCGCGGGCGGCGGATTGGGCAGGTGCACAAGGAACGGCTCGGGTACGGGGGCGGAGGAAGGCGGTCGCGGTCGTGGCCGCACTGCTGCTCGCCGTCGCCACGGCCCTCGTCTCCGGGCAGCCGAGCAGCGCCGCCGGACGTCCGGCCGCGGCCGTGGTCCCGCTCGGCGTACCGTTCCTGCCCGCGCCCTATCCGCTCCGCGTGACCATCGACAGCATGGTCGCCGTCTCCCTGACCGTCGACAAGGACGTGACGATCCGGCTCTCCGACGGCACCACCCGGGTCACCAACAAGTACACCTTCACCAAGCTGCAGATCCGCTCGCACATGAACGTGACGCAGCGGGCCGACGGCCACACCGTCGTCATCGACGTGCCGAACGAGGGTTCCCTCGGCGGCTACGACAGCGCGGGCAAGCCCGAGACCACGACGATGTGGGGCACCATCACCAACGTCTGCGTCCGGGTCCTGTTCAAGATCTGCGGGGTCCAGGGACTGCTCGACTTCTTCGGCTCGCTCATCCCGCTGACGGCCGGCGCGGAGGATTTCTCGGGCGACATCTACGCCATCCGGACCGTCGACGACCACGCCGCCCTCAATTCGACCGACAACCCAGTCCACCTCCCCGGAACGATCACGGTGACCACGCCATGACCCGCCTGGACCCCCGCCCCGAGCCCCGCCGACACGGTCCCCGCCGCCTCGGTCCCCGCCGCCTCGGCCCCCTCCGGGACGGCGCCCGCCGGCAAGGCCCACTTCGACTAGGCCCACTTCGACTAGGCCCGCTTCGACTAGGCCCGCTCCGACTAGGCCCGCTCCGACACCACCCCCTCCGACACGACCCCCTCCGGTACGAGGGCCGCACCCACTGGCGCCGCAGCCTGCTCGTCGCCGTGCCCGCCCTGCTCGCGGCCGGTGGGCTCGGCTCGGCGATGGCCACCGGGGCGCTCGCCGTGGGCCTCCGCATCCAGGACCGGCCCGTCGACTTCACCACCAGCAGCCTGTACGGGACGCAGTACGGCGCCGCCGTCGTCGACCAGGAGGTCGTACGGCCCGACGGCACGGCCGGCAGTGTGCGGGTGCTGCGGATGGGCTTCGCCGACGGGGTCCTCAACGGCCTCTGCCTCAGCCAGCGCCAGCAGATCGCGGGAGCCACGTACACCCTGCTGCTCACCCTCGGCGACGACAACCCCGGCTCCTGGGAGATCCGCACCCAGAACACCGTCCTCGACCTCAGGAACGCCACCGGCGAACTCGACATGGACGGCATCGTCGACCTCAACGTCAACGGCGCCGACGTCCGTACGGTCAAGGACGCCGCCGGCGCCTACGTGCCCAACCCGCTGGGCGCCCCGCAGCACCGTTTCGGCATCCAGGCCCGCTACGCCAAGTTCGACCGGATCAGCGGCACCGCGCAGGACTTCCAGATCCCCGGGCTGCTGACCACGCCCCGGCTCAAGCTCTCGGTCAGACCCGGTACCGTCGCCTGCCCCGCGCCCGCCGCCCCGACCGGGACCCCCGGCACGCCCTGAGGCGCGCCGGTCTTGCCCGGGGGCGCACGGCTCCGGGATCCTGCCGGACATGACCGAGGCCCTCACCGACCACCCCACCGCGGCGGACCCCGAGGTCCGCACCCTGCTCGCCGTCCTCGGAGCCCAGCGCCGGCACGTCCTCGGCGCGCTGGAGGGACTTCCGGCCGAGGCCCTGCACAGGCCGGTGCTGCCCTCGGGCTGGTCGTGCGCCGGGCTGGTGCGGCACCTGGCGCTCGACGTCGAACGCTTCTGGTTCCAGGCCGTCCTGGCCGGCGACCGGACCGTCATCGACCTCCTCGACGAGGAGGAGGACGCCTGGCGGGTGGCGCCCGGGGCGGACCCGGGCGAGATCCTCGCCCGCTACCGGCAGGAGGCCGCCCGCGCCGACGCGCTCGCCGCCGCGGCCGGGCCGGACACGCCCCTCGCCTGGTGGCCGCACGAGCTCTTCGGCCCGCCGCACCTGCACGACCTGCGCGGGCTGCTGCTCCACGTCATCACCGAGACCGCCTGCCACGCCGGGCACCTGGACGCGGCGCGGGAACTCCTCGACGGGCGCCAGTGGCTGGTCCTCGACTGAGGGGTCGGAGGACTCCCGGGCGCCGGGCGGTCAGTTCAGCAGGCCGAGCAGCCAGCCGAAGAAGTCGCCCACCGCGCCGAAGGCCCACTGGACCGCGACGGCGAGCAGGACGCAGACGCCGAGGAAGAGGACCGTGCCCCAGCCGCAGCCGTGACCGCCCATGTCCGGCGCGTCGCCGTCGCGGCCGCCCGCCTCGAAGTCGAACAGATCCATGAACTCCCCCTGATCTCCGCGGAGCCCCCCGGCTCCGCCCCACGATCCCAGGACTCCGCGGGGGACCCGCCGGTTCCCGCCCCGGCCCGGGCGGACCCGGGCGGTTAGCCTGGCCCGATGCTTAATGAAGTGACGGCGACCCGCTACGTCACGCCCTTGCGCGAGGGCGGATCGCTCCCCGGGATCGTCGAGGCCGACGACCTCGGCACGTATGTCATGAAATTCACCGGCGCAGGACAGGGCCGCAAGACGCTGGTGGCCGAGGTGATCTGCGGGCAGCTCGCCCGACGGCTCGGGCTGCGCGTGCCGGAGCTGGTCACCATCCAGCTCGATCCGGTCATCGGGCTCTCCGAGCCCGACCAGGAGGTGCAGGAGCTGCTCAAGGCGAGCGGCGGGCTCAACCTGGGGATGGACTTCCTGCCCGGCTCGCTGGGCTTCGACCCGCTCGCGTACGAGGTCGACCCGGCGGAGGCCGGGAAGGTCGTCTGGTTCGACGCCGTGATCAACAACGTCGACCGGTCCTGGCGGAACCCGAACATGCTCGTCTGGCACGGCGACCTCTGGCTCATCGACCACGGCGCCACCATGATCTGGCACCACAACTGGCCGGGCGCCGCCGCCTCGGCCGCCAAGCCGTACGACGCCTCCGACCACGCCCTCGCCCCCTTCGGGCCGGACATCGCCTCGGCCGCCGCCGAACTCGCCCCGCTCGTCACCCGCGAGCTGCTCGACGAGGTGGCCGCCGACGTGCCCGACGAGTGGCTGGTGGACGAGCCCGGCTTCGACTCCACCGACGCCGTGCGCGCCGCGTACGTCGAGGCGCTGCTGCCGCGCGCCGCCACGATCCACGAGCGGATCACCCTCGGGCCGCGTACCGAGAGCCGCCCGCAGCAGCCGCCCGGCTGGCTCGCCGAGCGACTCGCCCCCCGGCCGCAGGCCACCGAGAACAGCAGCGACAAGGACAGCACCACGTGACCGACCGCGATGTCTTCGAGTACGCGCTGCTGCGCGTGGTGCCGCGCGTCGAGCGCGGCGAGTGCTTCAACGCGGGCGTGGTCGTCTACTGCCGCGCCCGGTCCTTCGTCGCCGCCCGCACCCACCTCGACGAGGCCAAGCTGGCCGCGCTCGACCCGGCGGCCGACGTCACCGGCGTCCGCGCGGCCCTGCGTGCCGTCGAGGGCGTCTGCCTGGGCGGGGACGCGGCCGGGCAGGCCGCGTCGGACGACGCGGGGCGGCGCTTCCGGTGGCTGATCGCGCCGCGCTCCACCGTGGTCCAGCCGGGCCCGGTGCACACGGGCCTCACCGGGGACCCCGAGGCCGAGGTGGAACGCCTCCTCGACCTCCTCGTGCGGTGACGCACCGCCTTGCGGGTGGTGACGTACAGCCTTCCGTGTCGTGACGTACCGGTGGCGTACGGCCTCCGGGGCGGCGGCGTACCGCCTCCCGGGCGTCGTGTGACGACGGAGTGACGGGGTGCACCCGGTGGGCCGTTGACACCGGGTGCCAGGGCTTCTAGCGTCTCGTCCAGCGGTCGATACTAAGCGGTCGCTCATGTCCCGGGGGAGAGCCCGGGAACCCCTGAGGGCGAGGAGAAGCAAGCATGTCCACCACCGAGCAGCGCGTAGCCGTCGTCACCGGTGCCGCACGGGGCATCGGCGCCGCCACCGCGATCCGTCTGGCGGCCGAGGGCCGCGCCGTCGCCGTCCTCGACCTCGACGAGGCGGCCTGCAAGGACACCGTCGAGAAGATCACCGCCGCGGGCGGCCGCGCCCTCGCGGTCGGCTGCGACGTCTCCGACGGCGCCCAGGTGGAGGCCGCGATCGCGCGCGTCGCCGAGGAGCTGGGCGCGCCGACGATCCTCGTCAACAACGCCGGCGTCCTCCGCGACAACCTGCTCTTCAAGATGTCCGAGGCCGACTGGGACCTCGTCATGAACGTGCACCTCAAGGGCGCGTTCCTGATGGCGAAGGCCTGTCAGAAGCACATGGTGGACGCGGGCTTCGGCCGGATCGTCTCGCTCTCCTCCTCCTCGGCGCTCGGCAACCGCGGCCAGGCCAACTACGCGGCCGTCAAGGCGGGCCTCCAGGGCTTCACCAAGACGCTGGCCAAGGAGCTGGGCAAGTTCGGCATCACCGCCAACGCGGTGGCCCCCGGCTTCATCGTCACCGAGATGACCGCCCAGACCGCCGAGCGCGTCGGCATGGGCTTCGAGGACTTCCAGGCCGCCGCCGCCTCCATGATCCCGGTCCAGCGCGTCGGCCGCCCCGAGGACGTCGCCAACGCGATCGCCTTCTTCGCGGGCGACGACGCCGGCTTCGTCTCCGGCCAGGTCATGTACGTGGCCGGCGGCCCGCTCAACTGACCCCGGCGCAGCGAGAGAAGGAGAGCGGAATGACCGCACAGCAGCCGCCGGAGCTCTCCGGCAGGGTCGCGCTCGTCACCGGCGCGAGCCGGGGCATCGGCTTCGGCATCGCGGAGGCGCTCGTCGCCCGCGGCGACCGGGTCGTCATCACGGGACGCGGCGAGGACGCCCTCAAGGAGGCCGTGGAGCGCCTGGGCGCCGACCGGGCCGTCGGTGTCGCGGGCAAGGCCCACGACACGGCGCACCAGGCCGCCGCCGTCGAGGCCGCGATGGACGCCTTCGGCCGCGTCGACCACCTGGTGAACAACGCCGGCACGAATCCGGTCTTCGGGCCCATCGCGGACCTGGACCTGGACGTGGCGCGAAAGGTCTTCGAGACGAATGTGGTCTCGGCGCTCGGATTCGCGCAGCGGACCTGGCACGCGTGGCAGAAGGAAAACGGCGGGACGATCGTGAACATCGCCTCCGTCGCCGGAATCTCCGCCTCTCCCTTCATCGGGGCGTACGGCGTGAGCAAGGCCGCCATGATCAATCTGACCCAGCAGCTGGCGCATGAATTCGCTCCGGTCGTCCGGGTCAATGCCATCGCCCCGGCGGTCGTGAAGACGAAATTCGCCCAGGCGCTCTACGAGGGCCGCGAGGCGGAGGCGGCCGCCGCCTACCCGATGGGCCGGCTCGGCGTGCCGGAGGACATCGGGGGCGCCGCGGCCTTCCTGACCTCGGACCAGTCGGGTTGGATCACCGGGCAGACGCTGGTCGTCGACGGCGGCATTTTCCTGAACGCCGGAGTCGGGTGACCGATAACCGGACACTCTCCGGATTTCCTGTCCGGATTGGCCCCGGTTGCCACTCGATCGTCTCAAGTGCCCCGTCGGGCTCGCCCATTGACCTGGCGGGGTACTGCGGTATCGTCGGCCGACCCCAGGCTGAACGAGGAGCGTGCACGTGTTCAACCGGACGAGTCTGCAGGCCGCTGCAGCCCTTGCGTCCATATCCCTGGTATCCGGATGCGGTGTTTTCTCGGATACCGAATCCGCCGGGGAGCAGAGGATCACCATCGGGACGACGAGTTCCCCCTCCACCCTCGATCCGGCGGCTTCCTGGGACAATTCCTGGGAGCTTTTCAGGAACGTCTACCAGACCCTGGTGAGCTTCCCGACCGGAACGACCACGCCGAAGCCCGACGCGGCCGAATGTAAATTCACGGACACGTCCAGCCGGGTCTTCGAGTGCACGCTCCTCGAAGGGCTGAAGTTCTCCAACGGCCACAAGCTCGACGCCAAGGCCGTGCAGCACTCGATCGAGCGCATCCGCACGATCGACGCCGAGGGCGGCCCCAACGGCATGCTGGGCTCGCTGGACTCCATCGAGACGGTCGGCGACCGTCAGATCGTCTTCAAGCTCAACAAGGCCGACGCGACCTTCCCCTTCGTCCTCGCCACCCCCGCGATGTCGATCGTCGACCCGGCCGAGTACCCCGCGGACAAGCTCCGCAAGGACGGCAAGATCGCCGGCTCCGGCCCGTACGTCCTGGACGGGTACGAGGAGCGCAAGCAGGCCGAGCTGACCCGCAACCCGAACTACAAGGGCTTCGCCGACCGCAAGAACGGCGGCGTGACCATCAAGTACTTCGACGACTCGGAGGCGATGGTCAAGGCGCTGCGCGCCGAGGAGATCGACGCCACCTACCGCGGTCTGACCGCGGAGGAGGTGACCTCCCTGGAGGAGGACAAGGACGAGAACAAGGGCCTCCAGCTCGTCGAGTCCACCGGCGCCGACATCCGCTACCTGGTCTTCAACACGGAGGACGAGTCCGTCGCCGACCCGGCCGTCCGCCGGGCCATCGCGCAGCTCGTCGACCGCGACGAGCTGGTCAGCAAGGTCTACCGCGGCACCGCCGAGCCGCTCTACTCGATGGTGCCCAAGGGAATCGCCGCCCACACCACCAAGTTCTTCGACACCTACGGCCACCCCGACAAGGCCAAGGCGAAGCAGATCCTGCGCAAGGCGGGCATCAAGGACAAGGTCGAGCTGAACTTCTGGTACACGACCGACCGGTACGGCTCCTCGACGGCCGCCGAGTTCACCGAGCTGAAGCGCCAGCTGGAGGAGTCCGGCCTCTTCAAGGTCACCGTCCAGGGCAAGCCGTGGACCGAGTACCAGGCCGCCTACCAGCAGGGCGAGTACCCCGTCTTCGGCCGTGGCTGGTTCCCCGACTTCCCGGACCCGGACAACTTCATCGCCCCCTTCCTGGGCAAGAAGAACGTGCTCGGCACCCCCTACCTGAGCCCGCGCATCACCGACGAGCTGCTGCCCAAGTCCCGCCGCGAGAGCGACCGCGGGGCCGTCACGGACGAGTTCGAGGAAGCGCAGTCGATCATGGTCGACGACGTCCGGCTGCTGCCGCTGTGGCAGGGCAAGCTGTACATCGCGGCCCGTGACGACATCGGCGGCGGCGAGCGCGCGCTCGACCCGCAGACCGTCATGCAGCTGTGGGAGCTGCACCGCCGGGCCAGCTGGTAGACGGCGGTACGGAGGGCTGCCGGGGCCCGTTGTCAGTGGGCCCCGGTAGGTTCCGTATCCGGAACTGCCGAACCACCGGAGGTTGTGGACCGTGACCGACATCAACATGCTGCCCGAGTCCTGGCGGGGCGTCCTCGGCGAGGAGCTGGACAAGCCGTACTTTGCGCAGCTCGCCGAGTTCGTCGAGCAGGAGCGGGCCGCCGGGCCGGTCTACCCGCCGAAGGACGAGGTCTTCGCGGCCCTCTCCGCCACCCCGTACGACAAGGTGAAGGTCCTGGTCCTCGGTCAGGACCCGTACCACGGCGAGGGGCAGGGCCACGGCCTCTGCTTCTCCGTCCGGCCCGGCGTGAAGACCCCGCCGTCGCTGCGGAACATCTACAAGGAGATGCAGGCCGAGCTGGGCCACCCGATTCCGGACAACGGCTATCTGATGCCGTGGGCCGAGCAGGGCGTCCTGCTGCTCAACGCGGTCCTGACCGTCCGCGCCGGCGAGGCGAACTCGCACAAGGGCAAGGGCTGGGAGAAGTTCACCGACGCCGTCATCACCGCCGTCGCCTCCCGGCCGGACCCCGCCGTCTTCGTCCTGTGGGGCAACTACGCGCAGAAGAAGCTGCCCCTGATCGACGAGGAGCGGCACATCGTGGTGAAGGGCGCGCACCCCTCGCCGCTGTCGGCGAAGAAGTTCTTCGGCTCGCAGCCGTTCACCCAGATCGACGCGGCCGTCGCCGCCCAGGGCCACGAGCCGATCGACTGGCGCATCCCCGACCTCGGCTGAGCCTCGGCGTGATCGGGGCCGCGGCCGGTTAGCGTCGGACCTCCACGCAGTGCGAGCGCCGGGAGGCCGCGGTGACCGAGCAGCAGCGGACATCGGACGAGGGGGTCCTGACCAGGATCGGGCAGGCCAGGATGCTGCTCCACGGCGGTGACCGGGAGGAGGCGCGCAACCGCCTCGGCGTCCTGTGGCAGCAGCTCGGCCCCGACGGGGACCCCCTGCACCGCTGCACCCTCGCCCACTACCTGGCGGACACCCAGGACGACCCGGACACCGAGCTGGCCTGGGACCTGCGCGCCCTGAGCGCCGCCGAGGGCCTGGAGGACGGGCGGCTCGTCGGCCACGACTCGGCCGCCGCCCTGCGGGCCCTCTACCCCAAGCTCCACCTCGACCTCGCCGCCGACTACGCCAAGCTGAGCCGCCCGGACGCGGCCCGGGCCCACCTGGAGCGGGCCCGGGCCGCCTCCGACGCGCTCGACGACGACCGGTACGGGATGGGGGTCAGGGCCGCGATCGAGCGGCTGGACCGGCGGCTGCGCGAAGGCTGACCGTCGCGCTCAGCGCGCGTACGCCCCCCGGCACAGCTCGGCCTGCACGCTCGCGGGGTCCCAGCCGCCGTACCGCTCGCCCAGGTCGCACACGTCCTTCCCGGTGACCGGCGGCGCCTGCCGCAGCTGCTCCGCCAGCCGCTCCAGCTCCTGGACGTCCGGCGCGGGAGGGGGCGACACCCGGGCCGCGGGCGGGGCGGGGGGCCGCGCGGTGGCGGGGGAGGAGGCTCGCGGCGCGGCGGTACGGGACGGGGCGGCGTGCCCGGTGGCGCGGCGGGCCTCGGCGCGCGGTGGGGCGGGGGTGGCGGAGGGCGACGGGAGGGCCGCTTCGAGCGCCTCCCGCGCCGGGCCCTGGAGGACGATCTGCGGTGCCACGTCGTGGGCGGGTCGTACGGGATCGGCGGCGGGCGCGGGGGACGTCGCGGGCGCCGGGGGCGGCCCGTCGACGGCCACGCACCCCGTCAGGGCGGCGGCGACGGCCGCTCCGACCAGGAGCTGCGCGGGGGTTCGGGTTCCATGCACCCGCGCCACTCTGCTGGTCCTGTGCCCGCCTTCGAACCCCTACCGGCGGGGAATGCCCCGCACGGGTGAGCGCCCGGTCACCCTCCTTGACCCGGCGGGCCGGTTCGGGGCCGCCCGGGAGGGCGCCCGGACGGCGTCGAGCCGGGAGGGCGGACGGGCGCGGGCGTCAGAGGCCGGCGCTGCCGTCGATGCGCTCGCGGAGGAGGTCGGCGTGGCCGTTGTGCCGGGCGTACTCCTCGATCATGTGGAGGTAGATCCAGCGCAGGTTGATGAGGTCGCCGGTGCGGTGGTGGGTGCCCGCGCCGAGGTCGTCGAGGGAGTGCTCCGCGGCCAGCTCGCGGGCGTGGGCGATCTCGGCCTGCCAGGTGGCGTACGCCTCCGCGTAGGTGTCGCCCTCGGTGGTGTGGATGTCCCGGTCGTGGTCCTCGTCGTCGGCGTAGAGCCACGTGGTCTCCTCGCCCGCGAGGACCTTGCGGAACCAGCCGCGCTCGACCTCGGCCATGTGGCGGACCAGGCCGAGCAGATTGAGCTCGGAGGGCGGGGCGGCGAGGGTGCGGAGCTGCTCGTCGGAGAGGCCCGCGCACTTCATCGCGAGGGTGACGCGATGGAACTCCAGCCACTGCTCCAGGGCCTGGCGCTCGCCCGTGGTGGTGGCCGGGTACACGCGCTCGGGTGCTTCGATGTGGTCGGTGGTCATATGGGGCATCGTGGCGGACGGCCGGGGACGGGCGCCAGCGGTTTAGCGTGACGCTCCGGTGAGCATTCCGCGCAGCAACTCGTCGAATCCGGTCCGCAGTTCCGCCCGGCTGGGCACGGCCGCGTGGAAGGAGCCGGCGGCGCAGGAGAACATCAGCCCCTCGCACCAGGCGATGACCGAGAGGGCGTGCCGCTCGGGCGCGGGCGAACCGGCGCCGCGCATCATCGCGGTCACCGGGTCGTGGAAGGCCGAGCCCGCCCGGTCGAAGAAGCCGCGCAGCTCGGGGCGGCGGGTCGCCTCCAGGGCCAGCTCGTAGCGGGAGACGAGGAGCGACCGGTGGTCGGTCAGATAGCGGTGCAGCGCGAGCGCGAGCGCGTCCGCGAGGACGCCGGGAGCCGCGCCGGGAGGCGGCAGCTCGTGCGGCGCGAGGACGCGGGCCTCGCGCTCGGCCTGGCGCCGGACCGCCGTCTCCAGGAGGGCCTGGCGGGTCCGCGCGTGGTTGGAGGTCGAGCCCTGCGGGAGTCCGGCGCGCTCGTCCACCGCGCGGTGGGTCAGCCCGCGCATCCCGCGTTCCACCAGCAGGTCGAGGGCCGCGTCGCCGATCCGCTCGGCGCGGGTCGGTGCGGGTTCCGGGGCCTGGGCGGGGGTGCGCGCGGTCATGGGGACAACCTACCTATCGCACCGAACTACACCTGTAGTACGGTCGTGAGGTCACCGGACTACAGCTGTAGTGCGGTGGCGGTGTCACGAGGACCGCGTCCGCGGTACGCGCGTGGCGTCCGCCGACCGCCGCCGGGGTGCCGAGACGAGGTCCGCCGCGTCACGGCACCGGTGCCGGTGGTCGCCGACGCCGTCCCCGACCGAGGGAGCAGTCATGTCACAGCACCGAGCCGTCGTCCTGGGAGCCGGCATCGGCGGCCTCACCGCCGCCGTCGCCCTCCACCGGCGCGGCTGGAGCGTCACCGTCCTCGAACGCGCCGCCGACCTCGCCCCCGTCGGCGCCGGCATCGGCCTCGCCCCCAACGCGCTGCGCGCCCTCGACACCCTCGGCCTCGGCGACCGCGTCCGGGAACTCGCCGCCTGGCAGGGCGACGGAGGGATGCGCTCCCCGGACGGGCGCTGGCTCGCCCGCACCGACGCCCGCGCCGCCGCCGCGCGCTTCGGCGACCCGCTGGTCCTCCTCCACCGCGCCACCCTCGTCGAGATCCTCACCTCCGCGCTCCCCGCGGACACGGTCCGCACCGGCGCGCCCGCCACGCTCACCGACCCCGGCGACGCGCGGACCCCCGCCCGCGTCACCACCCCCGACGGCACGCTGGAGGCCGAACTCGCCGTCGCCGCCGACGGGATCCGCTCCACCGCCCGCGCGGTGCTCTTCCCCGCCCACCCGGGCCCCCGCTACTCCGGCTGCACCACCTGGCGGCTCGTCGTCCCCGCCCCCGAGCGGCCCTTCGCCCCGCACGAGACCTGGGGCGCGGGCCGCATCTGGGGCACCCAGCCCCTCAAGGACGGGCGGATCTACGCGTACGCCATGGCCGCCGCGCCCGCCGGTGCCCACGCCCCCGACGACGAGCGCGCCGAACTCCTCCGGCTCTTCGGCGACTGGCACCGGCCGATCCCCGAGATCCTCGCCGCCGCCGACCCCGACCGGGTGCTGCGGCACGACGTCCACCACCTCACCGACCCGCTGCCCGCCCACCACCGGGGCCGTACGGCGCTGATCGGCGACGCGGCGCACGCGATGATGCCCACCCTCGGGCAGGGCGGGAACCAGGCCGTCGAGGACGCCGTCGTCCTGGCCCACCACGCCCGCGTCCCCGCCGCGTTCGACCCGGGCCCGGCCCTCGCCGCGTACACCGCCGACCGGCTGCCCCGCACCACCGCCCTGGTCCGCAAGGCGGCCCGCACCGGCTCCCTCACCCTGCTGTCGGCGCGCCCCGCCGTCGCCCTGCGCGACACGCTCGTGCGGACCGTCTCGCGCTTCGGGCCCGGCTTCGTCCTGCGCGGTTTCGACGGCATCGCCGACTGGCGCCCGCCGGTCGCCCCCGATCCGACACGCGTAAGCTGACCGGCGCGAACGGCCCCCGGACCACGGGCCGTCGGACCACCGCAGAGGGAGAGACCCCGTGAAGATCGGCTGCATCGGACTCGGCGACATCGCCCAGAAGGCGTACCTGCCCGTCCTCGCCACCCTCCCCGGGGTCGAACTCCACCTCCAGACCCGCACCCCCGCCACCCTGGACCGGGTCGCCGACACCTTCCACCTGCCCGCGACGCGCCGCCACCGGGACCTCGACTCCCTGCTCGGCGCCGGGCTCGACGCGGCCTTCGTCCATGCCTCCACCGCCGCGCACGCGGAGATCGCCGGCCGTCTCCTCGACGCCGGCGTGCCCACCTACGTCGACAAGCCGCTCGCCTACGAGTACGCCGACTCCGAGCGGATCGTCGAACTCGCCGAGAAGAGGGGCGTCTCGCTCGCCGTCGGCTTCAACCGGCGGCTCGCCCCCGGCTACGCCCAGTGCCTCGACCACCCGCGCGACCTGATCGTGCTCCAGAAGAACCGCATCGGCCTCCCCGAGGACCCGCGCACCTTCGTCCTCGACGACTTCATCCACGTCGTCGACACCCTCCGCTTCCTCCTCCCCGGCGAGGCCGACCACGTCGACGTCCGCGCGCGGGTCCGCGACGGCCTCATGCACCACGTGGTGCTCCAGCTCTCCGGCGACGGCTTCACCGCCCTCGGGATCATGAACCGCATGAACGGTTCCACCGAGGAGGTCCTGGAGGTGTCCGGCCAGGACACCAAGCGGCAGGTCGTCAACCTCTCCGAGATCATCGACCACAAGGGCCAGCCCAGCGTCCGCCGGCGCGGCGACTGGGTCCCGGTGGCCCGCCAGCGCGGCATCGAACAGGCCGTGCTCGCCTTCCTCGACGCCGTCCGGGACGGCACCGTCCTCAGCGCCCGGGACGCCCTGCTCACCCACGCCCTGTGCGAGCGCGTCGTCCGCGACGCCCTGGAGCAGGCCGCCTGAGCACGCCCGCGCCGGCGGCGGCGCACACCGCGCCGACCACGACGAACGCGCCGTACAGCGGCCAGTCGCCCCAGCGGGCGTAGACCGTCGTCGTCCCCGAGAGCGGCAGCTCCCGGACGACGGCCGTGCTCGCGTCCGTTGCGACGGGCGCTCCCACGCGCCGGCCGTCCGGGCCGTACGCGGCGCTGATCCCGGTCAGCGTCACGTGCGCGACCGGGCGCCCGGTCTCCGCGGCCCGCAGCGCCGCCAGCGAGGCATGTTGTGCGGGTGCCCAACCGTGCTGGAACGTGCTGGTCGCGGACTGGACCACGACCAGGTCCGCCCCGTCCCTGACCAGGCGCCGGCTCATGTCGGGGAAGGCGGACTCGAAGCAGACCAGCGGCCCGACCGTCAGCCCCGCTCCATTGGGCAGACGTATCACCACCGGCGCTGTGCCCCGGCGCCGGTCCTCCTCGGCGGCCTTGCCCACGGACGTCGCCCAGCCGAGCAGGCCCCGGGCCGGCACGTACTCGCCGAAGGGCACCAGCCGCATCTTGTCGTACCGGTCACCGGTCGGTCCGTCCGGCGTGAACAGCAGCGCGCTCTTGTAGATGCCGGGGCGGTCCGCCCGGCGCGCGTCCACGTTCACCAGGAGCGGCGCGTCGACCGTCCGCGCCAGCGCCGTCAGCCGCGCGGTGAGCGCGGGGTCGCCGGCCGGATCCCGGCCCACCCCGCTCTCGCCCCACACCACCAGGTCCAGCCGCTGCCCCGCGAGGCCCCGCGTCAGCTCCGCCGCCCTGTCGAGCCGCCGCGCGGCGCCCTCCGGCCCGTCGTACACCCCGGACTGCACCATCGCCACCCGCACCGAGCCCGCCGGGCGCGGCGCCCCGACGCCCCACGCGGCCGTCGCCGCCACCAGCGCGCAGGCGGCCAGCCCCGCGACCCCGACCGACCGCAGCCCCCGGGCGGCGAGCAGCAGAGCGACCGCCGTGTTCACCGCCACCACCAGCAGGCTCACCAGCCACACCCCGCCCACCGACGCGAGCCGCAGCGCCACCGGCACGTCCCACTGGCTCGCGCCCAACAGCCCCCACGGCCCGCCCAGCCCCTCCCACGACCGGACCAGCTCGATCAGCAGCCACCCCGACGGCACCGCGACCAGCGCGGTCGCCGCCCTCCGCGGACTCGGCGCCCCACCCAGCAGCGCCCGTACGAGCACGCCCCACGGCAGCCAGAGCAGCCCCAGCAGCACCGCCATCACCAGCAGGAAGACATGGACGCTCGGCAGCAGCCAGTGGTGCACCGCCAGCAGGAAACCGACGCCCCCGCACCAGCCGTCCAGCGCGGCCCGGCGCGCGCCCGGGGCCGTACGCACCAGCAGCAGCCAGGGCACGAGGCACACGTACGCCCACCACCACAGCCCGGGCGCGGGGAACGCGAGCGCGGGCAGCGCGCCGCACACGACCGCGAGCGGCGACCGCGCCCAGCCCGGCATCCGGCGCGGTGCCGGGGCCGCGTCCCGCACCGGTGCCCGCGCGGGGTCCGCGCACGAGGGGTTCCGCATGGCCTGCCTCCCGCCCGTCGCCTCCAGTCTGCGCCCGCCACGCGCGGCGGGGCCCGGTCAGGGGAGCCGGCGCCAGCGTTCCTCCACGACGACCGAGCGCAGCCGCCAGCCGTCGGTGGTGCGGCGCGCGGTGAAGGCGTACCGGCCGCCGCAGACGAAGTCGTCGCCGGAGGTCATCCGCATCGGGTTGACGTAGTCGGCGCGGACGTCGGCCGCGTCACCGGTCTCGGCGTAGCCGCCGGGACGGTGCAGGGTCACCCGGCGGTTGACGATCAGGTGCTGGCGTACGGGGAAGAGGCCCATCGTCCGCTCCAGCCAGTCGGCGACCTCGGGGGCCGGCCCCTCGATGCCGCCGGAACCGGAGTAGTCTGCCCGGCCGTCGGGGGTGAACAGGGCCCGGTAGGAGGTCCAGTCGGCGTCGTCCACGGCCGCCGCGTAACCGGTGACCAGGTCGTCGATGGCGAGCCGGTCCATCACGTTCGCGAGGTCCACGCGCTGCGTCATCGCCTCAGTGTCGGGCAGCGGGCGCGCGGCGCCAAGAGGCGTGCGCCCCCTGTCGCGTCCGCCCGGTCGCGCGGGGGGCCGCATACTGTCCGGATGCGCATCGACGTCGACCCCGCCCTGACCGACCCCACCGCCGTCTACCGGCTGCTGACGGCGACCGTCGTCCCCCGGCCGATCGCCTGGGTGTCCACGCGCTCCGCCGACGGCACGGACAACCTCGCCCCGCACTCCTTCTTCACCATCGCCTCGGTGGCCCCGCCGGTCGTGCAGTTCACCTCGGTCGGGCGGAAGGACTCGCTGCGCAACGTGGAGGAGACCGGCGAGTTCGTGGTGAACCTCGCCCCCGAGGGGCTCTTCGAGCAGATCAACGCGACGGCGACGAACTTCCCGCGCGGGACCAGCGAGTTCGACGCGTGCGGCGTGGAGCGCGAGCCGGGCCACCGGGTGAAGGTGCCGCGGGTGGCCGCGTCGCCGGTGGCCCTGGAGTGCGAGCTGCACAGCACGCTGCGGATCGGTGACTCGACCGTGGTCTTCGGCCGGGTCGTGCACGTCGCCGTGGACGAGGCCTACCTGACGGACGGGCACCCCGAGATCACCCGGATGCGCCCGCTGACCCGGCTGGGCAAGAACGAGTGGGGCACCCTCGGTGACGTACGGGAACTCGCCCGCGTTCCCTACCGGGGCTGAGAACGCCTCGGGGGCAGGTCCCGCGGGTGCGGGACCTGCCCCCGAGGGGTGCGCGGGCGGGGCCGTCAGCCGGCCGACTCGCCCGCGTGGGGGCTGAGGGTGTCCGTGCCGACCAGGATGAAGAGCAGGACGCCCAGCGCGATGCGGTAGTAGACGAACGGCATGAAGGACTTCGTGGTGATGAACTTCATGAACCAGGCGATCACCGCGTAGCCGACGCCGAAGGCGACGATCGTCGCGAAGATCGTCGGACCCCAGGAGACGTGACCGCCCTCGCCCGCGTCCTTCAGCTCGAAGACACCGGAGGCGAGGACGGCGGGGATCGCCAGGAGGAAGGAGTACCGGGCGGCGGACTCGCGGGTGTACCCCATGAGCAGACCGCCGGAGATGGTGGCGCCGGAGCGGGAGACGCCCGGGATGAGGGCCATCGCCTGGCAGAAGCCGTAGATCAGGCCGTCGCGGACGCCGAGGTCCTTGAGCGTCTTGCGCTCGCGGATGGCCCGGTGCCGGCCGCCGATCTCGTCGCGGGCGGCGAGCCGGTCGGCGACGCCGAGGACGATGCCCATCACGATGAGCGTGGTGGCGATCAGCCGCAGATCGCGGAAGGGGCCCTCGATCTGGTCCTTGAGCGTGACGCCGAGGACGCCGATCGGGATCGAGCCGACGATCACCAGCCAGCCCATCTGGGCGTCGTGGTCCGCGCGCATCGACTTGTCCGTCAGCGAGCGGAACCACGCCGTGACGATCCTCGCGATGTCCTTGCGGAAGTAGATCAGGACGGCGGTCTCGGTGCCGATCTGCGTGATCGCCGTGAAGGCCGCGCCCGGGTCCTCCCAGCCGGCGAAGGCCGCGGTGAGCCGGAGGTGCGCGCTGGAGGAGATGGGAAGGAACTCCGTCAGCCCCTGGACGAGTCCGAGGATGAACGATTCGAACCAACTCATGGGGCTTGGGCCGTCCCGGTATGTACGTGTGCGGTCAGAAGGTCGAGCGCAGCGTACCCCCCCAAGGTGACGTGTTCGTGATCAGGTCGCGTCGTCGGCGGGGCCCGCAGGAGGCGGGTCTCCGGGGCGGGCGGAGGCCGGGCGACCGGCGCGGGGCGGGTGGGGGCGGCGGCCGGTCCGGGGCGCGTCGGGGCGGTGGCCGGATCGAGCCGAGGGGCGGCCGGATCGTGTCGAGGGGCGGCCGGTCCCCGTCGGGCGGTGTGGGAAGGGGCGGATGGCCGGTTCTTGGTCGTGGCCGGCTGGTTCGTGGTGCGGTGGGGTGGGACGGGGTGCCGTCGGCTTCGTGGTGCGGTGCGGTGGGGTGCCGTCGGCCGGTTCAGGCCGTGTCGGTGTCCGGGCCCGTGGTGGTCCAGCCCGGTGTGCGGACGTCGGCGCTCAGGCTCGCGCGGTCGGCCTCGCCGCCGCAGTGGGCGCAGACGACGACGGGGCTGAGGGGCGCGCCGCACCGGTGTTCCAGGACGACGGGCCGGTCGTCGGCGTTGAGGTGGCGGTCGCCCCAGGCCATCAGGGTCAGGAGGACCGGCTGGAGTTCCTGGCCGGCGGGCGTGGCCCGGTACTCGTACCGCGGCGGCCGCTCGCTGTACGCCACCTTCTCCAGGACACCCGCCTCGACCAGGCGGTTCAGCCGCGCGGTGAGGACGTCGCGGGGCGCTCCTGTGTTGCGCGCGATGCGGTCGAAACGGTGCACGCCGAGGGAGACCTCGCGCAGCACGAGCAGCGCGTACTTCTCGCCGACGAGCGCGAGCGTGTCGGCGATGGAGCAGGGGCGGGCGGCGGCCTTCATGGGGCCAGGGTAGTCGCATCAGGCCGAGAGGGTTTGAAAGCCCAACCCGCTGGGCTATGTTACCCACGGGTATAGGTTTGATTTCCCAACCCACACCTCTCCGCTGATCCGATCCCTCCATCACCCGGGAGCGCGCCATGCGTGACGCCGTCGTCGTCGAAGCCGTCCGGACCCCGATAGGCAAGGGCAAGCCCGGCGGCGCCCTCGCCCACGTCCACCCCGTAGCCCTCCTCTCCCACACCCTCCGCGCGCTCGTCGACCGCAGCGGCATCGACCCGGCCCTCGTCGACGACGTGATCGGCGGCACCGTCGACCAGGTCGGCGAGCAGGCCATGAACACCACGCGGTACGCCTGGCTCGGCGCCGGCCTGCCCGAATCCGTCCCCGCCACCACCGTCGACCGCCAGTGCGGCTCCTCCCAGCAGGCAGTCCACTTCGCCGCCCAGGGCGTGCTCTCCGGCGCGTACGACATCGCCGTCGCCTGCGGCGTCGAGTCCATGAGCCGCGTCCCCATGTGGTCCAACGTGCCGCCGGGCGCCGACCCCTTCGGCCCCGGCGTCGCGGCCCGCTACCCCGACGGACTCGTCCCGCAGGGCGTCAGCGCCGAACTGATCGCGGCCAAGTGGTCGCTCGGGCGCTCCGCCATGGACGAGTTCGCCGCCGCCTCGCACCGGAAGGCCGCCCGCGCCTGGGAGGCGGGGCTCTTCGACGGCGAGGTCGTGCCGTACGAGGACGTGCGCCGTGACGAATCGGTCCGCCCCGGCACCACCCCCGAGATCCTCGCCGGCCTCCGCCCCGCCTTCGAGGACCCCGGCTTCGGCGAACGGTTCCCGCAGATCGACTGGTCCGTCACCGCCGGCAACAGCAGCCCCGTCAACGACGGCGCCTCCGCCGTCCTGGTCATGGCCGCCGACACCGCCCGCGCGCTCGGCCTGCGGCCGCTCGCCCGCCTGCACTCCTTCGCCGTCACCGGCTCCGACCCGCTGCTCATGCTCACCGGCGTCATCCCCGCCACCGAGAAGGTGCTCCGCCGAGCGGGCCTCGACCTCGCCGACATCGACCTCTTCGAGATCAACGAGGCCTTCGCGAGCGTCGTCCTCGCCTGGAGTCAGGAGACCGGCGCCGACCCCGCCAAGGTCAACGTCCACGGCGGCGCGATCGCCCTCGGCCACCCCCTCGGCGCCAGCGGCACCCGCCTCACCACCACCCTGGTCCACGCCCTGCGCGCCCGCGGAGCCCGCTACGGCCTCCAGGCGATGTGCGAGGCCGGAGGACTCGCCAACGCGATGATCGTCGAGGCGCTCTAGCGGGCACCCTGGGAGGCGGGCAGCGGAACCGGCGCGGGTACGGGGACCGGCGCGGGCGCGGACGGGCGGCGGAGCGCGTGCCGCTTCCGCCAGGCCACGACCGCCGCGCCGAGCCCCGAGAGCACGATGAACCCCGCGGAGATCAGGAACGCCGGGGAGCCCGGCTCGCCCGCCTGGGCCCCGGCCACCACGTACGCGGCCGTGTTCGGCACCGTACCGATCGCCGTCGCCAGCAGGAACGGCACGTACCCCATGCGGGAGACGGCCGCGCAGTAGTTGGCGGCGGCGAACGGCACGCCGGGGAAGAGCCGGATCGCCAGCATCGACCGGAAGCCGTGCCGACTGAGCTGTCCGTCCGCCGCCAGGAGCCACCGCCCCTTGAGCAGCGGCCGCAGCGCGTCCTGGCCCAGCGTCCGGCCCAGCGTGAACGAGATCCCCGCGCCCAGGACCGTGCCCGCGACCGCCGCCGTCAGCCCGTACGCCGAGCCGAACAGCGCTCCCGCCGCCAGGTTCAGCACCGGGCGCGGCACGAAGGCCGCCGTGCACAGCCCGTACGCCAGGCCGAACAGCATCACCGCGCCGGCGCCGCCCGTCTGCGGCCACCCCGAGGCGAGCAGGCGCTGTGGCTCGTAGAGCACGACCAGCGTGGCGGCGGTCAGCAGGACGAGCGCGAGCAGCGCGAGCCGCGACCAGGGCGAGAGCAGGGCCCGGGAGCAGCGGGCGGCGAACGGGTCCGTCGGCCGGGGCACGGGTGCGAGCATCCCGGGAGAGTAACGGAGACCTCCGTATGATCGCCGTAATGTGCGCCATGTCCGACCCCGGTCACCCACCCCTCGACACCCCTGCGCCGCCTCCGTACGACGGCCCTGGGCCGGATTCGTACGACGGCCCTGGGCCGGATTCGTACGACGGTCCCCGGCCGGATTCGTACGACGAGGTGCCGGAGAGCGAGCTCGCCGACACCGTCATGGGGCGGCTCACCACGCTCTACCCCGCAGCCGGGAACCCCTTCCGGGCGCAGGAGATGGTCGCGTACATGAGGGGCGTCGCGCCCTTCCTCGGGATCCGGACGCCGGAGCGCCGCGCCCTCTCCCGTACCGTCCTCGACGGGACACCCCGGCCCGGCGAGGACGACTGCGCGGCGATCGCGCTGCGCTGCTTCGCCCTCCCCGAGCGCGAGTACCACTACTTCGCCGTCGACTACCTGCGCCGACACGTGAAGCGCTGCTCGTCGGACTTCCTGCCCGTCGCCCGGCGGCTCGTGCGGACCGTCTCCTGGTGGGACACCGTCGACCACCTCGCCGCCCACGTCGTCGGCGGGCTCGTCGCAGCCGATCCCGCGCTCGGCAGAGAGATGGACGCGTGGATCGACGACGCGGACCCGTGGACCGCCCGGACCGCGCTCCTCCACCAGCTGCGGTTCAAGGAGGACACGGACGCCGACCGGCTCTTCGCGTACTGCCTGCGACGCGCCGCCGACACCGACTTCTTCCTCCGGAAGGCGATCGGCTGGAGCCTGCGCGAATACGCCAAGACCGCCCCGGGCGAGGTGCGGTCCTTCGTCGCGGACAACCGTTCCCTCTTCTCCCCGCTCTCCGTCCGCGAGGCCCTCAAGCATCTGTGACCCACCCCGCCGACGCCCGCGTCCGGCTGCTGCGCCAGACTCGGGCCATGGCTGACGCGACGGGTGGGGCGGGCAAGGGCAGGACGGCACTCGTACTCGGGGCGGGCGGGCTCGTCGGCGCCGCCTGGGAGACCGGGATCCTCCACGGGCTCGCCGAAGCGGGCGTGGACCTCTCCGACGCCGATCTGGTCGTCGGCAGCTCCGCCGGCGCCGTCGTCGGCGCCCTCCTCACGGCCGGTACGAGCCCCCTCGCCGAGCTGTACGCGCGCCGGCTCGACGGCGCGGACACCGAACCGGCCGTCCGCTTCGGCGCGGCCACCCTCTTCCGCTACACCCTCGCCGTGCTCGCCTCCCGCACCCCTGAGGCGTACGGGCGCAAGCTCGGCCGGCTCGCCCTGCGCGCCCGCACCGTCGACGAGGCGACCCGGCGGGCGACCGTGGCGCGGCGCCTCGGCGACCTCGCCGACTGGCCGGCCGGCGGGCGCCTGCGGATCACCGCCGTCGACGCGGAGACCGCGGCGCTCGGAGTCTTCGACGGCGGCGCCGACGCCGGCGGTCCGGGCGCTCCCGGCGGCCTCGGCGCGGTCGGGCCGGTCGACGCGGTGACCGCCAGTTGCGCGATCCCCGGGGCCTGGCCGCCGGCGAGCCTCGCCGGCCGCCGCTGGATCGACGGCGGCATCCACTCCACCGCCAACGCGCACCTCGCCGCCGGCTGGGAGCGGGTGGTCGTCGTCGCGCCCAACGCGCTGGGCAACCGGGCCGTGCACTCCCCGGCCCGGCAGGCCGCCGACCTCACCGCCGCCGGCGCGCGCGTCGAGGTGATCACGCCCGACGCGGACGCGAAGGCGGTCATCGGCGGCCGCGCGCTCGACCCCGCCCGGCAGGGCGCCGCAGCCCGTGCCGGACGCGCCCAGGCCGCCGCGCCCGCGGAGGCCGTCGCCGCCGTGTGGACGGGCTGACGGCGTTGACGAGCCGGCGGCGTTGACGGGCCGGCAGCCCGCACCGCTGACGGGCATGGCGCGAGCAGGTCCTGTGCGGTTGCACAATGAGGGGGTGAACGAGCAGATCCCCGTCCTGCGCGAGGTCGACCACGGCACCGCGCGTCTCATGCCCGACGTGGACCGGGAGCGGGCCTGGCTCCTCACGGTCGACGGCGCACCGCAGTCGTACGTCGACCTCGACGCCCCCGACCACCTGGAGTTCGAGTACGCCCGCCGGCTCGGGCACGTCGTCGACGGCGCCGCCGGCGAGGGCGCGCCGCTGGAGGTGCTGCACCTCGGCGGCGGAGCGCTCTCGCTGCCCCGGTACGTCTCCGTCACCCGGCCCGGTTCGCGCCAGGACGTCGTCGAGGCGGACGGCGGACTCGTCGCGCTGGTCGCCGAACACCTGCCGCTCCCGGAGGGCTCCGGTGTGACCGTGCACACCGCCGACGCGCGCGCCTGGCTGGAGTCGGCGCCCGCCGCCTCGGCCGACCTGATCGTCGGCGACGTCTTCGGCGGCTCGCGCGTCCCGGCGCACCTCACCTCCCTCGCGTACGCGCGCGAGGTGCGACGGGTGCTGCGCCCCGGCGGGATCTACGCGGCCAACCTGGCCGACGGGGCGCCCTTCGGCTTCCTCCGCGGCCAGCTCGCCACCTTCGGCGCGGTCTTCCCCGAACTGGCGCTGGTCGCGGAACCCGCGGTGCTGCGCGGCCGCCGGTTCGGGAACACGATCCTGGTCGCCTCCGACGCGCCCCTCGACCTCCCGGGCCTCACCCGTCGCGCCGCCGGGGACGCCTTCCCCGCGCGCGTCGAGCACGGGGA
The DNA here is from genome assembly GCF_014656075.1 of Streptomyces hydrogenans. Lineage (GTDB taxonomy): Bacteria > Actinomycetota > Actinomycetes > Streptomycetales > Streptomycetaceae > Streptomyces > Streptomyces hydrogenans. The sequence goes on from NZ_BNBS01000040.1 coordinate 59,521, forward strand.
GGCGCTGGCGCGGTTCACCGGGAAGGCCGTCCCGGTGGACGACGCCGAGGCGGTGGGGTCACCCGTTCCGCCCGAGGGCGCCTTCGGCATCGGGTGACGTGCCCTGCGCGGGTACGGCGCCCCCCGGCGTCGTCGCCCGCTCCCCGGGCGACGCGCCCGCCCCCGTACCGGCGTCGCCCTTCGTCGTAAGGCCGTGCGGACGCCGGGTCATGTGACGGACGTCGGGGACGAGCAGGACGAGGGCGGTGACCACGGTCATCAGGACGACAGCGCCCCACAGGGACGCCGTCCGGCCGAACGCGGTCTCGGCCGGGCCCGCGAGGGCGGTCGACAGCGGCAGCAGGGCGGTGGAGCCGAACCAGTCGTAGGCGGAGACCCGGGACAGCTTCTCCTCCGGGATCTCCTGGTGCATCGTCGTCATCCAGGAGACGCCGAAGATCTCCATCGCCACACCGCTGACGAACATCACCAGGGTGAGGCCGACCGCGTGCAGGGGGATGGCGAGCGCCGCCGAGGGCAGCGCGATGGGGAAGACGCCCAGGGTGCCGACGAGGAGCATCCGGCGCGGCTTCCACCGGGTCATCAGGACGGCGCCGGCGACCGTGCCCACGCCGTAGCCGGCGAGCGCGATGCCCCAGGGGCGGGCGCCGCCGAGTTCGTCCCGGGCGACCAGGGGTCCGTACACCGCCTCGACCGCGCCGATGAGGGCGACCACGACCGAGAACTGGGCGACGATCGACCACAGCCACGGGCGGCCGATGAACTCCTGCCAGCCCTCGCGCAGATCGGCGAAGAGCCCGCCGCCGGGCTTGCGGTCCGGGATGCCGCTGACGTCGAGGAAGGCCCGCAGGGCGCCCGCCACGGCGAAGGCGGCGGCGTCCACGGCGAGGACCCAGCCGGGGCCGACGAAGGCGACGAGCGCGCCGCCGAGCGCGGCGCCGCCGATGCCCGCGCCGTGCATCGCCATCCGGTAGAAGGCGAAGGCGCGGCTCGCCTGTTCGCCCGTGACGCTGGACATGAGCATGCCCTCGGCCGCCGGGTTGAAGAAGGCCTGGCCGGTGCCGCAGAGCCCGGTGAGCACCATCATCTGCCAGAGCTCGGCGGTGCCGGAGAGCACGAGGGCGGCGAAGACGGCCTGGGAGACGAAGTTGAGGGCGTTGGCCGCGACCATCACCCGGTGCCGGGGGATGCGGTCCGCCACCGCGCCGCCTATGAGCAGGAAGAGGACCAGCGGCAGGAAGCGCGCCATCGCGACCAGGCCCACGTCGCCCGCGTCGCCGCCGGACTCGAAGACGGCCCAGGTGGTGGCGATGAGGGCGCCGTGGGCGCCGAGGCTCGTCACGATGGTGGAGGCCGTGAGCAGCACGTAGTTGCGCCCGGCCCACTCGGGGCGGCGGGCGGCGCGGGGGGAGGCGGAGCGTTTCGTCACTCCGGGACTATCCCCGGCGCCTCCCCTTCCTGCCAAACCGAATACCGGACGGATCGCTCCGACCGGCCTCCGCCGCGGGGGTCAGGAGCTCTCGCTGAGCCGCACCGTGGAGAGGATCTTCCGGATCGTCGCGTCCGGCAGCTCGTCCTTCACGCCGTCGGCCGCGTAGAGCACGAAGGTCGAGAAGTCGTTCTTGGCGTTGAGGAAGGTGAAGGCGATCGACTTGCCGTCGGTGTCGCACTTGTTGCGCTTCTTCACGCCCGGGGCGGTGGCCGTGGCCATGCTGCCCTTGAGGCCGGACGCCGTGGTGTACGGGGCGGCCTTGCTGATCCTGATGGTCTTCTCCGGCATGTGCTGGGCGAACGCGGCCCACACCCACATGCCCGCCTGGCCGCGCGCGGCGGAGTCGGTGTCCTTCGCGCCCTGGTTGCCCTTGGTGCCGGCGCCGGCCAGGCCCGAGTACTCGGGGCGGCCGTTCTTGTCGGAGTCGACGGCGCACCACTCGCTCTTGAGGTCGGCGGGCCCGGACATGACGACGAGGGGGCTGCCGTCGCCCTTCTCGGCGTCCTCGAAGCCCACGCTCATGGTGGGCTTGCCGACCTCCCACTCCGGCGGGACGTCGAAGAGGGTGCCGTACGTCGGGTTGTGGACGACCTTCCAGCCGGGGATCGTCGGCTCGAACTCCTGGCTGTCGCGCGGGTTCTCGAGCTCGGTGGTCGGAGCCTCGGAGGGCTCGCCGGACGCCGACTCCGACGCGGACGCGTCGGGGCCGGGGGCCGAGGAACTGGTGGCGGGCTTGTCGGCGACGTCCTTCTTGTCGTCGTCGCCCATGACGAGGAAGGCGGTCACGCCGCCCGCGACGACCACGGCCGTGGCGGCCACGATCGCGATGAGCGTCGTCCGCTTCCGTCCGCCGCCGCCCGGCCCCTGCGGCGGGGTGCCGCCGGGCACCTGGTACTGCGGCACGGTCGGCTGCTGGTACGGGTTCGGCTGCGCGTATCCCTGCTGCGGCCAGCCCTGCGGGGGCTGGCCGGGCGCCTGCGGGTAACCGCCCTGCTGCGGGAACGCCGGCTGCGTCGGCTGCTGGTACGGGTTCGGCTGCTGGTACCCCGGCTGCTGGTACGGGTTCTGGTTCTGGTCCTGCGGGTTCTGCTCGCCCCCGGGCGGCTGCTGTCCTGGCCACATGGGCCGTAACGATAGAGGGGTCGTGTCGACCCGGCCATGCCCGGGCCCGCCGGGGGCGCCGCGCGGCACCGGCGCCCGGTGCCGTACGTACCCGTCGCCCGGTGCCGTACGTACCCGTCGCCCGGTCCCGCGCGTCCCCACCGACCGCCTCCCGCGCGTTCCCGTCCTCCGCCCCCGTACGGCCGCGCCGGCCGCCCTCCCCCAGAGGCATGGCCAAGGCTTCTACTCACGGGTAACATCACGGTCCATGAGCGCAGACCACAAGTCCGTCGGCGAGATGCTCGCCGCCACGGTCCCCATGGCCGGAACCCTCAACCTGGAGTTCCTGGAGACCACCGCCGAGCGCGCCGTCGTGCGCCTGCCCGACCAGCCCGCCTACCACAACCACGTGGGCGGCCCGCACGCCGGAGCGATGTTCACCCTCGCCGAGTCCGCCAGCGGCGCCATCGTCCTCGCGGCCTTCGGCGACCAGCTCGGCCGTGCCGTGCCGCTCGCCGTCAACGCCGAGATCGCGTACAAGAAGCTCGCCATGGGCGTCGTCACCGCGACCGCCACCCTCGGCCGCCCGGTCGCCGACGTCGTCGCCGAGCTCGACGCCGGGCAGCGCCCCGAGTTCCCGGTCCGCATCGACATCACCCGCGAGGACGGCGCCGTCACCGGCGAGATGACCGTCCTGTGGACCCTGAGGCCCAACGACTTCGGCAAGTGAGCCGCCACCGGCCGGTCCACGCGCGCGTGGACCGGCCGGTCGGCTCCGGAGCCGGGTTCCCCCGCCCCCGCACCCCCCTTCGGGTGCGGGGGCGGTCGCGTCCCGGGGCGGCGCCCCGGAAGCGGAAGCGGCGTCCCGCACACTGCGCACAGGGGCCGGACCCGCCGTGCGGGTCGGGAGACCGGGGTCGTACGCTCCCGGGCGTCCGTCGCGCCGGGCCGTGCCGCCCGGCCGCACGCCGTACCGGGCGACCGGGACGGTGCCGCGGGACGCACGCCGTACCGGAAGACCGGGACGGTGCCCGCGGGGACGCACGCCGTGCCGGCCCCTCCCGGGCCGGCGCAGCAGGCGGCCGACCGGCCGCTCCGAGGAGCCGCGCGTGCCCGACGAGACCACGACCCCCGACCACTCCGGTGCCCCCGCCGGCGCCGCCCCCGGTGAACCCCGCCGGGGCCTCGCGCGCGTGCGGGGCGTCCGGCTCAGGCTGTCCCGGCGGGCCCTGCTGCTCGCCGTCGCGGGCGGCGCCGCCGTCGCGGGTACGACCGCGTTCGCCCGGGGCACCGCCCACGCCGCCGGCACGGCCCCCGCCGCTCCACCGGCCGCACCCGCCCCACCGGCACCTCCGGGCAGCCGCGTCGACAACCTGCTCGCCCGCCTCACCCTGGACGAGAAGGTCTCCCTCCTCCACGGGGCCCCCGACCCCGCGAGCCTCGGTCAGGCCGGCCACGTCCCGGGAGTGCCCCGGCTCGGGATCCCGCCCCTGCGCCTCGCCGACGGGCCCGCCGGCATCCGCGTGCGCCGCACCGCGACCGCCCTGCCCGCCCCCGTGATGCTCGCCGCCGCCTTCGACCCCGGCCTCGCCCGCGCCTACGGACGCGTCCTCGGCCGGGAGGGCCGCGCCCTCGGCCAGGACGTCCTGCTCGCGCCGATGGTCAACCTCATCCGCACCCCCTACGCGGGACGGAACTTCGAGACCTTCTCCGAGGACCCGCTCCTCTCCGCCGACCTGGTCGCCGAACTCGTCCGCGGCGTGCAGGCCGAGGGACTCGTCGCCACCGTCAAGCACTTCGCCCTCAACAACCAGGAGCGCGACCGCGACTCCGTCGACGTCCGCGCCGACGACCAGACCGCCCACGAGACCGAACTGCGCGGCTTCGAAGCGGCCGTCGCGGCCGGCGCCGGAGCCGTCATGGCCGCGTACAACAAGGTCGGCGGCGTCCACGCCGCCGAGAGCGCCGACCTGCTCACCGCAGTGCTCCGCGAGCGCTGGGGCTTCGACGGCTGGGTCATGAGCGACTGGGACGCCGTCCACACGACCGCCGGGGCGCTCACCGCGGGGCTCGACATGGAGATGCCGGGCGGCGCCCGCTACGGCGCCCCGCTCCGCGAGGCGGTCCGCGACGGCCGGATCCCCGAGGCCGCCGTCGACCGGGCCGTACGCCGCGTCCTGTCCGTACGCGACCGGCTCGGCCTCCTCGACGAGGCGCCCGCCCCGAGGCCCGAGAGGGACGCCGCCTCCGGGGCGCGGCTCGCGCTCCGGGTGGCCACCGCCGGTGCGACCTTGCTCCGCAACGAGGGGGCCGCCCTGCCGCTCACCGGCGCCGCGGCCCGGTCGCTCGCGGTGATCGGCCCGACCGCCGCCGTTCCCTTCGTCAGCGGCGGCGGCAGCGCGCACGTCGTCCCCGACGCCGCAGCCCGCCCCCTCGACACCCTCCGCACGCGCGCGGGTGCCGGGGCCACCGTCACCCACGCCACCGGCGAGGACCTCTTCGGCCGCCGCCTGCCGCCGCTGGTCCCCGCACTCGACCTCGACGGCGTCGGTGTCGCGGCCGGCGCGGCCTGGAGCCGTACCGCCACCCTCACCACGGCCGAGGCCGACGAGTGGACCTTCCTCGTCCACTACAGCGGCACCCGGCCCACCGTCACCCTCGACGGCACCGAACTCTTCCCCGTCCGCCAGGGCGTCGCCGAGTACTTCGCCGGCGGTCTCCTCGCCGCCGCCCCCGACGGCCTCGCCGTCCGCCGCGTCACCCTGCGGCTGGCCGCCGGGGACCACACGCTCGCCGTCACCGCCCACGGCGGCACGGACGGGCAGCTCTTCCGGCTCCGCGCGGTCTCCGGCGCCGACCGGGCCGCCGACCTGGCCGAGGCCGTGCGCCACGCGCGCGTGGCGGAGGCCGTCGTCCTCTTCGCCTACGAGGACGCCACCGAGGGGCAGGACCGGACGAGTCTCGCGCTCCCCGGGCACCAGGAGGCCCTCATCGAGGCGGTGACGGCCGTCAACCCGCGGACGACCGTCGTCCTCAACACCTCGTCGGCCGTCACCATGGGGTGGCTGGAACGCACCGCCGCCGTCCTCCAGATGTACTACCCCGGGCAGGAGGGCGCCGCCGCGACGACCGCCGTGCTCTTCGGCGACGCCGACCCCGGCGGCCGCCTCACCCAGACCTTCCCGGCCGCCGAGGACCGTCATCCGACGGCGGGCGACCCGCGCCGCTACCCGGGACGCGACGGGATCGAGGAGTACTCCGAGGGGGTCCACACCGGCCACCGCTGGTACGAGAAGGAGGGCGTCGCCCCGCTCTTCCCCTTCGGCCACGGCCTGTCGTACACGACCTTCGCGTACGAGGACCTCACCGCCGGTCCCGCGACGGGTGACGCCGGCGGCGTCGACGTCACCTTCACCGTCCGCAACACCGGCCCGCGCGCCGGCGCCGACGTCGCCCAGGTCTACCTCGGCCCCTCGCCGGACCTGACCGCGCGCGGCATCGACCAGCCCCGCTCGCTCCTCGCCGGCTACCGGCGCCTGGAACTCGCCGCGGGGGAGCGGCGCCGCGTCACCGTCCACCTGACCTCCCGCACCCTCTCGTCCTGGTCCGGCGCCGCCGCGGGCTTCGTCCTCGGCACGGGGCGCCGACGGCTGCGCGTCGGCAGGTCGGCCGCGGACCCCGGGCTCGTCGCCGCAGTCGAAGTCCGTTCGAGTTGACCGGGTAGGCTGCCCCGGCGCGCCCGACGCGGGGCGCGCCACCGCAGCGGTCCGCGACCGGGGCCGCGCCGGCACAACGGGAGGAACCCGCGTTGCACGTCCAGGAGTGGCTGGAGACGATCCCGCCCGTCGCCATCTACGCGCTGGTGGGGGTGGTGATCGGACTGGAGAGCCTCGGCATCCCGCTGCCCGGCGAGATCGTCCTCGTCAGCTCGGCCCTGCTCGCCTCGCAGCACGGCGACATCAACCCGTACGTGCTCGGCGGCTGCGCCACCGCCGGTGCGATCATCGGAGACTCGATCGGGTACGCCATCGGCCGCAGGGGAGGCCGTCCGCTGCTCGCCTGGCTCGGCGGCAAGTTCCCCAAACACTTCAGCGAGGCGAACATCGCCCTCGCCGAACGCTCCTTCCAGAAGTGGGGCATGTGGGCGGTCTTCTTCGGCCGCTTCATCGCGCTCCTGCGGATCTTCGCCGGGCCGCTCGCGGGCGTCCTGAAGATGCCGTACTGGAAGTTCCTCACCGCCAACGTCCTCGGCGGCATCCTGTGGGCGGGCGGCACCACCGCCGTCATCTACTCCGTCGGCATCGTCGCCGAGGCGTGGCTGAAGCGGTTCTCCTGGCTGGGCCTGGTGCTCGCCGTGCTCATCGGCATCACCTCGATGCTCGTCATCAAGAACCGTGCCAAGAAGATGGCCGCGGAGACGGAGGCGCAGCGACAGCCGGAGGGCCCGCGGGAGCCGGTCACGGCGGACTGAGACGCGCGGCGCGTCCGTACGGACGCGGCCGGTGACATGACGGAGGGCGGTGCCCGGGACCAGGTCCCGGGCACC
>NZ_BNBS01000041.1 GCF_014656075.1 Streptomyces hydrogenans
CCACCGCGGTCTTCATGACCTCGGCCGACTGGAGCACGAACGGCAGCTGCATCTGGCCGGAGCCGAAGAGCTCGCCGACGGTCTTCATGCCGTCGAGCAGCACGTCGTTGACGATCTCCAGGGCGGGGCGCCCGCCGAGGGCCTCGTCGAGGTCGGCCTCCAGGCCGTTCTTCTCGCCGTCGACGATCCGGCGCCTGAGGCGCTCCTCCAGCGGCAGTGCGGCCAGCTCCTCGGCCTTGCCGGCCTTGAGGGACTGGGCCGTCGCGCCCTCGAACAGCTCCAGGAGCCGCTGGAGCGGGTCGTAGCCCTCGGCGCGCCGGTCGTAGATCAGGTCGAGTGCCACCTCGACCTGCTCGGGGGCGAGCCGGGCGATCGGGAGGATCTTCGAGGCGTGGACGATGGCCGAGTCCAGGCCGGCCTTCACGCACTCGTCGAGGAAGACCGAGTTGAGGACCAGCCGGGCCGCGGGGTTGAGGCCGAAGGAGATGTTCGACAGGCCCAGCGTCGTCTGGACGTCGGGGTGGCGCCGCTTCAGCTCGCGGATCGCCTCGATCGTGGCGATCCCGTCCTTGCGGGACTCCTCCTGACCCGTGCAGATGGTGAAGGTGAGCGTGTCGATGAGGATGTCGCACTCGCGGATGCCACGGTTCGAGGTCAGGTCCTCGATCAGGCGCTCCGCGATCGCGACCTTCTTCTCCGCCGTCCGGGCCTGGCCCTCCTCGTCGATGGTCAGCGCCATCAGCGCGGCGCCGTGCTCCCGCGCCAGCGCGGCGACCTGCGCGAAGCGGGACCCGGGGCCGTCGCCGTCCTCGTAGTTGACCGAGTTGACGACCGCCCGGCCGCCGAGCTTCTCCAGGCCGGCCCGCAGGACGGGCACCTCGGTGGAGTCGAGCACGATCGGCAGGGTGGAGGCGGTCGCGAAGCGGCCGGCCAGCTCCTCCATGTCGGCGACGCCGTCCCGGCCCACGTAGTCCACGCACAGGTCCAGCATGTGCGCGCCCTCGCGGATCTGGTCCCGCGCCATCTCCACGCAGTCGTCCCAGCGACCCTCCAGCATCGCCTCCCGGAACTTCTTCGACCCGTTGGCGTTCGTCCGCTCACCGATCGCCAGGTACGAGGTGTCCTGCCGGAACGGAACGTGGCCGTAGAGGGAGGCGGCGCCCGGTTCGGGTGCGGGGCGGCGGTCCGGGACGGCCGCCCCGCGGACCCGGTCCACGATGGCCCGCAGGTGCTCCGGGGTCGTCCCGCAGCAGCCGCCGACCAGCGCGGGACCGAAGGTGCGGACGAACTCCTCCTGGGCGTCGGCCAGTTCCTCCGGGCTCAGCGGGTAGTGGGCGCCGTCGGAGGTGAGGACGGGCAGACCGGCGTTGGGCATCACCGACAGCGGGACGCGCGCGTGCCGGGCGAGGTGGCGCAGGTGCTCGGCCATCTCCGCCGGGCCGGTGGCGCAGTTGAGGCCGATCATGTCGATGCCGAGCGGCTCCAGGGAGGTGAGCGCCGCACCGATCTCGGAGCCGAGCAGCATCGTGCCGGTCGTCTCCACCGTCACCTGCACGATGACCGGCAGGTCGACGCCCACCCAGTCCAGGGCGCGACGGGCGCCGACGACGGCCGCCTTCGTCTGGAGCAGGTCCTGCGAGGTCTCGACGAGCAGGGCGTCCGCGCCGCCCCGCACCAGGCCCTCGGCGTTCTGCTGGAAGGCGTCGCGCAGGGGGCCGTAGGCGACGTGGCCGAGGGTCGGCAGCTTGGTGCCGGGGCCCATGGAGCCGAGGACCCAGCGGGGCCGGCCGTCGGCCGCCGTGTGGGCGTCCGCCGCGGCGCGGGCGATCCGGGCGCCGGCCTCGGACAGTTCGTAGACCCGGTCCTCGACGCCGTACTCGGCGAGCGCGGCGAGGTTCGCCCCGAAGGTGTTGGTCTCGACGCAGTCGACCCCCACCGAGAAGTAGGCGTCGTGGACGGAGGCGACGAGGTCGGGGCGGGTGAGGTTCAGGATCTCGTTGCAGCCCTCGAGGCCGGTGAAGTCGTCCAGCGTCGGGTCGGCGGCCTGGAGCATGGTGCCCATGGCGCCGTCGGCCACGACCACCCGGCGGGCGAACTCGTCCCTCAGCGACGGCCTCGGGGAGCGCCGCGGGGCGTCCTGCGGGGAGGGGCTCACGCCGGCCCCCTCAGGTGGGTGACGAGGGCGGCCGTGCAGCCGGCCCCGTAGGTGGCGCGGATCCGGTCGAGCAGCGGCTCCCGGCGGAGCCGGTACTCCTGGGTGCCGACGTGCCCGAGGGCGGTCGCGGCCACCGCGCAGCCCAGCTGGGCGGCGCACCGCTCGGGGACGCCCCACAGGGTGCCGGCGAGGAAGCCGGCCCGGAAGGCGTCGCCGACGCCGGTCGGGTCGGTCACGGCGGGCACCGGGACGGCGGGCACCGCCAGCGGGGCGCGGCCCGCGCCCCGGATCCGGACGCCCGCCCCGCCGTGGGTGGTGACCCAGGTGGCGGCCCGGCGCAGCACCTCCGCCTCCGTCCAGCCGGTCTTCTCCAGCAGCAGCGCGGACTCGTACTCGTTGGTGAAGAGGAAGCGGGCCCCGTCCACCAGCTCCCGCACCGCGTCCCCGTCGAGCCGCGCGAGCTGCTGCGAGGGGTCGGCGGCGAAGGGGATCCCGAGCTCGCGACAGCTCCGGGTGTGCCGGATCATCGCCTCGGGGTCGTCCGGGGAGACCAGGACGAGGTCCAGCCGGCCGGTGCGGCGGAGGACCTCGCGGAGGTCGATCTCCCGCGCCTCGGCCATCGCCCCCGCGTAGAAGGTGGCGATCTGGTTCTGCTCCCGGTCGGTGGTACAGACGAAGCGGGCGGTGTGCAGGGACTCGCTGACGCGCACCGCGTCGGTGTCCACGCCGTGGTCCTTGAGCCAGATCCGGTACGGCTCGAAGTCGGCGCCGACCGCGCCCACGAGGACCGGGCGCAGTCCGAGCACGCCGAGCCCGAAGGCGATGTTCGCTGCCACTCCGCCGCGCCTGACCTCCAGGTCGTCGGCGAGGAACGACAGGGAGACCCGGTCGAGCCGGTCGGCGAGCAGCTGCTCGCCGAACGAGCCGGGGAAGGTCATCAGATGGTCGGTCGCGATGGAACCCGTGACAGCGACTCGCATGTCCCTCAGACCCCTTCGTCGTGGTGGACGGCCCGCCGGAGGGCGTCCACCCGGTCGGTCCGCTCCCAGGTGAAGTCCGGCAGCTCGCGCCCGAAGTGGCCGTACGCGGAGGTCGCCGCGTACACCGGCCGCTTGAGGTCCAGGTCGCGGATGACCGCGGCCGGCCGCAGGTCGAAGACCTCGCGCACGGCGTCCTGGATGCGCTCCACGGGGACGGTCTCGGTGCCGAAGGTCTCGACGAAGAGGCCGACGGGCTCGGCCTTGCCGATCGCGTAGGCGACCTGGACCTCGCAGCGGCGGGCCAGTCCGGCGGCGACGACGTTCTTGGCGACCCAGCGCATGGCGTAGGCGGCGCTGCGGTCGACCTTGGACGGGTCCTTGCCGGAGAAGGCGCCGCCGCCGTGGCGGGCCATGCCGCCGTACGTGTCGATGATGATCTTGCGGCCGGTGAGGCCGGCGTCGCCCATCGGGCCGCCGACCTCGAAGCGGCCGGTCGGGTTGACCAGCAGCCGGTAGCCGTCGGAGGCCAGGGCGACGCCCTCCTCGGCCAGCTCCTTGAGGACGTGCTCGACGACGAACTCGCGGACGTCGGGGGTGAGCAGGCCCTCGACGGAGATGTCGGCGGCGTGCTGCGAGGAGACGACGACGGTGTCGAGGCGGACCGGGCGGTCGCTGTCGTACTCGATGGTGACCTGCGTCTTCCCGTCGGGCCGCAGGTACGGCACGGTGCCGTCCTTGCGGACCTCGGTGAGGCGGCGGGAGAGCCGGTGCGCCAGCGCGATGGGCAGCGGCATCAGTTCGGCGGTGTCGTCGCAGGCGTAGCCGAACATCAGGCCCTGGTCGCCGGCGCCCTGCGCGGCGAGCGCGTCCTCCGCCCCCTCCACCCGGGCCTCGTGCGCGGTGTCGACGCCCTGCGCGATGTCCGGGGACTGCGCGCCGATGGAGACCGACACGCCGCAGGAGGCGCCGTCGAAGCCCTTGGCGGAGGAGTCGTAGCCGATGTCCAGGATGGCGTCGCGGACCAGCTGGGCGATCGGGGCGTAGGCGGTGGTGGTGACCTCGCCGGCTATGTGGACCTGGCCGGTGGTGATCAGCGTCTCGACGGCCACGCGGGCCTGCGGGTCCTGGGCGAGGAGCGCGTCCAGGACGGTGTCGCTGATCCGGTCGGCGATCTTGTCGGGGTGTCCCTCGGTCACGGACTCGGAGGTGAAGAGGCGGCCGCTCATGCCTGGACCGCCTCCGCCCCGGTCTTCGCGAAGAAGTGCGTCTCGATGGCGCCGAGGGTGCGGATGGCGTCGACCTCCAGGGTCTCCATCTGGATGGAGACGCCGCTCTCCTGCTCCAGCAGGAAGACGAACTCGACGAAGGAGAGGGAGTCGATGAGCCGGTTCTCGATGAGGTCGAGGTCGGGGGCGATGTCCTGGCGCTCGGGGTGGCGCTCCAGGATCCAGTTCTTCACCTGCTGCAGGCCGTCGGCCATGATGGATCTCCTCAACTCGTGTGCGTGGGTGGGGTGTGGGCGATGATCGGGGCGGCGACCGCCACCGCGTAGTCCACGTCGTGGCTGATGGACACGGTGATCTCGGCGATGCCGGATCCGGCGGCCATCTCGGCGGCGGCGCCGTGGAGTTCGACGAGCGGCCAGCCGCCGTCGGAGCGCCGCACCACGATCTCCGGCCAGGGCAGGAACCTGCCCCTGACCCGTAAGGTCTTGAAGGCCGCTTCCTTGGCCGCGATCCGTCCGCACAGGCTCAGCACGTCGAGCCCGGTGGAGGTGCGGCAGTCGGCGAGTTCGCCGGGGGTGAGCATCCGCTCGAAGAAGCGCTCCCCGTACTGGTCGAGGAGCCGGCGGACACGGTTGACGGACACGATGTCCATGCCGAGGTTCGCCCAGCCCAGGCCGCCCGCCGGCGGGGCGACGGGACGGGCCGGCACGTCAGGTCACCGGCCCGGCCGCGTCCAGGACCGCCCGGGTCGCCGCCTCCCAGCCGCCGTGGCGGCGGGTCAGCGCGGACAGCCAGCGTTCGAGACCGAAGGCGACGCAGCTGGTGAAGGCCGGGCCTCCGGTCGAGGCGAGCGTGATGTCGCAGCGTTCGCCGAAGAAGTTCCGGTGGGTGTTGACCGAGGCGATCGCCAGGTCCTCGTACAGGAACTCGTACTTCACCGGGGTGAGCCGCTGGAGGAGCGCCTTGGATCCGCCCTTGTCGAAGAAGGGGTCGCAGGCGGCCTCCCTGCGCAGCGGCAGGCCCACGGCCTCGGCGAAGGCGTCGACGCGGGCGGTGAAGGCGGTGAGGTGGTCCTCGGCGTGCTCGCGGGCGCCGATGGCGACGATCTCCCGCATGCGGAAGCCGAGCTGGCGGCGCATGCCCTCGTAGTGGGTCTCCTTGCGGAAGCACCACGAGCAGACGGTGACGAGGGTGTCGTCGGCGACCTGCCGGCCCTGGTGGTCCAGGTAGACGGCGTAGCAGGAGGCGGAGGGCAGGCCGAGGCCGGCCGGTTCGAGGGAGGCGGCGGGCCAGTGGCCGCGCTCGCCGTCGAAGGGGGTGGTGAGCCGCTTCTCCAGGTCGAGGGGGGCGGCGAGGACGGCCTGGTGGGGGAAGTTGTCGTAGTAGTCGAGCCGGGCCAGGTCGGCCGCGGGCAGCAGCGGGGGCATGGTCATCGGGCGGGCGCCCGCGGCGATGCCCCAGCGCTCGAAGGTGTCGTCGAGGAGCCGCAGCAGGCGGGTCGCCTCCGGCCCCAGGGAGGGCAGGCCCCTGGTCGCCCCGACGGTCTCGGGGGTGGTGACGGTCATGGTCGGTGCACCTCTCGGTGAGGGCTGTCGGGCTTTCTCAGAGGACGGGCAGGGTGTCGTCGGAGAAGATCCCGGTCTTCAGGAAGAAGGCGAGCGGCTTGCGGATCGCCTTGCGCTCGTGGGCGCGGCGGGCCGGGTCGGCGATGAGCGCGTTCCGCAGGCCGAGCGGGTCGGCGATGCCGGCGTCCTTGTACACGTGCGGGTTGTAGAGGGAGTTGACGCTGTAGACGACGTACCGCTTGAGGTACGCCTCCACCTCGCGGACCCGCGCGGCGGGCACGGCCTCGCACATGCGCTGGTACAGCAGGGAGACCAGCTCGCGGCCGAAGGCGATGTGGCGGGACTCGTCCTGGTGGTGGATGCGGTTGACCTCGCGGATGGTGTGGCAGAGGGAGTCGTCCTTCGCCATCCGGGAGTTGTAGTGGTCGACCAGCTCCTCGAAGAAGAGGATCCGGGTGAAGACGAGGAAGTTCTCGACCTCGGGCTCCCAGGCGGCGTCGGCGCGCATGGCGGTGGAGCCGTAGATCTTGTGGCCGTAGCGCCGGCAGAACTCGGAGAAGAACCACATGTGTTCGTTCTCCTCGCCGATGAAGTGGTGGAAGAAGTCCGAGGGGACCTCGAAGCCCGGCATGTGGATGCGGCCGACGACCTCGATGAGGAGTTCGCGGATGCCGTGCACGTTGAGGCTGTAGAAGTTGACCGACTCCCACTTGGAGAGGCGCTGAAGCGTTTCCTCACCGAGGCGGTCGTAGTGCTCGGTGCCGTAGACGGTGAGCAGCTCCGGAGTCATCCAGAAACGGTTCTCCTCCAGGGTCTCGGGCCACTGGAAGGTCTGGTACGGGTTGTAGTAGTCCTCGACGGAACGCTCGCTCAGGCGGCTCAGGACCTCCATGAACCGGTCGCTGACGGGCAGGGGGGCGGCGACGCCCATGGTGATGGCTCCTTCGCGGGAGGGGTCAGGGACGGACTTCGTAGACCGCGTTGACCGGGGTCTCGGCGGCGCGCCGCCAGCGGGTGAAGCCGGCCTCCTCGGCGATGGACCGGAACGCCTTCTCGCCGGAGTGGTTGCCTAGGGCGTGCGGGCCGCGCTGGGCGACCGCCACCGGCAGGCACATCACGGCGGACAGGGCCATGAACATGCGGGCGGCGGGCGTCTGGGTGTCGACGTCCCGCGGAGAGACGTTGGACTCGACGAGCATCCAGGTGCCGTCCGCGTCGAGGGACTTGTGGACGTGCTGGGCGGCGGCGACCGGGTCGCCCATGTCGTGCAGGGCGTTGAAGAAGCAGACCAGGTCGTAGCCGGTACCGGGGTAGTCGTCGGCGGAGGCGACCTCGAAGACGACCCGGCCGGAGAGGCCGGCCTCCTCGGCCAGCTCGCGGGCGATCGCGATGGCCTCCTCGGAGTAGTCGAAGCCGTGCACGGTGGCGTTCGGGAAGGCCCGCGCGATGAGGAGGGTGGTGTGCCCGACGCCGCAGCCGACGTCGGCGACGGTGCCGCCGGCGGCGAGCTTGTCCGTGACCTCGTGGAGCGCGGGCAGCCAGTCGGGGACGAGCTTGTGCTCGTACGTCGGCTGGAAGAAGGAGCCCATGCCGGTGTCGAGGGCCGCGTCGTGCTCGGCCCAGCCGACGCCGTCGCCGGTGCGGTACGCCTCCACCAGCAGGTCCTCGGTGGCGTACAGCGCCTTGAGGGCGGTGAAGAAGCCGGCCGCGTAGGTGACGGCCTTCGGGTCGGCCAGCACCTCCGCGTGGTCGGCGGGCAGCGTGTACGTGAGCGAGCTCGGGTGCCGCTCGACGTACCCGGCGGAGAGCTGGGCGTGCAGCCACTCCTCCACGTACCGCTCGTCGGTGCCGGTCCGCTCCGCGAGCGCGGCGGCGGTGAGCGGGCCTCCGGCGGCGAGCGCCCGGTAGAGGCCGAGGCGCTCGCCGAGGGCCACGGTCAGGCCGCGGACGGCCGCTCCGGCGTCGGTGATGACCCTCTGGTGGAACTCGTGGGCGCTCACGCGGCCACCTCCTCGTCGTGTCCGGGGGTGCCCGGCAGGTCGCACGTGAACAGGAAGGACCGCGGCACGCCGGGAACGGTGCGGGCCGGGACCGGGTAGGGCCAGCGGTCGAAGTCGGCGCCGGCCTCGCCGGGCTGCCGCACCTCGCGGACGGCCCAGCCGCAGTCGGCGAGCAGGGCCTCGGGCTCCTCGGTGCCGAAGAGCCAGGGGTTGCCGTCCTCCTCCAGGGCCCTCATGAAGCCGCGGGCGAGCGGGTTGGTGAGGGCGGCCCGCGAGATGACGTCGCCGAGCAGCACGGAGCCGGGCGCGGCGTGCGCGGAGAGGGTCGAGATCAGGGTGCGCACGGCCTGCTCGGGGAGGAAGAACAGCAGGCCCTCGACGACCCAGAGGACCGGCTCGTCGCTCTTCCAGCCGGCCTCCTTGAGCGGGCCGGTCCAGTCCTGGGTGAGGTCGACCGGGACGGCGACGCGGGTGCGGCCGGCCGGCAGCGGCTCGTCCCTGAGCATGCCGGCCTTGACCTCCAGGAGCGCCGGGCGGTCGAGCTCGTAGACGGTGACGCCGTCGGGCCAGGGCAGCCGGTGGAAGCGGGTGTCCATGCCGGCGGCGAGGAAGACCACCTGGCGGATGCCGCGCTCCTGGACCGCCCGGACGATCGCCCGGTCGAGGTAGGTGGTGCGGATGGCGAGGAACGGCACGATGCCGCCGCCGTCGTAGCGCTTCAGCAGCTCGAAGCCGATCTCGTCGGCGACGGTGCGCGCGTAGGGATCGGCGAACAGCCGGTCCTCGCGCTCGGTCTCCAGGGCCCGCGCGGCGGCGGTCCACTGGGCGGTGCGGGATACGGCCTCCACGGGAGGTCCCCCTTCGGGTCGGTGGTCAGGAGAGGTGCGGACGGCCGTGTTCAGGGGCCGGGCGGGTGGACGGCTCCCGCCGACGGGCATACGGACCCGTCGGGGCGGGCTCGCGGACCCGTCAGGCGGTCATGACCGGGACACAGACCTTGGCCCGGGCGCCCGTGCAGCCGACGGGGTCCTCGGCCGCGGGCATCGACGACGGATGCGCGGCCTCGGAGTCGGCGGGGCGCCGGCGGAAGATGCTGTGCAGGATCATGCTGAACACGGCCGTCCCGTCGGCGGCCACGAGCGTGCACCGCGGCTTGACGGTGCCGGTGGCGGGGTTGAACGGCGACGGGGTGGCGCCGAGGATCTCGACGCGGGCGGTCAGGACGTCGCCGGGGCGGACCGGGCGCAGGTAGCGGACCTCGTCGATGCCGGGCGAGCCCATGCAGTCGCTGTAGGCGAGCAGCCCGTCGACGTACCGCCGCATGAAGAGCGCCTGGGTGTGGAAGCCGCTCGCGATCAGGCCGCCGAACGGCGAGTCCTTCGCCCGCTCCGGGTCCGTGTGGAAGGGCTGCGGGTCGAAGCGCCTGCCGAAGTCCAGCACCTCCTCCGCGGTGACGGTGACGGTGCCCAGTTCATGGACGTCGCCGGGCCGGAAGTCCTCGAAGTAGCGCATCGAACGCCCCCCTTGACCTAGGAGTTCTACGTTTCCTGGCATCACCCAATCTACGAATCGACCATTTATTTTGTCAACCCAAAAGAAGCGTCGACTGCCGTCAGGAGAGGGCCTGTTCGACATCGGCCCAGAGGTCCTCGACGTCCTCGATGCCGACCGACATCCGGACCAGACCGGGAGCGATCCCCGCGGCCCGCAGGGCGTCCGCGTCCAGCTCGCGGTGGGAGGTGGACGCCGGATGGGTCACCAGCGTCTCCACGCCGCCGAGCGAGAGCGCCAGCTTCGCGAGCCGCACCCGCTCGATGAAGGCGCGGCCGGCCTCCCGCCCCCCGGCGAGCTCGAAGGAGAGCAGCCCGCCCCCACCGGCCAGGACCTTGCGCGCGACGCCGTACGAGGGGTGGTCCGGGCGCCACGGGTGGTGCACGGCCACCACCTCGGCGCGCGACGCCAGCAGCTCGGCCAGGGCGGCGGCGTTGGCGCAGTGCTCGCGCATCCGCAGCGGCAGCGTGGGCAGCCCCCGCAGGGTGAGCCAGGCCGCGAACGGGTCGGCGCAGGCGCCGAGTTCGACGACGCGGGGCCAGACCCGGCGGCGCAGCCCGTCGTCCGCGAAGACGGCGGCGCCGCCCAGGACGTCGGAGTGCCCGGAGAGGTACTTGGTGGTGGAGTGCGCGACGATGTCGGCGCCGTGCTCCAGGGGGCGGCACAGCACGGGCGAGGCGAGCGAGTTGTCGACCAGGCTCGTCACCCCGAGGGCGCGGGCGGCGGCCAGCAGTCCGGGCAGGTCCGGGACCTGCCCGGTGGGGTTGGCGATCGTCTCCAGGACGAGGAGCCGGGTGGCGGGGTGCACGGCGGCGGCCTCCAGCTCGGCCGGGTCGTCGCCGGATATCCGGACGACCTCGATCCCGTACCGCGCCGCCAGGTCGGCCAGGACGGCGTGCGTCCCGCCGTACAGGCAGCGCTGGGCGACCACCCGGTCGCCGGGCCGCAGCAGCGCGAGCAGCACGCCGCTGATCGCGCCCATCCCGGAGGCGAAGGCGAGGGCCCCCTCGCCCCCCTCCAGACCGGCCAGGGTCTGCTCCAGGGCGCGGACCGTGGGGTTGCCGCGGCGGCCGTAGACGTACCGGCCGTCGGGCCCGGCCATCGCGTCGGCCAGCTCGGCGGCCGAGTCGAAGGCGAAGGCGGAGGACTGCACGAGCGGCACGGACAGCGGCCAACTGCCGTCGCCGAAGGGCTCGTTCACGACGTGCACGGCTCGGGTGTTCAGTTCCACGGGAAAGGTCCCCTCGATGGACGGAAAGGGGCCGCCCGACGTCCGGGACGGACATCGGGCGGCCCCTTCGGGCGGTGCCGGCGCGGGAGGGCCGGCGGCTCAGGCGGCGACCTTCTCGCCCTGTGCGGCGGGGGCGGCGGCCTCGGCGGCCACGGCCTTGTCGCCCTTCATCACCAGGAGGGTGACGACACCGCCGACGGCGGCGACGACCGCCGCGCCGATGAAGGCGGCCGAGAAGCCCTCGGTGAGCTTGGGCAGGTTGCCGAGCTGGTCGGCGCCCTGCGACATGGCGACCGCGGTGAGGGCGGCGAGACCGAGCGCGGAGCCGACGTTGTAGGTGGTGTTGACGATGCCGGAGGCGAGACCGGCCTGCTCCTGCGGGGCGCCGGACATCGCGGCGATCATCGCCGGGATGTAGGCGAGGGACATGCCGAGCGCGGCGACCAGCGAGGCCGGCAGGACGTCGACGAGGAAGGAGCCGGTGGGCTCGACGGCCGCGAGCCAGACCAGGCCGGCCGCGAGGACCAGCAGACCGCCGCCGATGAGCGGCTTGGCGCCGACCTTCATCATCAGGCGGGAGGTGATGGCCGTCATGAAGATCATGAGGAGCACGGTCATCGGGAGCAGCGCGGCGCCGGAGGCGAAGGCCCCGTAGCCGAGGACCTGCTGGAGGTACAGGTTGAGGAAGTACCACATCGGGATCCAGGCGGCGCCGAGCAGCGTCATCGCCAGGTTGGCCGAGCCGAGGCGCGGGACCCGCCAGACGCTGAGCGGCATGAGGGGCTCGCGGACCGACTTCTGGATCACGAAGAAGAGGATCAGCAGGGCGGCGGCGCCGGCCAGCTGGAGGATCGTGCCGGTGGAGCCCCAGCCGACCTCGGGGGCGCGGACCACGGCGAAGACGGCGAGCGCGAGGCCGGCGGTGACGGCGGCGGCGCCGAGGACGTCGACGGAGCCGCGGCGGGAGCCGACCTCGGGGAGGAGCCTGGTGGCGGCGAGGGTGGCCAGGCCGATCGGGATGTAGATGATGAAGACCCACTGCCAGGCGGCCCACTCGGTGAAGACGCCGCCGAGGAAGACGCCCGCGGTGCCGCCGGCCGGGGCGGCGGCGCCGTACAGCGCCATCGCCTTGCCGAGCTCCTTCGGGTCGTGCATGAAGAGCATCATCAGCAGGGTCATCGCGGAGGGCGCGATCAGCGCGCCGCCGACGCCCTGCACGGCCCGGCCGGCGATCTCGACCCAGGCGGTCTGCGCGGCGGCGGCGAGCACCGATCCGGCGATCATGACCACCCAGCCGGTGACGAAGATCTTCCGGGCCCCGACGAGGTCGGAGAGGCGCCCGCCGAGCAGCAGCAGGCCGCCGAAGACGATCACATAGGCGTTGAAGACCCACTGGAGCTCACCCTGGGAGAAGCCCAGGTCCTTCTGCATCTCGGGGAGCGCCACCCCGATGATCGAGGTGTCCATGATGACCATGAACTGGGCGGTGGCGAGCACGAGAAGTGCCCACCAGCGCCGGGGGTTGACGTTTGACATCGCACTGCCCTTCACTCGCGGCCGACCGGTGACCCGGGCCGAACACATACCCCCAGGGGGTACCTTCGCGGAGCACCGTAGCATACCCATGGGGGGTATGTAAGAGTGGGATGAGGGCCCCGTTCCGCCGAGATCCGGACCGCCCCGGCGGGCACAATGCGCCCATGACCGCAACCGAGGACAGCGCGACCGAGACCAGCGACCTCCTCCGGCGCTGGAACGCCACCCTGCTCGCCGCCCGCGCCGGCCGCGAGGGCCCCGACCCCGCCCCGTACGGCCGGAACCTGCTGGCCCGCTGGGCCGAGCCGCAGCGGCGCTACCACACCACCGCCCACCTGCGGGCGGTCCTCGACCGCATCGACGAGCTCGCCGACCAGGGCGGCGAGGGCGGGGAACTCGAACTGGTCCGCCTCGCCGCCTGGTTCCACGACGCCGTCTACCGCCCCGACCGCTCGGAGAACGAGGAGCGCTCCGCCGCCCTCGCCGAACGCGCCCTGGCCGAGGCCGGACTGACGGCCCACGAGGTGACCGAGGTGGCCCGCCTGGTCCGCCTCACCGTCACCCACGACCCCGCCCCCGGCGACCTCAACGGCGAGACCCTGTGCGACGCCGACCTCGCGATCCTCGCCACCGGACCCGATACCTACCAGGGGTATACGGCAGCGGTCCGCGAGGAGTACGCCTTCGTCCCCGACCCCGCCTTCCGCGAAGGCCGCGCCGCCGTCCTCCGCCACCTCCTCGACCTCCCCCGCCTCTACCGCACCCCCTACGGCGCGGCGGCCTGGGAGGAAAGCGCGCGGGAGAACCTGGAGCGGGAACTCGCGGAACTGACGGCCGACGTCTGAGCGCGGCACCTCCCGCCACGCCCCCGCGGACGCGGAACGCCCGGCCGGGGGATCCCCGGCCGGACGTCGGGCGCCGCTCGTGACCAGCTCGACCGCCCCCGACCGGCCACGGGGCACACGGCGGCTCCCCACACCGGGGAGCCCCCTCTCACATCGCGAGACGAACCGTCCCACCGGAATGACAGGGACGAATCACCCGTTGACCCATGTCATGCCCTCTCCCTCAGCCGAGCCCCCGACCGGCACCTCCACGCCCGCCCCCACCGCGTCCCCCCGCATGCCCCTGGCCGTCTACGTCCTGGGCATCGCGGTCTTTTCCCTCGGCACGAGCGAGTTCATGCTCTCCGGCCTGCTGCCGCCCATCGCGGAGGACATGGGCGTCTCCATCCCGCAGGCCGGCCTCCTCATCTCGGCCTTCGCCATCGGCATGGTCGTCGGCGCCCCACTCCTCGCGGTGGCCACCCTGCGCCTCCCCCGCAAGACCACCCTGATCGCCCTGATCACCGTCTTCGGCCTCGGCCAGATAGCCGGCGCGCTGGCGCCCAGCTACGGGATCCTCTTCGCGTCCCGCGTGATCAGCGCCCTCGCCTGCGCCGGCTTCTGGGCCGTCGGCGCGGCGGTCGCCATCGCGATGGTCCCGGTCGGCTCCCGCGCCCGCGCGATGGCCGTCATGATCGGCGGCCTCTCCATCGCCAACGTCCTCGGCGTCCCCGCCGGCGCCTTCCTCGGCGAGCACCTCGGCTGGCGCTCCGCGTTCTGGGCGGTGGGCGCCGCCTCCGCCGTCGCCCTCGTCGGCGTGGCCACCCGCATCCCCCGCATCCCCGTCCCCGAGGAGAAGCCCCGCCTCCGCCGCGAGCTCACGATCTACCGGGACCGCCAGGTCCTCCTCTCCATCGTGATCACCGCCCTCGCCGCCGGCGGCGTCTTCTGCGCCTTCTCCTACCTGGCCCCGCTCCTCACCGACGTCTCGGGCCTGGACCAGGGCTGGGTCTCGGCCGTCCTGGCCCTCTTCGGCATCGGCGCCCTCGTCGGCACGACCATCGGCGGCCGGGTGGCCGACGCCCACCTCTTCGGCGTCCTGCTCACCGGCATCACCGCCTCCACGGTCTTCCTCGCGGCCCTGGCCCTCCTCGCCTCCTCCCCCGTGGCGACGATCCTGCTGGCCTTCCTCCTCGGCGTCTCGGCGTTCTACACGGCCCCCGCCCTCAACGCCCGCATGTTCAACGTCGCCGGCGCCGCCCCCACCCTCGCCGGCGCCACCACCACCGCCGCCTTCAACCTCGGCAACACCGGCGGCCCCTGGCTCGGCGGCACCGTCATCGACGCGGGCCTCGGCTACACCTCCCCCGCCTGGGCCGGCGCCGCCATGACCCTGCTGGCCCTCGCCGCCGCGGCCCTCTCGCTCGGGCTCACCCGCCCCCGCGCGTCCCGCGTGGTGATCGGCGCGCAGGGGGCACCCGCGGAGACGGAGTCCGTGGCCGGCAGGTAGCCGACCGTCCCGCCCTACCTCGGCGGTCACCGACCGCGGCGGGTGCCGACCCCGATGGACACTTGCGGCCCTACCCCTCCGCCGCCCGCCCCTTCGGGCGCCGCAGGCCCGCGGCCGTGAGGCGGCGGAGGAGTTCCTTCGAGCCGACCGGGAGGGCGCCGGCCGCCAGCGCCCTGTCGTACCAGTCGGAGGGGATGTCGTAGTGGTCGCGGTCGAAGCCGCGGGCGGGGGCTCCGAGGGCGGCGGCGAAGGCGTGGAGCTCGTCGAAGGAGGCGTCGCTGACCAGGTGGGACCACATGCGGCCGTGGCCGGGCCAGGTCGGGGGGTCGATGTAGAGGGTCACGGACGGGGCCCCGCGCCCGCGAGGACCGCCGGACCCGCACCCCGCCCCGCGGCGCCGCGCCCCGTACGGTCGGCCGCGTCCCGCCCCGCAGCGCCGTACCGCGCACGCCCGGCCCCGCCCCGCCCCGTACGGCCGGCGGCGCCCGTCACGTCAGCCCTCCCACCCGTGCCACCACCACGCCCTGCTTGCCGCAGACCCAGTGGGGGTCGGGGCCCAGTTCGGGTTCGACGTCGAGGGCGTGGGGGTCGCCGGAGGAGCAGACGGGGCAGAGGGGCCAGCGGCCGTACGCCTCCAGGAGGGCGTCCTGGACGTCCTGGGCGACGAGGCCGGCGACGTACTCGGCGCCCTCCGGCCACTGCTCGACCCACCAGCGGCGGTGCGTCACCGCGTCCTCCACCATCGACACGACCTGGGCGGCGGCCACGTCACGGGCCGCGAGGTCGGCCAGCACCAGTGCGCGAGCGGCGTGCAGCGCCTGCTCCACGGGGTCGATGTCGTCCATGGACTCATTGTCCCCCGGAGGGGCGGGAACGACGAAGGCCCTCCCCGCCGCCGGAAGGGCCCGGGACGAAGGTCCCCTCCTCATCCGGGACGTACGGGGTCTTGTCCGCCCCCTACCCCTGAAAGTATCTTTCAATCGTGACCAATGACGTGAAGGAAACTTTCAGCGGCGGGACGGCCACCGCGCCCCCCGCACCCGCCGCCCTCGCCGCCAAGGTGCGGACCCTCTCCCCCTCCATGACCCGTTCCATGCAGCGGGTCGCCGAGGCCGTCGCCGGGGACCCCGCCGGATGCGCCGCCCTCACGGTCACCGGACTCGCCGAGCTGACCGGCACCAGCGAGGCCACCGTCGTCCGCACCGCGCGGATCCTCGGCTACCCGGGCTACCGGGACCTGCGGCTCGCGCTCGCCGGGCTCGCCGCGCAGCAGCAGTCGGGCCGGGCCCCTTCCGTCACCGCCGACATCGCCGTCGACGACCCGGTCGCCGACGTCGTCGCCAAGCTCGCCCACGACGAGCGGCAGACGCTCGCCGACACCGCCGCCGCGCTCGACACCGTGCAGCTCGGCGCGGTCGCCGCCGCCTGCGCGACCGCCCGCCGGATCGACGTGTACGGCGTCGGCGCCTCCGGTCTCGTCGCCCAGGACCTCGTCCAGAAGCTGCTGCGGATCGGGCTGATCGCCCACGCGCACGGCGACCCGCACCTCGCCGTCACCAACGCCGTGCAGCTCCGCTCCGGCGACGTCGCCCTCGCGATCACCCACTCCGGCTCGACCGGCGACGTCATAGAACCGCTCCGGGTCGCCTTCGAGCACGGCGCCACCACGGTCGCGATCACCGGCCGCCCGGACGGGCCGGTCAGCCAGTACGCCGACCACGTGCTGACCACCTCCACCGCCCGCGAGAGCGAGCTGAGACCGGCCGCCATGTCGTCCCGCACCAGTCAACTCCTGGTCGTGGACTGCCTGTTCACCTGCGTCACCCAGCGCACGTACGAGACCGCGGCCCCTGCCCTCGCGGCCTCGTACGAAGCACTCGCCCACCGCCACTCGCCCCGCACCACCACCCGCTGACCCCGACCCCGCCGATCCGGGAAAGAAAGCAGTCGCGCCGTGTCCACCACGTACTCCGAACTCCGCGCCCAGCTGGCCACCCTCACCACCGAGGCGTTCCGCCCCGAACTGGCCGAGATCGACCGGCTGTCCACCCTGGAGATCGCCCGCACCATGAACGGCGAGGACCAGTCCGTCCCCGCCGCCGTCGCCCGCGAGCTCCCCGCCATCGCCGCCGCCATCGACGCCACCGCCGAGCGGATGGCCCGCGGCGGCCGGCTGCTCTACCTGGGCGCCGGCACCGCCGGCCGGCTCGGCGTGCTCGACGCCAGCGAGTGCCCGCCGACCTTCAACACCGACCCCTCCCAGGTCGTCGGCCTGATCGCGGGCGGCCCCTCCGCCATGATCCAGGCCGTCGAGGGCGCCGAGGACTCCAAGGAGCTGGCCGCCGCCGACCTGGACGCGCTCGGCGTCGGCCCCGACGACACCGTCGTCGGCATCTCCGCCTCCGGCCGCACCCCGTACGCCATCGGCGCCGTCGAGCACGCCCGCGCCCTCGGCGCGCTCACCATCGGCCTGTCCTGCAACACGGACAGCGCGCTCGCCGCCGCCGCCGAGCACGGCATCGAGGTCGTCCCCGGCCCCGAACTCCTCACCGGTTCCACCCGGTTGAAGGCCGGCACGGCCCAGAAGCTCGTCCTCAACATGATCTCGACGATCACCATGATCCGGCTCGGCAAGACCTACGGGAACCTCATGGTCGACGTCCGCGCCTCCAACGAGAAGCTCCGGGCCCGCTCGCGCCGCATCGTCGCGCTCGCGACCGGCGCCCCCGACGAGCAGATCGAGGCCGCCCTCACCGCCGCCGAGGGGGAGGTGAAGAACGCCATCCTGATCATCCTCGCCGACGTCGACGCCGCCACCGCCGCCCAGCGCCTGCGGGACTCCCACGGCCACCTGCGCGCAGCACTGCACGCCACCGCCTGAACCGGCCCGAGCCCGCCCCGGCGGGCCGGGGCGGCGGCCCGCCCGGGCCACCGCTCCTCCCCCACCCCCGCACCGAAGGCACCACCGCACCATGAGCACAGACGACAAGAACCGCGCCATCGCCGCCGCGATCCTCCCCCTCGTCGGCGGCGCCGGGAACATCAGCTCCGTGGCCCACTGCATGACCCGCCTCCGGCTGGGCCTGCGGGACCGCTCGCTCGTCCAGGACGAGGCCCTGAAGGCCCTGCCGTTCGTGATGGGCGTGGTGGAGGACGACACGTACCAGATCGTCCTGGGCCCCGGCACGGTCGCCCGCGTGACCCCCGAGTTCGAGGCCCTGGTGGCCGAGGAGGCCGCCGCGCGGCCGCACCACACGCCGACCGCCGAGGAGCTCGCCGACAAGGGCGCCGCCCTCAAGGCGGCCCAGAAGCAGAAGAACGCCACCCCGTTCAAGCTCTTCCTCCGGAAGATCGCGAACATCTTCGTCCCGCTGATCCCCGCCCTCATCGGCTGCGGCATCATCGCCGGCCTCAACGGCCTGCTCATCAACCTCGGCTGGCTGCCCGGCGTCACCCCCGCGCTCGCCGCCATCGCGAGCGGCTTCATGGCCCTCATCGCGGTCTTCGTCGGCTACAACACGGCCAAGGAGTTCGGCGGCACGGCGATCCTCGGCGGCGCGGTCGCCGCCATCATCGTCTACGCCGGCGTCGCCAAGATCGAGGTCTTCGGCCAGACCCTCTCCCCCGGCCAGGGCGGTGTCCTGGGCGCGCTCGGCGCGGCCGTCCTCGCCGTGTACGTGGAGAAGTGGTGCCGCAGGTGGGTGCCCGAGTCCCTCGACGTCCTCGTCACCCCCACCCTCACCGTGCTCGTCTCCGGCCTCGTCACCGTCTTCGGCCTGATGTTCGTCGCCGGCGAGGTCTCGCAGGCCATCGGCGACGCCGCCAACTGGCTCCTGGAGAACGCGGGCGCCGGCGCCGGCTTCCTCCTCGGCGGCCTCTTCCTGCCGCTGGTGATGCTGGGCCTGCACCAGGCCCTCATCCCGATCCACACCACGCTCATCGAGCAGCAGGGCTACACCGCGCTGCTCCCCATCCTGGCGATGGCGGGCGCGGGCCAGGTCGGCGCGGCCATGGCCGTCTACCTCAGGCTCCCGCGCAACGGCTCCATCCGCCGCACCATCAAGTCCGCCCTCCCGGCCGGCTTCCTCGGCGTCGGCGAGCCGCTGATCTACGGCGTCTCCCTCCCGCTGGGCCGCCCCTTCATCACGGCCTGCGTCGGCGGCGCCTTCGGCGGCGGCTTCATCGGCCTCTTCTCGATGCTGGGCGACAAGGTCGGCTCGACCGCGATCGGCCCGTCCGGCTGGGCGCTCTTCCCGCTCCTCGACGGCAACAAGGGCCTCGGCTCGACCATCGCGATCTACGCGGGCGGGCTCCTCGTCGGCTACCTCGTCGGCTTCGTCGCCACCTACTTCTGGGGCTTCAGCCGCGAGATGATCGAGGAGTTCGACGTGGACACCGAGACGGCCACCGCCTCCGCCACGACCCCCGCCGCCGCCCCGGCGAGCGGACCCACCCCGGAGCCGGAGCCGGTGAAGGTCTGACCCGAGCGGTACGGCCCGGGTCGTACGGCACCTCCGGACGACCCGCCCGTACGACCCTCCCGTACGCCCCCCGAAGGACGAGGCCCCGTCCCCGCGCACCCGGCGCGGGGGCGGGGCCCTTCCGGTGGTGGGTCAGTCGAGGACGACGCCGACCACGCTGGACACCGGCAGCAGGCCCCAGAAGCGGGAGTCCGTGCTGAAGGCCGGGTTGTCGCCGAGCAGCGCGACCCGGCCCGGCGGGACGAGCGAGCCCTCCGCGAGCCCGGCCGCCCCGCACACCTCGGGCGGGACCGGCTCCCCGGCGAGCGCGGCGACCCGCTTCACCACCAGCGGCGCCCGGGCGCCCGGCCGGGGGCGCACGAGCCCCTCGGGCGGGGCGACGACGACGATCCGGCCGGTACGCAGCCGGGCCGGGCCGCTCCGGACGAAGAGGACCCGCTGGCCGTCCCGCAGCGCCGGCATCATGCTCGGCCCGTTGATCCGCAGCCGGGAGAGGAAGCGGCGCAGCAGCGCCAGGACCAGCACGAGGCCCGCGACCACGCCCAGGAACACGTACACGTCACCACTCCTCACGGCACGGGGTCGGGAACCGGGCCGGGGACCGGGGCCGGCGCGTCCGTACGGTAGCCGTCCGCCTGGAGGGTGAACAGCTCCGCGTAGCGGCCGCCCCGCCCCATCAGCGCCTCGTGGGTGCCCCGCTCGATCACCCGGCCGTCGGCGAGGACGACGATGGCGGCGGCGTCGCGGACGGCGCTGAGCCGGTGCGAGATCACCACGCCGGTCGCGCCGCGCCGCAGGGTGCGCAGGCTGTCGTGGATCTCCTTCTCGGCCTCCGCGTCCAGGCCGGCGCTGGGCTCGTCGAGGATCAGCAGGTCGGCGTCGGCGCGCATGAACGCCCGGGCCACGGCGACCCGCTGCCACTCGCCGCCGGAGAGCGCCTGCCCGGCGAAGCCGAGGTCCGCCCCCTCCTCGCCGTCCGGGAGGAAGATCCGGCTGAGGAGCGTGGAGTAGCCGGCGGGCAGCCGGGTGAGCCGGTCGTGGATGCCGGCCGCCTTCGCCGCGCCGGTCACGGCGTCGGTGTCGCCGGCCCGGTCGAGCCGCCCGAGGCCGACGTTCTCGGCGGCGGTGAGGTCGTAGCGGCAGTAGTCCTGGAAGACGACGCCGATCCGCCGGCGGTACTCGTCCGGGGTGAAGCGGCGGATGTCGGTGCCGTCCCACAGGACGCGTCCCCTGGTCGGGTCGTAGAGCCGGCACAGCAGCTTCACGAGGGTGCTCTTGCCCGCGCCGTTCAGCCCGACGAGCGCGGTGGTCGCGCCCGCGGTGAGCGTCAGGTCGACCCCGCGCAGCACCCACGGCGAGGTGTCGTCGTAGCGGAACCAGACGTCCTCGAAGGTGATCGTGGACCGCAGCGGCTCGGGCTCCCGCGCGGGCCCCTCCAGCTGCTTGAGGTCCGGGGCCAGGTCGCGCAGGGACCGGTAGGAGACGAAGGTGAGGAGGGCCTGGTAGGCGTTGCTGCCGGTACTGGCGAGCTGGCCGACGCCGGTCTGGATGGCGGCGGTCGCGGCGAGGAAGACGGAGACGTCGCCGACCGACAGGGCCCCCTGGCCGACCGCCCGGACGACCCAGACGAGCCCCGCGCCGTAGACCGCGACGCCGAGCACCGACGGGGCGAATCCCCTGAGGAGGTTGCGGAGTTCGGTGCGGCGCTCGGCCTCGGAGGCGGCGGCCAGCTCGGCGCGGGCCCGGTCCTTGAAGTGGTCCTGGAGGCCGAAGAGCCGGATCTCCTTCACCGCGTCGGTGTCGGTCAGCAGGCTCGCGTAGAACATCTGGCGGCGGCTGCGCGCCACGATGTCCCGGATGACGGCGGCCCGGCGGCGGCCTGCGGTCAGCTGGGTCCGGAAGGTCGGCAGCGCCATGACGACGGTGAGCGCGCCGAGCAGCGGGTTGAGCACGCAGACGGTGACGAGGAAGCCGAGGAAGGTCACCAGCGCCTGCACGCCGCCGACGACCGAGCCGATGAGCATGCCGGGCGCGGAGGAGCCGGCCTCCTGGGCGAGCCGCAGCTCGTCCTGGAAGGCCGGGTTCTCGAAGTGCCGCAGTCCGGGCAGCCGGTTGACGCTCTCGAACAGCTCGTCCTGGACCCGGAGCTGGACCCGGCGGGCGTGCTGCTCGCGGAGGAAGTCGGTGACGGCGGGGACGAGCGCGATGCCGAGGCTGACGGCCACCAGGAGGACCGCGACGCGGACGAGCGCGTCGGTGGGCCGGTGCTGGGTGATCGCGTCGAAGAGCTCGCGGACGAGGAGCGCGGCGGCGGCGGGCAGCAGCCCGGCGACGACGCTGCCCGCCAGGTGGAGCAGGAGCGCGAGCCGCCCGGCCCGCCAGGCGAGCCCGGCGGCGGTCCGGCCGGCCGCGAGGACCTCGGCCCTGGCCCGCTCGGACCGCCTCACCGGGAGGCGGAGGCCGTCGGGGCGGCGTCGACCTGCCCGCGGTCGCTGATCCTGCCCTCGGCGTCGACGTCCAGGTAGCTGGGCCAGCGCACGATCCCGAAGGAGGCGGAGGCGCCCGCGGAGCCGGCGGTCTCGGTGACCACCCGGGCGACCGGATCGAGCAGGTCGATCATCCGCTGCCGCTCGGGGCCGCCGCCCTTGAGGAAGACCAGCACATGATCCCGGCCACCCGGAAAGTCCTTCGCCATGCGGGCGAATTCCGGCGCCTGGTCGATGCAGGGACCGCAGGTCGTGGAGAGGAATCCGATGACGGATCCGGCCGCGACGGAATTCCGGTCGATCTCCTCACCGGAATGCGTGACGGTCTGGAATTCGGGAACGGGGGAACCGTCGGGAAGAGTGTTCTCCGGAGCGTCGGAGACGTATTCTCCGGAGTTTCCGGAATTCCCGGCGGAACCGGAGACGCGGCGCGCGAGGGCGAGCAGCAGGAACAGGTTGAAGACGGAGAGACAGCCGATCAGCACGACGGCGGCGACGAGCATGGGAAGGGCCTCGCTTGGGTTCGCGGCGGATGCGGGAGGGGGTCAGGAGGTCCGTCGGCCGGCTCCGCCGGTTCCCGCGAAGACGTCGGCGAGCAGGTCGGTGGAGAGGACGAGCGCGCTCACGCAGACCGCGCCGAGCAGGGCGACGGACACCCCGGCGGGGTCGAGGGAGCCGGCCACCGGGACGGAGCCCGGCCCGCCCGCGGCGAGCGCGGCGGCGAAGCCGGCGGCGGTCGCCGCCAGGAGGACGGCGTTGCGGACCAGGTGCGCGGGCCCGACCCGGGTCCGGGAGGCGCCGAAGCAGGAGCAGGAGGTGTCGATCCTCCGGTGGAGGACCGAGGCCAGGGCCGCGGTGAAGACCGCGATCAGGCCGAAGGAGAGGAGGAAGGCCCAGCTGGTGAGGGCCGGCACCCAGACGGCGACGACGAGCAGCGCCTCCAGGACGGGCACCGCCGCGGCGACCGGGCCGAGCGCCCGCAGCGGCACGATCCGCATCTCCCGGACGCTCGCCCGGAACTCCCCGGGAGCGCGCGCCTTCCCCAGCGCGGAGACGGCGAAGACGACGGTCACGAGGCACCGGACGGCGAGGATCAGGGGGTCGGTCACGGGCGTTCCTCCGTCGGACGGCGGGCCGGGACCCTCCCCGGTCCGCCGTGCGGGGCGAACCGGGGAGGGGTGTCGCCCGGCGGGTTCACCACCGGGCGCGGGAGGTGCGGTCAGCAGTCGCCCGGGTACGACTTGGTGACGCAGGACGGCGCCACCGCGCAGTTCCAGGAACAGCAGACCTTGACGTAGAGCGTGGAGCCGGAGCACCAGCTGGTGCCGCCCGCGGGGCAGGCGCAGTACGCCTCGGCGCTCTCCTCGCGGAGAACGCGACCGAGCACGCGGTCCGCCATGCCGACAATTGCCTTGACCATAGGATCCCTCACAAAGTGAAGACGGATTTCGGGTCGTGCAAACGTTCACGAGAACTCGCGTTCCGCAACCTACCCGCCCCTCGGAATAAATGTCTAGACCAGATTCGATCTTCGCGTCCTGTATGTGAGAAACCCCAGCTCAACCCGGCTGGAACGACCACACGGAATGATCTCCGCCACTTGGAGGGAGGAATTCCAAAAGCACGTGCACCTGGCCGAAAACAGCCTCTCAAGGGCCTATGAAATTCGGCCACACCCGGCGATTCCCCCGCGTACACTCCCCCGCATGCCTCTGGAACCGGCGCGCGAGCGCGCCGCCCACGGACCGCACGGCTTCCGTTAGCCCCGCCGGGACCTCCCCGGCGGTGGACGACGAACGGAGCCCTCCGTGACCCGCACCGCCCACCACCTCTCCGGCGACCGCCACGACACGTGGGACACCCCCGGAGGGGGACCTTGGCGTGCCGTCGTCCTGTACGACCTCCGCTACGGCTCCCGCGTCCTCGCCGAAGCCACCGGAGCCGGCCGCCGCCCCCGCCCGCGGCGGATCCGCCGCGCCGTCCGCGTGTACGCGCTGCCCCGCTACGAACACGGCGACCTGTCCTGCGCGGCGAACCTCCTGGAACGCCGCGCCCGCCAGGCCCTCCGCATCCGCCTCACCGCCGCCCGCCGCCTCGCCGACGCCCCCGGCCCCCAGCCCGGCGCCCTGGACCTCGCCGCCGCCGACACCGTCGACATCCCGCCCGCCCGCCACCGACGCGGCGTCCTCTGGCTCGCCTGACGGTGCCTAGACTCCGGGGACATGACGACCACGCACCACGACATCGCCGCGATCGCCGCCGACCTCGCCCCCACCGGGGTCCTGCGCGCGTCCATCAACCTCGGGAACCCGGTGCTCGCCCAGGGCACCCCGGAGGAGCCCGCCGGCGTCACGGTCGCCCTGTCCCGGGAGATCGGCCGCCGGCTCGGACTGCCCGTCGAGACGCTCTGCTTCGACGCGGCCCGCAAGTCGTTCGAGGCGATGGCCGACGGCCGCGCCGACCTCTGCTTCCTCGCCATCGACCCGGCCCGTGAGAAGGAGGTCGCGTTCACGTCCCCGTACGTCGTCATCGAGGGCGTCTACACGGTCCCCCGCGACTCGCCGCTCGTCACCGTCGAGGACGTGGACGCCCCCGGCGTCCGCATCGGCGTCAAGCAGGGCTCGGCGTACGACCTCCACCTCAGCCGCACCCTCGCCCACGCCACCGTGGTGCGCGGCGCGGAGGGCGTCGAGGTCTTCCGCACCCTGGACCTGGAAGCCGGCGCCGGCATCCGCCAGCCGATGGCCGCCTACGTCGCCGCGCACCCCGAAGTCCGCCTGATCGACGGCCGCTTCATGGAGATCCGCCAGGCCGTCGGCACCCCGACCACCAGGTCCCCGAAAACCCTCGCCTACCTCAACGCCCTCGTGACCGACCTGAAGAAGAACGGCTTCATCACCGACGCCCTCCACCACTCCCACCAGGACCCGGCCCTGGTGGCGCCCTGAGGCCCGGCCCCCGCCCGCGACCGGGCGGAACGGGGGCCCGGCCCTCCCGGCCTGTGAACCCCGCCGTGCCTACGCGCCCGACAGCAGCGCCAGCAGCCCCGCCTCCCGCTCCGGGCTGAGACCGGCGCGGCGTTCGCGATCGAGGCCCTGTGCGCGCTCCCAGGCCAGGGTGTCGGCGATGACCTCGGCGCGGGGCCGCTGGCGCAGTCCGGCGGCGGCCGCGGCGGCGCCCGAACGCGCCTGGAAGCCGCCCCAGTCCTCGGCCACGATCCACAGCGGCAGCGACTCGGCGCCCATGAACTCCTCGACGCCCTGCTCCAGCAGCCACGCCGAACCCGCCTTGACCAGCGGCCCGTTGTGCCCGGCGGCGGCGCGGGACAGCTCGATCCACTCGCCGAGCGGCACGTTCGGCCCCACGGTGTCGTACGTCCCCGTCTCCCCCTTCTCCGCCGAGTCGAGGATCCAGTCGACGAGGTCGCGGACGTCGATGACCCGCGTCGGCAGCTCCGGCTCGTCCGGCACCAGCATCGGCGCCTCCGGCTCGCGCGCGGCCCGCGCGGCCCAGTAGCCGGTCCGGCCGCTGACGTCCCCGGGCCCGCCGATGAGCCCCGCCCGCGCGACGAGCAGCCGGTCCCCGACGGCGGCGACGGACGCCAGCTCGCACGCGGCCTTGGCCTCGCCGTACAACGCCCGGTCCACCTCGTCGAGTTCGGTCGGCTCCATGAGCGCCGCGGACTCGTCGGCCCCGATCTCGGCCTGCGAGGCGTACACGTTCCCGGACGACACGTACGTCCAGTGCCGGGCCCGCCCGCCGAGCGCCGCCAGCGCCCCCTTCACGAACCCCGGCTGCCAGGACACCTCCACCACCGCGTCCCAGTCCCGCCCGGCCAGCGCGTCGTACGCCCCCGGCTCCCGCCGGTCGGCCGTCACCAGCACGGCCCCCTCCGCCACACCCCCGCTCTCCCCCCGCGCGAGACACGTCACCGCGTGCCCCCGCTCCAACGCCCGCCGCGACACCTCGCGGCCCACCCATGCGGTCCCACCGAGCACCAGAATCTCCATGCCTCCCAGTCGACCACCGAACCCCCGGCGCGGAGACAGAAGTTCGCCGTCGGCGCACCGAGTGCGCCGACGGCGAACGAAAGGCGGGGAAGCACCGCCGGGAACGGGCCCGGGCCGGCCCCTCACCCCCCACCCCCTCCCCCACCCCCCTCACCCGCTCGCGCGGCCCGCGGGAAACCCACCCCGGCGCGCCACGAGAAGCCCCCTCCCCGGCCCGAGGCACCCCCGTGAAGCCCCCTTCCCCCCTCCCCCCGGCACCCCGGTCGCCCCCGCTCCCACCCACGCCCCCACACCCCGCACAAGCCCTCCCCCCACACCCCCAACACCCCACCTGACCTGGGCATTTACCCTCCCCCCACCTATCCTGGAGGTCACGTCGAGGGGAGATCCACATGGCAGGGACGGACCGCGGGATCCGCACGGTCGAGGACGTCATGGCGCTGCTGGACGGGCTGTTCGCGCCCGGCGCCGACCGGTGGACGGAGGGCGGGGCGGACTGGTGGGACGGCTTCTACGCGGACCGGGACCGGCCGGTGCCGTTCTTCGTCCCGAAGCCGGACGAGAACCTGGTGTCGTACCTGGACCGGGGCGTGCTCACGGCCGGCGGCCGGGCGCTGGACCTCGGCTGCGGCCCCGGCCGCAACTCCCTCCACCTCGCCGCGCGCGGCTACCGGGTGGACGCCGTCGACCTCTCCGCGACCGCGATCCGCTGGGCGGAGGAACGGGCCGGTGAGCGCGGCGAGGAGGGCGTCCGCTTCCGCTGCGGCGACGCCTTCGCCCCCGGCACGGTCGAGGGCCCCTACGACCTCGTGTACGACTCCGGCTGCTTCCACCACCTCCCCCCGCACCGCCGCGTCACCTACCTCGCCCTCCTGGACCGCGTCCTCGCCCCCGGCGGCGCCTTCGCCCTCACCGCCTTCGCGGCCGGCGAGGGCGGCATGGGCTCGGAGCGCCCCGACGCCGACTTCTACCGCGAGGGAGCCCTGGAGGGCGGCCTCGCCTACACCGACACGTCCCTCCGCGCGATCTTCGCGCCGTACGACCCGGTCGAGCTCCGCCGCATGAGCCCCCAGCCCCCGGACTCCCCGCACTTCGGCGAGGGCTTCCTCTGGACGGCCCTCTTCCGCCGCCGCCCGTAGAACCACGTGAGGGGGAGGCCCGGGACCACCGGACCTCCCCCTCCCGCACGACACCGCTAGAACAGGCCCTTGAACCCGTTCCAGCCACCGGTCCCGATCAGCACCCGGCCACCGTACGCACCCGTGCCGGTCGAGGAGTACCGGTACAGCTTCCCGTCCGCGGTCCGCGCGAGCAGATCGGCCCGCCCGTCCCCGGACAGGTCGCCGACCCCGACGAGCGCCGAGTACACGCCCCAGCCCCCGCCGACCTTCACCCGCGGCGCGACCCCGCCGGTCGAGGTCCCGAAGTACCGCCACAGCACGCCGGCCGCGTCCACACCGAGCAGATCCCCGCGCCCGTCGCCGTTGAGGTCCCCGGCACCGACGATCCGCTTGTACAGCCTCCAGTCGGCCGCGATCTTCACCCGCGCCTTCAGCACGTGCGAGGCCGTCCCGCCGTAGAAGTACATGTCACCGGTAGACGCCTGCCGGGCGATGAGATCGGCGTACCCGTCCCCGTTCACATCCCCCGGAGACGTCAGGACGTCGTACCCGCTCCAGCCACTCCCGACGAGCGTGTACGGCGACGAGGCCGTCACGGCCTTCCCGCAGCCCGGCCGGTACGCCCGCAGCTCACTCCCGACCCGCACGTACACGTCCGCGCACCGGTCGCCGTTCAGGTCCCCGACCGGCACGAACAACGAACCGGTCGCGAACTTGTTGCCCGAACCGGCGATCCGCGACGAGACCCCGCCCGTCCCGGTACCCCGGTACAGCGACACCGCCCCGGCCGTGTCCATCGCCAGGACGTCACCGAAACCGTCGTCCCCGGCCATGTCCCGCCACACCGCACCGGCGCCGGACACGGCCACGTTCCCGGAGGCCGTCAGATCGGCCCCCTGCCCGTCGGCGGGCTTCACGGTCAGCGACCAGGTGTAGGCGCCGTTCGCCACGTACTTCCCGGCCGCGTCCTTCCCGTCCCACGAGGGCGCCACGATCCCCCGCGCCTCGCCACCGGTCAGCGTCCGCACGGTCTTCCCGCTCACCTTGTGCCGGAGCGTCAGCGTCCACGAGGCCCCCGGCTTCGAAAGCCACCAACGCGGCTTCCACACACCGGACTTGATGTTCGCGGCGGGAGTGTCGGCGTCGATGGCGGTGAGACGACTGGTGACACCGCCGAGACCGGTGACGCGGACCGATTGCCAGGGGTCGATGAAGGCGACACCGCCGCCGAAGCGGTCGACCGTCCATGACTGGCCCACGTACTGGTCCGCGTGGCCGACCATCTGTCCGACCGGCCGGTCCATCGCCTCGCCGGAGCGCACATCCTCCACGTAGAGCCAACTGCCGTAGGATTCCGCATAGGTCAGGAAGCCGTCTCCGAGCAGCGGCTTGGCGTCACGCGGCACACGAGTCCATACCGAAAGGCTCCGCTCACGGTCGTGCACGACCACGGCACCACGGTCGGAAGCACACCGCCGGAAGATCCACTTCCCGGTGACGGCCAGCTCTGTGAAGGCTCCGCACCCCGTGCCGAGGTCGACCGTCGCGGCCGCCTTGCCCGTACGCACGTCTACCGCGGAGACCTTGCCGTTCGCGGTGGTGCCGGTCCACAGCTGCCCACCCCAGAGAGACTGGTCCAGGTTGGCGGAGTCCTGGAGCACGGCTCCCGTCTCGATGTCGGCGACGATCGAACGCAGAACGTCCCCGGAGCGGGCGTGGAAGTGCACGTAACGTCCTGAGGCCCGCACCAGGGTGCGTGCTGTGAGCGCGGTGGCGTACGACACCAAGACGCTGCGCGTGGAGCCTCCGGCTCCTGGAGCCGTGACACGCACGGAGACGGCGCAGTCGGTGCAGCCCGCCCGGTTCACGTTCTCCAGGGTGACCAGGCGCCCGTCACCGGTGTCCGTCCACCAGCGCGGGTAGGTAGCGCTTGTAAGGAGCTGCGGGCAATTCGCTGCCGAGAGGAGCGAGTCGCAGCTCCACCGTCCGGTCGCCGTGTGCGTGCCGGTGAGGGCGAGATCGTACCCCTGGAGCCTCCGGTCCGTGCCCTCGTCGCTCGTCTGCGCCACCAGGCGGCCATGGGAGAACGTCATGCTCTCTCGCGTATACGCTTCGCCGAGCGCCAGGGACAGCTCCACCCTCGGCACCCCGTTTGTGCCCGTTGTGACCCTGTGGACGCCGGTCACGCCGGAGTCCGTCATACCCACCATGTGGAGCGAAGCGCCGGGTCCGGCGACGCTCCGTGAACCGCTGCGGACGTACACCCCCAACTCGCGAGGCGCCCCAGCGG
The DNA here is from genome assembly GCF_014656075.1 of Streptomyces hydrogenans. Taxonomy (GTDB): domain Bacteria; phylum Actinomycetota; class Actinomycetes; order Streptomycetales; family Streptomycetaceae; genus Streptomyces; species Streptomyces hydrogenans. Next base: position 28,967 of record NZ_BNBS01000041.1, read on the forward strand.
TGAGCGGATAGGCCCACAAGCGGCCCATGTAGGTGCCGGGCTCCTCGATCCGCGTGATGAACCAGTCGCCCACCAGGCCGGATTCCCCGATGCCGATCACGGCTTCCTCGGGCAGGGTGACGTCGTGCCCCAGGGTGTTCGGTTCGGCGCGGGAGAGCACATGGATGCCGCGCCATCCACCGAGGACGATGCGGTCTTCTGCGAGGGCGCCGTACTGGGCCACCCCGAAAGATGCCGGCTGCGGCAACGGCGTGACGGTGCCGGCGGCATAGTCGAGGAGGGCGACGGTGTACTTCCCGGCCACGTAGTAGCCGAGCAGTGCGCCTGCCCCGTCCTGGGCGAACACCCGTGGCATGTCGGCGGCGCCAGGCAGGAAGACCTCGCGTCCGACGGAAGCGTCCTCTCCGTATCCGAAGAACCGCAGGGTGATGCCTTCGTCGTTCACCCTCCGGCCCTGCACCAGGTCTCGACCGGCGATGATCGGCAGCCACGTCCCATACTCCTCGCTGCCGGAGTAGGTGCGGTCCGCCGCGAAGTCGTGGACGGTGAACGCGCCATAGTCGCCGTCGGGACAGACGACGAGGTCGCCGTACCCGAACTGGCCGCCACCACCTCCACAGAGCGGGCCGTAGTCGACCCGGCCGTCCCCAGCGAGGCTCTGCCAGCGTGTCTGTTCGCCACTGTCCAGCTGCACGCCGGTCCCGACCGCCGCGATGGAGGCGTTCGGCGGGAACTTCGGCATCGTCAGCGGAGCGATCGTCACCTCGTACGGCGCCGTGTCGGCCGCCGCCGCGGCCGGGGAGACGGCGGTCGTGAGGCCGGTGAGGGCCAGGGTCGCGCTCAGGGCGAGCGCGAGGGTTCTTCGTACGGACAAGAAAGGGGTTCCCCTCAGGCGAACAGAGAGACGGCTTTCGGTGACGCCAGGCTGCGGAGGGGTACGCGGCACGGCGGCGTGGCACAGGAAGGCCACGGTGGTGCGCGTGGGCGCCGGCCCGATGCCCCCACCTGCCGGCTGGCGCGATCGTACAGCCGACCGAAACGCGCGCGGAAGTGGAGGGGCCCCGTCCGTACGGCCGGTCCGCTCCGGGGTGTAAACGGGAGGTGCCGGCCGGGGACGGCCCCTACGCTGCCGCCATGGGAACCAAGAGGACCCCGTACGTCTGCCTGCCGTGCCGGGGCTCGTACAAGCAGGGGTACGACCACGGGCCCGAGCGGAAGTGTCCTCGGTGCGGGGCGCCCATGATCGGCGTCGGCTCCGCGTTCCAGCCGCCCCGGCGGCGGGACGACGAGGCGTGGCGGGTGCTGTCGGTCCTGCTCCACGCGGGGGTCCGCTTCCACACGCGGGGCTGCTGCGGGGAAGGGTCCGGCTACCGCCCCCGCACCCTCGCCGAGGTGAAGGCGCGGGTGGCGTACGCGCGCCGGACCGGGGAGCCGCTCGCGAAGGCACTCGTCCGGCCGGTGGTCTGAGTCCGGGCCCGGTCCCGACCCGTCCGCTCCCGGCCCGTCCGGGAAACGCGCCGAGGGCGGCACCCCCCGCATGGGGAGTGCCGCCCTCGGCGTTCGCGTTCAGCTCGCGTCGAGCGATGAACCGCCGATCCCGGAGGATCAGAAGTCCATGTCACCGCCCGGCATGCCGCCGCCGGCCGGGGCCGCGGCCTTCTCCGGCTTGTCGGCGATGACGGCCTCGGTGGTGAGGAACAGCGCGGCGATCGACGCGGCGTTCTGCAGCGCGGAGCGCGTCACCTTGGCCGGGTCGATGATGCCCTCGGCGACCAGGTCGACGTACTCGCCGGTCGCGGCGTTGAGGCCGTGGCCGGGGGTCAGGTTGCGCACCTTCTCCACGACGACGCCGCCCTCGAGGCCGGCGTTGACCGCGATCTGCTTGATCGGGGCCTCCAGGGCGAGCTTGACGATCGCGGCACCGGTGGCCTCGTCGCCGTCCAGCTCCAGCTTCTCGAAGACGCTGGAGGCCTGGAGCAGGGCCACGCCGCCACCGGCGACGATGCCCTCCTCGACGGCCGCCTTGGCGTTGCGCACGGCGTCCTCGATGCGGTGCTTGCGCTCCTTGAGCTCGACCTCGGTCGCGGCACCGGCCTTGATGACCGCCACGCCGCCGGCGAGCTTCGCGAGGCGCTCCTGGAGCTTCTCGCGGTCGTAGTCGGAGTCGCTGTTCTCGATCTCGGCGCGGATCTGGTTCACGCGGCCCGCGACCTGCTCGCTGTCACCGGCACCGTCGACGATGGTGGTCTCGTCCTTGGTGATGACGACCTTGCGGGCGCGGCCCAGCAGGTCGAGACCGGCCGACTCCAGCTTGAGGCCGACCTCCTCGGAGATGACCGTGCCGCCGGTGAGGATGGCGATGTCCTGGAGCATGGCCTTGCGGCGGTCGCCGAAGCCCGGGGCCTTGACCGCGACGGAGCGGAAGGTGCCGCGGATCTTGTTGACGACCAGGGTCGACAGGGCCTCGCCCTCGACGTCCTCGGCGATGATCAGCAGGGGCTTGCCCGACTGCATGACCTTCTCCAGGAGCGGGAGCAGGTCCTTCACCGAGGAGATCTTGGAGTTGACGATGAGGAGGTAGGGGTCCTCGAGCGAGGCCTCCATGCGCTCCATGTCGGTGGCGAAGTACGCCGAGATGTAGCCCTTGTCGAAGCGCATGCCCTCGGTGAGCTCGAGCTCCAGGCCGAAGGTCTGGGACTCCTCGACCGTGATGACGCCTTCCTTGCCGACCTTGTCCATCGCCTCGGCGATGAGCTCGCCGATCTGGGTGTCGGCGGCGGAGATGGAGGCGGTGGAGGCGATCTGCTCCTTCGTCTCGACCTCCTTCGCCTGGTCGAGCAGGGCGCCGGAGACGGCCTCGACGGCCTTCTCGATGCCGCGCTTGAGGGCCATCGGGTTGGCACCGGCGGCGACGTTGCGGAGGCCCTCGCGGACGAGCGCCTGGGCGAGGACGGTGGCGGTGGTCGTACCGTCGCCGGCGACGTCGTCCGTCTTCTTGGCGACTTCCTTGACCAGCTCGGCGCCGATCTTCTCGTACGGGTCCTCGAGCTCGATCTCCTTGGCGATGGAGACACCATCGTTGGTGATCGTGGGGGCGCCCCACTTCTTCTCGAGGACGACGTTACGGCCCTTGGGGCCGAGGGTGACCTTGACGGCGTCAGCGAGCTGGTTCATGCCGCGCTCGAGACCGCGCCGGGCCTCCTCGTCGAACGCGATGATCTTGGCCATGTGAAGTGGTCCTCCCGGACATGGGGTGGATAACGCTCCAGGACCGCGCCGACGCCCGCGACGGACGGCCTCCGCGCTCCGTGTGGTTCCTTGCCCCACCCGGGTCGGCGGCCTCGTCTGACCGATCCTCGTAGCACTCTCACCTTCCGAGTGCTAACGCCAATGATTAGCACTCGACCCATGCGAGTGCAAGCGACTCTCGTGGATCGGGCACCTCCGCGCCGCCCCTCCGGGGGGCATCCGAGGCGCATCCGGGGGCCGTACCCGCGCCCCGTGGCCGGCACCCCGCGCCCCCGTCCGCCCCGGAACGCGTCGAGGGGCCCGCATCCCTGAGGATGCGGGCCCCTCGACGGCGTTGGCGTCGGTGGCCGATCGCGTCGCGCTCAGGCGGTCACCTTGACCATGTCCGCCTGCGGACCCTTCTGACCCTGCGAGATCTCGAACTCGACTCGCTGGCCCTCTTCGAGGCTGCGGTACCCATCCATCTGGATGGCGCTGTAGTGGACGAAAACATCCGCACCACCGTCGACCGCGATGAAGCCGTAGCCCTTCTCCGCGTTGAACCACTTGACGGTGCCCTGAGCCATGCCTAACTCCCCTATTACTTACTGGCCCTTGCGCGGATCCGCACTTCACGGACCCGGGTCAGAACCTGCGCCGGAACGCGTCGACCGCCGCTGAATGTATCTGTCCAACTGCCCTCTGCAACAGGGCAATCCGCTGGGAATTCTGGGCGGCACGGAAAGGGGAAGCGGGAAGAAATCCCTGAATTGCGGGGCAACTCGGGCCGGGCGAAAGGCGCATAAGGGGCAGAGTGTGCGCGCTTTCCGGCCGCCGGTTGTCGCATTCTCGTCAGGTCCGGACCCGCGCTCATATGCGTTTGGCATGAGCGGCCGAGGGGACTTCCCCAACTCTACCGCGCTCAACCATGCAGAATTGCCCCCTCCGCTTTCTCTCGCGGAAGGGGCAATTCTGGAACGAAGGCTACCAACTGGTAAGGGACCAGCCGGTAAGGGGCCGACCCGTGGGGATCAGCAGCCGCCGGCGACCGCCGGGATGATGGAGACTCCCGCGCCGTCCGGCGTCGCGGTCTCCAGGCCCTGCTCGAAGCGGACGTCGTCGTCGTTGACGTAGACGTTCACGAAGCGGCGCAGCTTGCCCTGGTCGTCCAGGACGCGGGCGGCGATGCCGGTGTGGTTCTTCTCCAGGTCGGCGATGACCTCGGCGAGGGTGCCGCCCTCGGCGGGGACCTCGGCCTGGCCGCCGGTGTAGGTGCGGAGGATGGTGGGGATGCGGACGTTCACGGCCATGGTGGCTTCACAGACCTTTCAGTGGGCCAGGCCCGCGTCGCGGAACGCGTCCAGGCTCGGGCGGATGGTGGCGGTCGCCTGAGAACTGTCGGCCACGGCGTCCAGGGTCTTGAGCCCGTCGCCGGTGTTGAGGACGACGGTGGTGAGCTCCGGGTCGATGAGACCGGCCTCGACGAGCTTGCGGGTCACGCCGACGGTCACGCCGCCCGCGGTCTCGGCGAAGATGCCCTCGGTCCGGGCGAGCAGCTTGATCGCGTCGACGACCTGCTCGTCGTTCACGTCCTCCACGGCGCCGCCGGTGCGGCGGGCGATGTCGAGGACGTAGGGGCCGTCGGCCGGGTTGCCGATCGCGAGGGACTTGGCGATGGTGTTCGGCTTCTGCGGGCGGACCACGTCGTGGCCGGCCTTGAAGGCGGTGGAGACCGGGGAGCAGCCCTCGGCCTGGGCGCCGAAGATCTTGTACGGCTTGTCCTCGACGAGACCGAGCTTGATGAGCTCCTGCAGACCCTTGTCGATCTTGGTGAGCTGGGAGCCGGAGGCGATCGGGATGACGAGCTGGTCGGGGATGACCCAGCCGAGCTGCTCGCAGATCTCGTACGCGAGCGTCTTGGAGCCCTCGCCGTAGTACGGGCGGAGGTTGACGTTCACGAAGCCCCAGCCCTCGCCGAGCGGGTCGCCGATGAGCTCCGAGCAGAAGCGGTTGACGTCGTCGTAGTTGCCCTCGATGGCGACGAGGTCGCCGCCGTAGACACCGGCCATGACGACCTTGCCCTGCTCCAGGTCGTGCGGGATGAACACGCAGGAGCGGAAGCCGGCGCGGGCGGCGGCGGCGCCGACGGCGCCGGCCAGGTTGCCGGTGGAGGAGCAGGAGAGGGTGGTGAAGCCGAAGGCGCGGGCGGCCTCGATGGCCTGGGCGACGACCCGGTCCTTGAAGGAGTGGGTCGGGTTGCCCGAGTCGTCCTTGACGAAGAGCTTGCCGGGGGCGACGCCGATCTCGCGGGCGAGGTTGTCGGCCTTGACGAGCGGGGTCCAGCCGGGGTTCAGGTTCGGCTTCTCGGCGACGTCGGCGGGGACGGGCAGCAGGGGCGCGTACCGCCAGATGTTCGCGGGGCCGGCCTCGATCTGCTTGCGCAGCGCCTCGGGGTCGCCGAGCGGCAGCTCGTAGGCGACTTCGAGGGGGCCGAAGCAGAGTTCGCAGGCGAAGATCGGGCCGAGGGCGAAGACCTGGCCGCATTCGCGACAGGAAAGGCCGGACGCGGGGCCGAGATCGATGGTGGGGGCAGTGGCGTCAGCAGCGGCGGTTGCGGGTGCGACGGTGTTTACAGCCATGGAGGCGAGGCCCTTTCTCCTCATCTTTCCCATGACGAATTTTTCGCCATGAGACGGATTTGGCACCTTCCCTAGCCGGTGGCCTCGCGCAAACAAGCTGCGCCCGTCAGGGCTCCACCTGGGGTGGTGGCCGGGAGACGGGTGGGCGAGAACCGACTGGAGGGTTGCCGGGGCTTCAACGGGCCGTATCCCTCTGCCCCTCTGGATGAGCGGTATTCGATTGTGAGACGCGGGTGGCACCCCGACATGCATCGGGCATCCGCGTTGTTCAAGACTGTAACCGAAGGCTTCGAAGGTGGAGACGGTCGTCCGATCCGCGAGATGGAGATCACGTTGCTGGAAGAAGTGGAGCGCTGGCTGTCCCGGCGGTCCTGGTCCGTGTCCGACCGGCCCCTGGAGCGGGTGCTCGCCGCCAAGCGGGGGACGACGGTCAGCGTGGTGCTGCCCGCGCTGAACGAGGAGGCGACCGTCGGGGACATCGTCCGGGCGATCCGGCGCGAGCTGATGACCGAGGAGGTGCCGCTGGTGGACGAGCTGGTGGTGATCGACTCGGGCTCCACGGACCGCACGGCCGAGGTCGCCGCGGCGGCCGGGGCGCGCGTGGTCTCCCGCGACGGCATACTCCCCCGGATCCCGGCGGTGCCCGGCAAGGGCGAGGTCCTGTGGCGGTCACTCATGGTGACCAGTGGGGACGTGGTCTGCTTCGTGGACGCGGACCTGCGGGACTTCTCCGCGGACTTCGTGACGGGCATCGTGGGCCCGCTGCTGACCGACCCGGACGTGGAGTTCGTCAAGGCGATGTACGACCGCCCCTTCGGCGACACCCCAGGTCAGGGTGGTCGCGTGACGGAACTGGTGGCCCGCCCGCTGCTCAACCTGCACTGGCCGCGGCTGGCCGGCTTCGTCCAGCCGCTGGGCGGGGAGTACGCGGCGCGGCGCTCGCTGCTCGAACGGCTCCCCTTCCCGGTCGGTTACGGAGTGGAGCTGGGCCTGCTCGTCGACGCGCTGCACACGGTGGGCCTGGACGCGCTGGCGCAGGTGGACGTCGGGGTGCGCAAGCACCGGCACCAGGACGGGCAGGCGCTGGGCCGGATGGCGGCGGCGATCTACCGGACGGCGCAGCTGCGGCTCTCCCGGGGCCATCTGGTCCGCCCCCGCCTGACCCAGTTCGAGCGCGGCGAGGCCGGCTTCGAGCCCCGCACGTACGCGGTGGACACGGAGGAGCGCCCCCCGATGGCCGAGATCACGGAGTACGCGCACCGCCGCGTGGCGTAGGACGGCGGGGAACACGCGCACCGCCGCGCGGCGGGGGACGGCGGGGAACACGCGCACCGCCGCGTGGCGTAGGACGGCGGGGAGCACGCGCACCGCCGCGTGGCGCAACGCCCGCAGATGATGCGCTTTGCCTACATTGCCCTTTTATGCGCTTCGTACGATCTCACCCCGCCCGCCTGCTCGCGGCGGGCCTGCTCGCCGCGGGCACGCTCTCGCTGACGGCGGCGGCCGGACCGGCCGCCGCCGATGTCGTCGAACCGAACGTCAGCGGGCTCGCCCACCCGAACGCCTCCTTCACCGACGACCTCACCGAGACCCTCGACGACGCCGACTACGCGGGCGACGCGAAGACGGACCCGGACCCGACGGCCCCGGAGTCCGGCGGCCCGGCCGCGGAGCCGGCCCCCGGGCCCACCGACCCGGCCCCCTCGCCCTCCGTGACCACCCCCGCGCCCCCGGCCCCCGGTCCCGGCCCCGTCCACGGCGGCACGGGCGGCGGCGGCTCGATGGCCGGGACCGGCGCCGGCGGCGAGCGGCGGGCGCTGCTCGGCGCGCTCGCCGTCGTCCTCGGGGCGACGGGCCTGGTCGCGAGGGCGGCGATGCGCGGCCACCGCGGCTGACGGAGGCGCCCGGGCCCCGCGGCCGACGCGGCGGACGCGGCTGACCTGCGGCGACGCAGCGTGGCCGGAAGCACCCGTCTCGTATACGTACGTTTGAGCGTTTACGGGACGGGCTAGGTTCGCCACATGGCTTCCGTACTCGTGGCATCGAACCGAGGGCCCGTCTCGTACACGCTCGGTGACGACGGCACGCTCTCCTCCCGCAGGGGCGGCGGCGGCCTCGTCTCCGGCCTGAGCGCCGTGGACTCGCAGGACAGCCTCTGGGTGTGCGCGGCGCTCGACGACGGCGACCGGGAGGCCGTCCGGCGCGGGGTCGCCGAGCCCGGCGTGCGGATGCTCGACATCGACCCGGAGGTGTACGCCGACGCGTACAACGGCATCGCGAACTCGGTGCTGTGGTTCCTCCACCACCAGCTGTACGACATCCCGCGCGAGCCCGTCTTCGACGCGGCCTTCCGCCGCCGCTGGGCCGCCTACCGCGCCTACAACCGCGCCTTCGCCGAGGCCCTGGCCGCCGAGGCCGCCGAGGGCGCGTCAGTCCTGGTGCAGGACTACCACCTGGCCCTGGTCCCCGGGATGCTCCGCGAGCTGCGCCCCGACCTCAGGATCGGACACTTCACGCACACGCCGTGGGTGTCGTCGGCGTACCTGCGGATGGTGCCGGACGACATCGTCGAGGAGCTGCTCTGGGGCATGCTCGGCGCGGACGAGCTGGGCTTCCACACCTGGGGATGGGCGTCCTGCTTCATCAGCTGCTTCCAGCAGCGCGAGGACTCCACCGGCACGGCGCAGGGCCTCTGGCCGAGCGGCGACCCCTGGTACGGGGTGGAGTGGCGCCGCCACGACACCGGGAAGGGCCGCACCCGGGTCCGGGTGTACGCGCTCGGCGTCGACGGCGACGACCTGCGGGCCCTCGCCCACCGCCCCCAGGTGGACGACCGGCTGGCCCGGCTCCGCGAGGAGGTCGGCGACCGCAAGACCATCGTCCGCGTCGACCGCACCGAGCTGTCGAAGAACATCCTCCGCGGCCTCCTCGCCTACCGGGAGCTGCTCACGGAGCACCCCGAGTGGCACGACCGGGTCGTCCACCTGGCCTCCGCCTACCCGTCCCGGCAGGACCTGGAGTCCTACCGCGCGTACACGGCTTCGGTGGTCGAGCTGGCCGAGGAGATCAACGCCGAGTTCGGCACGGCCGACTGGCAGCCGGTCCTGGTCTCCGTCGAGGACGACTTCACCCGCTCCCTCGCCGCCTACCGCCTGGCCGACGTGGCCCTGGTGAACCCGGTCCGCGACGGCATGAACCTGGTGGCGAAGGAGATACCCGTGGTCTCCGACGCGGGCTGCGCCCTGGTGCTTTCGACCGGCGCGGGCGCCCACCGCGAGCTGGGGAAGGACGCGCTGACCGTCGACCCCTTCGACGTCACGGGCACCGCCGAGGCCCTGCACGCGGCCCTCACCATGCCGGACGCCGAGCGCGCCGAGCGCACCGAGCGGCTGGCCGAGGCCGCCACCGCCCTCCCCCCGCAGCGCTGGTTCCTGGACCAGCTCGAAGCACTGCGGGACCCGTCCGACTGACGTCCCCCGAGGGCGGTGCGGCGGGGCGCTCAGTCCCGCCGCACCGCCCTCGCCAGTTCCCCGAGGAACGCGACGACGCCCGACGGCCCGTCCACGGAGAGGTCCGCGCGCTCCGCCAGCTCCGGGACCTCGGCGGAGCCGGAGCAGACCAGGAGGCCCGGGAGGCCGTCGCCGCGCAGCTTCTCGACGGCCGCGAAGGCCGGCAGGTCGCCCAGGTCGTCGCCCGCGTACAGCACGGACCCCGCGCCCTTCTCCCGTACGAACTCCGCCAGCGCCACGCCCTTGTCCATGCCCGGGGGCCGGAGCTCCAGGACGAGCCGGCCCGGCTCCAGGACCAGGCCGTGCGCGGCGGCCAGGTCGCCGAGGGGCCCCTTGAGCGCGTCGAAGGCGCCTTCGGGGTCCTGGGCGCGGCGGGTGTGGACGGCGACCGCGCGGCCCTTCTCCTCGATCCAGACGCCGGGCCAGGCGCCGTGCCGGTCGAGGAAGCCGGGGAGTTCGGCGCGGACGGAGGCGACGCCCGGGTGCGGGGCGGCGGCCGTGACGGTGCCGGTGACGGCGTCCCAGCGTTCGGCGCCGTAGTGGCCGAGGACGGTGAGGTGGTCCAGGCCGGGCACTCCGGCGAGTCCGCCGTGGCGGACGGCGACCCCGGCGGGCCGGCCGGTCACGATGACGACGGCGGCCAGGCGTGGCGCGAGGGCGGCGAGGGCGGGGACGGCGCCGGGGTGGGCGCGGGCCCGCTCGGGGTCGGGGACGATCTCGGCGAGCGTCCCGTCGAAGTCGAGGGCGACGACGGCCTCGGAAGGACGCGCGAGGAGCGCGTCCAGACCGTCGCGGCCGGCGGGTGTGGCCGGGTGCGGAAGGCTGCTGACCATGGGACCGACCCTACCGACGTGAGCGCGCCGCGTCAGCGTGGCCGGACTCACCCGGGCGGCGGCCCGCGGGGGGTTTACCTCCGGCGTTCCCTCTCCTCCCGGACCCGGCGCAGGCGGTTGACCGTGACGGGGTCGTGGGCGAGGGCGCGGGGGTCGTCGAGGAGCGCGTTGAGGAGCTGGTAGTAGCGGGTCGGCGAGAGGCCGAGGCCCTCGCGGACGGCCCGCTCCTTGGCACCGGGGCCGGGCCAGGAGCGGCGCTCGACGGCGAGCACGGCCCGCTCCCGCTCCCCCAGTTCGGAGGGGTCGGTCCCGGGCGCGTGCTCTTCGGTCATACGACCAACCTATTACCCGGCGGTCTACTCCGCCGCCTCCGCCGTCGTGGCCGTGCGGGCGATGGCGCCGAGCACGTCGGCGGGGCGGCCGGCGGGGGTGACGGCCTTGCCGATGTCCTGCTTGATGGTCTCGCTGACCTTGGCCCAGGACGTCTTGCCGACCGGCGGGAGCTGGGCGGTGGGCAGCGCCTTGAGGAACTCGCGCAGACCGGCGTGCTCGGTCGCGGTCTCCATGCGGGAGGAGGCGCTGACGGTGACGGGCAGCAGGTCGTTGTCGCCGGCGAACTTGAGCACGTTCTCGTCGCTGAAGACGAAGTCGAGGAAGGTGCCGATCTCCTTGCGGTGGCCGTTCTGCTTGAAGCCCATGATCCAGTCGGCGACGCCCATGGTGGCCCGGGCGGGGCCGTCGATGCCGGGGAGCGGGGCCTGGCCGACCTTGACGCCCTGCTTGGCGGCCTCCTGGACGAGGGAGGGGTGGCCGTTGAGCATGCCGACCTCGCCGCGCGCGAAGGCGGCGAAGGCGGCCTTGCGGTTGAGCTTGCCGGGGGCGATGGGGCCGGTGAGGCCCTGGCCGACCAGCTCGTCCTTGAGCCAGGTGAAGGTCTCGGTGTTGGCCTCGGAGGCGATGGCGTACCGGTCGGAGTCGTCGGTCCAGCCGCCCCCGCCGGCGAGCAGCCACATCAGGGACTCGGCCTGCGCCTCCTCCGGGCCGAGGGGGAGGGCGAAGGGGGTGCGGACGCCCTCCTCCTTGAGCTTCTTCGCGGCCTCGGCCAGCTCGTCCCAGGTGGTGGGGGGCTTGAGCCCGGCCTTGTCGAAGAGGTCGGCGTTGTAGAAGAGCGGTCGGGTGGAGGCGACGAAGGGCAGGCCGTACTGGGTGCGGTCGTTCTCGCCGGCCTCGGCGAGCGCCGGGAGGAAGTTGGCCTGCACAGGGATGGAGAGCAGGTCGTCGGCCGAGTAGAGCTGTCCGGCGGCGGCGTAGTCGGCGTAGGCGCCGATCTGGGCGACGTCGGGGGCCTGGCCGGCCTTCACCATCTCGGCGACCTTGCGGTCGACGTCGTCCCAGGACTCGACCTGGACCTGCACCTTGATGCCCGGGTGGCCGGCCTGGAAGGCGGCGACGAGTTCGTCCCAGTACTTCTTGGTGGTGTTGCCGCCGGTGAGGTCGTAGTCGGCGGCGACCAGGCGCAGGGTCACGTCGCCGCCGTCACCGCCGAGGGTGCCGCAGCCGGCGACCGTGGCGGTCAGGCCCAGGGCGGCGGCGGCCGCGGTCAGTCCAAGGAATCGTCGCCGCTCCACGGCTTCATCCACCTTTTGCTCGTCATTGAGCAGCAGTGAGCTGCACATACATCCGGGGTACATCCGGGCAGGGGCCGAAAGTCTCCCCCACCCCCGGGCAAGAGGTCTACACCACTCAGGTATCACTTCCGCAACTCCGGGGGGCCCTTCGCCACAAACCCCCCACACCGGGGGGCCCGAATTTGTATCCGAGCGCAACAATCCTCGGCAGTGGACTAGACCTTTAGGGCGGTCTCGCGCGAGACTGTCCTCCGTGAGACACGTCATCGCCCTGGATGTGGGCGGCACCGGCATGAAGGCCGCCCTCGTCGGGGCGGACGGCACCCTGCTCCACGAGGCCCGCCGCGCCACCGGGCGCCGCCGCGGCCCCGAGGCCGTGGTGGAGACCATCCTCGACTTCGCCCAGGAGCTCCGCGCGCTCGGCCAGGAGCGGTTCGGCGAGCCCGCCGCGGCCGCCGGAGTGGCCGTCCCCGGCATCGTCGACGCGGAGAACGGCATCGCCGTCTACGCCGCCAACCTCGGCTGGCGCGACGTTCCCCTGCGCGAACTCCTCAGCCACCGGCTCGACGGCATCCCCGTCGCCCTCGGCCACGACGTGCGCACCGGCGGCCTCGCCGAGGGCCGCATCGGCGCGGGCCACGGCGCCGACCGCTTCCTCTTCGTGCCCCTCGGCACCGGCATCGCCGGCGCCATCGGCATCGGCGACCGCATCGAGGCCGGTGCCCACGGCTACGCCGGCGAGATCGGTCACATCGTGGTCCGCCCCGGCGGCACCGACTGCGGCTGCGGCCAGCGCGGCTGCCTGGAGCGGTACGCCTCCGCCTCCGCCGTCTCCCACGCCTGGGCGGACGCGTCCGGCGACCCCGAGGCGGACGCCGCCGACTGCGCCAAGGCCGTCGAGTCCGGCGACCCGGTCGCCGTCCGCGTCTGGCAGGAGGCGGTCGACGCCCTCGCCGACGGACTGGTCACCGCCCTCACCCTGCTGGACCCCCGCACGCTCATCATCGGTGGCGGTCTGGCCGAGGCCGGGGAAACCTTGTTCACACCCCTTCGGGCCGCGGTGGAGGCACGCGTGACCTTCCAGAAGCTGCCCGTCATCGTGCCGGCGGCCCTCGGGGACACCGCCGGATGCCTGGGCGCGGGCCTCCTCGCCTGGGACCTGCTCGCCGCCCAGCGCCCCACCGACCCGGAGGTTTCCGCCTGATGTCCGATCACAAGGTTCTCGCCGGCGCACGCGTCGTGCTGCCCACCGGGATCATCGAGAACGGACGCGTGATCGTCGACGGCGCCCGCATCGCGGGCAGCGCCCCCGAGGACGCCCCCGTGCTCGACCTCACCGGCCACTGGCTGGTGCCCGGCTTCGTCGACATGCACAACCACGGCGGCGGCGGCGCCTCCTTCACCTCCGGCACCGTCGAGGACGTCCTCAAGGGCGTCCACACCCACCGGCTGCACGGCACCACCACCGTCGTCGCCTCCTTCGTCACCGGCGAGATGGACTTCCTCACCGCGCGGGCGGGCCTGCTCTCCGAGCTCGCCGAGCAGGGCGAGATCGCCGGCCTCCACTTCGAGGGCCCGTTCATCTCCCCCTGCCGCAAGGGCGCCCACGACGAGACCCTGCTGCGCGACCCGCACCCGGCCGAGGTCCTCAAGCTGATCGACGCCGCCCGCGGGCAGGCCAAGATGGTGACCCTCGCCACCGAGCTGCCCGGCGGCCTCGACTCCGTCCGCCTCCTCGCCGAGCACGGCGTCATCGCCGCCATCGGCCACACCGACGCCAGCTACGAGCAGACCGTCGAGGCCATCGACGCCGGCGCCACCGTCGCCACCCACCTCTACAACGCGATGCCCGGCCTCGGCCACCGCGCGCCCGGCCCGATCGCCGCCCTCCTGGAGGACGAGCGGATCACCGTCGAGCTGATCAACGACGGCACCCACCTCCACCCGGCCGCCCTGGAGCTCGCCTTCCACCACGCCGGCCCCGAGCGGGTCGCCCTCATCACCGACGCCATGGACGCGGCCGGCTTCGGCGACGGCCGCTACATGCTCGGCCCGCTGGAGGTCGAGGTGAAGGACAGCGTGGCCCGCCTCGTCGAGGGCGGCTCCATCGCCGGCTCCACCCTCACCCTGGACCGCGCCTTCAAGCGCGCCGCCACGGTCGACGGCCTCCCCGTCGAGTCCGTCGTCCAGGCCATCTCCGCCAACCCGGCCCGCCTCCTCGGCGTCTACGACCGGGTCGGCTCCCTGGAGCCCGGCAAGGACGCCGACATGGTCGTCCTCGACGCCGCGTTCGACGTGAAGGGCGTCATGCGCAAGGGCGAGTGGATCGTCGCCCCGCAGGGCGTCCCCACCCGGGTGCCGCAGAACGCCTGACCGGGCCGGACGGTCGGCCGGGCACCCGACAGACCGTCCGATCAGGGCCGAAAGGGGACGGCGAACCGCCCGGGGTCTGGGCCGATCGCCGTTCCTTTGGCATGATCGCGCCTGTCCCACAGGTCTTACCGGAGGTACGGGGGTGGACAGGTGATTCTCACGGTCACCCTCAACACGGCGCTGGACCTCACCTACGAGGTCCCCGCCCTCGTGCCGCACACCAGCCACCGGGTCGCGCGCAGCGCCGAACGCCCCGGCGGCAAGGGCGTCAACGTCGCCCGGGTGCTCGCCGCCCTCGGCCACGAGACGGTCGTCACGGGCTTCGCCGGCGGCCCCACCGGGGACCGGCTCCGCGAGCTCCTCGCCCCGCTCCCCCGGCTGACCGACGCGCTCGTCCGCACCGAGGCGGCCACCCGCCGCACGCTCGCCGTCGTCGACACCGGCGCCGGCGACACCACCCAGCTCAACGAGACGGGCGCCACCGTCGCCCCGGACGAGTGGACGGCCTTCCGCGCCCGGTACGCGGAGCTGCTGACCGGGGCCGCGGCCGTCGCCCTGTGCGGCAGCCTCCCGCCGGGCGTCCACGTCGGCGCCTACGCGGACCTGGTCCGTACGGCCCGGGCCGCCGGCGTCCCGGTCCTCCTCGACACCAGCGGCGAACCGCTGCGCCGGGGCATCGCCGCCCGCCCCGACCTGGTGAAGCCCAACGCGGACGAGCTGGCGGGCCTGACCGGCTCCCGCGACCCGCGCCGCGCGACCCAGGACGCCCGCCGCAGGGGCGCCCACGCGGTCGTCACGTCCCTGGGCCCGGACGGCCTGCTGGCCGCCACCCCGGACGGCCTCTGGCGGGCCGCGCCGCCCGGTCCCGTCCACGGCAACCCGACCGGAGCCGGCGACTCCGCGGTCGCCGCCCTCCTCGCGGGCCTGGTCGCCGACGCCCCCTGGCCGGACCGGCTGGCCCACGCCGTGGCCCTCTCGGCCGCCACGGTCGCCTCCCCGGTGGCCGGCGAGTACGACCCGGCGGTCCTCGCGGACCTGCTGCCGAAGGTGCGCGTCACCCAGGAGACGCCCTGACGGCGGGGAACCGCGCCGCCGCTACTTCGGCGGGGTGACCTCCAGCCAGTCCAGCAGCACGTCGCACTGGTTGCCGGCCTCGCAGGAGATCTTGATCTCGTTCTCGCCCTTCTGGAGCTCCACCTGCGCCCAGGTGGTCTGCCAGTTCTTCTCCAGGTTCGGGTCCGAGGACTTGATGAAGTTCTTCAGCCCGATCGGCAGCGTGTTCGGCTTGCCGTTGATCGTCAGCGTGGCGAAGGCGTCGACCGCGGGGATCGCGTACCGGACCTGGAGGGCGTACGTACCGCCCTCGGGCATCTTCGCCTTCCACGTCACGGAGGAGCCCTGGGCGTTGAAGCCCGCCACATAGGCGCCGTCCGCGCCCTCGGCGCCCTTGACGTCCTTGGCGAGCGTGGCGCTGCCGCCGAGCTGGAGCGTCGCCGCGTCCTGCTTGGGCAGCTCCGCCTTGGTGGGCTCGGTGGACGGCTCGGCGGAGCCGGAGGGCTCCTGGCTCGGGGTGGCCGGGGCCGAGGAGGACGTGGTGCCGCCCGCGTTCGGGTCGTTCTTCTCGCCCTGGTTGCCGATGATCGCCGCGGTGATGCCCGCGACGACGACCGCGACGACCGCGACCGCGCCGATCAGCAGGCCCTTGGTGTTGGGGCCGCGACCGCGCTGCGGCGGCATCGGGGCCTGGCGGGTCCGCTCGTTGCCGGGGTACGTCTCCGGGGCCGCGTACTGCGGGTGCGGCTGGCCGTACGGCGCCTGCTGCTGCGGCGGCACGTAGGGCTGGGCCGGCGGCTGGCCGTACTGGCGCTCGCCGACCGTCCTGACCTGGTTGTACGAGGTGCGTGGCACGCCCGGCTGCGCGGGCGCGGGGCCCGGGTAGCCGTAGCCGCCGCCCTGCGGGGCACGGCCTGCCTGTCCGTCGGCGTACAGATAGCCGAACGGATCGTCGTCCTCGGGCTTGTTCGCGCCGTCGTTACCGGCAGCCATCCGGGTCACCTCTCCATGCTCGCCAGCCGTCGCCGACCCGGCGAGCCTACCCCGAACGAATGAAGCCCCCGTGCCGGGAACGATCATCCGGCCCGGCGGTGCACCTTGGCACGGGAGCGTTTCTCCACGTACATCCGCTGGTCGGCGGAGTTGAGGACCTCTTCGACGGACATCCCGCATTCGGCCCAGCCGATGCCGAAACTGGCCCCGACACGGACCGCCCGGCCGTCCACCCGGATGGGCGGGATGATGGCGTTCCGCAGCCGGACGGCGAGGTCGGCGGCGTCGGCGGCGCCCAGTCCGTCGGCGAGGACGACGAACTCGTCACCGCCCAGACGGGCGACGGTGTCGCCGTCCCGGACGCCGGTGGTGAGCCGGCGGGCCACCTCGATGAGGACGGCGTCGCCGGTGTGGTGCCCGAAACGGTCGTTGATCGACTTGAAGCCGTCGAGGTCGCAGAAGAGGACGGCGAGCCCCTTGGTGCCGTCGTCGGTGTCGCCGCCGGTCGGCGCGACCGTGTGCACGTGGTGGTCGTACGCCCCGCCGCCGGCCGGCTCGAAGCCGAAGCCGTGCTCGTGCTCGTGGCCGTACTCGTAGCCCCCCTCGTACTCCCCGTACCCCGGCTCCGTCCGCCCGGAGGCGCTCCCCGCGGGCAGCGGCTCGGGGCCGTGGGCGAAGCCGGCGTCGGGGCCGGGGCCCTGGTAGGCGCCGATGTGCGCGGGGCGCTCGCAGAGCCGGGCGGAGAGCCGGGAGCGCAGTTCGGCGCTGTTGGGCAGGCCGGTGAGGGCGTCGTGGGAGGCGCGGTGGGCGAGCTGGAGCTCGTGCCGCTTGCGCTCCTCGATGTCCTCGACGTGGGTGAGGAGGAAGCGGGGTCCGTCGGCGGTGTCGGCGACCACCGAGTTCCGCAGCGAGACCCAGACGTAGGTGCCGTCGCGGCGGCCGAGCCGCAGCTCGGCGCGGCCGCCCTCGGCGGAGGTGCGGAGCAGGGTGCCGATGTCCTCGGGGTGGACGAGGTCGGCGAAGGAGTAGCGGCGCATCACGGAGGCGGGGCGGCCGAGGAGCCGGCAGAGGGCGTCGTTGGTGCGGAGGAGCCGGCCGTGCTGGTCGCCGCCGAGCTCGGCGATGGCCATGCCGGAGGGGGCGTACTCGAAGGCCTGCCGGAAGGATTCCTCGCTGGCGCGCAGGGCCTGCTGCTCGCGCTCCAGGCGGACGAGGGCGCGCTGCATGTTGGAGCGGAGCCGGGCGTTGCTGATCGCGATGGCGGACTGCGAGGCGTACATCTGGAGGGCTTCCTGCCCCCAGGGTCCCGGGTGTCGGCCGTTGCGCGGGCGGTCGACGGATATGACGCCGAGGAGTTCCCGGCCGGTGCCGGAGGCGTACATGGGGGCGTAGAGGCGGTCGTGGGGGTGCCACTCGTCCTCGAAGCGGGGGGCGGGGCCGTCGGTGTGCCACTGGGGGACGTCGTCGTCCATCAGGACCCAGCCCTCGGTGTGCGGTATGAACCGCAGGTCGCCCCAGGGGACGGCCATGGTGAGGCGGCGCTCCCAGGCGTCGCGGGAGCCGACACGGCCGGTGATGAGGGCTTCGGCGGCGGGGTCTCCGGCGAAGGCGGCGACGACCAGGTCACCGTCGGGCCGGACCAGGTTCACGCAGGCCAGCTGGTAGTTGAGGCCGGCGACGACGCCGTCGGCGACGGTCTGCAGGGTGTCCGCGAGGCTGCGGGCGGTGTTGAGGTCCGCCACGACCTGATGCAGCTGCCGCAGGGTCGAGAGACGGACGTAGGGCTCCGACTCGGTCTCCATCGCTCGCTCTCCCCGAGACCTCGACAGCAACTCCAGGATTCTCATCGGCTTCGTACCGCACTGTCCCCGCCACTGAATCACAGCGAGCTGCGCACCCGGTACACAGGGTCAGCAAATACTGGCCTCTGTGACTCAAGTCACAGCAGTTCGTGGCGGGATCCGGCGGGTCGGCGGTGACGGCGACCCGACGGCGGGCCCCGTACCCGCCGGGGGTACGACGGGGAGGCGCCCGGAGCGCGGCTCCGGGGGCGGGGGTCCTAGGACCCGCGCCGGGCGCCGGACTGGTCCCCGGGCCCGATGCGGCCCTCCCCGGCCCGGGGCTAGCGTGCCGGTGTGCTGCAGAAGACCCCGCCCTCGCCGCCCGTCACGGACCTCGCCATCCCTCATGCTGAGGGGGTGAGCGACGACGAGTTCCGGGCGGCCATGTCCCGCCTCGCGGCCGGCGTGGTCCTGGTGACCGCGCACGATCCCGACGACGGCCCGCGCGGCGAGGACGTCGGCATGACGGCCACCGCGTTCCTCTCGGTCTCGCTGGACCCGCCGCTGGTGCTGGTGAGCCTGCGCAACGGCTCGCGCATGGACGACCTCCTGGAGGAGGTCCCGGTCTGGGCGGTGTCGGTGCTGGCCGAGAACCAGCGGCAGGTCGCCGGCCGCTTCGCCATGAAGGGCCGCGTCTCCGACCGCCTCCTCTTCGCCGACCTGCCGTCCACCCGCGGCGAGGAGAGCGGAGCCCTCCTCCTCGACGGCACGCTCGCCACCCTGGAGTGCCGCACGGAGAGCCGGGTCGTCGCGGGCGACCACACCCTGGTCGTCGGCCGCGTCCTGACGGTCGGCCTGCCCTCCCCGGACGCCGAGCCCCTCACGTACTTCCGCGGCCGCTACCGCCGCCTGGGCTGACGGACCGGGCGGCTCAGCCCCAGTCGCGGCCCTGGCGGCCGCGCTTGGTGTCGGAGCGCTGCTTCTTCTCGCGCAGCCGGCGTTCGTTGATGCCGCGGGGGATGCGGGTGGCCTTGCGGGGCTTCGGCGGCGGGGCCGTCGCCTCGGCGAGGAGCGCGGCGAGGCGGACGGCGGCCGTCTCGCGGTTGCGCCACTGGGAGCGGTGCTCCGAGGACCGCACGGTCAGCACGCCGTCGACCAGCCGGGAGCCGAGCCGCTCCAGGGCGCGGGCCTTCCACACCTCGGGCAGCGCCTCGGTCGCGGCGAGGTCGAAGAGCAGCTCGACACGCGAGTCGGAGGTGTTCACGTGCTGGCCGCCGGGACCCGAGGAGCGCGAGAATCGCCACTGGAGCTCGGCCTCGGGGAGCGAGACGGAGCCGCGGATCTGATACGGACCTGACATGCCTCCATGTTCCCCGCGCCGGGCACGGACCGTCATCCTGTTTTCGCGGTCGGGAACCGTGGGACGCCGTTCCGCGTTTCTCCGGGCGAAGACAGCGTGTGAACCACGATGAAAGGGACTTCCCATGGCAGTGAGCCTCTCCAAGGGCGGCAACGTCTCCCTGACCAAGGAGGCGCCGGGCCTGACCGCCGTCACCGTGGGCCTCGGCTGGGACGTCCGCACGACGACCGGCACCGACTTCGACCTGGACGCCTCCGCCATCGGCGTCGACGCCGCGGGCAAGGTGGCCTCCGACGCCCACTTCGTCTTCTTCAACAACAAGTCGACCCCGGACCAGACCATCGTCCACACGGGTGACAACCGCACCGGCGAGGGCGGCGGCGACGACGAGCAGATCAACGTCAACCTGGCGGGCCTCCCGGCCACCGTCGACAAGATCGTCTTCCCGGTCTCCATCTACGACGCGGTCTCCCGCTCGCAGAACTTCGGCCAGGTCCGCAACGCGTACATCCGCATCGTGAACCAGGCCGGCGGCGCCGAGATCGCCCGCTACGACCTCTCCGAGGACGCCGCCGTCGAGACCGCCATGGTCTTCGGCGAGCTGTACCGCAACGGCGCCGAGTGGAAGTTCCGCGCGGTCGGCCAGGGCTACGCCTCCGGCCTGGAGGGCATCGCCCGCGACTTCGGCGTGAACCTCTGACGGTCCCCGCACCGGCAGTCGAGCCCCGGCCGGGCGTCCGCCCGCCGGGGCTCCGCCGTGTCGCTACGCTGGCCGCGTGATCGTCGAGACCCTCGCGCCCAGGGCCCTGGAGGACGGCACCGCGCTGCCCGGGCCGCTGCTCACCGAACTCACCGCGCTGTACGCGTCGAACCACGCGTTCCACCAGCTCAGCGGCGACTTCCCGGACCCGGACGACGTACGGCCCGAGCAGGTCGCGGCCGCCCTGGCCGAGGAGCTCGCCCAGCCGTCCGCCGAGGTGCTGCTGGCCCGCTCCGAGGGCCGTCTGGTGGCCGTCGCCGTCACCCTGGCCCTGCACCCCGACCCGGCCGACCCCGACCCGTGGCTGGGCCTGCTGATGGTCCACGCCGACGAGCGCCGCGCCGGCTTCGGCCGCCGCCTCGCCGGCCACGTCGAGGACGGCTTCCGCGCCGCGGGCCGCGCGGGCCTCAGGCTCGCCGTCCTGGAGAACAACCCGGCGGCCCTCGCCTTCTGGACCGCCCTCGGGTACGAGGAGACCGCGCGCCGCCCGGACCTGGCGCACGGGCGCCCGTGCGTGGTCCTCAGGAAGGCCCTCCAGGAACCCTCCCGGAACCCTCCGGGCCCTCCGGTCATCCCCTAGGGCTTCTCGGGCCGGCCGTCGCCGTACAGCCAGACCTCCCACACCTCGTCGTCCAGGTCGCGGCCCGCGACGCTCTCCGCGTAGGCCGTGAAGTCCGCCGTGGAGGCGTTGGCGTGCCGGTACTTGGCCGCCCAGCCGCGCAGCAGCTCGTCGAAGACCCCGTCGCCGACGGCCTCGCGCAGCCGGTGCAGGACCATGGCGCCGCGCTGGTAGACGGGCGGGTCGAAGAGGTTCTCGGCGGCGGGCGGGTCGGCGGGCGGGAAGGCCCAGTTGGCGTCCTCGGCGAAGGCCGTCTCGAAGCTCCGCCGGGCGGGCACGGAGCCGTACTCCTCCGCGTACAGCCATTCGGCGTAGGTCGCGAAGCCCTCGTTGAGCCAGATGTCCCGCCAGGTCTCGGGGGTGACGGAGTTCCCGAACCACTGGTGGGCCAGTTCGTGGACGAGCGTCGGGCGGTCGAAGGAGCCGGCCGGGAAGACGGGCCGGGTCTGGGTCTCCAGGGCGTAGCCGAGGAGTCCGTCGGCGGTGACGACGGCCCCGGCGGCGCCGAAGGGGTAGGGGCCGAAGCGTTCCTGCTGGCGGGCGAGGATGCCGGGGAGTTCGGCGCGGAGCCCGGCGGTGGCGGAGACCAGCCCGGGCTCGACGGCGGTGACGACCGGGACCGAGCCGAGCGCGGTGCCGGTGGTGGTCGCGTACCGGCCGATCATCACGGTGGCCAGGTAGCTCGCCATCGGCTCGGACTGGCGCCAGACCGTGCGGACGCGGCCGCCGGACACCTTCCCGGAGGAGACGCGGACGCCGTTGGAGAGCGCCGTCAGGCCGCCGGGGGCGGTCAGCGCGATCTCGTACACGGCCTTGTCGGACGGGTGGTGGTTGCCGGGGAACCAGGTCATGGAGCCGGCCGGTTCGCCGACCGCGACGGCGCCGTCGTCGCTCCTCAGCCAGCCCTCGGTCGACCCGTCGGCGTCGGTGAGCGGCTCGGGCACCCCGGAGTAGTCGACGGTGACGGTGAACTCGCGGCCCAGCGGCAGCTCGTCGCGCGGCCGGACGGTCAGCTCGTCCCCGGCGCGGCTGACGGCGGCGGGCGCGCCGTCGACGCTCGCCGCGCCGACGGTGAGGCCGGACAGGTCGAGGTTGAGGGCGGAGAGGTCCTGGGTGGCGCGGGCGGTGATCCGCGCGGTGCCGTCGAGGCGTCCGGTGCCGGGGTCGTAGGCGAGGTCGAGGGCGTAGCGGGAGACGTCGTAGCCGCCGTTGCCCAGCTTGGGGAAGTACGGGTCGCGCAGCCCGGCCGCGCCAGGGGTGCCCTTCACCCCGCTGGTCGCCGGGGTGCATCCGGCGAGGAGTCCGAGCACGGCGAGGGCCGCCGCCAGGGAGGCGGCGGCCCTCGGGGACCGTCCGGTCCGGCTGCTGAGGGTCACATGAGGATCCTAGACAAGTCGGACAGAAGGTGACGGTGAGGGCGCCCGTCGGGGGGAATCGGGCGCCCTCACCGGCTCTCGGGGTACCCGCCACGGGTGACCAAGTGCCGCACGGCGGGGGGTGTCGCTCCGGGGCGGGTGCGCTCCGGGCTGATGGGCTCCGGGGCGGTGCGCTCCGGGCGAGTGCGCTCCGGCGCGGTGCGCTCCGGGCGAGTGCGCTCCGGCGCGGTGCGCTCCGGCGCGGGTCCTTACTTCGCCAGCTCGGCGACGCCGGCCTGGGCGAACTTCTCGTCCAGGTCGCCGGAGGGGGCGCCCGCGACGCCGATGCCCGCGATCGGGCCGCCGTTGGCGGCCACCGGGGCGCCGCCGCCGAGGAAGAGGGTGCCCGGGATGTCCTTCAGGTTCGGGGCCTGCTCCAGGCGCTTGGCCAGCTCGGAGGTCGTGGCGTTCCAGGAGACGGCGGTGTACGCCTTCTTCACGGCCGACTCGTAGGACTGCGGGCCGGCGCCGTCGCCGCGCAGGGTGACGATGGTGTTGCCGTTGCGGTCCACGACGGCCACGGAGACGCGCTGGTTCTCCTTCTCGGCGGCGTCCAGGACGGCCTCGGCGGCGTCGGTGGCGGCCTCGATCGTCAGGTGGGTCGTCTGGCGCAGGTTGTCGTTGCCCGCGTCCGCCTTGGCGACGGCGGCGGGAGCGGCGGCCGGGGCGGAGGCGTTCGCCGAGACGGCGCCGAAGGTGCCGGCGGCGAGGACGGCGGCGACGGTGGTGCCGAGAACGAGCTTCTTCTTCATGGTGGGCTCCCGAGGAGGTCGTGGGCGGACCTGACCGGTCCGGGTGGAGGAGGGCTGTTCCTTCGCCCTGCCTCCATCCTGGGTCCGCCCCCGCCCCCGTACGGTCGACGGTCCGGCTGGCCTCGCGGCGCGCACCGGACGATGCCGGGGTCAGCCGATCGGCTGATGCCCGCGTGGTCCCCGCGGGTCAGCATGGATACGTACACCCAGGTCAGCGCGGGCGGACGGCAGCGGCCCGCCCCGGACGTCCCGGGTCGGCGCGGCCGGAGGGCCGCGCGGCACCGGGCGCCCTGCCCGTGAAGGAGGCGAGACGGTGGACCCGACCGGCCGGCACGCACGGCACACCCCGCGGGCCCCGCACCCGCCCGGGTCGCGGGGGCGGGCGCCCGGCACCCCGTCCGGTCACGACCCGGACGCCGGCTGGCTGGCGCGCGTCATGCACGTGGCGTTCTTCCTGCTGCTCGGCGCCTCCCTGGCGCGCTTCCTGCTGCGCCACGAGTGGGAGGACCGCAGCCCCTGGATCATCGCGCTCACCGGCGCGCTCGCCGCCCTCTACCTGCTGGGGCCGGTCCTCGGCACCCGGGCGACGCCGCGCCGGATCGCCTGGCTGTGCACGGTCGTCGCCGTCTGGGTGGTGCTCGTGGTCCTCGCGCCCAGCTTCGCCTGGTGCGCGGTCCCGCTCTTCTACACCGGCCTGCGGACCCTGCCGCACAAGGCCGCCCTCGGTCTGGTCGCCCTGCTGACCGCCTTCGTGGTCTTCGCCCAGGTCCAGCTCTCGCACGGCGGCTGGGACCCCAACCTGATCGTGGCCCCGCCGGCCGTCGCCGCCCTCGCCACCGGCGTCTTCGTGCACGCGGACCGGCAGGCCGCCCGGCAGCGCGCCCTCATCGACGACCTGATCCGCACCCGCCGCGAACTGGCCGCGATCGAGCGCCGCGAGGGCACCCTCGCCGAGCGGCAGCGGCTCTCCATGGAGATCCACGACACCCTCGCGCAGGGCCTGTCGAGCCAGCAGATGCTGCTCCAGGCCGCCGACCTGACCTGGGAGAGCGACCCGGGCGCGGCCCGCCGGCACGTGCGGACCGCCGAGTCGATCGCCGAGCGGAACCTCGCCGAGGCCCGCCGCTTCGTGCACGACCTGGCCCCCGCCGACCTCGCCGAGGGCGGCGGCCTGGAGCAGGCGCTGCGCGGGCTCGCCGAGCGCGAGTCGGCGGACTTCCGGGTGGACGGCACGCCGGTGCCGCTGCCGGACCGGGCGCAGTCGGCGCTGCTGCGGATCGCGCAGGGCGCGCTCGCCAACATCCGGGAGCACGCCGCCGCCACCTCCGCCGCGATCACCCTCACCTACCTCGACGACCAGGTGGTCCTGGACGTCGCCGACGACGGCAGCGGCTTCGACCCGGCCGCGTCCCGCGCCGACGGGGGCGTCCGGGGACACGGCCTGCCCGCGATGCGGGTGCGGGCCCGTCAGCTGGGCGGCACGCTTACGGTGGAGTCGTCCCCCGGCGAGGGCACCGTGCTCTCCGCCGCCATCCCGCTCACCCCCCTCGCACCCCCGACGGAGGCCGGCCCGTGACCGTACGCATCCTGCTCTGCGACGACCACGTCGTCGTCCGCGCCGGACTGCTCGCCCTGCTGGGCAGCACCCCCGACATCGAGGTCGTCGGGGAGGCCGGCAGCGGTGAGGAGGCCGTCGCGATGGCCGCGAAGCTGAAGCCGGACGTGGTCCTGATGGACCTCCAGCTCGGCGCCGGGATCGACGGCGTGGAGGCGACCCGCCGGATCGCGCCGACCGGCGTGCACGTCCTCGTCCTCACCACCTACGACACGGACGCCGACATCACCCGGGCCATCGAGGCGGGCGCGACCGGCTACCTCCTGAAGGCCGAGCGGCCGGAGGAGCTGTTCGCCGCGATCCACTCCGCCGCCCAGGGCCGCACCGCGCTCTCCCCGCCGGTCGCGAGCCGGGTCATGGACCGGATGCGCGGCGCCGCCGGCCCGTCCCTCACCGACCGGGAGCGGGACATCCTCGGCCAGCTGGCGCACGGCCTCGGCAACAAGGAGATCGCCCGGGCGCTCTTCATCAGCGAGGCCACCGTCAAGACCCACCTCGGCCGGATCTACGCCAAGCTCGGCGTCGACACGCGGGCCGGTGCCGTGGCGGTCGCGAAGGAACGGCGACTGCTCCCCTGAGACTGCTACTGTGCGCCACTGTTCCAGCGCACAGTGTCATGTCTCCGTGGGAGCGCACGTGAAGATCGCCGTCGTCGGTGGCGGGCCCGCCGGCCTCTACCTCTCGATCCTGCTCAAGCGGCAGGACCCCTCCCACGAGATCGTCGTGTACGAGCGGAACGCGGCCGGCTCCACGTACGGCTGGGGCGTCACCTACTGGGCGGGGCTCCTCGACAAGCTGCGGGCCGGTGACCCGGAGTCCGCCGCCGCCGTCGCCGACGCCTCGGTGACCTGGACCGACGGGCTGGCGATCGTCCGCGACGAGCGGACCGTGCACCGCGGCGACGCCGGCTTCGGCATCGGCCGCCGCCGGATGCTCGGCCTGCTCGCCGACCGGGCCGGGGAACTGGGCGTCGAGGTCGTGTACGAGCACCCGGTCGACGGCCCGGACGCCCCCGAGCTGGCCGACGCGAACCTGGTCGTCGCCGCCGACGGCGTCCACAGCGCCCTGCGCGAGGCGCACCCCGACCACTACGGCAGCGCCTTCGCCACCGGCGGCAACCCCTACATCTGGCTCGGCACCACCAAGGTCTTCGACTCCTTCAGCTTCGCCTTCAAAGAGACCGCGCACGGCTGGATCTGGTGCTACGCCTACGGCTTCAGCGGCGAGCGCTCCACCTGCGTCGTCGAGTGCGCCCCCGCCACCTGGACCGGCCTCGGCCTGGACACCATGGCGGAGGCCGACTGCCTGGCGCTCCTGGAGAAGCTCTTCCACGACCTCCTCGACGGGCACGAGCTGATCGGCCGCGACCGGGGCGCCGAACCCGCCCAGTGGCTGCGCTTCCGCACCCTCACCACCCGGGTCTGGCACCGCGGCAGGACCGTGCTGCTCGGCGACGCCGCCCACACCACGCACTACTCGATCGGCGCCGGCACCACCCTCGCCCTGGAGGACGCCCTCGCGCTCGCCGAGGCCCTGCGCGACCGCCCCGGCGACCCCGCCTCCCTCGACGCCGCCCTCGCCGCGTACGGCAGGCGGCGCCGCGCCGCCCTCGTCTCGGCGCAGAGCGCGGCCCGGCTCAGCGCGCGCTGGTACGAGAACCTGCCCCGCTACATGGCCCTGGCGCCGGACCGGATGTTCGCGCTCCTCGGCCAGCGCCACTCCCCGCTGCTGCCGTACGTGCCGCCGCAGCTCTACTACCGCGTCGACCGCGCCGTCGGCCGTCTGGAGTCGCTGCGCCGCCTCAAGCGCTGGCTGGGCCCGCGGGTCGCCCGGGCGGTCCACCGCGCCTGACCGCGGCGGGGCGTGACACCATCGGGGCGTGCTCGACATCGGCTACTCCCTCTCCCGGCGCTTCCCCGACCCCCCGCAGACCGACTACCGGCGGGCGGACGTCCACGCCCTGCGCCACGACCTGTTCTGCGGCGACGTCTACCTCGCGGACACCAAGCAGGACCGCGAGGTGTCCACAGCCTGGGGATGGGTGCCCGTCCTCGACTTCGCGTGGGCGCTCTGCGACATCGTCGAGCAGCTCGACCGGGACCCGCGGGGCAGCCGGGCCTCCCGCCCCCAGCACGCCGAGCTGGACTTCACCGAGTCCTCGGACCGGATGCTCTTCGAGCGCCGCTTCGGCTGGGTCGACGTCGAGTCCGACTGGATGCCCGGCGACGAGGCGCCGCTCACCTTCTCGCACGCCGAACTGCGCCGCGAGGCCCGCGACTTCCTGCACGATCTGATCGCCGACCTCACGGACATGCACGAGGGCCTGGCCGACAACCCGGCCGTCTGGGACCTCCAGGCCCGCTTCCCCCGCGTCAGGTAGCGCCGGGAGGCGCTCAGTCCTCCACCCGCACCCCCAGCCGGGCCGCGAGGACCGGAGCCAGGTCGAGCAGCTGCGCGGAGGAGATCACCGCGCCCGCCAGGGACTCCACCCCGCGGGCGATCTCCAGCCGGCGCACCCCCCGCAGGTCCGCGTCGGTCAGCTTCGCCCCGGAGAAGTCCGCCCCGATCAGCTCGCAGTCCACGAAGGCGACCCGCTCCAGCTTCGCCCCGCCGAAGTCCGGCTCCACCAGGACGCAGCCCTCGAAGGTCACGTCCCGCAGGGTGGCGGAGCGCAGGTTCGGGTAGTCCCACTTGCCGCCCCGGACCAGGACCCGCTCCCACACCGAGCCGTGAAACTGCGTCCCCCCGAACCGCGCGTCCACGAGCTCCGCGTCCCGCAGCTGCACCCGCGACAGGTCGGTGCCCACGCCGCGCACCGCCTCCAGGCGCGAGTCCAGGAACCGCGCGCCGGTCAGCCGCGCCTCGTCGAGCGCGCACTCGCGGACCGCGCAGTCCAGGAAGCGGGCTCCCTCCCCCGAGGCGCCCGCCAGATCGAGCCCGGTCAGCTCCAAGCCGTCGTAGTCCCCGTCGGGCGCGAGCCCGCCCTCGTACGGCTCCAGGGGCGGGAGGCGCAGCTCCACCCGGCGGGGCGCCTTGGTCGTTCGCTTCATGCCCCCATCGTGGCCCACGCCACTGACAGACCGCCCTTGACCTCAAGCAAGGTCGAGGTACGAGTCTGGGGGCGCGGCCGCTCGCCGAGCACCGCACGACGACCACGCGACGACAGGGGAACCGCCATGCACGCCGTTCGTCTCCACGCCTTCGGACCCGCCGAGAACCTCACCCTCGAGGAGGTCGCCGACCCCGTGCCCGGCCCCGGCCAGGTCCGGGTGGCGGTCGCCGCCGCCGGCGTCCACCTCCTCGACACCGCCCTCCGGGAGGGCCTGCCCGGCCCCTTCCCCGCCCCCGCGGAACTCCCCACCGTCCCCGGCCGCGAGGTCGCCGGCACCGTCGACGCCCTCGGCGAGGGCACCGACCCGTCCTGGCTCGGCAAGCGCGTCGTCGCCCACCTCGGCATGAACCCCGGCGGCTACGCCGAACGCGCCGTCACCGACGCCGCCCGGCTCCACGAACTCCCCGACCACCTCGGCGAGGCCGAGGCCGTCGCCATGATCGGCACCGGCCGCACCACCCTCGGCATCCTCCAGTTCACCTCGCTCGGCCCGGAGTCGGTCGCGATCGTGCCCGCCGCCGCCGGCGGCATCGGCACCCTCCTCGTCCAGTACGCGAAGAACGCCGGCGCCACCGTCGTCGGCCTCGCCGGCGGCCCCGCCAAGGTCGCCCGCGTCCGCGCGAACGGCGCCGACCTCGCCGTCGACTACACCCGCCCCGACTGGCCCGACGAGGTCCGCGCCTTCCTCGGCGACCGCGCCGCCACCGTCGTCTTCGACTCCGTCGGCGGCGCCACCGGACGCGCCGCCGTCGACCTCCTCGGCCGGGGCGGACAGCACCTCGTCTTCGGCTGGTCCAGCACCGGACTCCACGACGGCGAGGCCCTCACCTTCACCGGGGCGGAACTCGCCGAACGGGGCATCACCTCCGGCTCCGTCCTCGGCCCCGTCATGATCCAGAAGGCCGGCGGCGACGTCCGGAACCTCGAACTCGCCGCCCTCGCCGCCGCCTCCGACGGCACCCTGCGCCCCGCCGTCCACCGCTTCCCCCTCGCCGAAGCGGCGAAGGCCCACCGCGCCCTGGAGACCCGGGGCACGATGGGCAAGGTGGTCCTGGTCCCGTGAGGCGGCTCAGACGCCGAGCACGTCCCAGGAGTGCGCCTTGAACTCCTTGCGGAAGTCCTCGTGGTCCTCCCACATCCGGGCGATGGAGCGCAGCGCGTCCCAGTTGTGCTCCAGCGCCTGCTCCACCACCTGGCGCAGCTCCGGCGCCGTCTCCCGCTTCTCCACCAGACCGGTGACCTGCGAGGCGGCCTGCACCGTGTAGCGCAGCGCCCGCAGGGCGCGGGAGGTGTCGTCCATCCCGAAGCCGTGGTCGCTGCCGTTGGCCGGGTCGAAGAGCGGGGTCAGGCGGGCCTCGACGAAGTCGGTGATCCGCCGGAACCGGGCCTCGACGCCCATGTCGTCGTCGTGGTTGCTGTGGTCGTTGCACATGGGGACTTCCTACACCCCCGCCGGGGCGCCCAGCGCCGCCAGGGCCCCGTCCGTCAGCCGGTAGACCGTCCACTCGTCCTGCGGGCGGGCCCCCAGGGCCTCGTAGAAGGCGATCGAGGGCGTGTTCCAGTTCAGCACCGACCACTCCAGGCGCTCGTAGCCGCGCTCCACGCAGATCCGGGCCAGCTCGGTCAGGAGCGCCTTGCCGTGGCCGCCGCCGCGCGCCTCCGGACGGACGTACAGGTCCTCCAGGTAGATGCCGTGGACCCCGCGCCAGGTCGAGAAGTTGAGGAACCACAGCGCGAAGCCGACGGGCTCGCCCGCCTCGTTCTCGGCGATGTGGGCGTAGGCGGCGGGCCGCTCGCCGAAGAGCGCCTCGTGGAGCTGCTCCGGAGTGGCGCGGGCCTCGTCGAGGGCCTTCTCGTACTCCGCGAGCTCGCGAATCAGGGCGTGGACGACGGGCACGTCGGCGGGGGTGGCGGTACGGATCATGGAGTCAGCGTGCCAGCAGCGCCCGGGCGATGACCACCTGGCGGGCGTCGAGCGCGGGCTCGCCGTCCTCGACGTCCCACAGCCCGTTCTGGAGCACCCGCCCCAGCGTCCACGCCAGGGCCCGCTCCCGGTCGAGCCCCAGCCGCTCGGTGAGGAGGTCGAAGCGCCACCGGAACCCGGCCGGGTCCGGGTTCCCCAGATCGGTCAGGGCGGGCAGCAGCTCGAAGCCCGGATCGCCCGCGAGCGGCTTCGGGTCGATGGCCAGCCACGGCTCGCGCTCCGCGCCCAGCACGTTGTCGTAGTGCAGGTCCCAGTGGAGCAGCCGGTCGCCCGGCTCGCCCGCCACCTCCCGTACGGCGGCGGCGCAGTCCGCGAGCAGCGCAGCGTCCTCGGCCCCCAGCCGGGCGGCCGCGCCGGGCACCTCGGCGAGCATGGCGGCGGCGATCGCGTCGAGCCGCCGCAGCCCGGCCGGCGCCGGGTGCGCCGACAGCCGGGCGAGCAGCCCGGCGAGGATCCGGACGGCCTCCCGCTCGTCCCCGAGCCGGGACAGGTGCCGGGTGTGGTCGGCCCGTTCGAGGAGCATCGCACCCGTCTCCGGATCGTGCTCCAGGAGGTGCACGGCCCCCGAGCCCGCCCAGGCGCGCAGCGCGACCGGCTCGCCCTCGGACTCCTCGTCGAGGAGCTGGAGCTTCAGTGCCGCGGGCGTGCCGTCCGCCCGCTCCACCGGCAGCACCAGCGACGCCACGCCGTGCATCGAGGGCCCGGCGAGTCTCAGCCCCCACCGGCCGAGGAAGTCCTCGGCCCGCCCGGGCAGGGCGGCGACGAACGCCCGCCCCGCCTCTCCGTTGTACTTCGCCTGGCTGGCCGCGAGTTCCTCGGGTACGTGGATCACCCGGCCGAGCCTACGATCCCAGCGCGCCGTCCAGCAGCCTCCCGAACGCGTCCGCGTCGTACAGTCCGGCGCCGCCGTCCAGCGCCTTCCCGTCCACCAGCACCGACGGGGTGCCGCCGACGCCCGAGTCCTCGAACGCCTTCTCCGCGTCCGCCACCCACGCCGCGTGCGTCCCGTCCCGCACCGCCCGGTCGAAGGCGTCGCCCCGCAGCCCGTCCACCCGGTCCGCGATCCGCAGCAGGTGGTCGGCGGTGAAGGCGTCCTTCGACTCGTCGGCCGGCTGCGAGGCGAACAGCGCCGCCTGGAAGGCCGCGAACTTCCCCGGGCCCTCCTCCGCGGCCGCCCTCAGCGCGTTCGCCGCCCGCGCCGACGCCGTGCCGCCGGTGCGCGCGTCGAGGAAGGAGGCGATGCCGTACTCGATCCTCAGCTCGCCCCTCGCGGCCCGCTCGGCCAGCACCGTGCCGCCGCTCGCCTCGAACTTCGCGCAGTACGGGCAGCGCGGGTCCGCGTACACGGTCACGGTGTGCGGGGCGTCCGCCGCGCCGACGACGATCTTCGTATCCCGCACCGCCGACGGCAGCACGCGGAGCGTCCCCGCGTGCGCCGGCGGCGCCTCCGCGACCTTCCCGGCCGGACCGGCGTCCGCGCCGCCGTCCGACGAACACCCCACGGCGGCAAGGCCGATGAGGCCCGCGGCGACCGCGGCGGCGAGGGCGCGCCGAGTCCTGCGCACAGACATGGGGGGATCCTTCCGAAGCGACGAAATCCGCACTCCCGAACCTAGGCGCGCGCCCGCCCGCCACCGCCCGCCGAAAGACCCGTATCCAGAGGACCAACGCCCCCGGTACCCTCCCGCCACGCACCGGAAGAGGGACAGGCATGAACAGCAGTACGGGCACGGTCAACGGCGGCATCTCGTTCTGGTTCGCGCAGGAGGGCCTGCCCGAACCCCGCGAACCGCTCCCCGGCGACCGGACCGCCGACGTCTGCGTCGTCGGCGGCGGCTACACCGGCCTGTGGACCGCCTACTACCTGAAGAAGGCGGCGCCCTTCCTCGACATCGTCGTCCTGGAGGCCCGCTTCTGCGGCTACGGCGCCTCCGGCCGCAACGGCGGCTGGCTCTACAACGGCATCGCCGGCCGCGACCGCTACGCCAAACTCCACGGCCACGACGCCGCCGTCCGCCTCCAGCAGGCGATGAACGCCACCGTCACCGAGGTCCTCGACGTGCTCGACGCCGAGAAGATCGAGGCCGACCAGCACCGCGGCGGCGTCCTGGAGGTCGCGCTCTCCCCCGCCCAGCTGGCCCGCCTCAAGGAGTTCCACGCCGTCGAGCACGCCTTCGGCGAGACCGACCGCGAGATCCACGGCGCCCGCGAGACCGCCGAGCGGATCCGCGTCGCCGGCGCCGTCGGCTCCTCCTGGACCCCGCACGGCGCCCGCCTCCACCCGGTGAAGCTGGTCCACGGCCTGCGCGCCGCCGTCGAGGCGCTCGGGGTGACGATCCACGAGTCGACCCCGGTCACCGAGATCAGGCCCAAGCACGCCGTCACCCCGTACGGCACGGTCCGCGCCCCGTACGTGCTGCGCTGCACCGAGGGCTTCACCGCCTCCCTGGCCGGCCAGCGCCGCACCTGGCTCCCCATGAACTCCTCGATGATCGCCACCGAGCCGCTGACGGACGCCCAGTGGGAGTCGATCGGCTGGAACGGCCTGGAGACCCTCGGCGACATGGCCCACGCCTACATGTACGCGCAGCGCACCGCCGACGGCCGGATCGCCCTCGGCGGCCGGGGCGTCCCCTACCGCTACGGCTCGAAGACCGACAACGACGGCCGCACCCAGCCGCAGACGATCGAGGCGCTCCGCGAGATCCTCGTCCGCTTCTTCCCGCAGCTCGCCGGCGTCGGCATCGACCACGCCTGGTCGGGCGTCCTCGGCGTCCCCCGCGACTGGTGCGCCACCGCGACCCTCGACCGCTCCACCGGCATCGGCTGGGCCGGCGGCTACGTCGGCTCCGGCGTCGCCACCACCAACCTCGCCGCCCGCACCCTGCGCGACCTCATCCAGCAGGACTCCGGGCAGGCGGGCCCCACGGACCTCACCACCCTCCCCTGGGTGAACCACAAGGTCCGCAAGTGGGAACCGGAGCCCTTCCGCTGGCTCGGCGTCCAGACCATGTACGCCGCCTTCCGGGGCGCCGACCACCGCGAGGCCGTCGGCCACACGGCGACGACGGACCGCGTCGCGGTCTGGGCGAACCGGATCGCGGGCCGCTGACGACCGCCCCCGGGCACGGGAAAGGCCCCGCACCCTCCGGGGCGCGGGGCCTTCTCGCGTGACGGCTCAGAACAGCAGGTTCACCGAGGACGGCAGGTCCGCCACCCCGATCGCGCTCCGGGCCGAGTAGGGCCCGGCCAGCTTGCCGGTGCCCCGGTACAGGTAGACCTTGCCGGTCGTGTCCCGGCCGACCAGGTCCGCCCGGCCGTCGTCGTTCAGGTCGCCCGGCGCCACCACCATCGGGTAGACCTGCCAGCCGCCGCCGACCTTGACGCGGGCCCCGAAGGGTCCGGCCGCCTTGCCGGATCCCTTGTAGGACCACAGGACGCCGGTCTTGTCACGGGCGATCAGATCGGCCTTGCCGTCGCCGTCGAGGTCGCCGGAGCCGGTGATCTGGTTGTACGCCTGCCAGCCCGCGCCGACCTTGACGCGCCCGGCGAACCCGCCGGCGCCGTTGCCCTGGTAGAGCCAGAGCACGCCGGTCTTGTCCCGGGCGATCAGGTCGGCCTTCCCGTCGCCGGAGACGTCGCCGACCCCGGTGAGCGCGTCGTAGATCTGCCAGCCGCCGCCGACCTTGACGCGGGCCGCGAAGGGCTCGTACCAGGCGCCGGTGGTCTTGTAGTGCCAGAGGACGCCGGACGCGTCCCGGGCGACGAGCCCGCCGCCGCCGGCCTGAGCGGTGAGCGGCGCGAGCTTGGTGATCGTGTTGTAGGTCTGCCAGCCGGTGCCCACGTTCTCGGCGTAGTCCCGGAACGGCGACGACGCCTTGCCGGTGCCGTAGTGCCAGCGCAGGACGCCCGACTTGTCGCGGGAGACCATCGCGAAGCGCGCCGGCACCGCGCGGGAGCTCTGCACCGCGAACTCGCTCGACGCCTCCGGGTTGCCGAGGCCCCAGTCGTAGACGTTGTAGGCCGCGTAGGTGTTGATCCGCCAGGCGGCGGTCGAGGACGCGGCCTTCATCGTGTAGGAGACGGTGACGTCGACCGGGCCACCGCTGCCGGGGTCGATGTCGCAGCTCAGTCCGGCGCCTTCGGAGACGGAGCTGGTGTAGTGCTCGCACTGGGCGACGGAGGAGCCGGCGCTGGTGGCGGTGACGTACACCGGCACCTCGTCCATCTCCCAGTCCCGCATCCCGGTGCCGGGCTCGAACCCGATCTCCAGCTTGCCCCGGTCGACGGCGTGCACCGTGACCTTGTGGGTCGCCGTGCCGCCCGCGGGCACCTGCGGCGTGGAGAACTTCACGGTGTTCTGGGAGACGTGCTCCAGGGACTTCACCGTGACCGTGCGGGCGGCCCGCCAGCCGGTCTCCGTCAGCGAGCCCGCCGTCTGGGCCTCCTTCACGGCCTTCGCCACGTCACCGCCGCGCGGGACGTAGACCACGCCGTAGTGGAGCGTGGTGCCGTGGGCGGTGGACTCGGCGGCGGCGATGTCCAGCGCCGTCCACCCGTTCTCGTCCGTGATCGGGCAGAGGTAGATCCCGGTCGCCGAGCCGGGCGAGCAGGTGCTGTTCTCGCTGTCGAGGCTCAGCCCCGCCGGCAGGCCGCCCTTCGCCCAGGAGGCGTCGGTCAGCGGCGCCTTGCTCAGGGCGTAGACGAGCGTCCCGTCGAACGAGTCGGAGCCCTCCTCGTCACCGCCGTACGTGAGGCCGGTCGGCCCCAGCTCGGCCCAGCCCACCCCGGGCTGGAGCACCCGGTTCACGACCGTGAAGTCGATCAGTTCCTGCGTGGCCGCGGAGGCCGCCGAGGCCCCGCCCACCACTCCCGCCGCCAGCATGACGACGGCCCCACCGAACGCAACGATTCTTCGCAAGCGTTTCAGCCCCCTGTGCATCGCGGCACCCCCTGGTGCGCGCGCCGAACGGTACCGCGAAGGCCCCGGCCCCCTCGCGGGGGGTCGGGGCCTTCGTGGTACGGAGCCGCCTGTCGGAATCGAACCGACGACCTCAAGATTACAAGTCAAGCGCTCTAGCCAACTGAGCTAAGGCGGCGGGCGCGCACGCGACCACGCGCGCGTGGCCCACTCTACACAGCGGCCCCCGGCCGCCACGAGGAACTTCGGATCCGCTCCGGCCCGTTCGCCGGCCCCCCGCCGGGCCGTCTGAACGGGCGTCGGAAATCTCTTCGTCTGCGACTACTGACAGACCGGACGGCGTCGGGGTAGCGTCGAGCGGAGTTCACCCTGGTGGACTAGACCTCAATCCTTCCTTTACTCGGATCGTCCGGCACGTTCCTGCCGGTGAAGGGACACATCACCATGGCTTCCGTCACTTTCGACAAGGCGACCCGCATCTACCCGGGTGCCACCAAGCCCTCCGTCAACCAGCTCGACATCGAGATCGCGGACGGCGAGTTCCTCGTCCTCGTCGGTCCCTCGGGCTGTGGCAAGTCGACCTCGCTGCGCATGCTCGCCGGCCTGGAGGACGTCAACGCGGGCGCGATCCGCATCGGCGACCGCGACGTCACGCACCTGCCGCCGAAGGACCGGGACATCGCCATGGTGTTCCAGAACTACGCGCTGTACCCGCACATGAGCGTCGCCGACAACATGGGCTTCGCGCTCAAGATCGCCGGCGTCAACAAGGCCGAGATCCGCGCCAAGGTCGAAGAGGCCGCGAAGATCCTCGACCTCACCGAGTACCTCGACCGCAAGCCGAAGGCGCTCTCCGGCGGCCAGCGCCAGCGCGTCGCCATGGGCCGCGCCATCGTCCGCGAGCCGCAGGTCTTCCTCATGGACGAGCCGCTGTCGAACCTCGACGCCAAGCTCCGCGTCTCGACCCGTACGCAGATCGCCGGCCTCCAGCGCCGCCTCGGCATCACCACGGTCTACGTCACCCACGACCAGACCGAGGCCCTCACCATGGGCGACCGCGTCGCCGTGCTGAAGGACGGTCTGCTCCAGCAGGTCGACACCCCGCGCAACATGTACGACCGGCCCGCCAACCTCTTCGTCGCCGGCTTCATCGGCTCCCCCGCGATGAACCTGATCGAGGTCCCGATCACCGAGGGCGGCGTGAAGTTCGGCAACAGCGTCGTCCCGGTCTCCCGTGACGCCCTCGCCACCGCCGCCGCCAACGGCGACACCACCGTCGTCGTCGGCGTCCGCCCCGAGCACTTCGACGTCTCGGGCCCGACGAGCAAGGACGGCGTGGCCGTGACGGTCAACGTCGTCGAGGAGCTCGGCTCCGACGGCTTCGTCTACGGCTCGACCCGCGTCGGCGGCGAGGACAAGGACATCGTCATCCGCGTCGGCGGCCGTGAGATCCCCGCCAAGGGCTCCACGCTCCACGTCGTCCCGCGCGCCGGCGAGCTGCACGTCTTCTCCAAGTCCACGGAGCAGCGCATCAGCGAGTGAGTCCCGGGCCGGAAACGGCCCGTGGCGAACGGCCCCGTGTCCCTTGCGGACGCGGGGTCGTTCGTTTAAACGGGCTTACCCCGGAAAACCCCGGCATTCGGGGCCCTCCCCGGAGGCCCGCGTCAACACGGGAATCGAAAAGCCGCGTCGAACCGTCCCTCGCGAGAGTGACTAAATGTCGCCATATCACTACCGCCCGCTACGCTCGCCTGCGTGACGCACACTGCCCGCCGAATCGGCCGCTCCCTCGCCCTCGTCCTGCCCGTCGTCCTGGTCCTGTCGGGAACGCTCGCGGTGTCCGCCGTCCCGTGGGCCGGCCAGGACTCCGACGGCCAGATGCTGACCGCGTCCTCCGCGGACGTCTCCACCCGCGCCAAGTCGCGCGCCCCGCAGGACGTCCTGCGCGACCGGCTCCTCGCCGAACTCCAGGAGAAGGACCCGGGCGTCGCCCTCACCCACCTCCAGCGCGAGGTGGAGAACCGCCCCTCGCTCGCCGAGCACTGCGTGTCGATCGCCCGCGCCCTCGGCCGCGCCGCCGTCGAGCACTACGGCCCCTCCCGCGCCCAGGCCTTCTCCCGCCCGGTCTGCGACACCGCGTACGCGACCGGCGTGATGCGCGCGACGAGCTGAGCGCGGTCACCCCGCCCGCGCCCGCGGGGCACCTATCGTTCCCCGTATGCACACCACTCCGACGCAGGCCGTGGTCCTGGCGGGCGGCCAGGGCTCCCGGCTGCGCCCCTACACCGACGACCGCCCCAAGCCGATGGTCGAGATCCCGGGCACCGGGACCCCGATCATCGGCCATCAGCTGTCCTGGCTGGCCGCCGAGGGCGTGACCGACGCCGTCGTCTCGTGCGGCCACCTCGCCGAGGTCCTCCAGGAGTGGCTGGAGGAGGCCGACCTCCCCCTCAAGGTGACCACGGTCGTCGAGACCGAACCGCTCGGCCGCGGCGGCGGCCTCAAGTACGCCGCCGCGCACCTGCCCGACCCGGACCGGCCCTGGTACGCCACCAACGGCGACATCTGGACCCGCTTCTCGCTGCGCGAGATGGCCGCCTTCCACGACGAGCGGGACGCCACCGCCACGCTCGCCCTGGCCCGCCCCCGCATCCCGTGGGGCGCCGTCGAAACCGACACCTTCGGCCACATCACCGACTTCGTCGAGGCCCCTCCGTCGCCGTTCCTCATCAACGCCGGCGTGTACGTCTTCTCGCCCGCCTTCACGGCGCTCCTGCCCGACCTCGGGGACCACGAGCGGACCACCTTCCCCCGGCTCGCCCGCGAGAAGCGCCTGGCGGGCTTCCCGCTGCCCCAGGGGGCCTACTGGAGGGCCATCGACACCGCCAAGGACCTGACGGAGGCCGCGAAGGAGCTCGCCGCGCAGGGCCACTGACGGCCCGCGGCGCACGAGAGAGGCGGCACCGTCCCGTGGGGGACGGTGCCGCCT
>NZ_BNBS01000042.1 GCF_014656075.1 Streptomyces hydrogenans
CAGCTCGGCGCGGGGCCGGCCGGCGACGGCGGTGCGGTACGGGAGCGGGGCGCGGCCGGCGGCGAGGGTGCGGGCGGTGTCGGCGAGCGGCACGGCCGGATGGTCCGGCAGCCAGTCGGCGAGCCGCGCGGCCGAGGCGCGCAGCGCGTCCGGGGTGGCCGCCGAGACCACCAGCAGGTGCTCGGGGCCGTCGGGCGCGTCCTCGGGGGCGGGACCGGCCGGGGCGGGGGCCTGCTCGACGACGACGTGGGCGTTGGTGCCGCCGATGCCGAAGGAGCTGACGCCGGCCCGGCGCGGGGACCCGTCCCCGTCCCAGTCGAAGCCGTCGGGCCGCACGCGCAGCGGCGAACCGGCGGTCTCCAGGAGCGGGTTGAGGGACCGGAAGCCGGTCACGGGCGGGACCTTGCCGTCCCGGACCACCAGCAGGGTCTTGATGAGCGAGACCAGGCCGGAGGCGGCGTCGAGGTGCCCGATGTTCGCCTTCACGGCGCCGACGGCGATCCGGCCCGGGGCGGCGCCGAGTTCGCGCAGCACCGACGAGGCGGCCGACCACTCGATCGGGTCGCCGACGCGGGTGCCGGTGGCGTGCGCCTCCAGATAGCCGAGGGTGTCGGCGCCGACGCCGGCCGCGGTGAGCGCGGCCCGGATGACGGCCTCCTGGCCGGTGGCCGAAGGCGCCTGGTAACCGGCCTTGGCCCGGCCGTCGTTGTTGACCGCGGAGCCGATGAGCACGCCGTGGGGGGAGCAGCCCGCGTCGACGGCGTCCTCGTGGCGGCGCAGCACGACGGCGGCGACGCCGGACCCGGCCAGGGTGCCGTCGGCCTCGGCGTCGAAGGGACGGCAGGCGCCGGCGGCGGACAGGATGCCGCCGGGCAGGTGGACGTGGCCGAGCTGCGGGAAGTCGACGGCCGCGGCCACCACCACGGCCTGCTCGCACTCGCCGTTGAGGAGCGCCTGCACCGCCAGGTGGACGGCGACGAGCGAGGAGGAGCAGGCGGTCAGCACGGTGAGCGCGGGACCGGTCAGGCCGAGCCGGTAGGCGATCCGGGTCGCCATGTAGTCGGGCTCGTTGGCGCGCAGGGCCTCCTCGACGCCAGCCGCGTCCAGGGTGTGCGAGGTGAGCATGGCCCGGAGGTAGGCGCTGCTGCTCGCGGAGGCGTAGACGCCCGTCACCCGCTCCTCGCGGGTCGGGTCGCAGCCGGCGTCCTCCAGGGCCCGCCAGGCGGTCTCCAGCATCAGCCGCTGCTGGGGGTCCATCAGCGCGGCCTCGCGCGGGCTGATGCCGAACAGCTCGTGGTCGAAGCGGTCGGCGTCCGCGAGCAGGCCGCGGACCGGGACGTAGTCGGGGGAGTCCACGACGGCGGGGTTCTCGCCCGCCGCGAGCAGGGCCTCCCGGTCCAGCCGGGTGGTGAGGACCTCGCCGCGCAGCAGCGCCCGCCACCAGGTGGCGATGTCGGGGGCGCCGGGGAAGCGGCCGGCCATGCCGGTGACGGCGACGTCGAGCGAGCGGTCGCGGCCCTCGGAGCCGTACGGCTCCTGGTCCTCGGCCGGGTGGGGGGTGGTCATCGGGCGCCTCCCTGCACGCGCTGGCGGCGGGCGCGGCCGGCGCGCTCGCGGCCGGCCCGCTCGGCCCGCAGGTCCGGGCCGGAGCCGGTGGCGGGTCCGGCGGTGGCGCCCGCGCGGATCAGTTCGCTCTGGGCCCGGACGGTGGAGCCCCGGAAGAGGTCCACCACGGAGAGCCGGACGCCGGTGCGGCTCTCCAGGGCGTCCTGGAGCCGGATGACGAGGAGCGAGTGGCCGCCGAGGTCGAAGAAGTTGACGTCGGCCGGGACGGTCTCGACGGCCAGCACCTCCGCCCAGGCGTCGGCGACCCGGGCGAGCGTGTCGGCCTCGGACGCGGGGGCCGGGCCGGCGGCGGACGGGTCCGCCGGGGCGGGCGAGGAGCTCGCGGGCGCCGGGGCGGCGGAGGTGAGCAGGGCGGTGAGGGCGGCGCGGTCGGCCTTGCCGTTCACCGTGACGGGGAAGGCGTCCATCGCCCGCAGCACGGCGGGGACGGCGGCCTCCGGCAGCGTCGCCGCGAGGCGGGCGCGGAGGGCCGGGAGGCCGGACGGGTCGTCGGTGACGACGAAGCCGGCGAGCCGGTCGCCGTCCGGGTCCGGCACCACCACGGCCTCGCGGACGCCGGGGCAGCCGCGCAGGGCGGTCTCGACGGCGCCGAGTTCGACGCGGTGGCCCCGGATCTTCACCTGGTTGTCGCGGCGGCCCAGGAACTCCAGGGTGCCCTCCGCGCTCCAGCGGACCAGGTCCCCGGTGCGGTACATCCGCGCGGTGCCGCCCGCGAAGGGGTCCGGCACGAAGACGCGCGCGGTGGCCTCGGGGCGGCCCGCGTAGCCGTGGGCGACGCCCGCGCCGCCGATGTGCAGCTCGCCGGTGACGCCCGGCGGGACGAGGCGGCCCGCGGCGTCCAGGACGTAGAGCAGGGCGCCGGGCACCGGGCCGCCGATGTCCACGGGGCCGCCGGGACGGCAGCGGCGGTAGCTGGCCCAGACGGTGCACTCGGTCGGGCCGTACTCGTTGACGAGGACGGCGGACGGGCCGAGGACGGCGGTGTGGCGGCGCAGCAGCGCCTCCGGCAGGGTCTCGCCCGCGGTCA
The DNA here is from genome assembly GCF_014656075.1 of Streptomyces hydrogenans. Classification (GTDB taxonomy): domain Bacteria; phylum Actinomycetota; class Actinomycetes; order Streptomycetales; family Streptomycetaceae; genus Streptomyces; species Streptomyces hydrogenans. Next base: position 2,654 of record NZ_BNBS01000042.1, read on the forward strand.
CGACGGTGGTGAGGGAGGCCAGGCGGGCCGGGCCGGTGCGCTCGGCCGCGGCGAGCAGCGCGTCGTACAGCGAGGGCACGCACAGCAGGTGGCTGACGGAGTGCCGCTCGACGAGGGCGACGAGCGCCTCCGGGTCGCGGTACGCGTCGGGGCCCGCGACGACGAGCCGGCCGCCCGCCGTGAGGGTGCCCCACAGGCCGGCCACCGAGGAGTCGAAGGCGAGCGGGGAGAGCAGCAGGAAGACGGGCTCCCCGGGGTAGACCGCGCGGCGGGCCGCGGTCGAGGCGGCGAGCTGGGCGTGGCCGACGACGACGCCCTTGGGGGCGCCGGTGCTGCCGGAGGTGTAGATCAGGTACGCCTCGTCGTCGGCGGACCCGTCGGCCGCGGGCTCGTCGTCCGCGGGGGCGTCCGGGCCGGTGGGCTCGCGCAGGCCGGGGGCGTCGGCGGCGACGGGGACGGGGACCGGGCGGTCGCCGTGTCGGCCGGTGACGAGGGTGGCGGTGACGCCGGCGTCGGCGAGGAGCGCGGCGATCCGCTCGTCGGGATGGGAGGGGTCGACGGGGACGTACGCGGCGCCGGCCCGCAGGGCGCCGAGCACGGCGGCCACCATCGCGGTCGACCGGTCGGCGAGCACGCCCACCAGGTCGCCGGGGTGGTCCCCGGCGGCGGCGAGCCGGGCCGCGATCCGGCCCGCCCACGCCTGGAGGCCGCCCCGGTCCACGGCGTCGTCGCCGCAGACCACGGCGGGGCGGCCGGGCTCGACGGCGGCGAGGACGGCGACGGTGCGGTGGGCCGGCGGGAGCGGTCCGGTGGGCAGTGCGGCGCCCCGGCCGAGGCCGAGCAGCCGGTTCCGCTCCCCGGCGTCGAGCGGCGGCTCGCCGGGCGCGGAGGTCGGCGCCCCCGGGCCGGTGCGGCGGGCGGGGCGCTCGGCGTGGGTGCCCCCGTCGGGGCGCCGGGCCGGGCGGGCGGGGGACGGCGATGACATCGGTGCTCCTTCGGTGGCGGCGGGGGCGCGCGGGGTGGGGGTCAGTCGGCCAGCGTCATCGTGAGGTGGACGCGGTCGGTGCCGCCGGCGTTGTAGGCGGAGTGGTGCCGGAGGGTGTTGAGGATGTGGATCCGGCCGTCGGTCGGCACGTGGTAGGTGTGGCCGCTGCGGAAGAGCAGCCGGCTGTCCTCGTTGGTGGTGAGGGCGATGTGCGCGACCCGGGAGTGGTCGGTGTGCATGTGGTAGATCTCGCCCGGGTGGAGGGTGACGAGGCGCATCCGGCCGGCGCGGAACGGCAGCAGGCGGTGGATCTCCGCGAAGTAGGTGTCCTTGAGCGCCTCGTTGAAGAAGGCGAACTCGCGCTCCTCGAAGTTCTTCTCGCCGGTGGCCTGGTCGAACTGGCCGTTGCCGGCGTCGCGCCAGACGTCCTCGGCGCCCGCCCGGTGGGTGAGGCCGAGGCGGCGCAGCTTGTCCTCGGGGCGGCCGGAGGGGGCGTCCGGCACCCGCTCGATGTACTGCTCCCAGGCGCGGACGATCTCGGCGTGGTCGAACTGGACGGACTCGACGATCTCGACGAGGTCGCGGTCGAGGGTGGTGAGGGTGGGGGTGGCCATGGGTGTGCTCCGTAAAGGGTGTCGGGAAAGGGGAGTTCAGTGGTCGGATGAGGCGGTGGCCGGGGCCGTGGCGACCTCCGGGGCCGGGGCGGCGGTGGTCCGGGAGGCCCGCTCGACGAGCGGGCGGGCGGCGAGGCCGACGGCGAGGAAGAGCGCGCCGAGCAGCAGCCAGCCGGGGGTGCCGAGACCCAGCGCGAGGACGCCGAGGACGGACGGGGCGAGCGCTTCGGCGAGACCCCCGCCGAGGCCGAAGACGCCGGAGTACTGGCCCTGCGCGTGGGCCGGGGCGAGGCCGAAGGAGTACTCCATGGCGGCGGCCGCGTGCCACAGCTCGCCGAGCGTGTAGACGGCGGTGGCGGCCACCAGGAGGGCGACGGAGGCCCAGGCGGGGACGGTGCCGGCGGCGGCCATCAGGACCAGTCCGGCGGCGATGCCGAGGCCCGCCCAGCGCATCCGTACGCCAGCGGCCCGGGTGTCGGCGACGTTCCGGCTGACCGCGACCTGGAGGGTGATGACCAGGACGGTGTTGAGGACCAGGACCCCGGAGACCATCCAGCGCGGTGCCTGGGTGTGCTCCACGATCCACAGCGGCAGCAGGAACGTCGGCACCGCGAAGTGCAGCGACATCAGGCAGTTGAGCAGGGTGGCCGCGAGGTAGGGCCGGTCCTTCAGCGCGTCCCAGCGGCCGCTGAGGGGCGGTGCGGGGAGGGGCGCGAGCCGGGGGAGCCGCAGCAGGGCGAGCGCGCCGCCGGCGAAGGAGAGGGCGCGGCCGGCGACGAGCGCCAGGTAGGCGGGGGCGGTGTCGAGCTGGATGGCGACGCCGGCGGCGAGCGCCCCCAGCGAGATGCCGAGGTTGGTGCCGGCCCGCAGATAGGCGCGGAAGCCGGCCGGGTCGTCGCCGCCGAAGCCCCGGATGAGGGGGGCCTTGCTGGACTTGTCGGCGGCGAAGACGACGCCGGTCAGCGTGGAGACGAGGAGGAAGGACCAGAAGGCGTCGACGAGCAGGAAGCAGCCCATGGAGGCGGCGCCCGCGAGCATCACGGCGATCTGGGTCTCCCGGGCGCCCCACCGGTCGGCGATCCGCCCGCCGTAGATCCCGGCGACGAGCCCGACCATCGCGCCGACGAGCAGGCCGAGGGCCACCTGGTGCATGGGGAGGTGGACGACCCGGGTGAAGTACAGGGCGCTGGACGACATGAACATGCCGCTGCCGAAGGCGTTCACGAAGCTCGCGGCCGCCAGGGTCCGCTGGGGGCCCGGCTGCGGGAGGAGCCGGTCGAGCGGGCCCCGTCGTCCGGGCTTCTCCGTCGCCGCGCGCGGCGGCGCGTTCACGGCCACAGCGGGTCCGAGAAGTCGGCGTCGGGCCGCAGGGTCCGCCCCCAGGCGCGCAGTTCGCGTCCGGTGACGTCCACCGGGGCCACCACGAGCCGCTCGTCGAACCAGGCGCGCACCTCGGCGAGGCGGGTCCGCAGCTCGTCCTCGGTGGCGGCCGAGACGAGGATCTGGCCCATCCGGTGGTTGGTGTTGTCGATGTCCTCCAGGAAGGAGGCGCCCGCGGGGAACTCGATCCGGGCGAACTCGACGCCCGGCAGGGCCCGCAGCTCGGCGGGGGACGGGCAGGAGAAGTGGATGCCGGCCCGGCCCTTGAGGTAGCTGGTGCCGACGAGTCCGGGGCGGAGCTCCACGTCGGCGCGCGGGGCGCGGCCGAGGGCGAGCAGCAGCGCCGCCTCGCCCAGGTGGACGCCGAACTTCGCCTGCACCTGCTCGTGGACGAGGGCTCCGCCGCGGCGGGCGGCGCACTCGCTGAAGGTGAGGCGGCCGGTCTCCGGGTCGTGGAAGAGCTCCATGTGGAAGACGCCGTCGCGCAGCCCGAGGGCCTCCAGGCAGCGGCGGACCACCGGTTCGGCGCGCTCGTAGGCGAAGGACTCGTCCTTCGGGTCGAAGTGGCGCAGCCAGAGCGGTTCGTTGCGGTCGATGGTGGTGAGGCAGGGGTCGCCGTAGCGGCCGACGGCCAGGAAGAGCAGTTCGCCGTCGTGGACGAAGCCGTCGGCGATCCACTCGTCGCCGCCGACGAACTCCTCCAGGACGAAGGTGCGCTGGGCGGTGTGCTGGGAGCGGAAGCGGCGGCTGAGCGCTTCCAGCTCCTGCGCCGAGGAGACGACGGAGGTCCGGGCGGTGGCGGCGCCGGCGGCCGGCTTGAGCACCGCCCGGTCGAAGGTCCACGGGACGCCGGAGACGTCGTGGACGTCCTCGACGACGGTGACCCGGGCGGCGGGGACGCCGGCCGCGGCGACCTTCCGCTTCTGGAGGGACTTGTCGCGGAAGTGGACGGCGGTGGCCGGGTCGAGGGCCCGGCAGCCGAGGTGGGCGGCGAGGACGCCCGCGGTGACCAGGGCCCACTCGTCGGAGGTGTGCACGGCGTCGAAGCGGTGTTCGCCGAGCCCGGCCCGGTGGAGGGCGGCGAGCACGGCCTCGGGGCTCTTGTGGTCGTCGACGAGCAGGACCCGGACTCCGTCGGGGACCTCGGCGAGGCCGTGGTCGCGGCCGGCGGCGCCCCAGACCAGGACGGCGTCGACGCCGTGCCGCAGACAGGCCTGGAGGACGTACTTGTCGGGGCCGAGCAGCAGCACGCTCGCGGGTTCGCGGACCCGGTAGACGGCGTCCTTGAGGTCCTGGATCGCGGCCCGGTCGGCGCGGACGGCGTCCATGCCGGGGGCGGTCAGGAAGATCCGCAGCGGGCTGGTGAGCAGGTCGGCGGTGGGGCGGATGCGCTTGCCGGGGCCGAGCTTGACGCCGACCAGGTGGACGCTGGGCAGGGCGGCGATCCGGTCGACGACGGCGGTGTCGACGGACTCGACGACGCCGTCGGCCTCGGTGCGGGTGCTGTGCACGGCGGCGGCGGCCAGCGGGCGGTAGACCCGGCCGGCGTACCGGTCGAGGAACTCCTGGGGGCGGGCGTAGGCCAGGGCGGTGAGGTCGGCCTGGTTGGCGCCGAGGCACCGGTCGTGGAAGTCCGGGTTCATGTTGCCGTTGAGGCGGGCGCCGATCTCCACGAGCGCCGGACCCTCGGGGGTCAGGATGACCTCGGCGTGGGCGGGGCCGTGGACGATGCCGAGGGCTTCGAGGACGCGGTCCACGTAGGCGATGAGGCGGGGGACGGGCTCCGCGTCGGGGTCGAGGAGCACGTCGAGGTCGTAGACGTTGCGCCCGCCGGGCAGGACGGTCTTCTCGTACTCCCACACCCCGCACACGTACCGCTCGCCGGCGACGCTGACGGTGTCCACGATGTACTCGGTGCCGTCGAGGAAGGACTGGACGAGCGCCTCGCCGTTGGGACGGTCGAAGATGTCGGTCGAGCCGAGCACCGCGCGGGCGGCGGCGAGGACCTCGGCGGCGTCGTGGCAGCGGTAGACGTGGTCGGTCGAGGCGGACGAGAGCGGCTTGACGACGACGGGGTAACCGCCGTTGCGCTCGGCCCAGTCGGCGAGGGCCTGCGGATCGTCGCTCTTGTACTGCTCGGCGCAGCGCACCCCGGCGCGGCGCAGGGCCTCGATCATCTCGTACTTGTCGCGGCGGGCCGCCGAGAGGGCGGTGCCGTTCGTGGCCAGCCCGAGCCGCTCGGAGAGTGCGTCGGCGAGCGGGACGCCCGGCTCCTGTCCGGCCAGGACGGCGACCGGGCCGAGCGCGGCGAGGGCGGCGACGGTCCGTTCGACGGCGGCCGGGTCCTCCGCCGGGCAGCGGTGCGTCTCGCGGTAGGCGGCGGGGTCCGGCTGGAGCATGCTCGCCATCGGCTCGGCGCTGCTGTGGACGTGGACCACGTCCACGCCGAGGCGGGCGAAGGCCGGCGGCAGGAAGGTGCCGGAGGAGTACCCGTCGACGATGACGGCGGTCGGACGGGGCGGCGGCGCTGGGAGAGCCATCGGTTCCCTCACTCTCTGTGCGGTGCGGTGTCTACGAGGGGTGCGGGGGCCGGGGGAGGTCAGGCCTTCGGGGGCGCCGGCCAGCCGATGTCGTCCTGAGCGGCGCGGGCCGAGGCGAGGACCGGGCCCGCGGGGGCGGGCGAGGGCCAGCCGATGTCGCCGGCGACGACGGTGCCGGCGGCGGGGGCGGGCCGGCCGGGGTCGTCCTGGTGGCCGGCGGCGACGGCGAGCAGGGCGATGACGGCGAGGGCGCCGGCCCGGGCACGGAGGCGGGTGGCGCGCAGGATCGAGCGCATGGGGTAACTCCCTTGGGAACAGCAGGCCGTGAGCGGGCCCCGGAAGGGGCACCGCCGGCGGCGGGGCCGGGTCGGCCACCGCGTTGCCGTGGAAGCTAGTGCAGCTGCCCGACGCTTGGCAAGAGGTTGCCAATAGATTGGCAAGTCGGCGGGAAGCAGTCGCCCGGAAGGGTCTTCCCTGCCTGTTCAGCATTTGGGCAAAGATTTGCCCGGACACCGTGCGCGGGCTACCCTCGGCGGGGGCCACGGCGAGGTGCGCTCCCACGAAGAGGCGAGCCGGGACCCCCCACGACTCTCACCCGCCCGCTTCGACACCATGGGGTTGATCACGTGCTGGAGCAGCCTTTCTTCGGGCGCCGGCTCAAGCAGCTGCGCACCGAACGAGGTCTGTCGCAGGCCGCGCTCGCCGGGGACGGCATGTCCACCGGCTACCTCTCCCGGCTGGAGTCCGGGGCCCGCAAGCCCACCCCCCGAGCCGTGGACCATCTCGCCGCACAGCTCGGCGCCGACGTCTCGGTCTTCGACGAGGAGGCCGTCGGCGACTCGCTGAGCCAGGCGCTCGCCATCGCCGCCTCCCTGGAGTCCGACGAGACCCTGGAGGCGCTGGAGCGCGCCCTGACCGCCGACGCCGGCACCGACCAGGACCCGCCGCTGCGCTGGCAGGCCCTCTGGCTGGTGGCCCGCTGGCACCGCCGCCACAACCGCCAGGAGCGCGAGCGCGACCTCCTGGAGGAGCTGGTCGCGCTCGGCGAGCGGCTCGGCCAGCCCGCCCTGCGCGTCCGCGGCCTCGCCCAGCTGGCCCGCTGCCTGCGCGCCCGCGGCGAGGTCGGCCGGGTCGACGAGCTGGCCGCCGCCGCCCACGCGCTGGCCCGCGAGCACGCCCTCGCCGTGCCCGACGTCGCCGCCAGCCTGCTCGCCCTGGTCTCCGTGGAGTCCGAGGCGGGCCGGCTCGCCGACGCCCGCACCCACGCCGACGAGCTCACCGCGCTGACCGCCGACCGGCGGGACACGCTGTGGGCGGAGGCCCTGTGGACCGGGGCGGCGGTACGCGTCCGCCAGGGCGACCCGGAGTCCGCCCAGACCCTCCTCGACCAGGCCCTGGCCGGCTTCCCCAGCACGGGCAACCTCGACCTGTGGACGCGGCTGCGGGTCGCCGCCGCCCGCCTCCACACGCAGAAGTCGCCGCCCGAACTGGACACCGCCGAGCGGTACCTGGAGCAGGCGGAGAGCGGCCTCGCCTTCCTCGGCATCCCCGCCCTGGAGCAGGACGTGACCTCGCTGCGGGCCGAACTCGCCTTTCAGAGCGGCCGGTTCGCCGACGCGCGGGCCCTGCTCGACCGGGTGCGCGGGGCGGCCCCGCAGATGACGTACCGCAACCGGGTCCGGCTCGACATCCTGGACGGCCGGCTGCTCATCGTCGAGGGCGAGGAGCAGGCCGGGCTCGACCGCATGCGCGCCCTGGCCGAGGAGGCCCAGGCGTCCGCCAACATCGACCTGGCCGCCGACATCTGGCGCCTGCTCGCGGAGACGCTGAGCGGCACGCGCGACCGCGCCTGACGACGGGCCGGGCGGCGCGGGTCCGTGCACCGCACGGACCCGCGCCGCCCGGCCGCGGGGTCAGTCGAGCCGGTGGGCGCGGAGGAGGCCGGCGGCCGCCAGGGCGAGGAGGGCGAGGCAGCCCAGGACCAGGCCCGGCCAGCCGTAGCGGCCGTGGAGCGCGGTGCCGCCGAGCGAGCCGAGGGCGCCGCCGCAGAAACTCGCCAGCATGAAGAGGGTGTTGAGCCGCGCCCTGATCTCCCCGGGCAGCCGGAAGATGCGCACCTGGTTGGCCACCTGGGAGCAGGCGCCGCCGTACACGAGCAGGTTGGTGCCCAGCGCCAGGACCACCAGCGAGTCGCGGCCGAACAGGCCCATGCCCGCGAAGGCCACCGCGGAGCAGCCGAGCGCCAGCGCGTTGACGTACCGGGGCCCGCGCCGGTCGCTGAGCCGGCCCGCCGGGTAGGACAGCAGCGCGGCGGGCAGGCTGAGCAGGCCGAAGAGCCCGGCGCCGGCCGCGCCGAGGGAGAACGGCGGGCCCGCCAGGTGGAAGGCGAGCGTGGCCCAGAAGGCGCTGAAGGCGCCGAAGACGGTCGCGCCCAGGAAGGCGGAGAGCCGCAGCTCGGGGTGGGCGCGGACCAGGCCCGGCAGTGAGGCGATCAGCCGTCCGTACGGCAGCCGCGCGCCGCCGCCCGGCGCCCGTTCGGGCAGCGCCCGGGGCACGACGAGGGCGAGCAGTCCGGTGAGCGCCGCCGCCACGAGGTAGGCGGTGCGCCAGTCGCCGCTGAGCCCGGCGACCGCGCCGGAGAGCGTGCGCGAGAGCGTCGAGCCGAGCGTGAGCCCGATCCCGATGAGCCCGACGGCCCGGCCGCCGCGCTCCGGCCCCGCCATGGAGGCGGCGGTGGGCATCAGGACCTGGGGCAGCACGGTGGTCGTGGAGAGCGCCGCGGTGGCCAGGGTCAGCGTGACCAGGCCGGGGGCGGTCGCGGCGACGAGCAGCCCGGCGGTGGTGAGCACCAGGAGCACGGTGGTGAGCCGGCGCAGCCGCGCGGTGTCGGCGAGGGGGACGACGAGGGCGATGCCGAGCGCGTACCCCGCCTGGGCGGCGGTGGCGACCAGGCCGGCGGCGGTGTCGGAGACCCCGAGTCCGGCCGCGATGGCGTCCAGGAGCGGCTGCGGGAAGTAGATGTTCGCGACCGTCAGGGCGCCCGCGGTCGCGAAGAGCAGCGCGGTGCGCCGCCGCAGTCCGGGCGGCCCGGGGGGTCCGGGCGGGTCCGGTCGTCCGGGTGGTCCGGCCGGTGCGTCGGCGGTCCGAGCGTCGGTGGTCATGGTCCGTCCCCTCTGCGCTGCGTCGCGCCCGGCTCCGTCGCGGTTCGCGGCCGGCCGGGTGGGTGTCCGAGCCACGAATGTTCCAGGTCGATATTGCCATCGTGGCAACCCTCATGGCAATCTCTTGCCAATTCCCTCGGAGCGGGCCTCACCGTGTTGGCTGAAATACGTTCCCCGAGACCAAGGTGGAGAACATGAGCGGTGCTGAACTGCGCCCTGTTGCGGTGCTGGTGGACGCCTACACGACGGGCAATCACTTGCCTATTGCCTTTGCCAAGCTGGGTGTCGACGTGGTGCACGTCCAGAGCACGCCCGAGCTGATGACCTCGATGCGCCTGCCCGAGCTCTCCCGCTACCGGGCGGCGCTCCCGTACGGCACCCCCGCCGAGACCGCCGAGCGCCTCGCCGCCCACGCGCCGATCTGCGTGGTCGCCGGACAGGAGCCCGGCGTGCCGCTCGCCGACGAACTCGCCGAACGCCTCGGCCTGCCCGGCAACGGCACCGCCCTGTCGGCCGCCCGCCGCGACAAGTACGAGATGATCGAGGCCCTGCGCCGGGCAGGAGTGCGCTGCGCCGACCAGTACAAGAGCGGCAGCGCCGACGAGCTGGTCGCCTGGGCCGAGCGCCGCGCCGACTACCCCGTCGTCGTCAAGCCGCTGTCGTCCGCCGCCACCGAGGGCGTGGCCATCTGCTCCGACGCCCGCGAGGTCCGCGAGGCCGCCGAGGCCGTCCTCGGCACCGTCAACATCTTCGGCGAGCGCAACGACGAGGTCCTCGTCCAGTCCTTCCTCCGCGGCGAGGAGTACATGGCGGACTTCGTCTCGTACGACGGCGAGCGCTACGCCTGCTGCGTCTGGCAGTACCACAAGCGGCTGGTCGGCACCCACCGCATCTACGACCGGGACTCCGTCCTCCCGCCCGACGCCGGTCCCGCGCCCGCGATCATCGCCTACCTGCACGAGGTCCACGACGCCCTCGGCCTCGCCTACGGCCCCACCCACGCCGAGGTCATCGTCACCCCCGAGGGCCCCGTCCTCGTCGAGATCGGCGCCCGCCTCAGCGGCGGTGTCGTCCCCGACTTCCACGACCGCTGCCTCGGCGGCAACCAGGCCGACCTCACCGCGCTCGCCCACGCCCGGCCCGAGGAGTTCCGCGCCCGCCACGCGGGCCGCACCTACCGCAAGCTCGCCGAGGCGAGCATGGTGCTCACCTCCACCACCCTCGACGGCGTCGTCGAGGAGCTGGACGAGGAGGTCGTCGCCGAGATCCGGGCGCTGGAGTCGGTCCACACCTTCGTGCCCAAGGTGGCGCCCGGGAAGCGGATCCGCCCGACCGTCGACCTCTACACGGCCACCGCCGCCGTCCACCTCGTCCACGACTCCGCCGAGACCCTCGCCCGCGACTACGCCCGCGTCCAGGAACTCAAGGACCGCGTCTACCGGCTCCGCGCCGAGGAGACGGCCACCGCCGGCGCCGCCGCGGCCCCCGCCGCCACCGACGCCTCGGAGGTCGCCGCGTGAACGCCGCCGCCCCCACCCCTCCCGCGCTGCTCCTGATCGGCGGCGGCGGCGCGATGACGCTCAGCGTGGACGTCGCCGTCCAGGCGCTGGAGCAGGCCCGGGCCCGCGGCCTGGCCACCGCCGTCACCAACCAGGCCGCCACGCTGGCCGCCACCCCCGAGGTGACCGCCGCCGCCGGCTCCGCCCACGCCGTCGACTTCACCGACCCCGCCGCCACCGCCGCCTGGGCCGCCGCCCTGCCCGCCCCCGCGCCCGTCCTCGCCTTCGGCGTCCGGGAGATGGCGCAGGAGGTCGTCGCCGCGACCGCCGAGGCCCTCGGGCTGCCCGGCAACCCGCCCGCGGCCGTGCGCCGGATCCGCACCAAGGACGCCTGCCGCGCCGCGCTCGCCGCCGCCGGCTTCCGGCAGCCCGCCGTCCGGCTCGGCGCCGCCGAGGCCGAGGCCCGCGCCGCGCTCGCCGCCACCACCGGCCCCTGGGTGGTCAAGCCGCGCGACGGCGCGGACAGCGCCGGCGTCCGCAAGGTCACCGCCCCCGAGGAGCTCGCCGCCGCCCTGGCCGCCCTGCCCGACCCCGAAGCCCCCTTCCTCGTCGAGGAGTTCGTCGAGGGCGACGAGTACAGCGTCGAGGGCGTCTTCACCGGCGGCCGGCCCCGCGTCCTCGCCGTCACCGCCAAGGAGAAGCTGGACCCGCCGTACTTCGTCGAGATCGGGCACACCCTCCCGGCCGAGCTGCCCGCCGCCGACCGCACCGCGATCGAGGAGGCCGTCGTCGCGGCCCTCACCGCGCTCGACCTGTCCTTCGGCCTCTTCCACGTGGAGCTCTGGCGCACCGCCGACGGCCTCGTCCTCGGCGAGGTGCACGCCCGCGTCGGCGGCGGCTGGATCCACCGGATGCTGCCCCACGCCCTGCCCGGCCTGGAGCTGTACGGCACCGTGTACGACGACGCCCTCGGCCGCCCCGTCACCCTGCCCGCCGCCGAACGCGCCGCCGCCACCCGCTACTTCGCCCCGCCGCCCGGCCGCGTCACCGCCGTCACCGGCTGGGAGGAGGTGCGCGACCACCCGGCCGTGCTCCACGCCGAACTCCACGTCGGACCCGGCGACACGGTCGCCCCCCACCGCAGCGGAGCCGACCGGGTCGGCGCCGTCGTCGTCGGCGCCGACACCCCCGCCGAGGCCCGCGACCTCGCCCGCCGCCTCGTGGACTCCGTCCGCATCACCGTCGAGCCCACCGATCCGCCCGCCCCCGAGGTGAGCGTCACGATCGAGACCCGGCCGCTCACCACCTCCTTCCAGATCTCCCACATGACCATCGAGACGGTCGACATCCTGCGGCTGCGGCTCCTCGACGGCGACCGGATCCTCGGCGAGGGCGAGATCGCCGCCGACCGGGGCTACGGCCAGGACGGCCCCGCCATCGCCGACGAGGCGCGGGCCCTCGCCCTCCGGATGGCCCCCGACTGCCCCGCCGCCGGACCCGACCCGGTCGCCCCGGTCCGCCTCGCCCTGGAGAAGGCCGCCGCCGACGGGGTCAGCGCCCCGGCCCGGATGCTCACCGAGATGGCCTTCCTCGACCGCGCCGCCCGCACGGCCGGCCTGCCCGTCTGGCGACTGCTCGGCCTGCCCGAGCCCGGCCCCGTCCGCCTCCTGCACACCGTGCCCATCGGCGAGCCCGTCCCGCTCGACGGCCGGCCGCTGAAGATCAAGCTGGGCGGCCCCGACGACGAACGGGTCCTGCGCGGCCTCCTCGGCGTCGACGCCCCCCTCATCCTCGACGCCAACCGCGGCTGGTCCGCCGCCGACTGGGAGCGGCTGCGCCCGCTGCTCGCCGCACTCGCCCCGGCCGTCCTGGAGGACCCGGTCCACGACCCCGCGCTGCTGCCCGCCGTCCGCGCCGCCCTGCCCCGCACCGCCGTCCTCCTCGACGAGGGCGTCGCCACCCCGGCCGACGCCGAGACCGCGATCCGCACCGCCGGCGGGCTCAACGTGAAGCCGATGCGCTTCGGCGGCATCCTGCCCGCCCTCGCCGCCCTCACCTCCGCCACCGAGCGGGGCGCCACCCGCATGCTCGGCTGCTTCCTGGAGCCGCCGCGCGCCATCGCGTACGCCGCCCAGCTCGCCGGCCTGAGCGACTGGTCCGACCTCGACGGGCACTTCTGGGTCAGCGACGACCCGGCCGTCCCCGGCTACACCCTGGACAGCTCCGCGCCCGGCATCCCCCGCATCCACTACGGCGACCGGCCCGCCGGAGGCGCCGCGTGAACACCCCGGACCCCACCCCGCTGCCGTACGGCACCTGGCCCTCGCCGATCGGCCCCGAGGACGCCGCCCGCGGCGACGCCCTCCTCGAATGGACCGGCTTCCTCGGCGGCGACGTCTGCTGGACCGAGGTGCTGCCCGAGGACGGCGGCCGCGGCGGACTGATGCGCCGCAGCGCCGACGGCACCATCGGCGAACTGCTCCCGCCCGGCTGGGACGTACGGACCCGGGTCATCGAGTACGGCGGCCGGCCCTGGCTCCCGCTCGGCGACCGCGCCGAGGACGGCGTCGTCTTCACCCACGGCCCCGACCAGCGCGCCTACCGCTGGCGCCCCGGCGACGCCGAACCCACCCCGCTCACCCCGCCCGGCGACTGGCCCGGCCAGCTCCGCCACGCCGACTTCGCGGTCCGCGGCGACGAGGTGTGGTGCCTGCGCGAGACCGTCGGCGACCCCACCGCCCGCACCGCGCGCCGCCACCTGGTGGCGCTGCCGCTCGACGGCTCCGCCGCCGCCGACCCCGCCCGGGTGCGGGAACTCGCCGCGAGCCACCACTTCATGACCGGGCCGCGTATCGCACCCGGCGGCGACCGGGTCGCCTGGCTCGGCTGGGACCACCCCGACATGCCCTGGGACACCACCCACCTGATGGTCGCCGACATCGGCCCCGACGGCCGCCCCGGCCGCGCCGTCCCGCTCATGGGCGGCGGCCACGAGTCCGTCACCCAGGCCGACTGGGCCACCGACGGCTCCGGCACCCTCTACGCCGTCAGCGACCCCGACGGCTGGTGGAACGTCCACGCCGTCGGCCGCGACGGCGTCCCCCGCAACCTGTGCCCGCGCGAGGAGGAGTTCGGCGAGGCCCTGTGGCGGATCGGCCTGCGCTGGTGCCTGCCGCTCCTCGACGGCACCCTCGCCGTGATCCACGGCGTCGGCCGCCGCGCCCTCGGCGTCCTCGCCGCCGACGGCACGCTCACCGACTTCGCCGACGACGCCACCGAATGGCACTTCCCCGCCACCGACGGGCGCCGCGTCGCCGCCGTCTCCTCCTCGCCCGGCCGACGCCGCGCCGTCGTCCTCGCCGACCCCGCCACCGGCACCGTCGAGACCGTCCGCGCCCCCGCCGGACAGGACACCGACCGCTACGCCGCCACCCCGCACCGCCGGACCTACCGCGGCGCCGCGGGCGAACCCGTCCACGCCTACGTCCACCCGCCCCACCACCCCGACCACACCGGCCCCGAGGGCGAACGGCCGCCCTGGCTGGTCCACGTCCACGGCGGCCCCACCAGCCGCGGCCACCTGGTCCTCAACCAGGAGATCGCCTTCTTCACCAGCCGCGGCATCGGCGTCGTCGACGTCCAGTACGGCGGCTCCACCGGCTACGGCCGCGCCTACCGCGAACGGCTCCGGCACACCTGGGGCCGCACCGACGTCGCCGACTGCGCCACCGTCGTCCGCGGCCTCGTCGCCGACGGCCTCGCCGACCCCGACCGGATCGCCGTCCGCGGCGGCAGCGCAGGCGGCTGGACCGCCGTCGCCGCCCTCGCCGCCGACCCGGACCTGTACCGCGCGGCCGCCGTCTACTACCCGGTCCTCGACCCGGAGAGCTGGCGCGACGAGACCCACGACTTCGAATCCCGCTACCTCGACGGCCTCATCGGCCCCTGGCCGGCCGCCGCCGACCGCTACGCCGCCCAGTCACCGCTCGCCGCCGCCGACCGCATCCGCACCCCCTTCGTCCTGCTCCAGGGCCTCGACGACACCGTCTGCCCGCCCGCCCAGGCCGAACGGCTGCTGAGCCGCGTCACCGACCCGCGCGCCCGGCACACCTACCTCACCTTCGCGGGGGAGGGGCACGGCTTCCGCCGCTCCTCCACCATCGCCGACTCGCTCCGGGCCGAACTGCGGCTGTACGCGGACGCGCTGGGCTTCACGCCCGCCTGACACGCCATCCGAACGCACAGAGAGACCCACACCCATGCTCCAACAGCTGGACAAGAACCCGCCGGCCACCGCCACCGCCCCGGCCGACCCCTTCGAGCAGCTGGACTTCGACCGGCTCGCCCCCGGCGTACGCAAGGAACTCCGCGCGCTGCGGACCCTCGACAACCACCACGGCCCGCTCGCGATCCTCTTCGAGTACGCCCTGATCGCCGCCTGCGTGGCCCTGTGCACCGCCGTCTCCTGGTGGTTCTACCCACTCGCACTCCTCGTCATCGGCTCCGTGCAGCGCTTCCTCGCCCACTTCCTCCACGAGTCCAGCCACAAGGTCCTCGCCCGGAACAAGACCCTCAACCTCCTCGGCGGCTCCGTCCTCTCCGGCTACCTCGTCTGGCACCTGTACGGGCCCTACCGCTCGTCCCACGTCGGCAACCACCACCGCAACCTCGGCGACGCCGCCGACGACCCCGACTACGCCTTCCACATCGAGTGCGGCCTCTACGACACCGAGCGCTCCGACCGGCACTTCTTCCTCAAGGAGGTCGTCGCCTCCGCCCTCGGCCTGCGCACCCTCTCCTACCTCGGCTACATCGCCCGCGAGCGGGTCTTCTGCGACAGCTCCCAGATCACCGTCTCCGTCCCGGTCCCCCTCAGGACCGAACAGAAGGTCTTCGTCGCCCAGTGGGCCGCGATCCTCGGCGTCTGCGCCTGGTCCGGCGTCCTGCCCGAACTGCTCCTCCTCTGGTTCGTGCCGCTCTTCACCACCAACGTCGCCATCGGCTGGCTCGCCGAACTCTCCGAGCACTACCCGATGCCGGAGGCCGAGCACCGGCAGGTGCTGCTCACCCGCAACCGCCACGGCGTCCTCCTGGAGCGGTTCCTGATCAGCCGCCACAACGACCGCTACCACCTGGTCCACCACATGAACGCCGGCATCCCCTTCTGGAACCTCGGCCGCGCCCACCGGGTGCTCCTCGCCGACCCCGGCTACGCCGCCTGGGACGGCCTGTGGGCCGGCGCCTTCACCCGGCCCCGGTCCCGCCGCGACAAGGAGACCGTCCTCAGCTACGCCGCCAAGTACCGCGCCTGGCGCCAGTCCGGCGGCGACCCGGCCGCCGCCGGCCCCAGCTTCGCCCAGCTCATGATGCTCGCCCGGCGGGACGGCACCGCCGTCCCCGGCACCACGCCCGACGCCGCGCCCGCCCGCACCCACGAGAAGGCCGAGACCCCCCGATGACCCAGCACCCCACCCCCACCGGGGACACCTCCCGGCGCGCGCTCCACGAGGCCGCCTCCCGCGGGCTGCGGATGCTCGCCGCCGACCCCCGCTGCCGCGAGGCGTTCACCGCCCCCGGCTCCCTCCTCCAGGACCTCGCCTCACCCGCCGCCCGCCGCTACGTGCTGGCCGCCGGACGCGACGAGTTCCTCGTCCACCTCAAGGCGCTGCGGGACAAGGAGTACCGGATCGCCGTCGAGTTCGTCGGCGAGGAGAACAGCGACCCGGCCGGCATCGAGCGGGTCGTCGAGGAGTACCTCGCCGTCCTCGCCGCCGAACCGCTGCCCGGACAGCTCGGCTTCGACCTGTCCAACCTCGGCCTCGCCGTCTCGCGGGAACTCGCCCGGGACAACACCGCCCGCGTCACCCGGGCCGCCGCCGCCCGCGGCGCCGACGTCGTCCTCAGCATGGAGCGCGCCCCGGCCGTCGACGCCGTCCTCGACACCTATCGCGAACTCGCCGCCGACCACCCCAACCTCGGCGTCACCCTCCAGGCGTACCTCCACCGCACCCCGGCCGACCTCGACGCGATCCCGCTCGACGGACGCAGGATCCGCCTCGTCAAGGGCGCCTTCGCCGCACCCGCCGACACCGCCCTCGGCCGCGGCCCCGCCCTCGACGAGCGCTACCTCGCCCTCGCCGCCGAACTCGCCGACCGGGGCGCGCTGGTGAGCCTGGCCACCCAGGACGCCGCCGTCCTCGCCGCCGCCCGCGAGCGCGGCCTCCTGGACCGCGTCCACGAGATCGAGATGCTCCACGGCGTCCGGCCCGCCCTGCTGCGCGAGTACCACGCGCTCGGCCACCCCTGCCGGATCTACGCCACCTACGGCGAGAACTGGTGGCTCCACCTGCTGCACCGGCTCGCCGAGCACCCCCCGATGGTGCTCACCGCCCTCGCCGACATCGCCGAACGCCACCTCGACGGCCGCCATGCCGTCGGCGCCCACTACTGAGCAGGGAGAGAAGAGAGAGATGACGTCCACGGCCACCGGCCCGCTCGTCCACCTGAACACCGCCGGCGCCGGCCTCGTCCCCGCCGAGGTGCGCCGGACCATGGCCGAGGTCCTCGACCGCGAGGCCGCCACCGGCTGCTACGAGACCGAGATCCACTACGACGCCCTCGTCAACGACGGCGTGTACCGGCGCCTCGCCCGCGTCCTGGCCGCCCCCGCCGGCGACCTCGCCCTCTTCGACAGCGCCACCCGCGCCTGGTGCTCGGTCGTCCCCCGGCTGCCGCTCGGCCCCGCCGACCGCGTCTGGGTCACCCCGTACGAGTACGCGGGCAACCTGATCTCCCTCTTCCGGCTCCGCGACCGCACCGGCTGCCGGATCGAGGTCGTGCCCACCCTCCCCGGCGGCGACCTCGACCTGGAGTGGATGGCCCGCAACATCGCCGACGACGTCGCCCTGGTCTCCGTCACCCACATCCCGTCCGGCTGCGGCATCGTCAACCCGGTCGAGGAGATCGGCCGCATCCTCGCCCCGTACCGCTGCTTCTACGCCGTCGACGCCTGCCAGTCCATCGGCCAGGTCCCCGTCAGCGTCGAACGGATCGGCTGCCAGCTCCTCACCGGCGCCGGGCGCAAGTTCCTCCGCGGGCCGCGCGGCACCGCCTTCGCCTACGTGGCGCCCGAGCTGCGCGCCGCCCTCGTCCCCGACTTCCACGACCTGCACGTCGCCCGCGTGGACTCGGCCACCGGCTACCGCGTCGACGACACCAGCGCCCGCACCCTGGAGCTCGCCGAGCGCTCCACCGCCGCCTTCGCCGGCTTCGACACCGCCCTCACCCTCTTCGAGGAGGGCACCCCCTTCGACCACGCGGAGGTCTTCGAGGCCCTGCGCGCCACCGTCTCCGCGATCCCCGGCGTCGAACCCCTCACCCCCGGCTCCGTCCAGTCCGGCATCGTCTCCTTCCGGCACGAACGGGTCACCGCCGAGGCGATCCGCGACGGCCTCGCCGCCCACCGGATCAACGTCTGGCGGATCGTCGGCCACCACACCCCCCTCTACATGGCCGAGCGGGGCGTGGAGACCGCCGTCCGCGCCTCCGTCCACCACTACAACACCGTGGGGGAGATCGAGCGGTTCGGCCGCGCGCTGCGCGAGGTCCTCGGGGCGCCCGCGTGACCGCCCGCCAGGACCGGGACGACGTCCTGCACGAGGTGGTCGCCCGCCGGGCCGCCGAGCGCCCCGGTGCCACCGCCGTCGTCCACGGCGCACGACGGCTGAGCTACGCGGAGCTGGACGCCGCGGCCGGCGCCTGGGCCGCCGACCTGCACGCGCGCGGGGTCCGCCCCGGCGACCTGGTGCCCGTGCTGCTGCCGCGCGGCGCCGACCTGATCACCGCGATCCTCGCCGTCCTCCGGCTCGGCGCCGCCTACGCCCTCCTCGACCCGGCCTGGCCCGACCGGCGCCTCGCCGAGGTGATCGGCCGGCTCGACGCCTCCCTCGCCGTCACCACCGCGGCCGGCGCGCACCGGGCGGCCCCGGCGGAAGCGTGGACCCCGCCCGCGGACCCGCCCGCCGGACCGGTGGCCCCGCCCGCCGTCGAGGTCACCGGCGCCGACCCCGCCTGCGTCTTCTTCACCTCGGGCACCACCGGCCGCCCCAAGGGCGTCCTCAGCCCGCACCGGGCCACCGCCCGCCTGGTCCGCCCCGGCACCTTCGCCGCCTTCGGGACCGGCACGGTGGTCCCGCTGGCCGCCGCGCTCCCCTGGGACGCCTTCTCGCTCGAACTGTGGACGGCCCTCCTCAGCGGCGGCACCTCCGTCGTCGTCGACGAGCCGTACCTCACCGGACCCGCGCTCCGGGAGGCGGTCGACCGGACCGGCGCCGACACCGTCTGGCTGACCGCCGCGCTCTTCGACCTGACCGTCGACGAGGACCCCGACGCCTTCACCGGACTGCGCCGGGTGATGACCGGCGGCGAACGCCTCTCCGTACCGCACGTCCGCCGCTTCCTGCGCCGCCACCCCGGCATCGCGCTGATCAACGGCTACGGGCCGGTGGAGTCCACCGTCTTCGCCACCACCCACCGCGTCACCGAGGCCGACTGCGACGTGCCCGGCGGCATCCCCGTCGGCCGGCCCGTCCCCGGCACCGGCGTCCACCTCGTCGACGGCGAGATCTGCGTCTCCGGCGACGGCCTCGCGCTCGGCTACCTCGGGGAGCCGGAGCTCACCGCCGAGAAGTTCCCGACGCTCCGCATCGACGGCGAGGACGTCCGCGTCTACCGCACCGGCGACCTCGGCCTGCTCGACGAGGACGGCGTCCTGCACTACCGGGGCCGGGCCGACCGGCAGGTGAAGATCCGCGGCCACCGGGTCGAACCCGCCGAGGTGGAGCGCCAGATCGAGGCGCTGCTGCCCGCCGTGCGCGGCTGCCGGGTGGTCGCCCGCCGGGACGGGGCCGGCACCGTCCGCGCCCTGCTGGCCTTCTGCGTCCCCGCCACCCCCGGCGACCCGCTGACCGGCGCCGCGGAGGTCCTGGCCGGCGCGCTCGTCCCCTACCACCTCCCGGAGGCGGTGGTGGCGGTGGACGAGCTGCCCAGGACCGCCAACGGCAAGCTCGACGAACGCGCCCTCCTGGCCCTGGCCCTGGCCCTGGCCCCGCCCCCGGCCGCACCGCCGGCTCCCGACGGGCCCCCGGCCGCCCCCGACACCCCCCTGACCGCGCTCGTCGCCGAGGTCTTCACGGCCGTGCTCGGCGCCGACCCCGTCCCCCGCGACGTGCCCTTCGCCGAGCTCGGCGGCAGCTCGCTGGACGCCGGCCGGGTCTGCGCCCGGCTGTCGGCCGCGCTGGGGCGGGCCGTGCCGATCTCCGCGCTCTACGCCCGCCCGACCGCCCACGGACTGGCCGGATGGCTGGCCGGGCGGGAACCGGAGGGGACGGACGCCGGGGACGACGGCCGGGATCCCGTGCGGGACGACGGCCGCGTACCGCTCACACCGATGCAGACCGGCTACCTGACGGACCACCTGCTCACCCCGGAGGACCGGTCCGCGCACTGCCTGCTCCTCTTCCGGATCGACGGGGACCTCGACCTGGACGCGCTCGACGCCGCCGTCGAGGCCGTCCACGCCCGCCACGAGGTGCTGCGCTCGGCCTATCTGCCCTCGCCCGAACCGGTCGCCGTGCCCGGCGACCACCCGGCGCCCGTCCTGGAGGTCCTGGACCCGGAACCCGGCACCGAGGAGGCCGTCCGCGTCCTGCGCGAGACCCTCGGCGAGCCGCTCGCCCTCACCGGGGGCGAGACCTGGCGCACCGCGCTGGTCCCCCTCGACGACGGGGGACCGGCACCGGCGTGGGTGTTCGCCTGCGTCGTCCACCACATCGCCTTCGACGGCTGGTCGGAGTCGGTCCTCGCGGCCGATCTCGCCACCGCCTACGCGACCGCACGGACCGGCGTCCGCCCGGTCCTCCCCCCGGCCCCCACCGCGGCCGCGGCCGCGCGGCTGCGGGCCGCCCGCCGCGCCGGGGCCGACACCGGCCGCGTCCTCGCCGAGCGGGACGCCGACGAGCCCGGCGTACCACCGCTCGTCTGGCCCGCCCCGCTCACCGGCCCGGACCCGGCGGCGACGGAGGTCCGGCGGACCGGGATCCCGCTCGCCGCCGACGCGGCGGAGCGCCTGGACGAGGCGGCCCGCCGGTCGGGGACCACGCGGTACGCGGTGCTGCTCGCCCTCTACGGACAGGTGCTCGCCGCCGTCACCGGGCAGGACGACTTCGCGGTCGGCGTGCCGGTGGCCCAGCGGCACGACCTGGCCCTGGAGTCCGCCGTCGGCTGCCACATCGACATGGCGTGCCTGCGGCTGCGCGGCGAGGTCCTCGACGGCGGCCCGGCCTCCGTCGCGGCGGCCGGCCGGATCCTCGGCCGGGCGTTCGCCGCGCAGGACGCGCCCTTCCACGAGCTGGTCCGGGCGCTGAACCCGCCCCGCACCGGCCGCCCGCCGCTCTTCCAGACGCTGCTCGTCCTCCAGGACAACACCCCGCCGACGCTGCCGCTCGACGGCCTCACCACCACCCTGCTGCGGCCTCCCTACCTCGACCTGCCGCTGGAGGCGCACACCGAGCTGTGGCCGCTGCCGGACGGCGGACTGCTGCTGACAGTCAGCCACCGCCCGACCGCCGTCCCCGACCACACCGCCCGCGAGCTGGCCAAACGCCTCGCCGACCTCGTGCACACGCTGCCGGTCCGCCAGGACCCCCGACGCACCCAAGGACCCGCATGACCACCCTCGCCCCGGAGACCGCGGCCCCCCTGACGGCCCCGGCGACGGCCCCCCTGACGGCGCCCCCGACGGCCCGCCTCGTCGACCCCGAGCTGTACGCCACCGGCGACCCGTACCCGATCTGGCGCTGGATGCGCGACCACGACCCGGTCCACCGGCACGAGGCCGCGGAGTACCCCGGCTTCTGGTCGGTGACCCGCTACGACGACGTCCGCGCGGTCTACCAGGACGCCCGCGTCTTCAGCTCCGCCCGCGGCATCCTGCTGCGCCCCCGCGCCCACGGCGAGGATCCGGGCGGCGGCCGGACCCTGGCGCTCACCGACCCGCCCCGGCACAAGGCGCTGCGCTCGCTGGTCGCGGACTGGTTCACCACCCGCTCGGTGCGCGCCCTGGAGGACGCCATGCGGGGCGCGGTGCGGGACGTGGTGGCCCGGGCGGTGGAGCTGGGGGAGTGCGACTTCGTCACGGACGTCGCCGCACGGCTGCCGCTGTACGTGATCTGCCGGCTGATGGGGGTGCCCGCGCACGAGCAGGAGATGCTCTTCGCGCTGACCAGCAGGGCGTTCGGCGCCGGGCGGCCGGAGGACCGGAGCATCGCCCACCAGGAGATCATGGGGTACTTCGTCGAGCTGATGTACCGGCGGATGGACGAGCCCGCGGACGACCTGGTGAGCGCGCTGGTCAACGGCGAGGTGGACGGCGAGCTGCTCTCCGAGGAGGACGTCCTCCTCAACTGCGACAACCTGCTGGTCGGCGGCACGGAGAACGTCCGGCTCGCCGTCTCCGGCGGCATGAGCACCTTCCTGGACCGACCCGGCGACTGGGAGCGGCTGCGGGCCGACCGCGGGCTGATGCCGGCGGCGGTCGAGGAGGTGCTGCGCTGGACGTCGAGCGCCACCCACATCCTGCGGACGGTCACCGAGCCGGTCGAGCTGGGCGGCCGGCTCCTGGCGGAGGGCGACCGGGTGGTGCTGTGGACCCCGTCGGCCAACCGCGACGAGCGCTACTTCACCGACCCGGACGTCTTCGACCTCACGCGCCGCCCCAACCGGCACCTCGCCCTCGGCGCCGGCGAGCACTTCTGCCTGGGCGCGATGATGACCCGCACCGAGATGCGGATCCTCTTCGAGGAGCTGCTCGGCTCGGTCCGCGCGATCGAGCGGACGGGCCCCGAGGTCCCGGTCCGCTCGATCGTGGTGAACGGCCTGGAGAGCCTCCCGGTGCGGATGACCGCCCGGTGAACCTCTACGTGATCGCGTCCCTCGCCCCCGGCGGGCGCCGGGCCGCGCCTCGGCCGGCCGGCGCGCCCGTCCGCCCCGGGGAGACCCCGCGGCCGCCGCGGCGGGACGGGGAGCCGGCGGCTCAGGCCAGCGGCTTGGCGAAGCAGCGGCTGTTGTCGTAGTCGCGGTAGTGGCCGAACTTGGCGCACGGCTCGTAGCCGCTGGAGGTGTAGAGGGCGATGGCCTCGGGCTGGGCCGTGCCGGTCTCCAGCACCATGCGGGTGCGGCCGGCGGCGCGGGCGTCGTCCTCCAGGAGGGCCAGGATGCGGCGGGCCAGGCCCAGGCCGCGTGCCTCGGGTATGACGTACATCCGCTTCAGCTCGGCGTCGCCGTCGGCGTACCCCTCGTCGTTCTCGTCCTGGCGGCGCCAGGCGCCGCTGGCGACCGCCCGGTCCTCGGCGTCGTAGGCGAGGAGGTACAGGCCGTGCGGCGGGACGAACATCGACGGGTCGAGCGGTGTGACGTCGCCCTCGCCGTCGTAGCGGACCACGTACTCCGCCTGCACCGCGTCCTGCAGTTTCACGGCTTCGGGGTGGTCGTAGGGCGTGGACTGGATGCGCATGACGGAGATCGTACGTGTATGCGAGGGGCGGGTGTCGGTATTCTCCCGGGATGTTCACTGTCACGTCCGCGAACGTCAACGGTCTCCGCGCCGCCGCCAAGAAGGGCTTCGTCGAGTGGCTGGCGGGGACCTCCGCCGACGCCGTCTGCCTCCAGGAGGTGCGCGCCGAGGAGTCGCAGCTGCCCGAGGAGGTCCGGGCCCCCGAGGGCTGGTTCACCGCGCACGCCCCCGCCGCCGCCAAGGGCCGGGCCGGCGTCTCCCTCTACCTGCGGCGCGAGCCGGACGCCCTGCGCGTCGGCTTCGGGTCGAGCGAGTTCGACGGCTCCGGCCGCTACATCGAGGCCGACCTGCCCGGTGTCACCGTCGCCAGCCTCTACCTCCCCTCCGGCGAGGCGGAGACGGAGAAGCAGGACGAGAAGTACCGGTTCATGGGCGAGTTCCTGCCCTACCTGAAGGAGCTGCGGGTCCGCGCCGCCGCCGACGGCCGCGAGGTCGTGGTCTGCGGCGACTGGAACATCGCGCACCGCGAGGCCGACCTCAAGAACTGGAAGGCCAACCGCAAGAGCGCCGGCTTCCTCCCCGAGGAGCGCGAGTGGCTCACCCGCGTCCTGGACGAGACCGACGGCGGCTACGTCGACGTGGTCCGCGCCCTCCACCCCGAGCAGGAGGGCCCCTACTCCTGGTGGTCCTACCGGGGCCGTGCCTTCGACAACGACTCGGGGTGGAGGATCGACTACCAGATGGCGACCGCCGGGCTCGCCGCCAAGGCGGTCAAGGCGTACGTCGAGCGGGCCGCCACCCACGCCGAGCGGTGGAGCGACCACGCGCCGGTGACCGCCGTGTACGAGCTGTAGCGGTCTCAGCCGCGCAGGCGGCGGTCGAGGGCCAGGGAGAGTTCCGCCTCGACGACGTTCTTGGCGAGGGGGCGCAGGCGGTTCAGGTCGCCGTCCTTGACGTGGGGGCCCAGGGCCTCGGCGAAGAGGGCGGCCAGGGCCTCGGCGTGTTCGCGGACGCGGGCGCCGGCCTTGAGGACCTCGGCGAGCGGGACCCCCTCGCGGACGAGGGCGGCGGAGACGTCGAGGAGGCGGCGGCTGACGTGGACGATCTCCTCGCCGTCGGTCGCCAGGTAGCCGAGGTCGAGGGCCGCCGCGAGGTTCTCCGGGGTGACCTCGCCGTCGAAGTGGTCGGCCAGTTCCTCGGGGGTGAGGCGGACGGGCTCCTCCTCGGTGGGGGGGCCGAGTTCGAGGACCTCGCCGACGTCCCGGCCCGATTCGAAGGCCGTCGTCAGGTCGGCGATGCCGGTGAGGGTGTGGCCGCGTTCGAGCAGGGCGGCGATGGTGCGGAGACGGGCCAGGTGGTGCTCGTCGTACCAGGCGATGCGGCCCTCGCGGCGCGGCGGCGGGATCAGGCCGCGCTCGCGGTAGAAGCGGAGCGTGCGGACGGTGATGCCGGCCGCTTCGGCCAGCTCTGCCATCCGGTACTCGTGAGGTGGGTTCCCCGATCGTTCTGCCACACCCGTCAGCCTATGTTGTACCGCCGGTAACTTTCCCTCGTCGGACCCCTACCGCTCGGTATGGAGCTGCTCTACAGTCCCGACTGTGCCAGTGATTGCTGGCGGTATCAGCCAGGCGCACGGGAGGCGGCATGGCGAAGCACGAGCACGTTCGGGTGGCGGTGATCGGATCGGGGTTCGGCGGGCTCGGGGCCGCCGTCCGGCTGCGCCGCGAGGGGATCACCGACTTCGTCGTCCTGGAGCGGGCCGACTCCGTGGGCGGCACCTGGCGGGACAACAGCTACCCCGGGTGCGCCTGCGACGTGCCCTCGCACCTCTACTCCTTCTCCTTCGCGCCCAACCCCGACTGGCCCCGGACCTTCTCCGGCCAGCGGCACATCCGGGCCTACCTGGAGCACGTCGCCGACACCTTCGGCATCCGCCCCCACCTGCGGCTGAACCACGAGGTGCTGCGGATGGAGTGGGACGCCGACGAGCTGCGCTGGCGCATCGAGACCAGCTCCGGCTCCTTCAGCGCCGACGTCGTCGTCTCCGCCACCGGCCCGCTCTCCGACCCGAAGATCCCGGACATCCCCGGACTCGACGGCTTCACCGGCAAGGTCTTCCACTCGGCCCGCTGGGACCACGACTACGACCTGCGGGGCAAGCGCGTCGCCATGGTCGGCACCGGCGCCTCCGCCATCCAGATCGTGCCCGCGATCCAGCCCGACGTCGCGAAGCTGACCCTCTTCCAGCGCACGCCCCCGTGGGTGATGCCCCGCATGGACCGGGCCATCACCGGCCCCGAGCGCTGGCTGCACCGGAAGCTGCCCGTCACCGCCGCCCTGCGCCGCGGCATCCTGTGGGGCATCCGGGAGCTCCAGGTCGGCGCCTTCACCAAGCACCCCGGCGAGCTGGGCCTGGTCGAGAAGCTGGCCAAGGCCAACATCGCCAAGTCCGTCAAGGACCCGGTGCTGCGGGCCAAGCTGACCCCCTCGTACCGCATCGGCTGCAAGCGGATCCTGCTCTCCAACGCCTACTACCCGGCCCTCGCCCAGCCCAACGTCGACGTCGTCGCCGGCGGCCTGAAGGAGGTCCGCGGCGATGTGGTCGTCGGCTCCGACGGCACCGAGACCGAGGTCGACGCGATCGTCTTCGGCACCGGCTTCCACGTCACCGACATGCCGATCGCCCCGCGCGTCATCGGCGCCGACGGCGTCTCGCTCGCCGAGGCGTGGAAGGACGGCATGGAGGCGCTGCGCGGCGCCACCGCCGCCGGCTTCCCCAACTGGATGACGATCATCGGGCCCAACACCGGCCTCGGGAACTCCTCCATGATCCTCATGATCGAGTCCCAGCTGAACTACATGGCCGACTACCTGCGCCAGCTGAACGTGCTCGGCGGCCGGTCCGCCCTCGCCGTCCGCCCCTCCGCCGTCAACGCCTGGAACCGCAAGGTCCAGAACCGGATGGAGAAGACCGTCTGGAAGGCCGGCGGCTGCGACAGCTGGTACCTCGACGCCAACGGCCGCAACACCACCCTGTGGCCCGGCACCACCGGCGAGTTCCGCCGCGAGACCCGGCAGGTCGACCTCTCCGAGTACGAGGTCGTCCGCGCACCGAAGCCGGTCGGGGCCACCCCCGCCCCCGCCGCCCGCCGCGCCGCCCGCAAGAAGGAGGCCGCCCAGTGATACGGCTCCCCGAACCCCGCGCGCTCACCGTCCGCTCCGCCGACGGCGCCGAACTGCACGCCGAGGTGTACGGCCCCGAGGGCGCGCCCGCCGTCGTCCTCGCCCACGGCTGGACCTGCTCCATCGGCTTCTGGGCCGAGCAGATCCGCGCCCTGGCCGCCGACCACCGGGTGATCGCCTACGACCAGCGCGGCCACGGCCGCTCCCCGGTCCCCGCCCCCGGCGGCTACTCGACCACCGCGCTCGCCGACGACCTGGAGGCGGTGCTCGCCGCCACCCTCGGCCCCGGCGAGCGGGCCGTGGTCGCCGGCCACTCCATGGGCGGCATGACGATCATGGCCGCGGCCGGCCGGCCCGGCTTCGTCCAGCACGCCGCCGCCGTCCTGCTCTGCTCGACCGGCCCGTCCCGGCTCACCGCCGAGGCGACCGTGGTGCCGCTCGGGCCCGGCGGGCTGCGCACCCGGCTGACCGGCGCCGTCCTCGGCTCGAAGGCGCCGCTGGGCCCGGTCAACGGGATCTCCAGGAAGATCCTCAAGTACGCCACGATGGGACCGGGTTCGACGCCGGACCGGGTCGACGCCTGCGCCCGGATCGTGCACGCCTGCCCGCGCCCGTCCCGCCACGGCTGGTCCCAGG
The DNA here is from genome assembly GCF_014656075.1 of Streptomyces hydrogenans. GTDB lineage: Bacteria > Actinomycetota > Actinomycetes > Streptomycetales > Streptomycetaceae > Streptomyces > Streptomyces hydrogenans. The sequence goes on from NZ_BNBS01000042.1 coordinate 29,223, forward strand.
TGCTCGCCGGGCTCAATCTGGAGGCGGACGTCCGGGAGCTCAGGGTCCCGGCCGCCGTGCTCGTCGGCACCGCCGACCGGCTCACCCCGCCGGTCCACTCCCGGGCCCTGGCCGAGGCGCTGCCGCACTGCGCCGGCCTGACCGAACTGGCCGGCATGGGCCACATGACGCCGGTCGAGGCCCCGGAGGCCGTCACCGCGCAGATCCGCGAACTGACGCTCACGTATCTCGGAGCGCACCCGACCGGCAAGGAGGCAGGGGTATGAGCAGGGTCAGCCTGGAAGGACAGGTCGCGGTCGTCACCGGCGGCGCCCGCGGCGTGGGCGAGCTGCTCGCCCGCAAGCTCTCGGCGCGCGGCGCGAAGATCGCCCTCGTCGGCCTGGAGCCGGAACTCCTCAAGGAGGTCGCCGGCCGGCTGCACACCGAGGCCGACTGGTGGGAGGCGGACGTCACCGACCACGAGGCGATGGCCCGGGTCGCCGCCGAGGTCAAGGAGCGGTTCGGCAAGGTCGACGTCGTCGTCGCCAACGCGGGCGTCGCGGCCGGCGGCCCGTTCGTGGACTCCGACCCCGTCGCCTGGCGCCGGGTCATCGAGGTCAACCTGATCGGCGGGGCGGTCACCGGCCGCGCCTTCCTGCCGGTCCTCATGGAGTCCCGGGGGTACTTCCTCCAGATCGCCTCGCTCGCCGCGATCACCCCGGCCCCGATGATGACCGCCTACTGCGCCTCCAAGTCGGGCGTCGAGGCGTTCGCGCACAGCCTGCGGGCCGAGGTCGCGTACAAGGGCGTGAAGGTGGGCGTCGGCTATCTCTCCTGGACCGACACCGACATGGTGCGGGGCGCGGACCAGGACGACGTGATGAAGGAGCTGCGGCAGCGGCTGCCGTGGCCGTCGAACCGCACCTACCCGCTCGGCCCGGCCGTGGACCGGATCGTCGCGGGCATCGAGCGCCGCTCGGCCCATGTGTACGCGCAGTGGTGGCTGCGCGGGATGCAGTCGGTCCGCGGCTACCTGCCGAGCGTGATCGCCACGGTCGGGCAGCGCGAGATGAGGCGGTTCGAGCCCCGGCTGGCCTCGGTCTCCAAGGGCCTGGTCGGCGCGGGCGGAGCGGCGGACGAGCAGGCGCGGACCGAGAAGGCCTGAGGCCGTGCGGCACGCAGCGTAACTGATCGAAATGCGTGGAATGTTCGCTCGTGCAAGGCTGGTCGAGGCCCGGGGGCAAGCCGCCCCCGCACCCCTCACACCCGTCTAGGAGTGAACCTTCATGGGCATCAAGGACCAGTTCCAGGACAAGGCGCAGGAGCTCGCCGACCGCGGCAAGCAGGCCATGGGCCAGGGCAAGGGCAGGGACGCCAAGGACGAGGCGTCCCAGCGTGCCTCGCAGGCCCGTGACGGCGCCCAGGAGGCGAAGGAGCGCGCCGAGCGGGAGCTGCGCGAGCGCTCCGGCCGCGACGACGCCTGACGCCCGTCCTGCCACGGAAGGCGCACCCGGGACGCCGGGTGCGCCTTCCGCGCGTCCGCGCGCGGACCACGGGTTTCCGGTCCGGGGCAACCTGCGCGGACCACGGGTTTCCGGTCCGGAGCGGCCTGGGCGGATCCCGGGTTTCCGGTCCGGGGCGGCCCGCGCGGACCCCGGCTTCCGCAGGGGGTGCCTCGCGCGGACCCCCGGCTTCCGCGCGAGCCGCCCCGAGGTGTCTGTGCGCCCAGGGCGTAACTCCCGCGCGCCCGCCCGGGGATCTTCGTACGCTCCCTCCATGTCCGTCGTACTCGAACGCCTGCGCCCCGACCACGCCCCGGCCCTGCTCGTCTTCGAGCGGGAGAACCGGGCCTTCTTCGCCGCCACCGTGGCCGACCGGGGGGACGCGTACTTCGCCGAGTTCGACGCCCGCCTCCGGGCCCTGCTCGACGAGCAGGAGGAGGGGACGGTCCACTTCCACGTCCTGGTGGCCGAGGACGGCGCGATCCTCGGCCGGATCAATCTGGTCGACGTCGCCGACGGAGCGGCCGAGCTCGGCTACCGGATCGCGGAGGCGGCCACCGGCCGGGGGCTCGCCACCCGCGGCGTCCTGGAGGTCTGCCGGCTCGCCGTGGAGGAGTACGGGCTGCGCCGGCTGCACGCCGGGGCGGCGAAGGAGAACGCCGCGTCCCGGGCGGTGCTCGCCCGGGTCGGCTTCGGCGCGGTCGGCGGCGCGGTGATGGACGACGGGGGGACCGGGATCTCCTACGAGCTGGACCTCGGCGGCAGCTTCGGGCGGGAGCGGTCCGGCGCGCCCTCGTAGCCGGGCGGGCTCGCCGCGGGTTCGGCGTCCAGCAGGGCGAGGGCCGCGTCGACGGCGTCGTCGAGCTGGGCGTGCCGGCCCTCGGCCCAGTCGAGGGGGGTGCGCAGGACGGAGACGTCGGGCTCGACGCCGTGGTTCTCCACGGACCAGCCCCACTCGGTGAACCAGGCGGCGTTCATGGGCACGGTGATCTGGGTGCCGTCGCCGAGCTTGTGGCGGCCGGTCATGCCGACCACCCCGCCCCAGGTGCGCTGTCCGACGACGGGGCCGAGGCCGAGGAGCTTGAAGGCGGCGGTGATCATGTCGCCGTCGGAGGAGGTGGCCTCGTCGGCGAGGGCGACGACGGGGCCGCGCGGGGCGTTGGAGGCGTAACTGACGGGCTGGGCGTTGCGCGTGAGGTCCCAGCCGATGATCTTCCGGGTGAGGGTCTCCACGACGAGTTCGCTGATGTGGCCGCCGGCGTTGCCGCGCACGTCGACGATGAGGGCGGGCCGGGAGACCTCCATGCGCAGGTCGCGGTTGAACTGCGCCCAGCCGGAGCCGCCCATGTCGGGGATGTGGAGGTAGCCGCAGCGTCCGCCGCTCAGCTCCCGCACGACGGCCCGGCGTTTGGCGACCCAGTCCTGGTAGCGCAGCGGGCGTTCGTCGATCAGCGGGACCACGGCGACCCGGCGGGAGCGGCCCTCGCCGCCGGCCGGGGTGAAGGTGAGTTCGACGGTGGTGCCGCCGGTGCCGGCGAGCAGCGGGTAGGGGCCGGCGACGGGGTCGACGGGCCGGCCGTCGACGTGGGTGAGGGCGGCGCCCTCGCGGATGCCGGTGCCGGCCAGCGGGGAGCGGGCCTTGGAGTCGGAGGACTCGCCGGGCAGGATCCGCTTCACCACCCAGTCGCCGTCGCGGGGCACGAGGTTGGCGCCGAGCAGGCCCTGGGGGCGCTGGTAGTGCGGCGGTCCCTCGTTGCGCCGGGCGGGGGTGACGTAGGCGTGCGAGGTGCCGAGTTCGCCCATGACCTCGCGCAGCAGGTCGGCGAACTCGTCCGGGGAGGCGACCCGTTCGAGCAGCGGCCGGTACTGGTCGAGGACGGCGTCCCAGTCGACGCCGCCCATGCCGGGCTCCCAGAAGTAGGCGCGGACGATCCGGCCCGCCTCGTCGTAGGACTGGCGCCACTCGGCGCCGGGGTCGACGTCGTGGAGGACGCGGCGCAGGTCGAGGTAGACGGTGGAGTCGCCGTCGCCGGCCTCGGTGGCGGGGACGGCCCGCAGCTCGCCCTCGTCGAAGACGACGAGTCGGCTGCCGTCGCCGCTGACCGCGAACCAGTCGAGGTCGCGGGCGAGTTCGGTGCGGCGGGCCTTGGCGACGGAGAAGTGCTCCAGGGTGGGGCGGCCGGAGGTGTCGGCGGGGTTGGCGAAGGTCTCGCCGAGCGCGCCGGAGATGGGCCAGCGCAGCCAGACGAGCCCGCCGCCGGTGACCGGGGCGAGCGCCGAGTACTTGGAGGCGGCGACCGGGAAGGGGGTGACCCGGTCGGGCAGGCCCTCGATCTCCACGGTGACCGTGCCGTCGCCGCTGTCGGCGCCGTCGTCGGCCGGGTCCATGCCGCCGGCCGCGGGGCGCCCGTCGGGCAGCAGCGCGAAGGGGGAGAGGGTCGCGGAGGAGAGCGGCACCAGGTAGGGGCGGCAGCCGAGCGGGAACGACAGGTCGCCGGTGTGGACGTCGTACACCGGGTCGAAGCCGCGCCAGGAGAGGAAGGCGAGGTAGCGGCCGTCACTGGTGAAGACGGGGTTCTCGTCCTCGAAGCGGCCGTTGGTGACGTCGATGACGGTGCGCGGGCCGGGGCCGGAGATCCGGACGAGCTTGATGGAGCGCAGCGAGCGGCCGATGCCGGGGTGGGACCAGGTGAGCCAGGCGCCGTCGGGGGAGAAGGCGAGGTCGCGGACGGGGCCGTTGACGGACCGGATCAGCTCGGTGACCTCGCCGTTGGATTCCTCGGTGGCGTCGACGAGGAGGAGCCGGCCGTCGTTCGAGGCGATGGCGAGGCGTTCGCCGTCGGGGTCGGCGACGAGTTCCTCGACCCGGCCCAGTTCCCCGGCGGCGAGTCGGCGCGGGGGCCGGTCGCCGCTGGCGCGGGGCAGGTAGGCGATCTCGACGGCGTCGTCGCCCTCGGCGTCGGTGACGTAGGCGATCTGGCCGCCGCTGCCCAGCATCTCGGGGAGCCGGACGCGGACGCCGGGGGTGTCGGTGATGGCGCGGGCGGGCCCGTCGCGGTGGGTGAGCCAGTACAGGCTGCCGCGCACGCCGACGGCGCTGGCCCGGCCGGTCTCGTCGACGGAGAGCGCGTCGACGTGCTGGGCGGCGGGCACCTGGTAGGGGCGGCGGCCGGCCCGCTGGCCGCCGAGGCGCACCTCCAGGCGGCGCGGTGCGGCGCCGGCGCCCAGGTCCTCGGCGATCCACAGCTCGCCGGCGCACTGGTAGACGATCCGGCGTCCGTCGGAGGAGGCGTGCCGGGCGTAGAAGTCGGCGTGGTCGGTGTGGCGGCGCAGGTCCGTGCCGTCGGGGCGGCAGGAGTAGAGGTTGCCGACGCCCTCGTGGTCGGAGAGGAAGGCGATCCGGTACCCGTCCTCGCCGGGCGGCGCGGCGACGAACATCGGGTCGGCGAGGTGGCCGCCGAGGTCGGGCAGGAGCCGTTCGCCGTGGAGCCAGAGGCGGCCGGTGGCGCCGCCCCGGTAGCGCTTCCAGGCGGCCGGCTCGTGCGGCGGGGTGCCGGTGAGCAGGAGGGTGCGGCGCTCGCCTTCGACGTCCTGGACGGCGATGTCGCAGACCGGGCCCCAGGGCATCCGGCCGCCGGGGGAGCCGTCGGTGGCGACGGTGTACGCCCAGGAGAAGTACGAGAAGGGCTGGCCCTGCGAGGAGACGGCGAGGATGTCGGAGCGGCCGTCCTTGTCCGGGGGCGACCAGCCGCAGACGCGGGTGTCGGTGGAGCCCCAGTGGGTGAGCTGCCGGGCGTGGCCGCCGTCGACGGGCACCAGGTGGATCTCGGGGTCGAGGCTGCGCCAGTTCGTGTAGGCGATCTGGCGGCCGTCGGGGGAGAAGCGGGGGTGCCCGGCCCGGGTGCGGTCGACGGTGAGTCGCCAGGCGCGCCCGGGGCGATGGCCCTCGGGCACGAGCGGGGCGATCCAGAGGTCGTCCTCGGCCGTGAAGCACAGCAGGTCGTCGTGGAGGTGCGGGAAGCGGAGGTAGGCCACGTCGTCACTCACCCGTTCATGCTTTCCGCGCGGAGGGGGTGCGGCAACCCGTACAGCGGAGCCGGTGTGGCCCAGGACACGTACGAAACGGTTTCGTTTCGCTGGGAGGAGGGGTACCTTCGTACCGTACGAAGAGTACGAAACCGTTTCGTTCGGTCCGGAGGTACGGCATGGCCCGCAGCAGACTGACCCCCGAGCGGGAGTCCGAGCTGTACGCGGCCGTCCTCGACCTCCTCCGCGAGGTCGGCTACGACGCCCTCACCATGGACGCCGTCGCCGCCCGCACCCACTCCAGCAAGGCCACCCTCTACCGCCAGTGGGGGAGCAAGCCGGAGCTGGTCGCCCGGGCCCTGCGCCACAACAAGCCGGTCAGCCTCACCGAGATCGACACCGGCTCGCTGCGCGGCGACTTCCAGGCCCTCATGGACCTCACCGACGACTGCCAGATGGAGAAGGACACCGCGCTGATGCGGGGTCTGGCCCATGCCGTCCACGACAACCCGGACCTGCACCGGGCCCTGCGCGAGCTGCTCGTCGAACCCGAGCTGAACGGCTTCGACGAGGTCCTTGCCCGTGCGGTCCGGCGGGGCGAGATCGACCCGGACAATCCGGCGCTCAAGCTCGTCCCGCACATGCTGATCGGGGCGTTCGTCGCCCGCCCGCTGGTCGACGACCAGCCGGTCGACCGCGCCTTCCTCAGCGCCTACGTCGACGCCGTCGTGCTCCCCTCACTCGGCGTCTGACCCGCCCCACCCGTAAGTCCCCTGCTCCACCTGACTGCGCACCGCTCACGCCGTCGGGCCGGCTCCCCATGCCCTGTCCCGCCCCACTATGGGAGTACGCACCCGTGGCCACCTTCCTGTACAAGCTGGGCCGCACCGCCTTCCGGCGCCGACGGCTCGTCGCCCTCCTCTGGGTGGCGCTCCTCGCGCTCGCCGGAGTCGGCGCCGCCACCGCGCCCGCCGCGACCTCCAGCTCCTTCTCCATCCCCGGCACCGAGGCCCAGCGCGCCTTCGACCTGCTCGAAGAGCGCTTCCCCGGCGCCGGCGCCGACGGCGCCACCGCCCGGATCGTCTTCAAGGCACCCGACGGCGGCTCCATGAACGACGCGGCCCCCAAGGCCGTCGTCGAGGAGACCGTCGCCGCGCTGAAGTCCGGCTCGGACCAGATCGTCTCCGTCACCGACCCGTACACGGCCCAGGCCGTCTCCCGGGACGGCTCCACCGCCTACGTCTCCGTCGCCTACAAGGTCAACGGGATGGAGCTGACCGACGAGACCCGCGAGGCGCTGACCCAGGCCGGACACGCGGCGCAGGGCAAGGGCCTGACGGTCGAGGTCGGCGGCGACGCCCTCCAGACCATGCCCGAGACCGGCGCCGGCGAGATCGTCGGCGTGGTCATCGCCGGCATCGTCCTCGTCATCACCTTCGGCTCGCTCGTCGCGGCCGGACTGCCGCTGCTCACCGCGATCATCGGCGTCGGCATCGGCGTCTCCACGATCACCGCGCTCGCCAACGTCCTGGACCTCGGCTCCACCACCTCCACGCTCGCGATGATGATCGGCCTCGCCGTCGGCATCGACTACGCCCTCTTCATCGTCTCCCGCTACCGCTCCGAACTGGCGGACGGGCGGACCAAGGAGGAGGCCGCCGGCCGCGCCACCGGCACCGCCGGATCGGCCGTCGTCTTCGCCGGCCTCACCGTCGTCATCGCCCTCGTCGGCCTCGCCGTCGTCAACATCCCGATGCTGACGAAGATGGGCTTCGCCGCCGCTGGCACCGTCGTCATCGCCGTCCTGATCGCCCTCACCCTGATCCCGGCGCTGCTCGGCTTCGCCGGCGACAAGGTCATCGGACGCAAGCAGCGCAAGGGCGCCCAGAACCCCGAGGAGGCCGCGAAGGCCGCGAAGCCGAACGCCGGCACCCGCTGGGCCCGCTTCGTCATCCGCCGCCCCGTCTTCGTGCTGCTCGCCGGCGTCCTCGGCCTCGGCGCCATCGCGATCCCGGCCGCCTCCCTGGAGATGGGCCTCCCGGACGACGGCGTGAAGCCGGTCTCCGCGACCGAGCGCCGCGCCTACGACCTGCTGTCCGACGGCTTCGGCCCCGGCTTCAACGGCCCGCTGCTCGTCGTCGTCGACGGCGACAAGGCCACCGCCGAGAAGACGGTCACCACCATCAAGGGACTCGACGGCATCGCCGCCGTCACCCCGGCCACGCCCAACAAGGCCGGCGACGCCGCCATGATCACGGTGATCCCGAAGGACCGCCCGTCCTCCGGCGCCACCGAGACCCTGGTCCACGACATCCGGGACGCCACCGGGGACGACGTCCTCGTCACCGGCGCCACCGCGATGAACATCGACTTCTCGCAGAAGATGAACGACGCCCTGGTGCCCTACCTGGCCCTCGTCGTCGGCCTCGCCTTCGTCCTGCTGACCGTGGTCTTCCGCTCGGTCCTGGTGCCCCTGAAGGCGGCCCTCGGCTTCCTGCTCTCGGTGGTCGCCGCCCTCGGCGCCGTCGTCGCGGTCTTCCAGTGGGGCTGGCTGGGCAGCCTGTTCGGCGTCGAGCAGACCGGCCCGATCATGTCGATGATGCCGATCTTCATGGTGGGCGTCGTCTTCGGCCTCGCGATGGACTACGAGGTCTTCCTCGTCACCCGGATGCGCGAGGCGTACGTCCACGGCGAGCGGCCCGGCGAGGCGATCGTGACCGGCTTCCGGCACAGCGCCCGGGTGGTCACCGCCGCCGCGGTGATCATGATCGCGGTCTTCTCCGGCTTCATCGGCATGAGCGACCAGATGATCAAGATGATCGGCTTCGGCCTCGCCGTCGCCGTCCTCTTCGACGCCTTCGTCGTCCGCATGGCGATCGTCCCGGCCGTCCTCGCGCTCCTCGGCCACAAGGCGTGGTGGCTGCCGAAGTGGCTGGACCGGGCGCTGCCCAACGTGGACGTGGAGGGCGAGGGGCTGGCCGCCCAGGACGCCGCCGCGGACCGGAAGCCGGACCTCGTGAAGGCGTGACGCCCCCGTAGTCCCCGGGGCGGCCCCTGAGCGGGGGGCGCGCCCCGGACCGCGCCGGGACCTGTGGGGACGGGGAGCCGACGCGGTCGTACGCCGTCAGCGTGTCGTGAGAGACGACGCGCCGGCGGCGTACGTGTGTTCCAGGAAGCGGGTGAGGGCGACGCTGTCGAACTGGACGACGGAGACCAGGTCCGCGCCGTGGAACTCGACCACCGTCTGGGCCCGGCCGCACGGCCACACCGCGATGTCGCCCCGGTGCGCGGGCTCGCGCAGCCCGTCCTCCAGGAGGGCGCGGGGGAAGGACCACTCGACGCCGCCGGGTAGGGCGAAGCGGACCGTGGCGGGGGAGAAGCCGGGGTCGTAGCGGAGGGCGACGGGGACGGCCCGGGCGACCGGGGCGTCACTGATCAGGCGGCCTCGGGCGTGGTCCTCGACGGCGCGCATCGGTGGCTCCTCAGCTGTAGCGGTCCGGTGTCCTGGAGCGGTGCGAGCCACGCTGCGGTTCGATTTGCTCCTTGATGTCGCATTCTTCCCCGCATATGCCCGGCTCACTCCCGACGTGTCCGGCCTCACATCGCCATCTTGTGATCCAGGCGCTCTTGCAAGTCTTTTGCAGCTGCGCTCATCATTCGGTACGTGCATGTACCTGACGGATTCATCAACGCCCCCGTGTCCGCCGCCGCCGGCGTCGCCGCCGCAGCCGCCGTGGCGGTCAGCCTGCGGGGTGCGCGCAAGGAACTCGACGAGAAGGTCGCCCCGCTCGCGGGCCTGGTCGCGGCCTTCGTCTTCGCCGTCCAGATGCTCAACTTCCCGGTCGCGGCCGGCACCAGCGGCCACCTCCTCGGCGGTGCGCTCGCCGCCGTCCTCGTCGGACCGTGGACCGGCGTCCTCTGCATCGCCGTCGTCCTCCTCATGCAGGGCGTCCTCTTCGCCGACGGCGGCCTCACCGCCCTCGGCGTCAACATCACCGTCATGGGCGTGGTGACCGTCGTCGTCGCCCACCTCCTCTTCCGCGGCCTGCGGCTCGTGCTGCCCCGCACCCGGGGCGGCGTCACCGCCGCGACCTTCGTCGCCGCGCTCGTCTCCGTACCGGCCTCGGCCGCCGCCTTCACCCTGATCTACGCCGTCGGCGGCACCACCGACGTGCCGATCGGCAAGGTCCTCACCGCGATGCTCGGCGTCCACGTCCTCATCGGCGTCGGCGAGGCCGTCATCACCGCCCTCACCGTCGGCGCCGTCCTCGCCGTCCGCCCCGACCTCGTCCACGGCGCCCGCGGCCTCACCGCCCCGCTGAAGCTCCGCGTCGACGGCGAGCTGGTCGACGCCGCCCCGGCCGAGACCCCCGCCGCCGTCCCGAAGAGCCCGAAGAAGGTGTGGATCGGCGGCGTCGTCACCGCCCTCGTCCTCGCCGGCGTCGTCTCCTTCTACGCCTCCGCCAGCCCCGACGGCCTGGAGAAGGTCGCCGCCGACCAGGGCATCGACGCCAAGGCGGAGGAGTACGAGCACGCCACCGCCGACTCCCCGCTCGCCGACTACGGCGTCAGGGGCGTCGACTCCGCCCGCCTCTCCGGCGGCCTCGCCGGCGTCATCGGCGTCGGCGTCACCCTCGCCGTCGGCACCGGCGCCTTCTGGGCCGTCCGCCGCCGCCGCGCCGCCGCCGAGACCGGCGCCCGGGTCTGACGATGGGAGCGGGCCACGCGCACAAGCTGTACCGGCGGGGGGACTCGCCGGTGCACGGCCTGCCCCCGCACACCAAGCTCGTCGCCGTCCTCGGCTTCGTCCTGGTGGTCGTCACCACACCCCGCGAGGCCGTCTGGGCCTTCGGGCTCTACGCGGCGCTGCTCGGCGCGGTCGCCGCGCTCGCCCGCGTGCCGGCCGGCTTCCTGCTCCGCCGGCTCGTCATCGAGATCCCCTTCGTCGCCTTCGCCCTGCTCATGCCCTTCGTGGTCCCCGGCGAGCAGACCACCGTCCTCGGCGTCCCGCTGAGCATCCCCGGCCTGTGGGGCGCCTGGAACATCCTCGCCAAGGGCACCCTCGGCGTCGCCGCCTCCGTGCTCCTCGCCGCCACCACCGAGCTGCGCTCCCTGATCCTCGGCCTCCAGCGGCTCGGCCTGCCCTCGCTGCTCGTCCAGATCGCCTCCTTCATGATCCGGTACGGGGACGTCATCACCGACGAGATGCGGCGGATGTCCGTCGCCCGCCGCTCCCGCGGCTTCGAGGCGTCGGGCGTCCGGCACTGGGGCGTCCTCGCCAAGTCCGCGGGCGCGCTCTTCATCCGCTCGTACGAGCGCGGCGAGCGCGTCCACCTCGCCATGGTCAGCCGCGGCTACACCGGCACCCTGCCCGTCCTCGACGAGCGGCCCGTCGCCCGCGCCCAGTGGGCGGCGGCCCTCGCGCTGCCGCTCACCGCCCTCCCGATCTGCCTCCTCGCCCTCCTGGGATGACCACCATGACCACCGCCCCCTCCCTCGACGTGCGCGGCCTCGCCTACGCCTACCCCGACGGCCACCAGGCCCTCTTCGGCGTGGACCTGACCATCGGACGGGGCGAACGGGTCGCCCTCCTCGGCCCCAACGGCGCCGGCAAGACCACGCTCGTCCTCCACCTCAACGGCATCCTCGCCGCCGGCGCGGGCAGCGTCACCGTCGCCGGACTGCCGGTCGGCAAGAAGCACATGGCGGAGATCCGGCGGAAGGTCGGCATCGTCTTCCAGGACCCGGACGACCAGCTCTTCATGCCGACCGTCCGCGAGGACGTGGCCTTCGGCCCCGCCGCGGCCGGGCTGCGCGGCGCCGAGCTGGACGCGGTCGTGGAGAAGGCGCTCGACCGCGTCGGCATGGCCGGTTACGCCGACCGTCCCCCGCACCACCTCTCGTTCGGCCAGCGGCGCCGGGTCGCCGTCGCGACCGTCCTCGCCACCGAGCCGGAGATCCTCGTCCTCGACGAGCCGTCCTCCAACCTGGACCCGGCCTCCCGCCGCGAGCTCGCCGACGTGCTGCGCGCGCTCGACGTCACCGTCCTCATGGTCACCCACGACCTGCCGTACGCCCTGGAGCTCTGCCCGCGCTCGCTCGTCCTCAGCGAGGGCGTGATCGCCGCCGACGGCCCGACCCGCGAGATCCTCTCCGACGAGGAGCTCATGGCCCGCCACCGCCTCGAACTGCCCTTCGGCTTCGTCCCGGGTTCCGTCGCCTGAGACCATGGGACCCGGTTCGTACGGAAGGACGAAGGTGGATCAGGTGGACGTCCAGGTCCAGGGCACGGTGGCACCCGGCTGGGAGCCGGTCCGGGACGCGTTCCTGCGCAACTTCGAGCAGCGCGGCGAGAAGGGCGCGGCCGTCGCCGTCCACCGCGACGGCGAGAAGGTCGTCGACCTGTGGGCGGGCGCGAAGGACGCCGACGGCACCGCCCCCTGGACGGAGGGCACCGCCCAGGTCGTCCGCTCCGCCACCAAGGGCGTCGCCGCCGCCGTCCCGCTCCTCCTCCACCAGCGCGGCCGGCTCGACCTGGACGCCCCGGTGGCCACCTACTGGCCCGCCTTCAAGGCGGCCGGCAAGGACCGGGTGACGGTACGGCAGCTCCTCGCCCACCAGGCGGGCGTCCCCGTCCTCGACCGCCCCCTCACCCTCGCCGAGGCCATCGACCTGGAGGCGTCCACCGCCGCGATCGCCGCCCAGGCCCCGGTCTGGGAGCCCGGCACCGCCCACGGCTACCACGCCCACACCTTCAGCTGGCTGCTCTCCGGCCTGGTCCACCGCGTCACCGGCCGCACCCTCGGCCGCTGGGTCGCGGAGGAACTGGCCGCCCCCCTCGGCCTGGACCTGTGGATCGGCCTCCCGGCCGCCGAGGAACACCGCGTCGGCCGCCTGGCCCCGGTCGAGGCCCCCGAGGACACCGGCGCCCTCCGCCTGCGCCCCAAGCGCTCGGTCACCGAGGCGTGGCAGGACCCCGGCTCCCTCACCCGCCGCGCCTTCGAGGTCATCACCCCGAAGCCCGACGAGAACGACCCGGCCTACCGCGCCGCCGAACTCCCCGGCTCGGCCGGAGTGGCCACCGCCCGCGCCCTCTCCCGCTTCTACGCCGCCGCCCTCGGCCCGCTGCCCGACGGCACCCCCCGCCTCTTCGCCCCCGCGACCCTCGCCCTGGCCCGCACCGAGGAATCCGCCGGCACCGACCGCGTCCTCCTCGTCGGCACCCGCTTCGGCCTCGGCCACATGCTCCACGGCTCCGCCTCCCCCCTCCTCGGCCCCACCTCCTTCGGCCACCCCGGCCGCGGCGGCTCCCTCGCCTTCGCCGACCCGGAGTCCGGCACCGCCTTCGCCTACGTCACCAACGGCATGCGGAAGACCGTCACCTCCGACCCGCGCGCCCAGGCTCTGGTGAGGGCGGTCAAGTCCCTGCTCTGATGGGGCACATGAACCGCTTCGAAGGACAGACGGCCCTGATCACCGGCGCGGGCAGCGGCATCGGCGCGGCGACCGCCCGCCGCCTGGCGGCGGAAGGCGCGCACGTCCTGGTCACGGACATCGACGAGGAGGCCGCCCGCGAGGTGGCGGCCGGCCTCCCGCACGCCACGGCGCACCGCCTCGACATCACCGACCGCGCGGGGATCGACCGGCTGATCGGCGGACTCCCCGCCCTCCACGTCCTGGTCAACAACGCCTTCGTCCCCTTCGTCGACGACCCCGACGACAACTGGCGCCGCCAGCTCGACGGCACCCTCCTGGGCGCCGTCCACTGCTCCCGGGCCGCCCTCCCGCACCTGGCGGACACCCGGGGCGCGATCGTCGTCATCGGCTCGGTCAACGCCGAGGCCGACTTCGGCGACCACGCCTACAGCGCCGCGAAGGCGGCCCTGGGCTCCTACACCCGCACCCTGGCCGGCGAGGCCGCCCCCCTCGGCGTCCGCGTCAACCGGATCAACCCCGGTACCGTCGCCACCCCCTCCTGGTCCGGCCGCGAGAAGCAGCTCGCCGCCCTCGGCGCCCGCGCCTACCCCCTCGGCCGCGTCGGCACCCCCGAGGACATCGCCGCCGCCGTCGCCTTCCTCGCCTCCCCCGACGCCGCCTGGATCACCGGCACCACCCTCCGCGTCGACGGCGGCCTCATGGCGGTGAACCGGCACTTCCGCGAGATCCTGGGCGACGACTGACGACACCGCTCCGACCACCGGCGCCCCCGCGCGCCGGCCTCCGGAGAAACTCCCGGCCCGGGCGCAACCTCGGGGGGTGCCGCACGTCTGGTGGGGTGAAGGCGCCCTTCAGACCCTGTCCCCTCGCCCCCTTCGGGAGAGCCCATGTCCACCGCAGCCAAGCGTCGCCCCCGGATCCTCGCCGCCGTCGGCGCCGCCGTCCTCCTCCTCGGCGGCGCCTTCACCGCCCAGGCCCTCGCCGACTCGGGCCCGGCGCCGGCGGCGGCCGCGCCGAAGGCGACGGCTCCGGACGAGGCGGCTCCGGCCCCCGCTCCGGCGGCCCCCGAGGCCGCGCCGAAGGTCGCGACGCCGGGCACGGCCTCCACCCCGGCCCCCGCCCCGGCCTCCTCCACCCCGCCCCCGGCGCCCGCCCCCGTCTCACCCCCGGCAGCGGCACCGGCACCGGCCCGGGCCTCCACCCCGGCCTCGACCCCGGCCCCGGTCCCCGCACCGCACTCCACCCCCGCCCCGGTCGCTCCGGAGAACGCGCCCCGGGTGGTCCACCCGGGCACCGGCACCACGAAGTAGCGCCAGGCAAGGGGGAGGGGCGGGCCGACGCCCGCCCCTCCCCGCCGGCCCCCCGGAACGAGGCTCATGCAGTACGCGATATCCGCACTACCCCCGTCGTGGTCGCCCCGCCCGTGGTGGCCCCGCCCGTGGTGGTCCCGCCTCCTCGCCCGTGTGTCGCGCGCCGAGGACGTCCACGTGCCCCGGGGCCGCCACCTGCGCGCGCTGCCGGCGTGGCACGGCGACGGGCGCCCGCCCACCCTGGCCGAGCTCTACCGGGCCCGGCGGCTCGACATGGTGCGGCTCGCGCTGTTCCTGGTCGACGACCTGCACACGGCCGAGGACGTCGTCCAGGACGCCTTCGCCGCGGTCTGCCGCGCCCACGGCACCTCGCTCGCCGGCCTCCAGGACCCCGCCGCGTACCTGCACACCGCCGTCGTCAACGCGGCCCGTTCCGTCCTGCGCCGCCGCCGTACCGCCCGCGCGTACGCCCCGCCCCACCAGGGCGCGGGTCCACCCGTCGACGAGGCCCTGCTGCTCGCCGAGGAACACCGCGATGTCCTCGCCGCCCTGGCCGAACTCACCCACCGCCAGCGCGAGGTGCTCGTCCTGCGCTACTGGTCCGAGCTCACCGAGGCCCAGATCGCCGACACCCTCGGCCTCTCCCGCGGCACCGTCAAATCCACCGCCAGCCGAGCCCTCGACGCCCTGGAGAAGAGACTGGAGGCGGCCCGATGACCCTGCCCCCCGACGGAACCCCCACCGGTACGACGCGTACCGAGGCCCGCCTCCGTGCCGCCCTCGTCGCTCGCGCCGCGCTCCTCACCCCTCACGAACTCCGCCCCGCCGCCCCGCCCGAGGGCCGCGCCCGGGGGGTCCGCCGTGTCCACGGCGCCGTCCTCGCCGCCGTCGTCGCCGTCGCGGCGGCGATCGCGGTCCTCGCGCTGCTTCCCGCCGACGGCGCGCCGTCCCCCGCCCCGCCCGCCCGGCCCCCGGCCCCGACCCGCGGCGGTCCCCCGACCCCGCCGCCGGCCGCGACACCGACGCCGTCACCGGCACCGGCGACCCCGTCGGTCGCGGACCCCTCGCCGTGACGCCGGACGTCCGCCGGCGGGGGGCTCAGGCCACGTGCAGCATCAGGCCGATGCCCACCACCATCAGGCCGGCGGCGGCCACTCTCGGACCGCCGAAGCGTTCCTTGAAGAACAGGGCGCCGATGGCGGCGCCGACGATGATGGAGGACTCGCGGAGGGCGGCGACCGGGGCCAGGGGGGCCCGCGTCTGGGCCCAGAGGACGAGGGCGTAGGCGGCGACCGAGAGGGCCGCGCCGAGCAGACCGCGGGCCGCGTGGGGGCGCAGGGCCGGGAGGAGGGCCCGGCGGCGGACCGCCAGGGCGTACGCCGGGATGCACAGGCCCTCCAGGACCATCAGCCAGGCGATGTAGCCGAGCGTGGTGCCGGAGGCGCGGACGCCGACGCCGTCGACGACCGTGTACAGCGCGATCGACAGGCCGGTGGCGAGGGCCGCGAAGAGGGCCGTCCGGTGCGCGCCCTTCCCCCGGGCGCCCCACAGGGCCAGGCCCGTCAGGCCCGCGCAGGCCACCGCCACCCCGGTGAGCTGCCGGCCGTCCGGCACCTCGCCGACGAAGACCGCCGCCAGGACCGTCACGACCAGCGGCGCCGTACCGCGCGCGATCGGGTACGTCTGCCCGAAGTCGCCCAGCGTGAAGGACTTCATGAGGAGGGCGTAGTACGCGACGTGCAGGGCCGCCGAGGCGAGCAGGTACGGCCACGCGCCGGCGGCCGGGAGGGGCGTGAAGGGGACGAGCGCCAGGCCGATCAGCGCCCCGCCGCCGGCGATCAGCGTGAAGGAGACGAGCTGGTCGCGGATGTGGTGGGCCAGGGCGTTCCACGAGGCGTGCGTGACCGCCGCGACCAGCACCACACACACGACCAGCGGCGTCACGCCGTGCGCTCGCGCACGTCCCCGAGGCTCGCGCCCGCGTGGGCGATCAGTTCCCTCGGCGGCAGAGCGAAGACGGAGTGCGGGGTGCCGGCCGCCGCCCACACCAGCTCGTGGCCCAGCAGGCCCTCGTCGGCCAGCACGCGGGTCCGGGTGCGGTGCCCGAAGGGCGGGACGCCCCCGATCGCGTACCCCGTCGTCTCCCGGACCACCCGAGCGTCCGCCCGGGTGACCTTCTCGGCGCCCAGCGCCTCCCGCACCCGCTCGACGTCCACCCGCGACGCCCCGTCCATGAGGACCAGCACCGGCACCCCGTCGGCCGCGAAGATCAGCGACTTCACGATCTCGGAGACGGCGCAGCCGATCGCGTCGGCGGCCTGCTGGGCGGTGCGGGTCTCGTCCGGGAAGCGGCGGACCTCGACGTCGAGACCCAGCTCGGCGAGCGCGGCGGCGAACTGGGGATGGGCGGCGGAGGCGGCGTCGGTCGTCATGCCCCGCACCGTAGCGGTCCGTGTAGGACCCACGCGACGCCTTTCCGGCCCCTGGACCCCGGCGCCCCGGGACCGGCCCGGGGCGCGGCGCCGGGCCCCGAACGCCGGGACCCCGTACGCCGGGGCCTCCGACCCCCCGGACCCTGAACGCCCGGCCTCGTACCCCCGCAAGCCCGCAAGCCCGCAAGCCCGAGCCTCGCCCACCGGGGTGCGCCCCCGCCCGCCCCGCCCGCTCGCCCCGGTCGCGTCAGCCCGCCTTCAGCACCTTCGCCACCACCGGTCCCGCCGCGTCGCTGCCGTGGCCGCCCGCCTCGACGACGGCCGCGGCGGCGAGGTCGCCGGAGTAGCCGGTGAACCAGCTGTTGGACGTCTGCCCGTCGACCTCCGCCGATCCGGTCTTCGCGCCCTTGGGCCACGGCACCCCGGCCATGGCCTCGACGGCGGTCCCGCGCGGGCCGGTGGCCGCCGCGTTCATCATCTTCTGCAGCCCGAGGGCCACCTCGCCCGGCAGCCGCTCGGCCTTCGCGAACTCGCGGCCGTCCAGGTCCCGGGGGACCAGGTACGGCTGGAGGAACCCGCCGTTCTTCACGGTCGCGGACACCGACGCCATGTTGAGCGCGTTCATGGTGATCCTGCCCTGCCCGATGTACGAGGCCGCCGTCTCGGACCCGCTGGACTCGGGGACGGACCCGTCCTCGGTCTGCACGCCCACCGACCACAGCTCGCCGATCCCGAACCACTTGCGGGCGGTGTCGCCGAGCGCGGTGTTGTGGACGCCCTTGTCCTTGAGCGGGGTGATCGCCTTGATGAAGGCGGTGTTGCAGGACATGGCGAAGGCGTTGGTGAGATCGCCCTTGGTGGAGAAGCCGCTGAGGTTCTCGAATTGGGTTCCGTCCCACAGCACGGAGGACGGACACTCCACCGGCGAATCCGGCCGCGCCACCCCGTACCGCATCATCATCGCCCCCGTCACGATCTTCATCGTGGAGCCGGGCGCCTGCTTCCCCTGGAACGCCGTGTTGAAGCCGCTCGCCGGGTTGTTGGCGACCGCCCGGATCGCGCCCGTCGACGGCTCGACCGCCGCCACGGCCGCCGTCGGGAACTCCTTCACGGCCTTCTCGGCCGCCGCCTGCACGCCCGCGTCGATCGTCGTCCGCAGCTCGCCGGGCTTGCCGGCGGCCAGGACGAGGAGGGTGCTGACCGGCGTGCCGTTCGCGCTCTCGATCCAGGTCTCGACGCCCGGCGTGCCGCCGGCCTTCCCGCCGTACCGCTGGCGCAGCGCGTCCAGGACGGGCACGAGCGACGGGTACTTCTCGGGCGGCAGCGCGACGCCCTTGTGGTCGAGCGCCCTCACCGGCGGCGCCTTCGCCGTGCCGGTCCGCAGGGTGGCGCCCGCGGTCAGCTTCGGGTGGAGCACGGTGGGCGTCCAGCGCACCAGCGGCCGGCCGGTGGACTCGCCGCGGACGACGCCGAGCTTCGACGTGTACGTCCACGGCTTCGACACCCCGTCGTACGTCACGGTCGCCTCGACCGTGAACGGCACGACCGCCCCCGTCGGCGTCCCGGGCGTGATCTTCGCCTCCGAGACCCCCACGTCCTCCCGGTACGAGGCGACCGCAGGGCCCGCCGTCACCGGATCGTTCGTCAGCTGCCCGGCCCGGTCGGACTCTCCGGCCGCCCAGGCGGCGAGGAAGTCCCGCGCGGTGGCGGTGACCTCCTCGGAGCTCAGCGGCCCCGTCTTCGGCGCCGCCCGCGTCCCGACGTCCGGCGAGCCGCCCGTCACCCCGTTCCAGAGGTTGTACCCCCCGTACGCCACCCCGCCGGCGACGACGGCGAACACGCCCCCGACGATCCCTACCTTCACTCCACTGCGCATGACTGGGTTCCCCTCCCCGTGTGGACCGTCGAGTCAAGCAGCCACCACCGACAGCTGTCGAGGACGGTGGGTCCCACCTGTCACGTATGCCCGGGACGTTCCCTGGCGCGAAGAATTCGTGAAGGCCGAGGAAGCCCCGGTCCCACCGGTACTGCCGTCGGGGCCCCTCATTAGGATGCCGCCTGGCGTTGCTACCGCATCGACGGGGAGGAGCCACCGTGGCGTGGGACGAATGGAACCAGCTCAAGGCCGAGGCGTCCGGGACGTCATCGACCCGGATGCAGCTGAACCGGGTGCCCGACGAGCCGGACGGCAAGACGCTGTCCACGAACAGCCAGGGCGACCTCAAGGTCGTCAACGAGCACCTCTCCAAGATCGGCGACCACGCCTTCGGCCTCTACAACCGGCTGTGGCGCGAGGGCCGGGTGGCCGAGGCCACCACCGACTCCGCCGCCTCCGACCTCTCCGGCCAGGGCTTCGACCTGGGCGGCGCGCTGTCCCACGTCTCCCTCAAGTGGGCGTCGGCGCTGGCGGACCTCATGGACGCCTGCGCGCACATCTCGAACCACATGGACTACACGAAGAACGCCCACGCGGGTGACGAGATCTTCATCGAGCGGCGCATGAGCAGCATCGCCATGCTCGACGGCGGCTTCGACGAGCGGGCGTCCGAACCGGGCAAGCCGAACGACCTCGTCTACGGCAACAAGGAAGACAAGGGCGACAAGAAGGACGGCGAGTGATGGACTTCGACACCCTGCTGCACGCCAAGTTCGGCACGCTGGACTCCGCGCTGACCGACTGGAACACCCTCGTCACCAACCTGGAGAAGCTGGAGAAGGACGCCGGCGGGGGCCTGAAGGGCGCTGCCGCCAAGGCCGACTGGCAGGGGGTGAACTCCCAGGTCGGCCGGAAGTTCATCGACAAGACCGCGGGCGAGTTCGGCGACGCGCACACCCAGGCCACCTCCATCCGCAACATCATCCGCGACACCCTCGGCGAACTGAAGAAGTTCAAGACCGACCTGGAGGGGGAGATCGCGACGGCGCGGCTCCAGATGGTCTCCGTCGTCCCCTCCGGGAAGAACTTCGTGGCCAAGGCCATGGACGGCGACGCCGGCAAGGACGTCAAGCAGAGCACCGTCGACGGCGTCCGCGACCGGATCGACGGCATCCTCAGGAGCGCCGCCGAGAGCGACAGCTCCGCCGCCAAGGTCCTGCGCGCCCTCGTTGACCAGGCCGAGAAGGGCTTCGGCGACGCCAAGTACGCCGACCGGGACCAGGCCGCCGACGCCATGAGGACCGCGGAGGACCTCGCGGCGCTGGCGAAGAAGGACCCGAGCAAGATGTCGGAGGCCGAGTTCGACCGGCTGCTCGCCGGCCTCACGAAGTACAGCGGCGACGACCTCTTCGCCTCCACCTTCGCCCACAAGCTCGGCGCCCAGGGCACCCTCGACTTCTGGTCCCAGCTGAACGACCCCAACAGCCGCGACCACGCCGCCGACGGCAAGCGCTACGACCAGTACAAGGACCTCCAGAAGCAGCTGGGCCTCACCCTCGCCAACGCCACGCAGAGCGCGAGCCCGGACATGACGCGCTGGAAGTTCGACATGCTCCAGGCCGTCGAGAAGCCGGTCGGCGGCAACTACGGCGTCTCCGGCTACGTCGTCATGAGCAACCTCATGCGCTGGGGCGACTACGACGACGACTTCCTCACCCAGTACGGCGGCAACATGCTCGCCAAGGAGCAGGAGGGCGTGCGCAACGGCGCCCGTCCCGAGCAGATCTGGGGCTACCACGGCGGCGGCCTCTGGCCCCACCTGAACACCACCGGCACCGACTTCGGCTTCGACCCGATGACCGGCTACATGAAGGCCCTCTCCAACAGCCCGGACGCGGCCACGGAGTTCTTCAACTCCGAGTTCATCGCCAAGGACACCGAGAACAACCCCTTCACCCGCGACACCGACGGGAACGACAAGAAGGAGCACATCGGCCTCTCCAACTTCCAGTACCTCTTCGAGGAGCGGGAGTGGATGCAGGAGGAGGACTCGGAGGGCGAGGACAGCATCTCCGGCAAGAACTACCTGGCGGCCGCGCTGGAGGCGGCGACGACGGGCCACCCGGCCGGTGAGCTCCCCACCTCCGCGACGAGCGTCCACTCGGAGGAGCAGGCGAAGCTGTACTCCGACATCGTCAAGTCCGTCTCCGAGGTCCCCTCCCGCCTCACCGACAACAGCTTCATGTCGGACAGCATGGGCCAGATCTCGGCGGAGTACATGGCGGACATCCACCGGGGCCTGCGCGCGGGCGCGGTCGGCGAGGACAAGCTCTACCCGATCGCGGGAGCGGTCGCGGAGCCTCTCAAGGAGCAGGACCTCACCCGCTTCCTGTACACCGTCGGACAGAACCCCGAGGGGTACGCGGCCGTCAGCGTCGGCCAGCACGCCTACACGGCGGGGATGCTGGAGTACCACTTCGCCCACCCCGACGCCTTCGTCGACCAGGCGGGGAACACCCCCGCGCAGAACCTGGAGAAGGCCACCGGCTCCATCGCGCACAACGCCGGTGAGATCCAGGGCATGCTGGGCGCCGGCCGCGCGTACGCCGCCGAGCTGGACGCGGGCAACAAGGACGCCGAGTTCAACGACGCCATCACGAAGGCGGGCGAGCTCGGAGAGTCCCTCGTCGGCATCGGCGTCGGCGTCGGCACCGCTTCGATGGTGGGCCCGGGCGGGGTCATCGTCGGCGGCATCGCGGAGACGGTGGCGGGCGAGATCATCGGCGGCCTCACCGACGGACTGATGAAGGACAGCTCGGGCGAGGTCATCTACCGCAACGGCGAGGAGATCAACGCGACCCGCGAGTCGACCTTCGCCCTCGTGGAGAAGGCCGCCCAGGAGTCGGAGAAGAAGGCCGGCGCGTCCTACCCGGGCGTGGTGTCCTCGATCGCGGAACAGGCCGAAGCGGGCTTCACCTCCGCCCACACGAACATCCGCGAGTACTGCGAGGGCGTGGGCGTCCCGAACGAGCTGGAGAAGGACAAGTGACCATGAAGCTCACGAGGAGGCGCGGCATCGTCGCGCTCGCCGTCCTCGTCCTCGTCGCCGCCTGGGCCGGCATCAGCTACGCCACCAACACCCCGCCCTTCAAGAAGCCGAGGGGGACGATCGAGGCGAGCGAGCTGTGCCCGTCGTTCGGGACGTCACAGGAGGCGGCGGACATCCTGAACCGGATCCTGCCGTACGCGACCTCCTACCGCTTCCCCCTGGAAGAGGGCACTCCACGCGGTCTCGACCACCAGGACGTCGACTACTCGACCCGGTGCTACGTCCAAGGCGGCGGCCGGCTGCTCACGCTCCGCACGTACGCGACGGGCGGAGAGAGCGAGAAGGAGTGGCAGCAGACCGTGCGCGACATCGTCTTCTCGGGCCCCGCGGAACCCTTCGACGCCGGACGCTGGGCCTTCACCACGTCCACGCGGAAGGCCGCCGCGGTCTATTCCGCGTGTCTCTCCGATCCGGACACCGACCTGAGCACCTACATCAAGCTCCGCGACCCCGCCCCCGCCGACCACCTCGACGACCTCCGCCGCCTCGCAGAGATCGCCGCCGAGCAGGCCCACGAGGACGCCCGCTGCACGGTTCCGGCGGACACTCCCAAGAAGTGACGCGACCGGGCGACAGAGAGAGGGCGCGACCACCGGTCGCGCCCTCTCCTCACGTCCACGCGGCTAGACCCACGTGTCCAGCCACATCCGCGCCCGCCACTGATCCATCGGGATCGGGGTGGCGGTGTAGATCGGCCAGAAGTAGATGAAGTTCCAGACGATCAGGAGGACCAGGCAGCCCGCGGCCACCGCGCCGAAGGTGCGGCGTCTCTCCGTGGCGCCCTTGGGGCCGATGATCGCGCCGATCATCATCGCGACCGCCAGGCACAGGTAGGGGACGAAGACGACGGCGTAGAAGAGGAAGATCGTGCGTTCCTGGTAGAGGAACCAGGGGACCCAGCCCGCGGCGACCGCGCAGGCGATCGCGCCCGCGCGCCAGTCGCGGCGGAAGGCCCAGCGCCAGAGGACGTACACGAGGGCGAAGCAGGCGGCCCACCACAGGAGCGGGGTGCCGAGGGCCAGGATCTCCTGGGCGCACTTCTCCTTGGCGGAGGCGGGGCAGCCGGCGGTGCCGGGGGCGGGGGACTCGTAGAAGTAGGAGACCGGGCGGCCGAGGACGATCCAGGACCAGGGGTTCGACTCGTAGGTGTGGGGCGAGGTGAGGCCCACGTGGAAGTTGTAGACCTCGGTCTCGTAGTGCCACAGGCTCCGCAGCCAGTCCGGCAGCCAGGACCAGGTGCCGCCGCCGCCCGGGAGCGCGTCCTGCTTCTCGGCCCAGTCGCGGAAGTAGCCCTTGTCCGTGACGAGCCAGCCGGTCCAGGTCGCCAGGTACGTCGCGAGCGCCACCGGCACGACCGACACGAACGCGGGCAGCACGTCCTTCTTCAGGACCGCGAGGTACGGGCGGACCGCGCCGGCCGTGCGGCGGGCGCCGATGTCCCACAGGACCGTCATCAGGCCGAAGCCGACCATGACGTAGAGGCCGTTCCACTTGGTGGCCGCCGCCAGGCCCAGCGTCACACCGGCCGCGATCCGCCAGGGGCGCCAGCCGAGGCGCAGGGTCTCGGCGATCTCCGCGTCGGGGCGCAGCACGCCCTCCTCGTCCTCCGGGAGCGCCGCCGCGAGCCGTTTCCTGGTCCGGTCCCGGTCGAGGACCAGGCAGCCGAAGGCGGCCAGCACGAAGAACATCAGCACCTGGTCGAGGAGCGCGGTGCGGCTCATCACGAAGTGCAGGCCGTCGACGGCGAGCAGCAGGCCCGCCAGGCAGCCGAGGAAGGTGGAGCGGAAGAGGCGGCGGCCGATCCGGCACAGCATCAGGACGGAGAGCGTCCCGAGCAGCGCGACCATGAACCGCCAGCCGAACGGCTCGAAGCCGAAGATCTTCTCGCCGAGGCCGATGACCCACTTGCCCATGGGCGGGTGGACGACGTAGCCCGGGTCGGTCGGAATGAGGACCGAGTCGGGGTTCGTCAGGATCGTCTTGTCGATGTCCTTGGGCCACGCCCCCTCGTACCCCTGGTTGATCAGGGCCCACGAGTCCTTGGCGTAGTACGTCTCGTCGAATATCACCGCGTGCGGCTTGCCCAGGTTCCAGAACCGGAGCACGCCCGCGACGGCCGCGACCAGCAGCGGGCCGCCCCACGTGGCCAGCCGCCACAGCCGGTCGGCGGCGGCCGGGCCGAGCCCGAGCAGCGACGTGACCCGCGGCGAGGGGCGGGTGTACGGCGGGTCGAGCCGGTCCCTCGTGCCGATGGAGAGCGTGCCGGCGGCGGGCGGACGGTAGCCGAAGCGCCGCAGCCGCAGCTGCCACGACGACGGCTCGGCCACGGTCGGCGCCATGGGGTGCTGGCCCTCCAGGGCCTCGGGTGCGGTACGGGTCACCGCGCCATCGTAGGGACTGCGCCTGTGCGCGTCGCCTGTCCGGGGGCGCGGGGCGTGCCTCGCGGGTGGTGGGGGGCTGGGAGGATGGGTGGGTGACTGGAACGCTGGTACTCGCAGGGACCCCCATCGGCGACATCGCGGACGCGCCGCCGCGGCTCGTGTCCGAGCTGGAGGGGGCGGACATCGTCGCGGCCGAGGACACCCGGCGGCTGCGCGGGCTGACCCGGGCGCTGGGCGTGCACACGACGGGCCGGGTCGTCTCGTACTTCGAGGGGAACGAGTCGGCCCGCACGCCGGAGCTGGTCGAGGCGCTGGCCGGCGGCGCCCGGGTGCTCCTGGTGACCGACGCGGGCATGCCGTCCGTCTCCGACCCCGGCTACCGGCTGGTCGCCGCCGCCGTCGAGGCGGACATCAAGGTGACGGCCGTCCCCGGCCCGTCCGCCGTGCTCACCGCGCTCGCGCTCTCCGGGCTGCCCGTCGACCGGTTCTGCTTCGAGGGGTTCCTGCCGCGGAAGGCGGGCGAGCGACTGGGCCGGCTCAGGGAGGTCGCGGCCGAGCGGCGCACCCTCGTCTACTTCGAGGCCCCGCACCGGCTCGACGACACCCTCGACGCGATGGCCGAGGTCTTCGGTACGGACCGCCGCGCCGCCGTCTGCCGCGAGCTGACCAAGACCTACGAGGAGGTCAAGCGCGGCCCGCTGGGCGAGCTCGCGGCCTGGGCGAAGGAAGGGGTGCGCGGCGAGATCACGGTCGTCGTCGAGGGCGCCCCGGAGACCGGCCCGGAGGAGCTGGACGCGGCCGAGCTGGTGCGCAGGGTGCGGGTGCGCGAGGAGGCGGGGGAGCGGCGCAAGGAGGCGATCGCCGCGGTCGCCGCCGAGGCGGGGCTGCCCAAGCGCGAGGTCTTCGATGCGGTCGTGGCGGCAAAGAACGCGTCGTGAAAAAGGTCTGCGAGCCCCGGAAACGGTAAAGGGCTAATCTGAAAGGCAAAGCCGAAACCGGCGCCGGGAAGCTTTGCGGGGCGCTTGGCAAGGGAACGCCAAAAACCGCTCCACGGTCCTTCCATGGTTTCTTCCGTGCTGATGCGCTCCGGCCCGAAAAGGCGTCCACTGGACCAGTGGAGAGGAGCTGGCATGAGCGAGTCCACCGGCACCGGAACGCCCGTCGCGCATGAGGCCTACGCCTTCGCCTGCATGAGGTGCGGGTACGGCTGGGAGCAGTCCTACGAGATCGAGCACCACACGGACGCGCGCGGTCAGGCGTTCGTCGTGTACAAGGCGGACGGAGAGCGGGTCCCCTCCCCGCTGTCGAGTCCGACCTGCATGAACTGCGGCGGCCACGTGGTGCGCATCATGCGCGCCGGCCAGGTGTCCACCGTGCTCGACCTGATCGCGTCCATGGAGCACCACGGGCGCGGGGCGAAGGAGGCCAGACCGGTCTCGATGACCGGGCCGATCGGCCAGGAGCTGACCGAGGGCGGCGGCGAGGGCGACGAGGCGCCGCCGCCGGTCCCGCACCACTGGCACCTCTCCGACCTGCTCCACCCGTTCCGCTCCCGCCACTGAAGGTGCTCGTGCCCGCCGGGACGGGAATTCCGTTCCCGGCGGGGAAACCGCCGCGCGGACCCGCTCGTGGCCCTCGTACGATCGGGGCCATGAGTGCCAAGGACGCCCCGCCGCCGCTGCCCGAACCCCTCCTCGTGGAGGTCGCGGACTCGCACACCCACCTGGACATGCAGTCCGGCACGGTCGAGGAGGCGCTGACCAAGGCCGCGGCCGTCGGCGTGACGACGGTGGTGCAGGTCGGCTGCGACGTGAAGGGCTCCCGGTGGGCGGCCGAGACCGCCGCCGCCCACGCGCACGTGCACGCGGCCGTCGCCCTGCACCCCAACGAGGCCCCCCGGATCGTCCTCGGGGACCCCGACGGCTGGTCCCGGCAGGGTGCCAGGGGCGCGGGCGGCGACGCGGCGCTCGACGACGCGCTCGCCGAGATCGACGCCCTCGCCGCCCTCCCGTACGTCCTCGGCGTCGGCGAGACCGGCCTCGACTTCTTCCGCACCGGACCCGAGGGCATGGCCGCGCAGGAGCGTTCCTTCCGCGCCCACATCGAGATCGCCAAGCGGCACGGCAAGACCCTCGTCATCCACGACCGCGAGGCCCACGCCGACGTGCTGCGGGTCCTCGACGAGGAGGGCGCCCCCGACCGGACCGTCTTCCACTGCTACTCCGGCGACGCCGCGATGGCGGAGATCTGCGCCGCCAAGGGCTACTACATGTCCTTCGCCGGCAACATGACCTTCAAGAACGCCCAGCCGCTGCGGGACGCCCTCGCCGTCGCCCCCCTCGACCGCGTCCTCGTCGAGACCGACGCCCCCTTCCTCACCCCGGCCCCCTTCCGCGGCCGCCCCAACGCCCCCTATCTGATCCCGGTCACCGTCCGGGCGATGGCGGCGGTCCGCGGCATCGACGAGAACGCGATGGCGGAGGCGCTCGCGGTGAACACGGCCCGCGCCTTCGATTACTGATCCATAACGGTTACGTGTCGTAGCCGGGTGGTTTTGGAGAGTGACCGTCGCCGGGGCTAGGGTCCCGGCCTCGTGAGCACTTCCCAGGGCAGTCACCGCGCCGGACGGCGGGGGGCGGCGGCCACGCTGCCCCTCCACGAGCAGCCCACCCAGATCGCCCCGCTGATCGTGCCGCCCCCCGCGCCCGTCCCCGTGCCCCCGCAGGGCCGGGCGGCCGCCCGGCGCGGGGCACGGCGGCGCAAGGCCGCCCGCCCGGCCGGCGACGGTCTGCGGCGGCTCGTGCCGCAGGCCCTCGTCGTCGCCTTCCTGGCCGGCGGCACCAGCGCCTTCGTCGCCGACGACAAGGCCGTGCGGCTCTCCGTCGACGGCGTCCCGCGCACCCTGCACACCTTCTCCGACGACGTGCGGGAGCTCCTCGCCGACGAGGGCCTGGAGATCGGCGAGCACGACCTGGTCGCGCCGGCCCCCGGCGAGCCGCTGGCCAGCGGCGACGAGATCGTCCTCCGCTACGGCCGACCGGTCTCCCTCACCCTCGACGGCTACCGCCGCCAGGTGTGGACCACGGCCGACACCGTCGACGGCGCCCTGCGCCAGCTCGGCGTCCGCGCCGAGGGCGCCTACCTGTCGGTCTCCCGCTCCGCCGCGATCTCCCGCACCGGCCTCGCCCTCGACGTCCGCACCGAACGCGCGGTGACCTTCCTCGCCGACGGGCGCGAGCGGACCGTCCGCACCAACGCCGCCACCGTCGCCGAGGCCCTCGACGAGGCCGGGATCACCCTCGGCGGCGAGGACACCACCTCGGTGCCCGGCGAGACCTTCCCGCGCGACGGGCAGACCGTCACCGTGCTGCGGATCACCGGCTCCACCCAGACCCGCGAGGAGGCCGTGCCGTACGCCGTCGAGCGGGTCCGCGACCCCGCCCTCTTCGCCGGCACCGAGGTCGTCGAGCGGCAGGGCGTGCCGGGCCTGCGCCGGATCACGTACCACCTCCGGTCCGTCAACGGCGTCCGGCAGAAGCCGCGCCGCACCGGCGAGGAGCTCGTCCGCGAGCCGGTCTCCCGCAAGGTCCGCGTCGGCACCCGCGCGCTGCCGACCTCCGTCGCCGGCGCCGACGGCCTCGACTGGGGCGCGCTCGCCGCCTGCGAGTCCGGCGGCCGGCCGAACGCCGTCGACCCCTCGGGGACGTACGGCGGGCTCTACCAGTTCGACCCCGGCACGTGGCGCTCCCTCGGCGGCAGCGGCGTCGCCCAGGACGCGCCCGCCGCCGAGCAGACCTTCCGGGCGAAGAAGCTGTACGTCCAGCGCGGCGCCGGCCCCTGGCCGCACTGCGGGCGCAGGCTCTTCGGCTGAACGGCGGGCCCGGTCCGGCCGACCGGCGCCGGACAGGGCCTTAGGCTGTACCGGTGAGCACCACCACCGGCCCCGACGGCCCCGACGCCCTCCTCGGCCCCGCCGACATCCGTGAGCTGGCCGCCGCCCTCGGCGTGCGCCCCACGAAGCAGAAGGGCCAGAACTTCGTCATCGACGCCAACACCGTCCGGCGCATCGTCCGCACCGCGGGGGTGCGCCCGGACGACGTGGTCGTCGAGGTGGGGCCCGGACTCGGCTCCCTCACCCTGGCGCTCCTGGAGGCCGCCGACCGGGTGACCGCCGTCGAGATCGACGACATCCTGGCCGCCGCGCTGCCGTCGACGATCGCCGCGCGGATGCCGGACCGGCAGGACCGCTTCGCGCTGGTGCACTCCGACGCGATGCTCGTCCAGGAGCTGCCGGGCCCGGCGCCGACCGCGCTCGTCGCCAACCTCCCGTACAACGTGGCCGTGCCCGTCCTGCTCCACATGCTCGACCGCTTCCCGACCATCGAGCGGACCCTCGTCATGGTCCAGGCCGAGGTCGCGGACCGGCTCGCCGCCAAGCCCGGGAACAAGGTGTACGGCGTCCCCTCCGTGAAGGCGAACTGGTACGCCGAGGTCAAGCGGGCCGGCTCCATCGGCCGCAACGTCTTCTGGCCCGCGCCCAACGTCGACTCGGGCCTCGTCTCCCTGGTCCGCCGCACCGAGCCGGTCGAGACCACCGCCTCCAAGGCCGAGGTCTTCGCGGTCGTCGACGCGGCCTTCGCGCAGCGCCGCAAGACCCTGCGGGCCGCCCTCGCGACCTGGGCCGGCTCGCCCGCCGCCGCCGAGGAGGCGCTGGTGAAGGCCGGGATCTCGCCGCAGGCGCGCGGCGAGGCGCTGACGGTGGAGGAGTTCGCGCGGATCGCGGAGGCGAAGGCGTGAACGGCGGCGCGACGCCCGCGGCGGGCGTGACGGTCCGCGTCCCCGCGAAGGTGAACGTCCAGCTGGCGGTCGGCCCGGCCCGCCCCGACGGCTTCCACGACCTGGCCAACGTCTTCCTCGCCGTCTCCCTGTACGACGAGGTCACGGCGACGCCCGCCGACACGCTGACGGTCACCTGCGAGGGCCCCGACGCGGACCGCGTCCCGCTCGACCGCACCAACCTGGCGGCCCGCGCCGCCGAACTCCTCGCGGCCCGGCACGGCCTCTCCCCGGACGTCCACCTCCACATCCGCAAGGCGATCCCGGTCGCCGGAGGCATGGCCGGCGGCAGCGCCGACGGCGCCGCCGCGCTCCTCGCCTGCGACGCGCTCTGGGGCCTGGACTCCCCGCGCGAGACGCTGCTGGAGATCTGCGCGGAGCTCGGCTCCGACGTGCCCTTCAGCCTGGTCGGCGGGGCGGCGCTCGGCGTCGGCCGCGGCGAGAGGCTGACCGGACTGTCCGTCGCCGGCCCCTTCCACTGGGTCTTCGCGGTGGCGGACGGCGGCCTGTCGACCCCGGCGGTGTACGCGGAGTTCGACCGCCTGACGCCCGACGCCGCACCGCCCGCGGCCTCCCCGGCCCTCCTCGACGCCCTGTCGACGGGCGACACGACGGCCCTGGCGGCCACGCTCGTCAACGACCTCCAGCCCGCCGCGGTCTCCCTCCGGCCGTCCCTGGCGGCCACGCTGCGGGCGGGCCTCGACGCGGGCGCCCTGGCCGCGCTGGTCTCCGGCTCCGGCCCGACGACGGCCTTCCTGGTCAAGGACCCGGACGCCGCGACGGCGGTCGCCGCGGCCCTCCGCGCCTCCGGCACCTGCCGCACCACCCACACCGCCACCTCCCCTGCCCCGGGCGCCACGCTCCTCTGACGCGGGCCCGCCCCCGGGGAACCGGCCGCACGCGGCCCGCGCCCCGGGGACGGCCGTACTCAGCCCGCACCTGAGTACCCGCGCCCTGTCGCGGCCCGGGGGCCGCGCGGGACCGTACCCGCATGGGAATCAGCGCGCGTGAGCTCGCCGCCGCCACCCCGGCGGGGCGGGACCGGTATGTGGACCTGCTGAGGGTCGTCTCGCTCGGCGTCGTCGTGCTCGGGCACTGGCTGATGGCCGCGGTCACGGCCGACGGCGTCGGCAACCTCCTGGCCGTCGTGCCGGAGCTGCAGGCGGCCACCTGGGCGCTCCAGGTGATGCCGGTCTTCTTCTTCGTGGGCGGCTTCGCGCACGCCCTCGCCCACCGCTCCCGCCCCCGGTACGCGGACTTCCTGCGGGCCCGGCTGCGCCGCCTGCTGCGGCCGACGATGGTGTTCGTCGCGGTGTGGGGCGCGGCCGCGCTGGTGCTCCAGACGGCCGGCGCGGACGGCGGACTGACCGGCGTCGCGCTGCGGCTGGTCACCCAGCCGCTGTGGTTCATCGGGATCTACCTCGCGATGGTCGCGTGCACGCCGCCGCTGCTGCGGGCCCACGAGCGGTACGGCTGGGGCGCCTTCGCGGCCCTCGCCGCCGCGGCGGCCGCGGTCGACGCGCTGCGCTTCGCCGCCGGCGTGCCCTACGTCGAGTTCCTGAACTTCGCCTTCGTCTGGCTCGCCGTCCACCAGCTCGGCTTCCTCCGCGCCGACGGCATGATCCGGCGCCCGGCCCTCCTCGCCGGTGCCGGGCTCGCGGGCGCGGCCGCGCTCGTCGCCCTCGGCCCGTATCCGCTGTCCATGGTCGGGATGCCCGGTGAGAAGGTCTCTAATATGGCCCCACCGACCCTCGCCCTGCTCTGCCACGGCCTGTGGCTGATCGGCGCGGTGGAACTGCTGAAGGGCCCGGGGACCCGGTTCGCGGCCCGGGCGCGGGTCTGGCGGGGCGTGGTCGCGGCGAACGGCGTCGCCATGACCGCGTTCCTGTGGCACCTGACGGCCATGCTCGGCGTGTACGGCGCGATGCTCGGCCTCGGCGTCCACCTCCCGGCCCCGGCGACGGCCGCCTGGTGGGCCCAGCTGCCGCTCCGGCTCGCGGCGGCCGTCCTGCTGACGGCACTGCTCGTCGCGGTCTTCCGCCGCTTCGAGGCCCCCTCCCCGGTGCCCCGCACCGGCGGCTCCGGACCGCTCGCCGCCCTCGGCATCACCCTCGCCCTGCTGGGCGTCCTGGGCCTGTCGATGACCGGCCTCGGCGGCCTCCTGGACGGCCACACCGCCACCCTGGTCGCCGTCAGGATCACCGCCCCGGCGGCGGTCGCCATGGCCCTGGCGGGCTGGCTCCTGGTCGACCGGCCGGGCCGGCGCCGGTCCTGACACCGGCGGCAGGGCCGCGGGCGGGCCCGGCGACGTACCCTGGTACGTCGATCGATCACCCCGCACTGGAGTCAACGTGGCCGTCAACCTGGTCAATGTCGAGAACGTCAGCAAGGTGTACGGCACCCGTGCCCTGCTCGACGGGGTCTCGCTCGGCGTCTCCGAAGGGGACCGGATCGGGGTCGTGGGGCGCAACGGCGACGGCAAGACCACCCTCATCCGGATGCTGGCGCGGCTGGAGGAGGCCGACACCGGCCGCGTCACGCACAGCGGCGGGCTGCGGATCGGGGTGCTGACGCAGCACGACTCGCTCGACCCGAAGGCCACCATCCGCCACGAGGTCATCGGCGACCTGGCCGACCACGAGTGGGCCGGCAGCGCCAAGATCCGGGACGTGCTCACCGGCCTGTTCGGCGGGCTCGGCCTGCCCGGCTTCGAGCACGGCCTCGACACCGTCATCGGCCCGCTCTCCGGCGGCGAGCGCCGCCGGATCGCGCTGGCCAAGCTGCTCATCGAGGAGCAGGACCTGCTGGTCCTCGACGAGCCCACCAACCACCTCGACGTCGAGGGCATCGCCTGGCTCGCCGGCCACCTCCAGACCCGCCGCTCCGCGCTCGTCTGCGTCACCCACGACCGCTGGTTCCTCGACCAGGTCTGCACCCGCATGTGGGACGTGCAGCGCGGTGACGTGTTCGAGTACGAGGGCGGCTACTCCGACTACGTCTTCGCCCGGGCCGAGCGGGAGCGGATCGCCGCGACCGAGGAGGTCAAGCGGCAGAACCTGATGCGCAAGGAGCTGGCCTGGCTGCGCCGCGGCGCCCCCGCCCGCACCTCCAAGCCCCGCTTCCGCATCGAGGCCGCCAACGCGCTCATCGCGGACGTCCCGGAGCCCCGCGACAGCACCGAGCTGATGAAGTTCGCCAACGCCCGGCTCGGCAAGACCGTCTTCGACATGGAGGACGTGACCGTCACCGCCGGTCCGAAGACGCTGCTCCAGCACCTCACCTGGCAGCTCGGCCCCGGCGACCGCGTCGGACTCGTCGGCGTCAACGGCGCGGGCAAGACCTCACTCCTGCGGGCGCTCGCGGACGCGGCCGTCTCCCAGGGCGAGAAGCAGCCCCCGGCCGGCCGGATCGTCGTCGGCAAGACCGTGCGCCTCGCCTACCTCTCGCAGGACGTCACCGAGCTCCCCGCCCAGCTGCGCGTCCTGGAGGCCGTCCAGCAGATCCGCGACCGGGTCGACCTCGGCAAGGGCCGCGAGATGACCGCCGGACAGCTCTGCGAGCAGTTCGGCTTCGGCAAGGAGAAGCAGTGGACCCCGGTCGGTGACCTGTCCGGTGGCGAGCGCCGCCGCCTCCAGCTGCTGCGCCTCCTGATGGACGAGCCCAACGTCCTCTTCCTCGACGAGCCCACCAACGACCTCGACATCGAGACCCTGACCCAGCTGGAGGACCTCCTCGACGGCTGGCCGGGCTCCATGGTCGTCATCTCCCACGACCGCTTCTTCCTGGAGCGCACCACCGACCGCACCTTCGCCCTGCTCGGCGACCGCGCCCTGCGGATGCTGCCGCGCGGCATCGACGAGTACCTGGAGCGGCGCCGGCGGATGACCGAGGAGGCGGCGCCCGCGCCCGCCGCCGCGCCCGCGCAGCAGCCGAAGGCCGGCGTCTCCGCCGCGGACGCCCGCGCCGCGAAGAAGGAGCTCCAGAAGGTCGAGCGGCAGCTCGACAAGCTCTCCGAGCGGGAGACGAAGCTCCACGCGCAGATCGCCGAGAACGCGACCGATTTCGAGAAGGTCGCGAAGCTCGACGCCGAGTTGCGGGAACTTGTCGGAGAACGTGAAGAGTTGGAGATGCGCTGGCTCGAACTGGCGGAGAACGCATAACGAGGGCATCACGGGCCGGTCCTCCCTTGGGCACAAGGGGCGGACCGGTCGCTTTTGCGCCACCCCACGAGTGGTAGAAAGAAAACCCGCTCACAGCAAGGGGGAAGCGCTGATGACCCAGCCGCCCAGCAACCAGCCGCCGGGGGGCTTCGGAGCTCCCCAGGATCCGAACCAGGGCGGCGTGCCGCCCGTCCCGCCCCAGATGCCGGCCCAGCCGCCGCAGATGCCGCCGACGCCGCCGCAGGCGCCCGGCCAGCCGCCGGCCCCGCCGCCGCAGGCTCCCGGCCAGCCGCCGCAGGGCCAGCCCGGGTACGGCTACCCGCAGCAGGCCCCGCAGCCCGGCCCGTACGGCTACCCGCAGCAGCCGACGCAGGCGGCCGGTCCGTACGGCCAGCAGCCGGGACAGCCCGGACCGTACGGCCAGCAGCCCGGACCGTACGGGCAGCAGCCCGGCGCCTACGGGGGCTACCCGGGCCAGACGCAGCCGATGTACCCGGCCGCGCCCGCCCCCGCCGGCGGTTCCGGCGGCGGTCCCTTCAAGAACCGCACCGCGCTGGTCGCCGCGATCGCCGCGGCCGCCGTGGTCGTCGCGGCCGTCACCACGTGGGCGGTCGTCGGCAAGGGCGACGACGAGAAGCCGACCGTCGCGAGCCCGACGACCTCGTCCTCCAGCGCCACCACCGGTCCGAAGCCGACCGAGTCCGTGGACGAGGGCGACGGCTCCGGCGACGGCGACAAGGGCGGCGAGGACGACCTCAACGCGGCCCGCCAGGAGGGCGAGGCGAAGGTCAACTTCCTCACCACCAACGACGTCGACCTGCCCCGCAACGGCTCCGAGGTCTTCGGCCCCTGGATCGTCGGCGACACCGTCGTCAAGGCGATGTACAAGGGCGTCTCCGGCTACAGCCTCACCGACGGCGCCAAGAAGTGGACGGTCGACCTGCCGTTCAAGCTGTGCGCGGCCCCGGCCCAGCCCGGCGCCAACGGCATCATGGTCTTCGGGTACGAGGAGAGCGCCAAGGACGGCGCCAAGTGCTCGATGCTCCAGCAGATCGACCTCAAGTCCGGCAAGGCGGGCTGGAAGAAGGCCGTCCCGAAGCCGACGGGCCTCTTCGCCTTCTCCGACAACACCCTCGCCATCGGCGGCAACACGGTGACCGCGGCCGGCAGCAGCAGCGCCTACGGCTTCTCCCTCACCGACGGCAAGCAGGTCTTCACCGGCTCCACCGGCGACTGCAAGCCCTACGCGTACGCCGGCGACGCCACCCGGCTGATCGCCGCCAACCAGTGCCGCACCGCCGACGCGAGCAAGGAACAGCACACGATCAGCGAGGTCGACCCCAACACGGGCAAGGCCAAGTGGACCTACCGGCTGGCCGCCACCTGGGAGGTCGACAAGGTCTACTCGGTGAACCCGCTCGTCGTCTCCGCCTTCCAGCGCGAGCAGAAGAAGTGGTCGATCGTCGCGCTCAACCCGAACGGCTCGGTCCGCTCCCAGATCCAGGGCGGCACCAAGGACAAGTTCGCCCCGCGCTGCGGCGGCGGCCTGGTCATCTTCGGCCGCAACCTCCAGGGCTGCACCGGCGTCGCCGCCTCCGGCGACACCTTCTACATGGCGACCGACACCGGCTACGGCACCTCCAACGAGGTCGTCGCCTTCGACCTCAAGACCGGCAAGCCCAAGTGGCGCTCCAAGGCCCCCGACGAGCAGTCGATGACGCCGCTGCGCATGGAGGGCGGCGAGGTCCTCGTCTACGTCGCGCCCAAGTACGACAAGGGCGGCGCGGTCGCGACGATCGCCCCGGCCGGCGGCGCGCCCAAGATCCTCCTGAAGCACCCGGTCTCGGTCTCCTCGATCGAGAGCGGCTTCTTCAGCGCGGGCTACGCCTACGGCAACGGCACCTTCGTGGTGGCGGCGGGTCGCGTCTCGGCGTCCAGCGACGCCGAGGAGAAGGAGACCAAGACGATGATGGGCTTCAGCAAGTGAGGTACGCGGACCGATGACCCAGCCACCCCCTCCGCCGCCCAACCAGCCGCCGAACCAGCCCCCCGGCGGCTACCCGCCGCCGGGCGGCTTCGGCGCGCCGCAGGACCCGGGCCAGGGCCAGGGCGGCTTCGGCACGCCGACGCCCCCGCCCCCGCAGGGTCAGCCCGGCTACGGCACGGCGACGCCGCCGCCCCCGCAGGGCCAGCCCGGCTACGGTGCTGCGACGCCGCCGC